>NZ_CP113783.1:3595309-4229371 GCF_029542205.1 Pseudoxanthomonas sp. SE1 | reverse complement strand
CAGGTGGAACAACTCGCGTGTGGGGTAGAACAGGCCATCCCGCGTTGCCGGGCGGCAGCACGGGGCGGAGTCAATGGGGTCAGCCAGACTACCACCGGCGCCCGGACCCGCCAACGATCCTGTGCATAAGATGTGGATGAAGCGCGCGAACGGCACCGTGTTCAGCCACTTGCGGAGGAGCATCGGGGAGAAAACACCGAGGGAGTTGACCGTAACCCGGCGGTTCCTATAGAATTTCCGGTTCTTTCCACCCGAACACGCCCGAGGGCCCCATGGCCACCAAGCGCACTTACCAACCCAGCAACCTGAAGCGCAAGCGCGACCATGGTTTTCGTGCCCGCATGAAGACCGCCGACGGCCGCAAGATCCTGGCCCGTCGTCGTGCCAAGGGCCGCAAGCGCCTGACCGCCTGATGGCTTGGCCGCACATCGCGGCCAATGCATCCATGCGTTCACTGCATCACCAGGAGCCCGCCCGGTCACGAGCGGGCTTCTTGCTGAGATGAGCACCACTTTCCCGCGCGCAGCGCGCGTCCGCGCGCGCGCCGACTATGCGCGCGTGTTCGACCAGGCGCGCCGCACCTCCGATCCGATGCTGAGCCTGCACTGGTTGCCGGGCGAGGGGTCCGCGCGCCTGGGGTTGGCGGTATCGCGCAAAGTCGATACGCGCGCCGTCATGCGCAACCGGATCAAGCGCCAGTTGCGCGAACACTTCCGTCGTCTGCGGGCGGACCTGCCCGGCGGCGACTATGTGGTGGTCGCCCGTGCGCCCGCTGCGAAGGCGGGTGCGGGCCAGCTGCGGGCGACGTTCGAACGCGTCCTCGTGCGCGCTGGCGCATTGCCGCCGCCGGCACCGGGCGGCACAATGCCGCCGGGCTTGAATTCCCCTTCGCCGCCACCCACTCCTTCTTCTTCGACCAAACCGGTTTCCGACGCCGGTTGAGACTGCCTGCCTGATGAACCAGACCCGTGTATTCCTGATCTTCGCCTGGCTCATGGTGGCGACCTTGTTGTGGATGCAGTGGGGCCAACAGAAGGCGGCCCCGGTGACACCCGCTGCGGCTCCGCTCGCGACGACCGCTCCCGCCGGCAGCACCGTGCCGACCGCGGCCCCCGGCACGAGCACGCCCTCCAATGCCAGCGGTACCGTGCCGACGGCCCCCACGGTGCCCACCATCCCCGCTGCGACGGCCGCCGCGGACACGAAGGCTGCACGGGTGACGGTATCCACCGACGTACTGCGCCTGGTCGTGGACGGCGGCAGCGTGCTGCAGGCGGACCTGCTGCATTACCCGCAGAGCAAGACGCCAGGCAGTGGACCGGTGCGCCTGCTCAGTGAAGACCCGCAACATTTCTACGTGGCCGAAAGCGGCTGGGTGAGCGGGCAGTCGAAAGCCCCCGACCACCATGCCTTCGTGCCCGAGACCGGCGCCGGCAACGTCGCCCTCGCTCAAGGCGCCGACAGCGTCAGCGTACCGTTCCTGTGGCAGGGTCCGGATGGCGTGAGCATCCGCCGCACCTATACCTTCAAGCGCGCCAGCTATGAGGTGGAAGTACGCGACGAGGTCGTCAACGCGGGCACCGGCACGTGGCAAGGCACGGTCTACCGCCAGCTGCTGCGCACGCCGCCGGAGGTCAAGAGCGGCATGACCAATCCGGAGTCCTTCAGCTTCAGCGGCGCCACCTGGTGGGATGGCGGTTATCAGCGGCGCAAGTTCAATGAAGACTATCTGGAAGACGGTCGCGTCGATGCGCAGGTGAAGGGCGGCTGGATCGCGATCCTGCAACACCACTTCTTCACCGCGTGGATTCCGCACACCGACGACACCACCACCATCTCGCTGGACAATCCCAATGCCGGCACGCGTGCATTGATCCGCGAGATGGGGCCGGGCGTGAATGTCGGCCCGGGCCAGCAGGCCACCACCACAGCGCGCCTGTGGGTAGGTCCGAAGCTGGTCGACAAGATCCATGCGATCAACGCGCCGGGCATCGATCGCGTGGTCGACTACAGCCAGTTCGCGATCCTCGCCCTGCTGGGCCAGGGCCTGTTCTGGGTGCTGAACTTCCTGCACGGCTTCATCGGCAACTGGGGCTGGTCGATCATCGGCCTGGTGATCCTGGTGAAGCTGGCGCTGTATCCGCTGTCGGCGGCGCAGTACAAGAGCTTCGCCAAGATGCGCAAGTTCCAGCCGCGCATCCAGCAGCTGAAGGAACGCTACGGCGACGACAAGCAGAAGTTCCAGGTCGCCATGATGGAGCTGTACAAGAAGGAGAAGATCAACCCGATGGGTGGCTGCCTGCCGATCCTCGTGCAGATGCCGGTGTTCCTGGCGCTGTACTGGGTGCTGGTGGAAACCGTCGAGCTGCGCCAGGCACCGTGGTTCGCCTGGATCCAGGACCTGACCGCGCGCGACCCCTACTTCATCCTGCCGGTGCTCAACATGCTGGTGATGTGGCTGACGCAGAAGCTGACGCCGGCGCCGGGCATGGACCCGATGCAGCAGAAGATGATGCAGTTCATGCCGCTGGTGTTCGGCGTGATGATGGCGTTCTTCCCGTCCGGCCTGGTGCTGTACTGGGTCACCAACGGTGCGCTGGGCCTGCTGCAGCAATGGTGGATGACCAAGCGCCACGGCGAGTCGGCCACGCCGCCGAAGGCCGCGACGGCGAAGTAACTGTCGCCCGCCGCCGTGCCACGAAGCCCGCCCTCCGGCGGGCTTCGTGTTTCCGCTACGCTGAAAGCTCACCCGCCGGCATTTCCCCATGAACAATGCACAGGACACCATCGTCGCCATTGCCAGCGCTCCGGGCGCAGGCGGTGTCGGCATCGTGCGTCTGTCCGGGCCTGCCGCGCAGGCCATCGCGAAGGACATGTGCGCGCGTACGCTGACCCCACGACACGCACACCACGTGCGCTTCCTCGATGAAGAACGCCACATCATCGACGACGGCATCGCACTGTCGTTTCCCGGCCCTGCCAGTTTCACTGGCGAGGATGTGGTCGAACTGCAGGCGCATGGCAGTCCGGTCGTGCTGCAGCAACTGGTCGCCCGCGCGTGCGCGCTGGGGGGCCGCATGGCGCGTCCAGGAGAATTCTCCGAGCGCGCCTTCCTCAACCACAAGCTCGATCTTGCTCAAGCGGAGGCGATCGCCGATCTGATTACCGCCGCGGATACCCGCGCGGCGCGTGCGGCGCGGCGTTCGCTCGACGGTGTGTTCTCCACGCGCGTGGACGGCGTCGGCCAGTCGCTGCTCGCCCTGCGCGTGCATGTGGAAGCCGCGATCGACTTCGCCGACGAACCGATCGACACGCTTGGAGGCGAGCAAGTGCGCGCCCGTCTGGCGGATACCCGCGATTCGCTTGCGGGTCTGATCGCCGATGCGGAGCGCGGGCGCAAGCTGCGCGACGGCATGCATGCCGTCATCGTCGGTCCGCCCAACGCCGGCAAGAGCTCGCTGCTCAACGCGCTGGCGGGCACCGACCGCGCCATCGTCACCGACGTCGCCGGCACCACGCGCGATACGTTGCGCGAGACCATCCGGCTGGATGGCCTGGAACTGCATCTGGTGGACACCGCCGGCCTCCGCGATGGTGGCGACGCGATCGAGCGCGAAGGCATGCGCCGCGCGCGCGCAGAGCTCATGCGTGCCGATGTCGCCCTGGCGGTGGTCGATGCGCGCGATCCCGATGCCGGCCGCGATGCGATCGCCGACAGCATTGCCGCCGTGCCCACGGTGCTCTGGATCCACAACAAGGCCGACCTGCTCGCCGAGGTGCCCCCGGACGACGACGCCAGCGTGCATGTCTCCGCCGCGACGGGCAGCGGCCTGGCGCACCTTCACGAGCGCCTGCGCGCGCTGGCCGGAGAGCCGGCTGCCGCGGCGGGCGATGGCGAGTTCTCGGCGCGAGCCCGCCATGTGGAAGCGCTGCACCGCGCCTCCCTGCATGCGGCGTGCGCGGCGGAGCAACTGCAGCACGAACAACTGGAACTGGCCGCCGAGGAACTGCGGCTGGCCCATGACGCGCTGGGCGAAATCACAGGCCGCCTGAGCGCGGACGACATGCTGGGCCACATCTTCTCCACGTTCTGCATCGGCAAGTGATGGCCTCCGCACGGGTCTGGCCAAAACTGTGACGCGCGTCAAGTGTAGATGATGATGAGGCGACGTACCCTGACCACCGGGTAGGGGTACCCGGAAGGCATCGCGCCGTTTCCCGCCTGACCAAGTGTCGGCGTGCGGCGACGGGCCCACGTTGACAACCAACGTCCGATCGCGCGTCCTATGCGGGTCGGGGCTGTGTCGCCATCATTAGAAACGCACTTGGGGGAGTAGAAACTGATGTCCTTGATCAAAACGACCGGGCGCCTGCGCTACATCGCGCCGTTGCTGTTGATCGTCGCGGTGGCGGCGTGCTCGAAGAAGGAAGAACCCGCGGCACCCGCCGCCGGCGCAGCGGCCACGCCCGCCGCACCGCCGCCGCCGGCCGTGTCCGCCGAGGTCCAGGCCATGGACGCAGATACCCTGCGTGATGCCGCCACCAAGGCGCTGCGCGAGAACCGGATCTACGCACCGGGTGGCGACAACGCGATGGAGTACTACCTCGCCCTGCGCGACAAACTGCCTAACGATCCCGGCGTCAGCAGTGCGCTGACCGACCTGATGCCGTACACGCTGATCGCCGCCGAACAGAGCATCGCGCGCGAAGAGTTCACGGAGGCGCAGCGCCTGTCCGCCATCATCGAGAAGGCCGACCCCAAGGCACCCGCGCTGCCGCGTCTGCAGCAGAGCATCGCCGCCGCGCAGCAGGCAGTGGCGCAACGCACGGTCACCGACGAAGCCAAGACCAAGGCCGACGAGGAAGCACGCCTGAGGGAGCAGCAGCGTCTCACCCAGCAGGCCGAGCAGCAGCGCGCCAACGAGGCCGCCGCGGCGCAGCAGTTGGCCCAGCAACAGGAAGCCGCCCGGGCTGAAGCCGCCCGCCAGGAAGCCGAACGCCAGGCCGCCGCCCAGCGTGAAGCCGCCGAACGCCAGGCTGCCGCGACCCGTGCCGCCGTTCCTGCCGCGGCCCCGGCGCAAACGCTGCGTGCGGTCAGCACGCCCGCGCCGCGCTATCCGCCCGAAGCCCTGCGCTCGGGCACCAGCGGTGAAGTACTGGTGGAACTCACCGTGGGCATCGATGGATCGGTGACCAACGCGCGCGTCGTGCGTGCCACGCCTGCACGCGTGTTCGACCGCGAAGCGCTCAATGCGGTGCGACGCTGGCGTTTCGAACCGCTGGATGCCCCGGTCACCACGCGCCGCACGATTGGTTTCAGCCCCGGTTGAAGCTCGCTTCGGCGACAGGCGAGAGAAGAGCCGGCCATGTGCCGGCTCTTTCTTTTTTGTGAAACGAATGGCAATGCGCAATGGATGGCGCGCGCGGCGCAGCGATCGAATGTGATGTGATTGCATGGAGTGGACAATCGCCTTCCAGGTGCTTAAGGTGCGCCGCCCGCATTGCGGGCGACACATCACACTCAAGGAAGGATTCCATGAAGCATCTACTTGTTCCCTGCGCACTGTTCTTTGCGACCCTGTCTGCCCCGACCATGGCCACCGAAGCCGGCCAGTGGTACGGCCGTATCGAGATCGGCCACAGCGACCTCAAGCTGAGCGTCGATGACCTCAGCGCCGACGACACCGACACCGCCTATGGCCTGCGTGTCGGCCACTACTTCCACCCCGGTTTCGCGGTGGAGGGTTTCTATTCCGTTCTCGGGGATCGCTCGCTGGAAGGCGTGTCGTTCGACGTGGACGCGGTTGGCGCGGGCGTCGTGGGCAAGAAGAACTTCGGTGGCGACAACACCGGCTTCTTCATCGCCGGGCGCGCGGGTGTACAGAGCGTCAACACTAAGCTCAGCGGGGATGGTTTCAGCTTGCGCGAACGGTCGACCAAACCCTACGTGGGCGTTGGTCTGGGCTACGACTTCGATCACCACAACGGTCTCAGCCTCAACTACGACTACAACAAGGCTGACCTGTTCAATGCCGATGTGAAGGCGCAGACGCTGACGCTGGGTTACGAATACCGCTTCTGAAGCAACCCAAGGCACGCTTGAAGAAAAACGGCCACCTGTAGGTGGCCGTTCTCGTTTGCGGCATCCGTGCAGTGGGGATCAACCGGCGACCGCCAGTTTCTCCTGGTGGTAACGACGCACGGCCGCGAACCACAACAGCGCCGCCACGCTGAACGCCGCGGCCACGTAGACCAGCCAGGTCTGCGCGCTGATGTACTCGTTGCGGATCACCTTGAGGAGCAGTTGGTTCTGCGCCAGGAAGGGCACGGCGAACTGCCACAACTGGCTCTTCAGCGGATTGGCCATCAGCGCGAACGTCGGGATCATCGGCAGCAGCATCAGCCACGTCATGTGGCTCTGCGCTTCCTTCATGCTCTTGGCTGACGCGGCGAGATAGGTCAGCAGGGAAGTACCGATGAACAGCATCGGCACCAGGATCAGCAACATCTTGCCGATCGCCAGGAACGACACATTCAATTGCCGCCCCAGCGTGCCGGCAAACTGCGCACTGAACTTGAAGGCGAGCAGGGTGAGCAGCAGCGTGGCCAGGCCGATCACGCACGCCGCCGCGATCTTGCCGCTGACCACCGCGCTGCGCGGCGCCGGCGTGGCCAGCAGCGGTTCCAGTGATTGCCGTTCGCGTTCGCCGGCGGTCGCGTCGAGGATCAGGTACGCACCGCCGATGAACGACGTCAGGATCAGCAGGTATGGCAGCAGCACCGACAGCAGCATGCCCTGCTTGGCTTCGGGCGTGGCCAGGTCCTGCATGCCGACGTTCACCGGTCGCGCCACCGAGGCATCGACACCGCGCGCGAGCAGGCGCAGGGCGCCGACCTGCTGGCTGTATGCGGAGAGCGCGGCATTGACGCGCTGGGTGGGAATGTCCGCGTCGCGCCGCGTGCTGTCGCGGATGATCTCCACCAGCGCGGGACGACCGTTGCGCCAGTCTTCCGCGTAGTCGGGACTGATGCGCAGTGCGACATCGATCTCCTGCGTGCGGATCGCGGTGTCGAGGTTGGCCGGTGCCTTGCCGGCGGTGATGCCGTTGGTCGCGAGGAAGTTCACCAGGTTCGGTGCGTGCTCACCGCCGACCATCGGAATCTCCAGCGTCTTGTCGACCTGGGTGCGGATGCGGTTCTCGGTCAGGTAGCCCATCCCCAGCATCAGTGCGGGATACAGCAGCGGGCCGAGAAACAGCGCCAGCGCCAGCGTGCGGCGGTCGCGAGAGAGGTCGCGCAGTTCCTTGCGCATCACGGTAAAGACAGTACGGAACATGTTCATGCCAGCAGGCCCTCCTCCGAACCGATCACTTTGACGAACGCATCCTCCAGGTTGTCCTCGCCTGCCTGTTCGCGCAGTTCGTCCGCGGTGCCGGCGGCGACCACGGTGCCTTTGGCGATGATGACGATGCGGTCGCAGAGCGCGGCGACCTCCTGCATGATGTGGCTGGAGAAGATCACGCAACGGCCTTCGTCGCGCAGCTGGCGAAGGAAGCCGCGCATCGCGCGCGTGGTCATCACGTCCAGGCCATTAGTGGGTTCGTCCAGGATGACGTTGCGCGGGTCATGCACCAGCGCGCGGGCGATGGCGGTCTTCGTCCGCTGGCCCTGGCTGAAGCCCTCGGTCTGGCGGTCGAGGATGTCGCCCATGTCCAGCGCGTCGGACAACGCCTTGGTGCGTTCGGCGATCTGCTTGGACGACAGCCCATGCAGTTCGCCGAAGTAGGCGATGTTCTCGCGCGCCGTCAGGCGCTTGTACACGCCACGCGCATCGGGCAGCACGCCCAGAGCGCGACGCACCGCGACGGGATCGCGTGCGGTGTCGATGCCATCCACCGTCACTTCGCCGCGGTCGGGCGTCATCAGGGTGTACAGCATGCGCATGGTGGTGGTCTTGCCGGCCCCGTTGGGACCGAGCAGGCCGGTGATCTGGCCGTCTTGGGCGGTGAAGCTGACGCCGTCCACGGCGGTGACCGTTCCGGTCTTGGTCTTGAAGGACTTGTGCAGGTCGTTGGCGATGATCATTCGGTCATGTCCATTGAAAGTGTCGGGCGCGCAGGGCGTGGCTCACGGCTCCCAGCCGTTGAAGCTGGTGAAGGGCGGCACGTAGTCCAGACTGTCCAGGCACTTCGCGTCCAGGTCCTTGGCGCTCGCCGTCTCCAGGAAGCGGCCGAGGAGCTTGGGCATGCAGCCGACGGCGAAGGTGCCGTGGCCCTGGCCTTTCAGCACCAGATGGCGGCCGTTCGACAGCGTGCGCAGCACCTGCTCGCCGTAGCGCGGTGGCGTGACCGGGTCCAGCTCGCCGGAAGCGATCAGCGTGGGGATGTCGGACGTCCACGCGGTGTGGAAATCCGCCGGCCGCTGGCCCGTGGGCCACGCACCGCACTGCGCCTTCAGCGTGTCGCCGAGCATGCTGCCGAGCACCGTGTCGGTGTCGGCGGGGTCGGCCTTCAGCAGGTCCGCATCCTCGGCGCAGATCACCGACAGCTGCATGCCATGCATGAACTGGTCGCCGACCTGCGTTTCCAGCAGCTTGGACAGCGACATCAACGAGCCGTAGCGGCCCTGTTGCGCTTCGTTCAAGACCAGCGGGAGCAACGCGGCGCCTTGCGGGTAGTAGGAGTACATGCGGGTGATGCCGGCCACGGTACCGGCGTTCACTTCGCCCGAGACCAGTTCGCCGGTGGAGGGATCGCGGTAGTCGGTGTTCACCGGCGTGGCCGCCAGGCGCGTCATCAGTGCGCGCAGTTGCCCACGCAGATCGTCGCCGAAGCGGTCCTTGCAGGCCGCATTCGCCTGGCAGCGCTGGAACTGCAGTGCCAGCGCCGCGTCCAGGTTGCGCGCGTGCTCGCTGCCCAGCACCAGCTCGTTCGGCACCACGCCGTCGATCACCACGGCGCGCGTGCTGTCGGGATGGCGCATGGCGTACTGCTGCGCCACCCGCGTGCCGTACGAGCCGCCGACCAGGTTGATCTTCGCCGCGCCCAGCGCCTTGCGCACGCTGTCCAGGTCGCGCACGGCGTCGGTGGTGGTGTAGAAGCGCGGATCGGCCTCGAGCGATGCGGCACAGGCGCGGGCGAACTCGACAGCCGACGCTTCGCTCATGTCCTCGGGATCGCCGTAGGCGTTGCGGCCTTCGTCATCCTTGCAGGACAGCGGGTTGGACTTGCCGGTTCCGCGCTGGTCCACCAGCACGATGTGGCGCGACTTGCGCACCTCGCGGAAGGCGCCGTCGATGGCCGGCCAGACCTGCACGGCCGACTGGCCCGGGCCGCCGGCGAGGAAGAACACCGGATCCTCGGTCGCCGCGCCCTCATTGGTGGCGGGCAGCCACGCGATGTTCAACGCGACCTTGCGGCCTTCGGGCTTGGCCGGATCTTCGGCCACGTCGTAGGTCGCGCATTGCGCTTCCACGGTGGTGGTCAGGTAGGGCGCGGTCAGGGTGCAGGGCTTGAAGGCGATGTCGCCGTAGTGGCGCACGGCCTGCTGGCCGGGGCTGGTGGCGGTGCCATTGCAGCCGGCCAGCAGCAGGGCAGCCAACGCGGGCGCGAGTGATCGATGAAGAAGTGCCATGTATCAGTTCCGTTGGAGGCGGGTCCCAGCATGCCATGACGATACGGCGGGACGGATGTGACCAACGGATTGCACCCGTCGCGCACGCGTCGTGCGTGCCGAGCGGTCGGACAGGCCCTATCGGGCCGTGCAGGCGGCCCTACTTGCTCGAGACATATTTTTCCCGGCGAATCTGGGGAATCGGCAGGCCGTGTCCCTTCAGCGCCTCGAAGCAGGCATCGACCATGTCGGGGTTGCCGCACAGATAGGCGATGTCACGCGCCGCATCCGGCGCGAACTCGGCCAGGTGCTGCTGCACATAGCCCTGGCGCACATCGGGGTGCGGGTCGGTGGGCAGCTCACGCGACAGGCAGGACACGAAGCGGAAGCCGGGATGCGTGTCGGCGAAGGCGCGGAACTCGTCGCCGTACAGCAACTCGGCTGGCGTGCGGGCGCCCTGCAGCAGCACGACCTCCACGCCGCGTTCGGCCATGAGTGCTTCCAGCTGGGGCAACATCGAGCGATACGGCGTCACGCCGGTGCCGGTGGCGATGAGCAGGTAGCGCGCATTGCGGTCGCCCGGCATCAGGCAGAAGCGGCCGAAAGGCCCGCTCGCATCCACGTGACCGCCTTCCGGCAGGCCTTCGAACAAGGCGGTCGCGGCACCCCCGGGCACATAACTGACCGCGATCTCCACCGCTTCGCCCGGGCCCATTGCGTGGTCGTGGATGGTCGCCAGCGAATAGCTGCGCTTGGTCGCGGTGCCGTCGGCGTAGGTGAAATGCACCTGGATGAACTGGCCGGGGATGAAATCCAGCGGCTGCCCGTCATCGCGGACGAAGCTGTAGTGGCCCACGCTGGGCGCCAGCATGCGGCGTCCGACGAGCTTCAAGGGGAAATGCACGATCGCCAAGGCGGCTGGAACACTGTGTGGCCCGGGGCGGCCCCGGCGGGACGCCTATAATAAGCGCTCGCTTCCCCCGGGCGCCTTCGTGGCGCCACAAGGTACCCCATGGCGTCTGCAACAACGGCTTCCGCGGCGGCTCCCGCGCTGGCCATCACCGACCTGCGCAAGGTCTACGACACGGGCGTGCAAGCCCTCAAGGGCGTGTCGCTGAGGGTCGAACCCGGCGATTTCTTCGCGCTGCTTGGTCCCAATGGCGCGGGCAAATCCACCCTCATCGGCATCGTCAGTTCGCTGGTCAACAAGAGCAGCGGGCAGGTCAGCGTGTTCGGCGTGGATCTGGACCAGGACCGCGACGGCGCGATGCGCCTGCTGGGCCTGGTGCCGCAGGAGATCAACTTCAACATGTTCGAGAAGCCGCTGGACATCTGCGTGAACTACGCAGGGTTCTACGGCATCCCGCGTGCCCAGGCGCTGGTGCGGGCCGAAGAGGAACTCAAGCGCGCGCAGTTGTGGGAAAAGGCCAACGTCATGAGCCGCACCCTGTCGGGCGGCATGAAGCGCCGGCTGATGATCGCCCGCGCCATGATGACGCGGCCCCGCCTGCTGATCCTGGACGAGCCCACCGCCGGCGTGGACATCGAGATCCGCCGCGGCATGTGGAAGACGCTGAAGGACATCAACGAGGCCGGCACCACGATCATCCTGACCACGCATTACCTGGAAGAGGCCGAGAGCCTCTGCCGCAACCTGGCCATCATCGACCGTGGCGTCATCGTCGAGCAGGGGCCGATGCGCGCGTTGCTGGCCAAGCTGGACGTGGAGGGCTTCCTGTTCGATATCGACGGCGAGCTGCCGGCGCAGTTGCCGGTGATCGAAGGCACCACGCTGTCCGCCACCGACAGCCATACACTGGACCTGGACATGCCGCGCGCGATGGACCTCAACCGCGTCTTCACGGCCCTGGGCGATGCAGGCATCCGCGTGCGTTCCATGCGCACGAAGAGCAACCGGCTGGAGGAGTTGTTCGTGCGCCTGACCGGCGACGAAGCCGCCGCCAAGCGGGAGCAGGCCGCATGAGCGCCGTCGATCCGCGGGAGACCGCCATGACCACGCCGCTGCAGAAGAACCTGGTCGCACTGGGCACCATCGTGCGCCGCGAAGTGAACCGCATCCTGCGCATCTGGGGCCAGACCCTGGTGCCGCCGGCCATCACCATGACGCTGTACTTCCTGATCTTCGGCGGCCTGATCGGCTCGCAGATCGGCCGCATGGGTGGCTACAGCTACATGGAGTTCATCGTGCCGGGCCTGGTGATGATGAGCATCATCCAGAACAGCTACGGCAACATCAGCTCCAGTTTCTTCGGCGCCAAGTTCGGCCGCCATGTGGAGGAGCTGCTGGTCAGCCCGATGCCGAACTGGGTGATCCTGCTGGGCTACGTGGCCGGCGCGGTGCTGCGCGGCCTGATGGTGGGCGCCATCGTGCTGGTCATCGCGATGTTCTTCACCAAGGTCCGCGTGCCACATCCTTTCGTCACCATCACCACGGTGCTGCTGGGTGCGACGATCTTCTCGCTGGCCGGTTTCGTCAACGCGGCGTACGCAAAGAAGTTCGACGACATCGCCATCGTGCCGACCTTCATCCTCACCCCGCTCACCTACCTGGGCGGCGTGTTCTATTCGGTGACCCTGCTGCCACCGTGGGCCGAAGCGCTCACCCATGCCAACCCGATCTTCTACATGGTCAACGCGTTCCGCTACGGCCTGCTAGGCACCAGCGACGTGCCGCTGTGGGTGGCGTATGCGCTGATGATCGGGTTCGTCGTCGCGCTGGCATCGCTGGGCCTGTGGCTGTTGAAGAAGGGCGTGGGGCTGAGGAGCTGATGCGCGTACTCGTTCTCGGAGCCGGCGGCACCGGTGGCTACTTCGGCGGCCGGTTGGCGCAGGCCGGCATCGACGCAACCTTCCTCGTCCGTCCCGCACGCGCGGCGCTGCTGCGCGAACAGGGCCTGCGTATCCGCAGCCCGCTGGGCGATGCCGATATCCCCGTGCAGGTGCTGACGGCGGACGAACTGGCCGGCGTCGCACCGTTCGACCTGATCCTGCTCAGCAGCAAGGCCTACGACCTGGACAGTGCGATGGATGCCATCGCGCCGGCGGTCGAGGCGGGCGCCCGCGTGCTGCCGCTGCTCAACGGCCTGCGCCATTACGAAGCCCTGGATGCGCGCTTCGGCTTCTCGAACGTCCTCGGTGGCCTCTGTTTCATCAGTGCCACGCTGGGTGCCGGTGGCGAGATCCTGCACCTGGGCAAGCCGGCCTCGATGACGTTCGGCGAACGCGAAGGCCAGCCGCCCGACGGGCGCCTGCAGGCGCTCGCCGCCGCATGCGCGCAGGCCAGCATCGATCACCTGCACGCACCGGACATCGCGCAGGCGCAGTGGGCGAAGTACAGCTTCCTTACCGCGCTCGCCGCCGGCACCTGCCTGATGCGCGCTTCGATCGGCACGATCGTGGCGGGCGAGGGCGGCGCGGACTTCATGGCGGCGCTGCATGGGGAATGCCTGGCGGTCGCCGCGGCCTCGGGCCAGCCGGTGCCCGCTGCAGCACAGGCGTCGGCACGCGAGACGCTGACCACGGCCGGTTCACCGATGAAGGCCTCGATGCTGCGCGACCTGGAAGCAGGCCAACGCGTCGAAGCCGCGCATATCGTCGGCGACATGGTCCACCGCGCGACGGCGCACGCCATCGCCACCCCCCATCTGCGGGCCGCGTGGGTGCACCTGCAGGCGTACGAGGCGCAGCGCGGGGCCTGAAACAGGGACCGGGGAAACCCCTCAGCCGGCGCCGGGCAACCGGAAGAATGCGCGCGCCGTCGCCGTCGTCGCCGCGGCGGTGACCTCGATCTCCTCGCCGCGGTCGCGTGCCAGTTCGGCGACGATGTGGGCCAGGTACATCGGTTCGTTGCGGCGGTGCGAGGGCTGCGGCTTCACCGTGCGAGGCAGCAGGTAGGGCGCGTCGGTCTCGATCATCAGCCGGTTCGCCGGGATGTTCTTCACCAGCTCGCGCAGGTGCAGGCCGCGGCGTTCGTCGCAGAGCCAGCCGGTGATGCCGATGTGCCAGTCCTGGTCCAGGCAGTCGAACAGTTCCTTCCTCGTGCCGGTGAAGCAGTGCACCACGGCCGGCCCGAGCCTGCCGTCGAAGTTCTTCATCATCGCCACGAAGTCGTCGTGCGCGTCGCGCTGGTGGAGGAACAGGGGCTTGCCGGTGTCCACCGCGATCTGCAGTTGGCGCTCGAACGCCCGGCGCTGCGCCGGCCGCGGCGAGAAATCGCGGAAGTAGTCCAGGCCGCATTCGCCCACGGCGACGACCTCCGGATGCGCATGCAGCGCGCGCATCTCGGCATCGCATTCGTCGGTGTACTCGGTGGCGTGGTGCGGGTGCACGCCCGCCGTGGCGAACAGCTCGCCCGGATGCGCCTGCGCCAAGCGCAGCGCCGTCGGCGAATGTTCGCGGCTGGCGCCGGTGACCACCTGCTGCACCACGCCGGCTTCGCGCGCGCGCTGGAGTACCGCGTTGCGGTCGTGGTCGAAGCTTTCGTGGGTGAGGTTGGCGCCGATGTCGATCAAGTCCATGCGCGCATTTTACCGTCCACCTGCCCACCTGTAGGAGCGCCCTCGGGCGCGATGCTCTTGGGTTGACCTCTGTCGAAGAGCATCGCGCCCGAGGGCGCTCCTACAGGGATGGGGTCCAAGCCTTATCCTTGCACCGCATGCCATCGCCCACCTTCCCCATCACCCCGCTGCTGTCGGACATCATCCGCAGCCTGTCCGACCATCCGCGTCTGGTGCTGGAAGCCCCGCCCGGTGCTGGCAAGACCACGCAGGTACCGCTGGCGCTGCTGGACGAGGCGTGGCTGCAGGGCCGAAAGATCGTGATGCTGGAACCGCGCCGCGTGGCGGCGCGCGCGGCGGCCGGGTTCATGGCGAAGCAGCGCGGCGAAGCCGTTGGCGAGACGGTCGGCTACCGCATCCGTTTCGAGAACAAGGTCGGGCCCAACACGCGGATCGAGGTGGTCACCGAAGGCATCCTGACCCGGATGATCCAGGACGACCCGATGCTGGAGAGCGTCGGCGCGATCCTGTTCGACGAATTCCACGAGCGACACCTGGCCGGCGACCTCGGCCTGGCGCTGGCGCTGGACGTACAGGCACAGCTGCGCGAGGACCTGCGCATCGTCGTCATGTCCGCCACGCTCGACGGCGAGAAGCTGGCGCGGTTCCTGGACGCGCCGCGGTTGAGCAGCGAAGGCCGCGGCTTCCCCGTCCAGGTCGCGCACTTCCCCGCGCGCCGCGACGAGGCCATCGACGTGCAGGCGCGCCGCGCCATCGAACAGGCTGTGCAGGCACATCCCGGCGACGTGCTGGTGTTCCTGCCGGGACAGCGCGAGATCGCGCGCGTGGCGACGATGTTGAGCCCTTCTCCCGCCGGGAGAGGGGTCGGGGAGAGGGGCAACGAAGGACGCAATGGTGTCGGCAACCCGGCTGCGCTCGCCCCTCATCCGCCCCCGGATCAGGTCCGGGGCAGGCTCTCCGGGCACCTTCTCCCGCGGGGAGAAGGGAAAGAAGACATCGTCGTCCTCGCCTTGCACGGCGAACTGCCGGTGGAGAAACAGTCCGAAGCACTGCAGCCGGATCCGCAGGGCCGCCGCCGCGTGGTGCTGGCGACCAACGTCGCCGAGTCGTCGGTGACGTTGCCCGGCGTGCGCGTGGTGGTCGACAGCGGACTGGCGCGCGAGCCTTCGTACGATCCGAACAGCGGCTTCTCGCGCCTGGAAGTGACGACCATCTCGCAGGCGTCCGCCGATCAGCGCGCCGGCCGCGCGGGCCGTGTGGCGGACGGATGGGCCTACCGTCTCTGGCCGCAGTCGCAGCGGCTGGATCCGCAGCGGCGGCCGGAGATCGCGCTGGTCGAACTGGGCGCGCTGGCATTGGAACTGGCGGCATGGGGCAGCGACGACCTGCGCTTCGTGGATGCGCCGCCGCCCGGTGCGATGAGCGCCGCGCGCGATCTGTTGCGCCGCCTCGGTGCACTGACGGCGACGAACGCGATCACGCCGCTTGGCAAGCGCATGCTCGCGCTGGGCACGCATCCGCGGCTCGCAGCAATGCTGCTGTCGGCAGGAGAGGGCGAGGACCGCGCACTCGCCTGCGACCTCGCTGCGCTGGTCGAAGCGCGCGACCCACTGCGCATGGGCGGCGACGCACTGGCTGCGCGTTGGCGTGCGCTGGCGGCGTTCCGCAGCGGCCGCGCGCCACAGGATGCGAACCGGTCGGGTCTCGCCGCGATCGAGGCCGCCGCGAAGCAATGGCGGCGCCGCGTCCGTGAATCATCTGCGCCGCCATCCTCGGTGGAAGCGCATCGCCTGGGCGACGTGCTGATGCACGCGTTCCCGGACCGCATCGGCTTCCAGCATCCACAGGACGCGCGCCGCTACCTGCTGGCGAACGGCCGCAGCGCGCGGCTGTTCGACGACAGTGCGCTCGTCGGTGAGCCGTGGATCGTGGTCAGCGAGTTGCGGCACGAAGCGCGCGATGCACTCGTGCAGCGCGCCGCGCCGCTGGACGAACGCCGCCTGCGGCGCGACTTCGCCGAACGCTTCGTCACCGAAGACACCGTCCGCTGGGATGCATCGCGGCGCGCATTGTCGGCGCAACGCGAATCGCGCTTCGACCAGATCGTGTTCGACGCGCGGCCCGCTGGCCGCGTGGATCCCGCGCTCGCCGCCACCGCACTGACCGATGCCGTGCGCGACCTCGGCCTGGACGCCTTGTCCTGGCCCGAATCGCTGCAGCAGTGGCGCGAACGCGTGCGCTGCCTGCGCGAGTGGATGCCGGACCTCGGTCTGCCCGATCTGTCGGACGATGCGCTGATGGCGACGCTCGACGCGTGGCTGAAGCCCGCCTTTGCAGGCAAGACGCGACTGGAGGCACTAGGTGAAGACGACCTGGCGAACGCGCTCAAGTCGGGCCTCGACTGGTCGCTGCGCCAGCGCGTCGACCAGCTGGCGCCAACGCGCATCACCGTGCCGTCGGGCATGGAGCGCCGCATCGAATATGCGCACGGCCAGCCCCCGGTGCTGGCGGTGAAGCTGCAGGAGCTGTTCGGCCTGGCCGACACGCCGCGCGTGGCCGATGGGCGCATTCCGGTGCTGTTGCATCTGCTGTCGCCCGGCGGCAAGCCGCTGCAGGTGACGTCCGACCTGCGCAACTTCTGGAACTCGACTTATGCCGAGGTGAAGAAGGAGATGAAGGGGCGGTATCCGAAGCATCCGTGGCCCGACGATCCCTGGAGCGCCCAGGCGACCCATCGGGCGAAGCCGCGCGGCACGTAGCGTGCGGCAGGCGCACGCTACGTTCAGCCGGCGGCCAGTGCCGGGCGACGGAACTAACACCGCGTAAACACCACCGGACGGACACTGGCGTCCTACCCACCTCTTTCAGGGAAGGCCCCATGAGCAAGCTGACCACCATCACCGACCGCGCGCTGGAACTGGCCAGCCAGGCCGGCACCAGCCTCAAGCACGCCGTGCCGAGCGCAGACAGGTTGCTGCAGACGGGTGCCGCACTCGGCGTTGCGAAGACCGGCGGCAGGGTGGCGGTGAACTTCGTGCGGCGCAACCCGGCGGTCGCCGTCGCCACCGGCATCGGCGTGGGCCTGCTTGCCTTGGTGGCCTATCGGAAGCGCAAGCGCGATCAGGCGAACGGTCCGATCGAAGGCAAGTCGCGCCGCGTGGAGGCACGCAAGGTCAACGGCTCCGCGAAGACTTCCACCGCACGCAAGACGGGCACGCCGCGCAAGCCGCGCAGCACCACCCGCTCCACCGAGAGCTGAAGTTGCGCTACGCCTGCGTCAGAGCGGGCGCCAGACACCGGGCGCAAGATCTCCCAGGTGCGTGTCGCCGATGGCGACGCGCACCAGCCGCAAGGTCGGCAGGCCGACGGCCGCCGTCATCCGTCTTACCTGGCGATTGCGTCCCTCCGTGATCGTCACCGACAGCCACGCATCCGGCACCGTCTTGCGGAAGCGCACCGGCGGATCGCGTTCCCACAGCGCCGGCGCCGGATGGAGCATTTCCACCTGTGCCGGCCGCGTCGGCCCATCGTTCAACACCACGCCACGGCGCAGCGCATCGAGCTGTTCGTCCGTGGGCGCGCCTTCGACCTGCACCCAGTAGGTCTTCGGCTGCTTGTGGCGCGGATCGGTCAACCGGTTCGCCAGCGTGCCGTCATCGGTGAGCAGCAACAGGCCTTCGCTGTCGTAGTCGAGCCGGCCCGCCGCGTACACGCGCGGTGGCAGGCCGAACTCGGCCAGCGTGCGCCGCGGCGGATCGCTGCGGTCGGTGAACTGGGACAGGACCCCATACGGCTTGTTCAACAGGACAATCACCGGGGTCCCCTAGGAAAACTTTGATCTAAGTATGTGCGTTTGAACAAAACGTTGAACGGCTTGTTGAACGCGATCAGCACGCGGGGCTTTCCGGAAGGAGGACAGGACGCATTGCAACGTCATCGGCATGCCGCGTCCAGCGCGATCACCATCAAGCCTCCGGTGGCGTCTCCGGGTCCGGCTCCGGGTCGGCCGCAGCCGTGGTCCTGGCTCTTCCGCGCGCCATCGCCTCGAACACGCCATCGCGGCGCACCCAGGCATGATGCAGCGCGGCGGCCATGTGCAGCAGGATCAAGGCGAACAGCGCATAGCCCACCCATCCATGCGCCTGCCGCAACAGGCTGTACAGCACGGGGTCGTGCGGCAGGATCGGCGGCAGCGCGAACGACGACGTCATGCGCACCGGATAGCCGCCGGCCGACAGCATCGCCCAGCCCAGCAGCGGCATCGCCAGCATGGCCGCGTACAGCGCGACGTGCGAGGCCCTGGCTGCGAGCGCCTGCATGCGCGGCAGTGAAGCGGGCAGCGGCGGTGACGGATGACGCCAGCGGTGCAGCAGCCGGATCACGGCCAACACCAGCAGCGCGATGCCCAGCGGCCGGTGCAGGTCGATCAGGACCGGCCGCAGCGACAGCGAGGCAACCATGCCCACGCCGACGAACAGCATCGCCAGGATCAGCAGCGCCATGCCCCAGTGCAACGCACGGGCGAACGCATCGAAGTGGCCGTGGCGGTTCACGGTTTCACCTCCTTGCCCTTCGAATCGGCAGGCTTGGCGATGTCGCCACGTGCGGTCTCGCGCTCGCGCCGGTTGAACGAGACGCTGTAGGCGGCGGCGCGCGCGGCCAGGATGGGGTCGTCGGACAGCGCGACGCCGTCCGGCACCACGGTGGGATCGTAGTTCACGTCCCGGCACGTGCCCGTGGCCTGCGCCTCGCTGCGCTCCAGCACCAGCGTGCCGGCGACGTGTCGTGGTCGAGACGCGGGCCAGGGCTGCGACGGATCATCCACCGGATCGCCGGCCGCCGCTTCGGTCACCACCAGGTCCCAGCGCAGCGGGCCCCGGGCCAGCCTGTCCCGAAGTTCGCGTTGCAGGTAGTCCGCTTCGGCCTGCTGGCGCGCCGTGTCGGCGAGCGGTTCGAACGCGGCCTGCGGCTGCATGGACCACCGCACGAACCGCGCGCGGCCCTGCGCATCGATGAAGCGGAAGGTGTTCACGCCGTTGTACTCGGTATTCGCCCAGCTGCTGGACCACGGCGCGGATTTCGCCCAGGTCTGGAAGCGGGCGGCTTCCGGATACTGTTCAAGGAAGGCCGCCATCTTCGCCGGATCCGGCTTGCCGGTGGCCGGATCGGGTCGCGAGGCCAGCATCTGTGCATGGAAGCCGGCCGGCGTGGCGACGGCGAAGAACGGGAAGCTGTTCATCGCCATCCGCCACTCCTGTCCGTCATCGGTCCGCAGCGACAACGCCAGACTGCGCACGCGCGCCTGTGCCTCGGGACCGAAAGGATCGCCGCCACCGATCGACAGGCGTCCCTGCACCGACGTCCGTGGCTGCCGGAATACCCGCGCACGCGACAGCGTGGCGGCCTCTGCGCTCGGCTCGAAGTAACCAGCCACGCAGACGCCCCTGCTGTGTGCGCGCCGGAAGCCGGGGAAGGGCTTGCCGTTCTCGATGTCATCCACCAGCCGCGGTGCGGTGAGTCGCCTGGCCGGTCCGATCCAACCCGCGACCCAGGCGAAGGCCAGCGACAGGCCCAGCACCAGGCAGGCGATGGTGGCCCAGGCGCGCCAGGGGCGGGGCAGCGGCGAGGGCGGTGATGGATCGTCGGGAAGGGGCGGCATTGACGGCGTCCTGTTCGTGGAGTGTCCGTGTGACGCGCGGGTGCCGGATTTATTCCCCGCGCCGGTCCGGTCCGTACCGATCACCCCGCGAACGGGAATAATCCAGACGTTGGTGCGTCCTACCTCCATTCCCGACATGACCGGCCCATGCCCGCCAGACCGCCCGCCCTGGATGACGAGACCCTGCACGCGCTGATCCCGCGCCTGCGCCGGTTCGCGCGCTCGCTGGCGTCCGATGCGGCGGCCGCCGATGATCTGGTCCAGACCACGCTGGAGCGCGCGCTGATGCGGGGCACCGACGTGCGTGATCCGGCGGCGTTGCAGGCCTGGCTGTTCTCGGTGCTGTACCGTGCCTTCGTCGACGAACATCGGCGCGCGGCACGCTGGAAGCGCATCGCGCGGCTGTTCTCGGCCGAGGACGATGCCTCGCCGCCCACGCCCGACCGGGTGTTCGATGCACGCAGCTCCTTGGCGGGTTTTGCCTGCCTCACGCCCGAGCAGCGAGCGCTGTTGATGCTGGTGAGCGTGGAAGGGCTGGCCTACCGCGAGGCCGCCGATGCGCTGGGCATCCCGGTGGGCACGGTGATGTCGAGGTTGTCGCGCGCGCGCCAGGCGCTGCGCGCGATGCAGGAGGAAACGCCGCCCACGCCTGCCCTGAAGGCCTTGCGATGACCATCAAGACCCTGCACGACGTACCCACGGACGACGAACTGCATGCCTACGTCGACGGCCGGCTCGATCCTGCGCGCCGCGCGGCCGTCGTCACCTGGCTGGAGGCGCATCCCGAGCGTGCGGCCGAGGTGGAAGGTTGGAAGCGCGACGCCGAACGCCTGCGCGCGCTGGCCGCCAATCCCGAGCATTGGGCGCCGAACGCGTCGCTGGCGCCCGCACAGGTCAGGCTCGGCCTGCGGGCCCGGCGCCGTCGGCACATGGGCATCGCCGCGTCGTGGATGTTTGCGTTCGTCATCGGAGGTGGCGTGGGTTGGCAGATGCGCGAGCTGCGCCCGTCGCCTTCGACCCTGCCCATGGCGGATGCGGTGGCCGCCTACCGCCAATTCGCCGAGGCCGATGCGCCGCCGATGGAATTCGATACGGCCCGGGCCGACGACCTGCAACGCTGGCTATCGCGTCACTTCGGCGAGGCCGGACGGGTGCCCGATCTCAGCCAGGCCGGTTACCGGTTGATGGGCGGTCGCCTGCTGTCCACCGAGCAGGGCGCCGCCGCGATGCTGGTCTACCAGGACGGGTCCGGCGCACGGGTGGGCTTCTATCTGCGCCCGCGCGGTCGGCTGGCGGGCGACGGCCAGCGCCGTGACGGCGACCTGCTGGCGCAGTACTGGTCGCACCGCGGCACCAGCTTCGCGCTGGTCAGTGACGCCGCCGATGCCGCTGCGCGGGCGCTGCCACGTCTGCTGGAGAACGGTTGACCGACGGTGCGGCCCCGGACGGGCCGCACCTGTCGCCACTCAACGCGGCTTCACGAACCGCAGCGTCATGCGGTCGCTTTCGCCGATCGCCTGGTACTTGGCGCGATCGGCTTCCGGGTGGTTGTTGGACGGTGGCAGGGTCCACACGCCGTTCGGGTGGTCCTTGGTGTCCTTCGGGTTGGCGTTGACCTCGCTCTTCGCGTCGAGGCGGAAGCCGGCGGCTTCGGCCAGCGCGATCACCTGCGCCTCACTGACGTAGCCACTCTTGTCGTCGGCCGCCACGTCCTGGTTCGCCCGGTGCTCCACCACGCCCAGCACGCCGCCGGGCTTGAGCGCGGCGAAGAAGCCCTTGAACATGCCTTCGGCCTGGTTGGCGCTGCGCCAGTTGTGCACGTTGCGGAAAGTCAGCACCACGTCGGCGGAGCCTGCGGTGCCGAACACCGGCGCGGCCGGGTCGTACTTCACCGTCGTGGCCTTGCCGTACTGCGCGGGACCCTCGGTGAACTTCTTCTGCAGGCCGTCGACGCTGCGCTGGTAGTAGTTGCGGCTCTTCTCGGCGACCGTGGCAGGGTCGACCACGGCGGCGACATACTGGCCATCGGCTTCCAGGTATGGCGCCAGGATCTCGGAGTACCAACCACCGCCGGGCGTGATCTCGACCACGGTCTTCGTCGGCGACACGCCGAAGAACGACAGCGTCTCTTTCGGGTGGCGGTAGACGTCGCGCGCCACGTTCTTCGGATCGCGCCAGTCGCCTTTCAGTGCGGCATCCAGTGCAGCGGCGTCGGCGGCAGGCAGCGCCTGCGCGGTGTCCGCGGGCTTGGCCGGCGATGCGGCCAACGATGGTTGCGATGCAGCAAGTGCGGCCACGAGCGCCAGGGACAGCGGAACAAAGCGGATCGTCATGCGTCAGCCCTCCATAAAGATGCGCGGAGCCTAGCACGCGGTCTGTTCACGGGGCATCGCGGCCACCGCATACCCTGCACGCTTCGTCGCATCCATGCGCCGTCGCTAGACTGCAAGGGTCACTGACACCGGAGATGCCACATGGACCACCACGGCGAAGACCGCAACACCCGCATCGTGCTGGCCGCGCGTCCGCAGGGCGAACCGACCGCAGACGACTTCCGCCTCGAATACGCGCCGCTGCCCGAGCCCTGCGAGGGCCAGGTACTGCTGCGCAACCGCTACCTGTCGCTGGATCCTTACATGCGAGGGCGCATGAATGCCGGTCGGTCGTACGCGAAGCCGGTCGAGATCGGCGAGGTGATGGACGGCGGCACGGTCTCTGAGGTCATCGATTCGCGTCATCCCGACCTCCATGTCGGCGACATGGTGCTGGCGCACGGCGGCTGGCAGACACATGCCGTTGCCGATGGACGGACGCTGAAGCGCAAGCTGGATGCGCATGTCGCGCCACTGACCACCGCGTTGGGCGTGCATGGCATGCCGGGATTCACCGCCTACGTCGGTCTGCACGAGATCGGCAAGCCGCAGCCCGGCGAAACCGTCGTGGTCGCCGCGGCCAGCGGACCGGTCGGCGCGACCGTGGGACAGATCGCGAAGCTGCAGGGCGCGCGTACCGTCGGCATCGCCGGTGGCGAAGCCAAGCGCGCCTACCTGCGCGATGAGCTCGGCTTCGATGTGGCGCTCGACCATCGCACGCCGGACTTCGCCGACCGGCTGCGCACCGCCTGTCCCGACGGCATCGATGTGTACTTCGAGAATGTCGGCGGCGCGGTCTTCGATGCGGTGGTGCCGCTGCTCAACGACTTCGCCCGCATCCCGGTCTGCGGACTGGTCGCGTACTACAACGACACCGCACTGCCGCCCGGCCCCGACCGCATGCCATGGCTGATGAGCCAGATCCTGACCCGCCACCTGACCGTGCGTGGCTTCATCCAGCACGACTTCATCGCGCTGTATCCACAGTTCCTGCGCGAGATGGGCGCATGGCTCGCCGAAGGCAAGATCCGCTACCGCGAGGACATCGTGGAAGGGCTGGAGAGTGCGCCACGTGCGCTGATCGGCCTGCTGCGCGGGGAGAACTTCGGCAAGGTGGTGGTGAAGCTCTGACAGAGTGCGCTCAGCGCGCGATGCGGTTCTCCACCTCGTGTCGCTGCATCATCTTCATGGCCGCCAGCAGGTAGCCGTACCACTCGGATTCGATGGCGTCGAGGGGCCCGATCAGTCGTTCGAAATCGTGTGTCGCGGCACCTTGCGCCAATAGCTGCTTGTAGGGTGCCGCGTATGCGCCTTCCCGCGCGTGGAAGAGGAAGTGGGACAGGCTCCAGTAGTGCAGGTAGTACAAGTTGACGTGTTGGTTGATGTCGGGGCCCGTGCCTTCCAGCAACTGTTGCAACGGAATGATGCGGCCCGCGGCGACGTCGGCAGGTAGATTGCCCGTCAACCCCATGCCGGACAGCCACCAGACTGGATGCGCATCCGGGTCGCTGCGGCCAGGTGTCAGGACGCCGTTCTCCATCCAGCCAGCGCCCAGATAGCTGGCGACGCCCTCATTGGCCCAGGCGGGCAGGCGCCATCCGGCGACTTCGGTATTCAGTTGGTGCGTGGCTTCGTGCAGCATCCAGTGGTAAGGGTTCGCCTTTCCGCCCCCGTAGTACGCGTAGCAGGCGGGGCGCAGATAGTAGGCTTCCGCCCACGGTCGGCTGCGGTTGTTGCGCGCAAACTCGTCCGCGTCGCGATAGAGCACCAGGGTCAGCGGCGTGGTCGACAGCACCACGTGGTCTGAGAACAGCGATAGGTAGGCGGCATGCAGGCTTTCCGCAGCGGCGGCGATCTCCCGGGTCTGTGCGGGCGTCGCCGTGCTGTGCACGCGGTAGTGAGCAGTCTCCAGGAGGCTCGCACCTTCCGGTATCGACGCCTTGGGTACGGGAGTGCGCCTCATGTGCGCAGCTTTCCATGTCATGACGCCGGCAATCGAAGCCACCAGCGCCAGCGATGTCGCGACAACTACGGCGCGGCGCTTCATGCGGAGGAGGGCACCGGCAGGCTGACATTCATCAGCGTGGGGTCGTCCGGATCCAACTTCACCTGAAAGCCCAGGCTCTCGCACATCGCCAGCATGGTGCGGTTCTCGCGCAACACCTGGCCTTCGATGAGTTTCAGGCCTTGCCACTGCGCGTACTCGATCATGATCTGCATCAACTTCCAGCCGATGCCGTGGCCCTTGAGGTCCGAGCGCACCAGGATGCCGTACTCACCCTTCTCGTAGTTCGCGTCGGCGTGCAGGCGCACTGCACCGAGCATCTCGTGCGTATCCGGATGCACCGCCACCAGTGCGATCGAGCGCGCGTAGTCGAGCTGGGTCAGGCGCGCGATGAATTCGTGGCTGAAGTGGCGCACGGACTGGAAGAAACGCAGGCGCAGGTCTTCGTCGGTCACGTGGGTGAAGAATTCGCGGAACATCGCGTCGTCTTCCGGCCGTACCGGGCGCACCAGCGCCGGTCGGCCGTCGGCGAGGTCGATGGTCCGCTCCCATTCCTTCGGATACGGAAAAATCGCGAAGCGCGGATGGCCGCGGCCCTTGTGCAGCGCGCGACCGCGCGCGAGCGCGATGCGCGCGTCCACGGCCACCACACCATCACGGTCGGCGAGCAGCGGATTGATGTCGAGCTGCTGGATCTCGGGGATGTCGGCGGCCAGTTGCGCCAGCTTCACCAGCACCAGCGCGACTGCACGCTCATCGGCGGCCGGGACATCGCGGTAAGCCTTCAGCACGCGCGAAACGCGGGTGCGCGCGATCAGTTCGTGCGCCAGGCGCAGGTCCAGCGGCGGCAGCGCGACGGCCTGGTCGTTGATGACTTCCACCGCGGTGCCCCCACGGCCGAACGCGATCACCGGCCCGAACACAGGATCGTCGGCGATCCCGGCGATCAGCTCGCGTGCTTTCGGTCGCAGGACTGTCGGCTGTACCAGCACGCCTTCGATGCGCGCGTCCGGCCGGCGTTCGCGCGCGCGCTGCAGGATGTTGGTCGTGGCTTCGCGCACGGCATTGGCGTTCGGCAGGTTGAGGCGGACGCCATCGACGTCCGACTTGTGTGGAATGTCGGGCGACAGGATCTTCACCGCCACCGTCGCACCTTCGGCCAGCAGCGGCGCTGCGATGCGGGCGGCATCCTCGGCGTCGGTGGCCCGCCACAGCGGCGCCATCGGGATGCCGTACGCCGCGAGCAGCTGCGTGGTGGCCAGGGGATCCAGCCAGGTCTGGCCGGCATCCAGCGCTGCATCGACCAGCGCGCGCGCAGTGACCATGTCGGGACTGAAATCCTCCGGCAGGCTGGGCGGCGTCTCCATCAGCGCGGCCTGCACCTCGCGGTGGCGGACCAGGTGCATGAAGCCGGCGACGGCGTCTGACTCGTTCGGATAGCGCGGCACCTGGGCGGCATCGAGGATGGCTTCCGCTTGCGGATCGTTGCCCAGCCAGACGGTGAAGACCGGTTTGCGCGCGCCGTGTGCCGGCCGCTGCGCCAGCACGTGGGTGACCGCATGCGCGGCTTCAGAGGATGAAGACAATACCGTCGGCACGTTGACGGCGAGCAGTGCATCGTTTTCCGGATCGGCAAGCAGCGCCTCGATCGTCGCGGCGTAGCGGTCGGCATCGATGTCGGTCAGCAGGTCGACCGGGTTGGTGCGCGACCAGCCCACCGGCAGGATGCGGTCGAGCGCATCGCGGGTGGCGTCCGACAGTGTCGCCAGCGTGCCGCCCTGTTCGTAAAGATGATCGACAGACAGGGCCCCCACGCCACCGCCATTGGTCAGGATCGCCAGGCGACGGCCGTGGAACGGACGCACCTGGCCCAGCGTGCGTGCGGCGGCGAACAGTTCGTGCAGCGAGCGCACGCGCAGCAGGCCGGCGCGACGGAATGCCGCGCCATACACCGCGTTCGGCCGTGCCAGGTTCTGCGTGTGCGTACTCCCGGCCGGCGTCACCTGTGCGCGGCCGCTGTGTCCGGATTTCACCACCACCACCGGCTTGGTGCGCGCAGCGGCACGTGCGGCCGACATGAACTTGCGCGCATCGCGGATGGCTTCCACGTACAGCAGGATCGCGCGCGTGCGGGTGTCGGTGGCGAAGTAGTCCAGCAGGTCGGCGAAATCCACGTCCAGCGCATCGCCCAGCGACACGACGGCGGAGAAACCGACCGGCTGGCTCATGCTCCATTCCACCAGGCCGCCGGAGATCGCACCCGACTGCGAAATCAGCGCGAGGTCGCCGGCCTTCGGAAAGCGGCTCGCGAGGCTGGCGTTCAGGCGCGCGTGCGGGGCGATCACGCCCAGGCAGTTCGGGCCGAGAACGCGCAGCCCCTTCTCGCGCGTGAGCGTTTCGAGCTGCGCCGCCGGGGAACCTGGGCCGCTGCCCATCGCGGCGGTCAGCACGACCACGGCGCCGGCTCCCTTTTCCGCCGCGTCCGCCGCCAGCTGCGGCACGGTGGCCGCCGGCGTGGCGATCACCACCAGGTCCGGTGTCCACGGCAGGTCGCGCAGATGCCGCACAGTCGCAACGCCGTCCATCGGTGTCGGGTGTCTGTTCACCAGCCCGATCTGGCCCTCGAAGCCACCGGCGCGCAGGTTCTCGATCACCGCACGACCGACCGATCGCGGCCGCGACTGGCTGCCCACCACCGCCACGGCACGCGGTCGGAAGATCGAATCGAGGCGGTAGGTGCTCATGGCAGGACAGCGTTCTCCGGATGCCGGCAAGGGTAGCGCGATGCGTATCGAGTCCGCATGCGCGTGGTCACGCCAGCTTCAACGCATCCGGATACGGCGCAGTATCCGGGTAGTGGCCGTCGGCGAGGTGCGACTGGAGGTCGCGCCACCAGGCGGGACGGAACAGGTCGCCATGCGCGGCCTTCAATGCTTTCGCCTGCAATTCGGGCAGGCCCAGGAATTGCGGGAAGCGCTCGGGGAACACGTCGCCCGCGTCCACGTGGAACCAGGGACTGTCCGCCATCTGTTCCTCGTACGTGGTCGGTTGCGGCCAGTCGCGGAACCGGCAATCGGTGAGCAGGCGGATTTCGTCGTAGTCGTAGAACACGACGCGGCCGTGGCGCGATACGCCGAAGTTCTTCAGCAGCATGTCGCCGGGGAAGATGTTGTTGCGCGCCATGTCCTTGATCGCCTGCCCATAGTCGAGCGCAGCGATGCGTGCCGCATCCGCCTTCTGCTCGCGCAGGTACAGATTCAGCGGCCGCAGGCGGCGCTGTACGTAGCACAGGTGGATGACCAGGTCGTCGCCGTCCTCGCTGATGCTCTGGCCGCAGCTCTCGCGCAGCTCCTGCAGCAGTTCAGGCGAGAAGCGCGCTCGCGGGAAGCGCAGGAAACGGAACGCCTGGGTATCCAGCAGCCGGCCGACGCGGTCCAGGTGGAACACCAAATCGTACTTGTCCTCCACGTCCTGCCGGCTCATCGCCTTCGGGTAGGCGAAGCGGTCGCGGATCACCTTGAACACCAGGGGATAGCTGGGCAAGGTGAACACGGCCATCACCATGCCGGGCGTGCCTTCGGCGTGCACCAGCCGCTCGTCCGGGAGCGCGGCGAAATGATGGAAGAACGTCCGGTAGCGCTCGGTCTTGCCCTGCTTGGCGCGGCCGAGCACCGTGTAGATCTCGTCGATCGGCTTGCCCGGCAACAGCGAACGCAGGAACACCACCGCGTCGCCGACCGTTGTCAGGTCGGCATGGAAATAGCTGCGCGAGGTGCCGAACAGGTGCGCCACGTCGCCGCGATGGGTCAGCACCGCTTCGGCCTTCAGCTGTCCGCCGTCGTTGATCAGGGCGATGACACAGGGCGAGAACCGGTGTTCGCCGAACACGCGGCCCACCAGATAGGCACGCCGTTCGCGGTAGAACACGGTGTCCAGCAGCTCGATGCCGCGCACCGGGTTCGCGCCCCAGTGCGCCAGATCATCCTGCAGGCGCACCGCGATCGCGGCGGCACAGCGGGTGCGGTGCGCGTAGGGAACGTCGAAACCGTAGTCCGCCAATACGCGTGCGAAGGTGTCGGTCGGCCGCTGCTCGGACACCGCGTAGCTGTGGCGCGCGACCGGGTGGGTGATGGCGTCGGTGGGTTCGACATCCAGCGCCACGAACTCAAGCGCCGGATCCACGCCGCGGATGCGCAGGAAGCGCCGGCTGAGCGTGTTGTAGAAGGTCTTGTAGAGCTCGCGGTCGATCTGTCCGGCGACCAACTTCTCGAACGCCGTGCGCGCGGCGATCCACAGCGTCCGGTCATGGGCCTGTCCCAGCAGTACCGATTGAAGCCGCAGCGCGCACTCGGCGATGCACTGGTCGTACAGTTCGATGCGTTCGACCGCATCGGCGCGGGCGCCCGCCCAGTCCATCGTCTCGAACCGGCCTTTCGCACGCTGCGTGATCTCCGCGAACCGCGCGTGGTAGTCCGCGAAGGCGTCGTGGATCAGGCGGGCGATGGCGTCGTCGTGGACCATGCGCGCGATGTTAGCCGCCGTCCGCTGGAGTCATCGCTCCACCGCGATGCCCGCCTGTTCCAGCAACCAGCCACGCACCTTGCGGAAGCCGGGATGCGCGAGGCTGCGCTCGGGATAGACCAGGTAGTGCGCGAAGTCCGCCTGCAGCCGTTTCTTCGTCAGCATCACCAGCCGCCCGGCTTTCACCAGCGGCTCGGCCAGCGTCCAGCGCGCCAGCGCCACGCCGACGCCCTGCGCTGCGGCCTGGTGCAACGTCTCGGTATCGTCGAACTGCGCCACGTAGCGCATGGGCGGTTGCCCGCCGAAGTGCTCGAACCAGTCCTTCCAGCGATTGGCAGGGTCGCCGAGCAGTGGCAGCTTCGCCATCTGGTCCGGTGCCGGCTTGCCGTGCTTCTTCACCAGTGCGGGACTGGCCACGGGCGTGATCCATTCGTGGAACAGGAACTCGGCGTGCACGTTCGGCCAACGGCCGCCCCCGAGGCGCAGCGCCAGGTCCACGGGTTCGCGCTCGAAATCGACCACGTGCGTGCTCGACTGTAGGTTGAGGCCGAGCTCCGGATGCGCGGCGAGGAAGGCCGGAAGGCGCGGCACCAGCCATGCGGTCGCCATCGACGGGATCAGGCTCAGCGTGACCGTGTGGTCGTTGCGCAAGGTCGCGCGACGCAGGGCATGGTCGATGGTGTCGAGCGGGCCCGAGATCGCATCGAACAGGCGCTGTCCGTCCGGCGTCAGTTCCACCCCGCGCGGACCGCGTGCGAGCAGCTTGTGGCCCAGCCGCTGTTCCAGCAATCGCATGCGGTGGCTAAGCGCGCTGACGGTCAGGTGCATCGCCTCGGCCGCACGCGTCAGGTTGCGCAGTCGCGCGGCGGTGACGAAGGCATCCACCTGGTCCAGCGGCAGCCGGCTCATCTTGAATCCACCTCAAGGCTGGGTTGCGGAGGTTTCGCTTTTTCAGTGCCGATGATGCGCCTAGCTTGGTAGTCCTTCAAGCCGGAAGCCGGCGCCACGGAGCAGTCCCATGCAAGACGAAACCAGGAAACAGTGGTGGCAACAGCTGGGTGGCATGAGCCAGGGCATGTTGTTCCTGCACGGCCATGTCGCCCACCCCGTCGCGTCTCCGCAGGCGCAGGAGCATCGCCTTCACCACGTGCACGATGTGGCTGGCAAGGTCCGGCACCGGCGTGCGCTCGAGCGATTGAGCGCGCGCCGGCTGCGCGCGATGACCTCGCTGTCATTGTTCCGCTGAGGGCACTCTCTATTGTGGGAGCGACGCAAGTCGCGATGGACCTCCGCGGAGGCCATTTCGCGACTTACGTCGCTCCCACACCGGTTCCGGCGTCCTGCGGGTTCATGCCTTCACGTAGACCCAGGCTTCGCGGCCGGACGTCAGGCGCACCTGCACGCGCTGGTAATCCTCGACCTCGTACCGGTCGGCGGCGGCGAGTTCTTCGGCGCTGATGCGGAAGACGGTGCCGGCCACTTCGTCGGTGGGATCGCCGCTGGGGCTGACGATGGGATGGAAGCGTTCACCGCTGGCCGCCAGCACGGCAGGGTCGGTGATCTCCACCATCGTCCGCGTGTAGCCGGGCATCGCATCGGGCTGGCCGTCCAGCCGGCGACCGAAGGACGACCGCTGCACGTTTTCCAGCTGCAACGTGCCGTACGAGAAAAGGAGGATGTTGCGGGTGTCTTCCATCGTGTCGCAACAGAGCTGCAGGAGGGGCTTTGGCCTCGACCACCGATCCAGCGTTGTTCCTGTCGGGGCTAAAGCCCCTCCTACAGTGGAGATCGCAGACTGGAAACACAACGCCCGGCAGAGGCCGGGCGTCGGATGCAGCGGTGAGGTGTTTGACGTCAGGCAGACAGCGTCGCGAGCGTGTCGTTGAAGGTCTTGCTGGGACGCATCGCGGCCGCGGTCTTCGCGAGGTCGGGGTGGTAGTAGCCGCCGATGTCCAGCGCCTTGCCCTGCGCGCCATTCAACTCGCCGAGGATCGTGGCTTCGTTGTCCGCCAGGGCCTTCGCCAGCGGTGCGAACGTCGCCTTCAACTCGGCGTTCTCGTCCTGCGCGGCCAGCGCCTGCGCCCAGTACAGGGCCAGATAGAAGTGGCTGCCGCGGTTGTCGAGTTCGCCGACCTTGCGCGCGGGCGAGCGGTTCTCGTCGAGGATGCGGCCGTTGGCCACGTCCAGCGCGTTGGCCAGCACCTTGGCGGGCGTGTTGAGGTAACGCTGGCCCAGGTGCTCCAGCGACGCCGCCAGCGCCAGGAATTCGCCCAGCGAATCCCAGCGCAGGTAGTCCTCTTCCAGGAACTGCTGCACGTGCTTCGGTGCCGAGCCGCCGGCACCGGTCTCGAACAGGCCGCCGCCGGCCATCAGCGGCACGATCGACAGCATCTTCGCGCTGGTGCCCAGTTCCATGATCGGGAACAGGTCGGTCAGGTAGTCGCGCAGCACGTTGCCGGTCACCGAGATGGTGTCCTCACCCTTGCGGATGCGCTCCAGCGACACCTTCATCGCGTCGACCGGCGGCAGGATGCGGATGTCCAGCGTGTCGATGGTGTAGTCCTTCAGGTACTGCTCGACCTTCGCGATCACCTGCGCGTCGTGCGCGCGGGCCTTGTCCAGCCAGAAGATCGCAGGCGTCTTGCTCAGGCGTGCGCGGCCCACGGCCAGCTTCACCCAGTCCTGGATCGGCGCGTCCTTGGTCTGGCACATGCGCCAGATGTCGCCGGCTTCCACCTTCTGCTCGAACACCACCTTGCCGGCGTCGTCGGTGACGCGCACAACGCCGTCGGCGGGGATTTGGAAGGTCTTGTCGTGGCTGCCGTACTCCTCGGCCTTCTGCGCCATCAGGCCGACGTTGGGCACGCTGCCCATGGTGGCCGGGTCGAACGCGCCGTTGGCGCGGCAGTCGTCGATGACGGCCTGGTAGATGCCGGCGTAGCAGCGGTCGGGGATGACGGCCTTGGTGTCCTGCAGCTTGCCCTCGGCATTCCACATCTTGCCGGAGTCGCGGATCATCGCCGGCATCGAGGCGTCGACGATCACGTCGCTCGGCACGTGCAGGTTGGTGATGCCCTTGTCGGAATTCACCATCGCCACGGCGGCGCTGTCGGCATAGACGGCCTGCAGGTCGGCCTTGATGGCTTCCTGCTGCTCGGCCGGCAGTGCGCCCAGGCGGCCATACAGGTCGCCGAGGCCGTTGTTGGCGTCGAAACCGATCTGCTCCAGCACGGCGGCATGCCTGGCCAGCGCGGTCTTGTAGAACTCGTTGACGACCACGCCGAACATGATGGGGTCGGAGACCTTCATCATCGTGGCCTTGAGGTGCAGCGAGAACAGCACACCCTTGGCCTTCGCATCGGCGATCTCGGCGGCGACGAACGCGGCCAGCGCCTTGCGGCTCATCGAGGCGGCATCGACGATCTCGCCAGCCTTCACCTTCACCTTGTCCTTCAGCACGGTGACCGTGCCGTCGGTGTCGACCAGTTCGATCTTCAACGCGCCATCGGCCGCCAGCGTGGCCGATTGTTCGCTGCCGAAGAAATCACCGGACGCCATGTGCGCGACATGCGACTTCGAATCGCGGCTCCACGCGCCCATGCGGTGCGGGTGCTTGCGGGCGAAGTTCTTGACCGACAGCGGCGCGCGGCGGTCGGAATTGCCTTCACGCAGCACCGGGTTCACCGCGCTGCCCTTGACCTTGTCGTAGCGCGCCTTGGCGTCCTTCTCCTTGTCGTCTTTCGGCTCGTCGGGGTAGTCCGGGAGCGGATAGCCCTGGGATTGAAGTTCCTTGATGGCGGCCTTCAGCTGCGGCACCGAGGCGCTGATGTTGGGCAGCTTGATGATGTTGGCTTCCGGCTGCGTCGCCAGCTGGCCCAGCTCGGCCAGGTCGTCGCTGATCTTCTGCGCATCGCTCAGGTATTCGGGGAACTGCGACAGGAGGCGGCCGGCCAGCGAGATGTCGCGGGTCTCCACGGCGATGCCGGCGGGCTTGGTGAACGCTTCGACGATCGGCAGCAGCGACTGGGTGGCGAGGAACGGGGCTTCATCGGTGAGGGTGTAGATGATGCGGGGCGTATCCGACATGGGGATCAGGACTCTCGACAAGGGGCGATGGGGAAATCAGCACGCCATTGTCGCGCGCCGCCGCACCCAGGGCAAAACGAGGGGGTATGGATGCCGGTGTCGCATGCCGCACCTGTCCCGGGACAGGCGGGAAAGCTCGGAGCGGTTGCGGCCGGAACGGTCCATCTGTCCAAACGCCACGCAAAAAAAGCGGGCGTGGATTCCTCCACGCCCGAGCTTGCCCCACACACGTGGGAGAGAGACTTGCCTTGCGGATTACTTGACTTCGATTTCCTGGGTCATGCCGACCGGCTGGCCATTCAAGGTCACGTCGACCTTGTACTTGCCGGCAGGCCAATCAGTGGCCTTGGTGAACTCGATGTTGGTGGTGCCAGCGTCTTCGGCCTTGACGGTCGTGGACTGCTTGCCGGCTTCCTGGCCGTCCTGGAAGGTCAGCTTGGCGTCAATGGTGGCGTCGGCCGGCGTGGCGGCATCGGTCTTGACCGACACGATGATCTTGTCCTTGACGCCGAACATGCCGACGGCGGCGACGGACTTGTCCGCAGCAATCGTGTTACCAACCGTCACACTGGTTGCGCTGACAGGCATGGGCGCGGGTATGGGCTCGGCGGGTGCAGGCGCCGGCTCAACGGCGGCCGGCGGCGCGACGACGGGTTCTTCTTTCTTCTTGCAGCCGACCAGGGCGACGGTGCCGACCAGCGCAGCGGCCAGTGCGTAAGAAATGCGGTTCTGCTTCATGGGTTCGATCCTTGTGGATGAAGTGGAGTGGCGATCAGGCGTCGGCAGGCTTCGGGGGCAGCTTGATGACCTGCCCGGGAAAGACGCGGTCCGGATCGTCGATGGTGTCGCGATTGGCTTCGAAGATCTGCTTCCACGCATTGGCGCTGCCGAGATGTTCCTTCGCGATCTTGGAGAGCGTGTCGCCCTTCTCGATCGTATAGGTCTGCTGACCCACGATCTCCTCGGTGCTCTCGACGCGCGCAGTAACGTCCGAGAAATCCGCTTTCTCGACGATCTGCTCGGTCGATGTCACCTTAGCGCTGACGTCTGAGAAGTCAGCCTTCTTTTCTGTGCTCATTGCAACCACCCTTCCTGGCGGGCTGTGGGATGAGCAAGCGTTGCACGTGCGTTGTTAAGAAACCATAGCGCGGGCGTGAAATGGGCTCTATTGTTACCTGAGTAACTTTACTGTCGTACGTCGCGCTTCATGAGCGGTGCATTCATGTCCGACGTTGCCCGCCACGGGTTGATGTCCAGGCCACCACGCCGTGTGTAGCGCGCTTCGACGGACAGTGACGAAGGCCGGCAGTGCGCCATCACGTCGTGGAAAATCCGTTCGACGCATTGTTCGTGGAATTCGGCGTGGTCGCGGAAGCTGACCAGATAGCGCAGCAGCTCGACACGGTCGACGCGCGGGCCGCGGTAACGGATCACCACCGTGGCCCAGTCGGGCTGGCCGGTGACGGGGCAGTTCGACTTCAGCAATCCGGACGACAGCACTTCCTCGACCTGTTCTTCCGGATCGGCGGCCAGGAACTCGGCACGCGGCGGGCCGTAATGGTCGATCTCCACGTCCAGCTCATCGATCGATTCACCCTCGGGTGCTTCCGCCATCGGTGGAAGGCCGAGCACCACGCCCACATCCGCGCCGGCGCGCGCCGACAGGTCCGTGGCGATGCGCTCCAGCACGGCGGCGTCGCTGTTGAAGCGGGTGCTGTTGAGCGAGTTGAGGTAGAGCTTGAGCGACTTGGATTCGATCAGGCACGGCGACGTGCACGGCACGGTCAGGGTGGCGGTCGCCACGCGCGGCTTGCCGCGGGCATCCAGCCAGCTCAGTTCATAGCCATGCCAGCGGTCGTGGCCGACGAAGGGCAGGGCATCGGCGGCGATGCCGATCTCGTCCCGCGCACCCTGGCGCGGGATGGGGAACAGCAGGGTGGGGTCGTAATGCGCGGGATACGCGACCTCGCGACCCAGCGAGGAATCCTGGGGGGTATTGTTCATGCCGCCATTTTACGGACGGGGCCTAAAGCCGGGGTGTATAAGGACGGCGTCTCCAGGAAGGACGCGACCATGCGATCACTGCTGTTGCCGTGCTTGTGCCTGCTGCTGTTTGCCTGTGCCAGCGGCCCCGTCATTGGCAGCGGTCCGCCCACGGATGCGCTGTCTGACGATGGCCTGGTCCGCCCACAAGGCGACGCGCCGGTGACGATGCGGGTGGGCCAGGTGCTCGAGATTGCCTTGATGGCCAATGCCAGCACGGGCTACCAGTGGGAATTCACCTCGGACGGTGCCCCGGTGCTGGCCCGGACCACCGGCCCGGCCACGCCGCCGCCGATGGATACCCAGCCGCCGATGCCGGGCGCACCGTCGCTGGCGCGTTGGTGGTTCCGCGCGGAGAAGCCGGGCGAGGTCACCGTGCGGATGGTTTATCGGCGTTCGTGGGAAACGGTGCCGCCGGTGGAGGTGGTGGAGTATGAGGTAAAGGTCGAATGACGCCGGCGGGTCATTGCAGCCTGCACGGACGACCGGGCAACAGGGAGGCGCCATGAGTGTTCCGCTCGGCGGGTCCGTGTCGCCGAGGTGTCCGCAGGACGGGAAGATCCTCGCGCATTTCGCGGGCGAGTACGACACGATTTACGTGGCGCTCTCGCCTTTCATCAGGCCGCGTTCGATGCTGCGGGATCGGTTCCGGCCAGACACCTATCCGGATCATCGGATGATCGTGGCGAACTGCGCGCCGGTCTGCTGGGCCGACGTCCAGCGGCTCGCGGGCTTCGAGTCGCTCGAGGAGATCGACATCGCGCTGAGGACCTCGCTCCTTGGACTGCGTCGCGATCTGTGTCGCGAGGATCTGGCGGAACGGCTGGTGTCTTGCCTTGCAAGAGAAGGACTCATCCCTCCGGCCGAAGGCCACCATCCGGAACTGATGTTTGCGATGGTGATGCAGATGTTCGCGGAGCTTGGTCATGACGCGGCTGTCGTCGCGGATGAATTCGGGGAAGGCGCCCGAATGCATCCGATCGGCGACCTGGTGGCTGGTTCCGTGCAGCTTCCCTCCCACTGCAGCATCCACACCCCGGACCGGCGCCTGCTATGGACGGCCCATTGGGATAGTCACTGCACGTTCCTGTGCGCTTCCAATGACATCCTTGAACATCTGAGTGTGGATACACGGCTGGAGGGCTTCCATTGCTCGCCGAAGACAGAGGTCTACTGGAGCGTCCATCCCCGGTGACGTTCCAAGCGACATGGCCTCGCCCGCGCAATCGGTGGCTTGGCTTCGCAGTCACCTGAGGGCAAAGTGACGCCTCCCCCAGAAAAGGCCAGGGAGGCCGCCATGAAACACTCCGCGCTCTTGCTTCTGCTGTCGATGGCGGCAGGTCCCATCTTTGCGCAGGATTCGCCCCCGGTCGTGGCTCCTTCGCCACCCGTATCGGCCGCCATTGCCGGGCCGGTGCCGGATCCCGTCTTCACCACCTGCATGACCACCCTGCGCGGCATTGCCGAAAAGCAGGGCGTCACGACGGCCAGCTTCGACACCTACACGAAAGACCTGGTCGCCGACATGAGCGTGCTGGACCTGCTGGATGCGCAGCCGGAGTTCACCACGCCGCTGTGGGATTACCTGGCCGCGCTGGTCGATGACCAGCGCGTGGCGGACGGGCAGGCGATGCTGACGACGCATGCGGAACTGCTGGGCCGCGTATCGCAGGCCTATGGCGTGGACCCTGCGACCGTCGTCGCCGTGTGGGGCGTGGAGAGCGACTACGGTCGCGTGTTCGGCAAACGCCCGCTGCTGGTGTCGCTTTCCACGCTGTCGTGCTTCGGCCGTCGCCAGGCGTTCTTCCGCGGCGAGTTCCTGACCACGCTGGAGTTGCTGCAGGCCGGCGACGTGCGGGCGGAGGGATTGAACGGATCGTGGGCCGGCGCCTTCGGCCATACGCAGTTCATGCCCAGCACATACGAACGCATCGCGGTCGACTTCGACGGCGATGGTCGTCGCAACCTGATCGACAGCATTCCCGATGCGCTGGCTTCTACCGCGAACTATCTGGTGAAGTCCGGATGGCGCACCGGCGAGCCGTGGGGGTATGAGGTGAGGCTGCCTGCCGGCTTCGACATCGCGCAGGCAGGACGCACGAGCCGCAAGCCCCTGACCCAGTGGGTGGCGCAGGGCTTGACCCGCATCGATGGCCAGCCGTTGCCGGCGGATGACCGCAATGCCGCAGTGCTGGTGCCGACGGGTGTCGCGGGTCCTGCGTTCGTGGTGTTCAAGAACTACGACGCGATCTATTCCTACAACGCAGCGGAAAGCTACGCGTTGGCCATCGCGCTGCTGGCCGACCGCCTGCGTGGCGGCACGGGCCTGGTCACGGCCTGGCCGACGGACGATCCCGGCCTGGGGCGTCCGGAACGCCGTGCGCTGCAAACCCTGCTGCTCGCGCGAGGCCACGCCATCGGTACCGCGGACGGCATGATCGGTACGCAGACGCGGCGCGCCATCGTCCTCGAACAGCAGCGCCTGGGCCTGCTGCCCGCAGACGGCCGGGCTGGCACGAAAATCCTCACCGCATTGAAGGCCGAAGGTCCTCCCGTTGCGCTGCCGGAGTCGCCCCGGCCATGAATGCGCTTCCCGATGGCGTGACCCGTGAGGCCTGGCAGGGCATCGACGTGCTGCGTGTGGAAACACCGTTCTCCGTCGCCCGCCTCAGTCTGCATGGCGCGCAGGTGCTGTCGTTCGTGCCAACAGGCTTCGATGACCTGCTCTGGGTATCACCCACCACCGCATTGCCGCCGAAAGCGATCCGGGGCGGTGTGCCTGTCTGCTGGCCGTACTTCGGCAGACAGGGACAGCCGGACGACGCCCCCCAACACGGCCACGCCCGCCTCTCGCGCTGGCCGCTGACCGACGCGCGTCGCGAAGCCGATGGCGGTGTCGTGCTGAAGCTCGCGTTGCCGCTGCGCGACGGCGTGCCGCTGGAACTGCAGATGTCCCTGCACATCGGGCGCGAGCTGCGGCAGAGCATCGACACGCTGCATCGTGGTGAAGCACCGTACCGGCTGACGCAGGCCCTGCATACCTACTTCCACGTCGCCGATGCGATGCAGGTGCGCGTCACCGGGCTCGACGGCCTGCGCTACGACGACAAGTACGACGGCGGCACGCACGTGCAGTCCGGCGACTGGTCGCTGCACGACCCGCGCGATCCTGGCCGCAGCGACCGCATCTATGCCGGCACCGGACACCGGTTCGACCTGCTCGACCCCGCAGGCGGTCGCCGCATCCGGCTCGACACCTTCGGCAGCCGCTCGCTGGTGGTGTGGAATCCGGGCGAGGCCGGCGCGCGCGGCATGGCCGATCTGCCCGACGCGGGATGGCGGAACTTTGTTTGCCTGGAAGCCGCGAATGCGAGCGACGATGCCATCGAACTGGAGCCCGGCCAGCGCCATCGGCTGAGCCATGTGATCTCGGCGGCCGTCCTGTAGAGCCCACCTGTGGGAGCGACGTCAGTCGCGATCGCACGCGTACCGGTGTGCACGGCGCCAAGGGTGCGGAAGTGCGTCCAGATCGCGAACATCGAACATCATGGACCGCCATGGTCTGCGATCGCGACTGACGTCGCTCCCACAAGAAGCCTCCACCACGGCTGGTGGCATGGCCTACACTTGCGCACCCTTCCGCCTGTCCCGGTCCCGTGAACGCCGAATCGCACGCACAACCCGGTCGTCGCGCCGCGCTGATCTTCATCTTCATCACCGTGCTGATCGACGTGCTGTCGTTCGGCGTGATCATTCCGGTTCTGCCGGGGCTGGTGCGCCAGTTCACGGGCGGTGACTTCGCGCAGGCCGCATGGTGGGTGGGCGTGTTCGGCATGCTGTTCGCGGCCATCCAGTTCGTCTGCACCCCGATCCAGGGAACACTGTCGGACCGCTTCGGCCGTCGGCCGGTGATCCTGCTGTCGTGCCTGGGGCTGGGCGTCGACTTCATCCTGATGGCACTCGCGCAGTCGTTGCCCTGGTTGCTGGTGGCGCGCATTTTCTCGGGGGTGTTCTCGGCCAGTTTCACCACGGCCAATGCCTACATCGCCGACATCACGCCGCCGGAAGGCCGCGCGAAGGCCTTCGGCATGATCGGCGCCGCATTCGGCGTCGGTTTCATCATCGGCCCGATCATCGGCGGCGAGCTGGGTGCCATCGACCTGCGCCTGCCGTTCTGGTTCGCGGCGGGCCTGGCGCTGCTGAACTTCCTGTACGGCTACTTCGTGCTGCCGGAATCGCTGCCGAAGGAGAAGCGGACCGCGACGTTCGACTGGGCGCATGCCAACCCGGTCGGATCGATGGTGTTGCTGAAGCGCTATCCGCAGGTGTTCGGGCTGGCCGCCGTGGTGCTGATCGCCAACCTCGCGCACTACGTCTATCCGAGCGTGTTCGTGCTGTTCGCCGAGTACCAGTATCGCTGGAGCGAGCGCCAGGTCAGCTGGGTATTGGCCGCGGTCGGCGTGTTCAGCGTGATCGTACAGGCGGGTCTGGTCGGCCGTGTGGTACCGAAGTTCGGCGAGCGCCGCACGCTGCTGTTCGGTCTGGCCTGCGGCGTGGTCGGTTTCTTCATCTACGGGACGGCGGACGTCGGCTGGATGTTCCTGATCGGACTGCCGATCAGCGCGCTGTGGGGCCTCGCGGGTCCGGCCACGCAGGCGCTGATCACGCAGCAGGTGGGCGCCGACGTGCAGGGCCGCATCCAGGGGGCGTTGATGAGCCTGGTGAGCCTGGCCGGCATCGTGGGTCCGATGATGTTCGCCGGCACCTTCGCGCTGTTCATCGGCAAGCAGGCGCCGATGCATCTGCCCGGCGCTCCGTGGCTGCTGGCGGCGCTGCTGCTGGCCATCGGCTGGCTGGTGGGCTGGCGTTTCGCGCGGCCTCCCTCGGCCCAGGCACGTTAAGAAGAAGGCCGCCCTCGGGCGGCCTTCTTCATGGTGGGCAGACGATGTCGATCAATCGTTCTCGACGTGGATGACCTCGCCGGTGTTGGCGGCCAGGTGGATCTCGACATCGTTGCCGTCGGCCCGCTCGGCCTCGGCCTTCCAGACGCCGTCGTCGAAGCCGACATCGTGGATCTTCGAGTAACCGGCGGCGGCCAGCTTGGCCTTGATGTCGTTCTCGCTCAGGTTCGACACCAGCTTCTCCGCCACGATGTCGCCGCTGGCCGGATTGATGCGCACATCGACGCGGTCACCGTTGGCGCTGGTGGCATCGGTCTCCCACTGGCCGTCCTCGAAATCGAGGTCGTCGATGTTGGTGTAGCCCTTCTCGGTCAGCAGCGCGCGTACCTGCGGCTCCTTCAGCGCGTCCTTGCCGGCCGTGGGCGCGGGCGCCTGCGCGAAGGCGGTGCCGGAAAGGGCGGCAAGCGCGGCCAGGGTCAACAGGTGCTGGCGGTAGCGGGTGGTGTGCATGGGATTCTCCTGCAAGGGTGTAGCGGCGATCCTGCCCACGCCCACATCACCCCCGGGTGAATCCGACGGCTTCAAACTGAATAGTCCACGCCGCTTTCACCTGCATGAGCGGCACGCGAACACGGGCGCTCGCTATGCGCGCCGCCACACCAGCAGCGCGGCCACGCCGGCGAGCAGTCCCCAGAAAGCCGATCCGATACCTGCCAGCGACAATCCGGATGCGGTCACCAGAAACGTGACCAGCGCCGGCTCGCGATCGGATTCCTCGCGCAGCGCGGCGGCAAGGCTGTTGCCGATGGTGCCCAACAGCGCGATGCCGGCGATCGCCAGGATCAGTTCCTTCGGGAACGCGGCGAACAGCGCGGCCACCGTCGCACCGAACAGGCCGACGACGACGTAGAACACCCCGGCCGCGATGGCCGCCACGTAACGCCGGGAGGCATCCTCGTGCGCTTCGCGGCCCATGCAGATCGCGGCGGTGATCGCGGCGAGGTTCAACGCGAACGCGCCGAACGGCGCCAGCAGCAGGTTGGCGACACCGGTCCAGCCGATCACGGGCGAGATCGGGATCGCATACCCGGACGCACGGATCACCGCCACGCCCGGTACGTTCTGCGAGGCCATGGTCACGATGAACAACGGGAGCGCGATGCCGACCACTGCGGCCAACGAGAAGGTGGGCGCGATGAAGATCGGCTTCGCCAGTTCCAGCGAAAGCCCATCCACACGCAGCAATCCGAGCCCGGCCGCGAAGGCGATGCCGACGAGCAAGGTCAGGATCACCGCATAGCGCGGCAGCAGGCGGCGCGCGAGCAGGTAGACGACGAACATCGTCAGCACCATGCCCAGTTGCGTCTTCATCGCGCCAAACGCCTCCAGGCCGAAGCGCAGCAGCACGCCGGCCAACATGCCCGACGCCAGCGACACCGGGATGCGGCTGATCATCCGTTCGAAGAAACCCGAAAAGCCGCAGGCCGCGATCAACAGCGCCGACAGCAGGAACGCACCGATCGCATCCGACAGCGGCAACCCGGCCGCGCTGCTGATCAGCATGGCGGCCCCCGGCGTGGACCACGCAGTCACCACCGGCATGCGGTAGCGCAGCGACAAGCCGATGCAGGTCAGTCCCATGCCCAGGCCCAGCGCCCACATCCAGGAACTGATCTCGGCCGGCGAGGCGCCCAGCGATTGGGCCGCCTGGAATACGATGACGGCGGAGCTGGCGAAGCCGACCAGCACGGTGACGAAGCCGGCGGCGATGGCGGAGAGGGACAGGTCTTTCAGCAGGTGGCGGGGTGGGTGGGGGTCCATGGAGCCGTTTCTCTTGTGGGAGCGACGTAAGTCGCGAACGCCTTCTCAACCAACTTCGATCGTCATTCCCATGATGGCCAACAGGCATGCCTCGACAGGCCTCGCGCCTTCGCGACTTACGTCGCTCCCACAACAGCGAGGCGGCGCTTGGTTACCGCCTCACACCATCGCCTGGCCACGGCCAGCGACGTCGTGCACACGGCCTCGTCGGTTACGGTGGTGACGGCGCGCTCCAGCAGCTGGATGTCGGCCTCGTGCTGGCGCGCGACATGCGGGTTCTCGAAGAAGATCACGCGCTGGCAGCGGTGTTCCAGCACGCGATCGGCGATCTGCGCGTCGCCGCCCAGCGGGCCGCTCTGGAAGCGCTCCACCCACGGCGTATCGGTTGGCCAACCGCGGCTCCACGCCAGTTCATTGAGTTGCTGGCCGGTGGTGCCGGTGGCCATGCGGTGGGCGAAACGCGACAGCACGTCGAAATGATCGCCGACGAACGCGACCATCTGCGGTTTCATCGCATCGTGCGCGATCAGGGCCAGCGTCTGCGTTTCCAGTGCATGGAAGCGGTCCGCCCCGCGGTCCGGTGCGAAACCGGCGTGGATGCGCTCCATCTCGACCCAGTCGCGTGCCGACGCCACGGTGGAAAGGAACGGCTTGCCGTGGATGACGCACTGCCGCTTCAGCGCCACGGCTTCGGGGAAGATCGAGGACGGATCCACGGGATCGATGAAGTAGATCGCGCCATCGAGATTCCGTTCCGCGCCTTCCAGCCCGACGACTTCCGCCACCAGCTTCATCAACCCGCCATCGCGGCCGTAGGGATAGCGCCTGAGTCCGTCGTAGCCGCGCAGCATGCCGGCAGCCGCAATCGCATCGTGCGTGCGTCCGACGGCATGCAGGCCCAACTGCAGTTCGCGGATGCCGGATTCGCTGGCGCGCAGCCAGCGGAACAGCGCGGCGTCCTCGGTGTGGTGATGCAGGCGGTTGGCGGCAAGGCCGAGGCGCATGGGCGGATCGTGTGGAAGGTGAGCGGCGAGTCTAGCGTAGGGCGGGCTCAAGCCCGCCACGGTGGTCGCCACGCATGAGCGAGCGGTGCGCGGCTCCGCGACACGGTGGGCTTGAGCCCACCCTATGTCAGCAGCAGCGTCGCGATGCTGCCCGCCGCGTCGCGCCCCTCGGCCACTGCCGTGACCACCAGGTCCGCGCCACGCACTGCATCGCCGCCGGCGAACAGCTTCGGGTTCGTGGTCTGGAAGGCGAGGCGGTCGCCGCCGCCGACCACGATGCGCCCGTTCGGCGTGCCTTCCACACCCTGTTCGGCCAGCCATGCGGGCACGCTGGGCGAGAAGCCGAACGCGATGATCACCACGTCGGCCTCCAGCACCGACTCGCTGCCTTCGATCGGCACTGCGCTCTGGCGCCCGCGTTCGTCCGGCTCGCCGAGTTTCGTTTCGACGACCTGCACGCCGGCCACCGTGCCGTCGTCGCCGGCCACGACGCCCAGCGGCTGGCGGTTGAACAAAAAGCGCACGCCTTCTTCGCGCGCATTCGCGACTTCGCGCGCGGAGCCGGGCATGTTCGCTTCATCGCGGCGATAGGCGCAGGTGACCTTGGCCGCACCCAGGCGGATGGCACTGCGCACGCAATCCATGCCGGTGTCGCCGCCGCCCAGCACCACCACGCGCTTGCCGTGCAGGTCGGGCAACGCCAGCTTGTCTTCCCAGCCCGCGATCGGGCGACCCCACGGATCGCCGCCACCGACGATGCGGCCGTTCTGCACCAGGAAGGGCAGGGCAGGCAGCACGCCTTCAAGATCCTGTCCCGGCAACCCGCCGTCGGTGTAGCGATAGGCGCCGGTACCGAGGAAGACGGCGTCGTACTCGTCCAGCAACTGCGCCAGGGTCACGTCGCGACCCACGTCCACGCCCAGGCGGAACTCGACGCCCATGCCCTCCAGCACCTCGCGCCGCTGCGCGATGACGCTCTTGTCCAGCTTGAAGCTGGGAATGCCGAACTGCAGCAGGCCGCCGATCTGCTCGTAGCGGTCGTACACCACGGCCTGGATGCCGGCGCGCGCGAGGCGGTCGGCGCAGCCCAGCCCCGCCGGCCCGGCACCGATCACGGCCACGCGCTTGCCGGTCGGCTTCACGTCGCTCAGGTCCGGGCGCCAGCCGTTCGCCAGCGCGGTATCGACGATGTACTTCTCCGCTGCGCCGATGGTGACCGCGCCGAATTCCTCCAGCGTGCAGCTGCCCTCGCACAGGCGGTCCTGCGGGCAGACGCGGCCACAGACTTCAGGCAGCGGATTGGTGGAATGGCACAGCTCGGCGGCTTCCTCGATGCGGTTTTCCTGCAGCAGCTGCAGCCACTGCGGGATGGCGTTGTGCACCGGGCATTTCCAGCTGCAGTACGGATTGCCGCAATCCAGGCAACGGCCGGCCTGGTACTGGGCTTCCTCCTTGCCGAACTTGCCGTACAGCTCGCCCCAGTCGCCGGACGTGCGCAGCTCCAGCGGAATGCGCTGCGGCATCGTCCGCGGCAGGTCGAGGAACTGGAATACCTGCTTCTTGCTCATGGGGCGTGCCTCTGCCCCCTCCCCCGTTCACGGGGGAGGGTTGGGGTGGGGGGACAACCGGCGCCGGGACGGTGGTGATGCCGTGTTCGCGTCGAGTGTCTGCTTCGTGCGGGATGCAGGCGGCCGAGCGTCCTGGCTTCGGTCTGCCCCCATCCCAGCCTTCCCCCGCACGCGGGGGAAGGGGCGAGTCCCGGGCACCGGCGCGCACTCATGCCGCGCGCCTCAAGGTCTCGTTCAACGAATCGATGCTCGCGGCCTTCGGCTTCACCAGCCAGAACTTGCCCACGTAGTCGCGGAACTCGTCCAGGATCTGCTGCGCCCAGATGCTGCCGGTCAGTTCGCGATGGCGGCTGATCAGCGTGTGCAGGTGCTGGCGGTGGCTTTCGAAGCCTTCCGGGCTGATGCGGTGGATGTCGATGAGTTCGTGGTTGTAGCGGTCGACGAAATCGCGGTCCAGGTCGAGCACGTAGGCCAGGCCCCCGGTGAAGCCGGCGCCGAAGTTCAGGCCCACCTTGCCGAGCACCAGCACGATGCCGTCGGTCATGTACTCGCAGCAGTGGTCGCCCGCGCCTTCGATCACCGCCAGCGCGCCGGAGTTGCGCACGCCGAATCGCTCGCCGGCACGTCCGGCTGCGAACAGCTCGCCGCCGGTGGCGCCGTACAGGCAGGTGTTACCGATGATCGGCGTGTTGCGTGCCTCGAACCGCGCGCCGCGCGGCGGACGCACGACCAGCCGGCCGCCGGCCATGCCCTTGCCCACGTAGTCGTTGGCTTCGCCTTCCAGCTCCATCAGCAGGCCGCCGGCGTTGAATGCGCCGAAGCTCTGGCCGGCACTGCCGCGGAAGCGCAGGTTCAACGGTGCGTCGGCCATGCCGTGGTTGCCATGTACGCGCGCGATGGTGCCGGACAGGCGCGTGCCGATGCTGCGGTCGGTGTTGTGGATCAGGAAGCGATGGTCGCCGCCGCTCTTCCTGCGGATCGGTTCGGCGAGCAGGCCGTCCAACTGGGTGGCCAGGCTGTCCGGCGACTCGTACAGACGCTGCGCAGCGCAGGTGCTGCTGTCGACCTTTGCGCCCTTCAACAGGCGCGACAGGTCGATGTTGACGCCTTCCCGCGGCGACACCTCGATCTGCTGCAGCAGGTCGGTGCGACCGACGATCTCGTCCAGCGAGCGCGCGCCCAGGTACGACAGCCACTGCCGCACTTCCTCGGACAGCAGGCGGAAGAAGTTCTCCACGCGCTCGGGCAGGCCTGTGAAGTACTGCGTGCGCAGGCGCTCGTCCTGCGTGGCCACGCCGGTGGCGCAGTTGTTGAGGTGGCAGATGCGCAGGTACTTGCAACCCAGCACGATCATCGGGCCGGTGCCGAAGCCGAAGCTGTCGGCGCCCAGCAGCGCCGCCTTGACCACGTCCAGGCCGGTCTTCAGGCCGCCGTCGGTCTGCAGCACGGTGCGGTCGCGCAGCTGGTTCACCACCAGCGCGTGGTGCGCTTCGGCGACGCCGAGTTCCCATGGCACGCCGGCATACCGGATCGAGCTCACCGGGCTGGCGCCGGTGCCGCCGTCATGGCCGGAGATGGTGATCAGGTCCGCGCCCGCCTTCACCACGCCCGCGGCAATGGTGCCCACGCCTGCGTGCGACACCAGCTTCACCGACACCAGCGCGGTCGGGTTGACCTGCTTGAGGTCGAAGATCAGCTGCGCGAGGTCTTCGATCGAATAGATGTCGTGGTGCGGCGGTGGCGAGATCAGGCCGATGCCGGGCTTGGCGTAGCGGAGCCGCGCGATCAGCTCGTTGACCTTGTGGCCGGGCAGCTGGCCGCCTTCGCCGGGCTTGGCGCCCTGTGCGACCTTGATCTGCAGCACTTCGGCATTGACCAGGTACTCCGGCGTCACGCCGAAGCGGCCGGAAGCGACCTGCTTGATCTTGCTGCGCTTCTCGGTGCCGTAGCGCGCGGGGTCTTCGCCGCCCTCACCGGAGTTGCTGCGGCCGCCGAGGCGGTTCATCGCGATGGCGAGCGCCTCGTGCGCCTCGGGCGACAGTGCGCCGAGCGAGATCGCCGCGGTGTCGAAGCGGCGCAGCAGGTCGGAGGCGTCGGCCACCTCGGTCAGCGGCGTCGGTGTGTCGGCCTTCTTCAACTGCAGCAGGTCGCGCAGCGCCGAGGGCGGCCGCGAGTTCACCGCGTCGGCATAGGCGTGCCAGTCGCGCGCTTCACCGGTGCGCGTCGCGCGCTGCAGCGTCATCACCACGTCCGGGTTGTACATGTGGTACTCGCCGCCGTGCACGTACTTCAGCAGGCCACCGACTTCGGGCGACTCGCGGTCGTTCCAGGCGCGCGCTTCCAGCTGGCGGGCTTCCAGGTCGAGCCGTTCGAAGCCGACGCCGCCGATGCGCGACGGCGTTTCGGCGAAGCAGAGGTCGACGACCTCCGGATCCAGCCCGACGATCTCGAACAGCTGCGCGCCGCGGTAGCTGCTGATGGTGCAGATGCCCATCTTCGAGATGATCTTGGACAGGCCCTTGTAGATGCCCTTGCGGTAGCTGCGGCCGATTTGCGCCTGCTCGCCGCCTTTCTTGATCTGCAGGATGCCGCGCCGGCCCAGGTCGAACAGCGTCTGGTAGGCGAGGTACGGATACACGGCGGTGGCGCCCACGCCGATCAGGCAGGCGATGTGGTGCGGGTCGCGCGCAGTGCCGGTTTCGACGATCAGGTTGACGTCGCAGCGCAGGCCTTCGCGGCACAGGTGGTGGTGCACCGCGCCGGTGGCGAGCAGGGCGTGCACCATCGGCCGGCCCTGCTGCGGGCGGCGGTCGCTCAGCACCACCATCACCATGCCCTCGCGTGCGGCCTGCGCCACCTCGGCGCTGATGCGCTCGATGGCGGCCTTCATGCCTTCCGCGGGGTCGTACGACAGGTCGATGTAGCGGTGCTTCTGGTCGTACGGCGCCATCTTCACGATCTGCCGCAGCTTGCGCTGGGACAGCACCGGCGAATTGAGGATGATGTGGTGCACAGTTTCCGGCCCGGCGTGGAAGATGTTGGTCTCCCGTCCCAGCTGGGTGGTCAGCGACATCACGCAGTCTTCGCGCAGGGGATCGATCGGCGGGTTGGTGACCTGCGCGAACGCCTGGCGGAAGTAGTCGTACAGCGGACGCGTCTGTCGGCTCAGCACGGCCATCGGCGTGTCGTCGCCCATCGAGCCGGTGGCTTCCTGCTCGGTCTCCGCCAGCGGGCGGAGCACGCCTTCGACTTCCTCCGACGTCAGCTGGAACAGCTTGTGGTAGCCGCGCAGCGTCTTCTCGTCGAACGGCGCATCGGTCAGCGACGGATCGATCAGCTCGGTCTGCAGGTAGGTGACGCCCTGGTGCAGCCATTGCTTGTACGGCGCGCGACCGCGGTTGATGCGGTCCACCGCCTCGCTGTCCAGCAGGTCGCCACGCTTGAGGTCGATGGCCATCATCTCGCCCGGGCCGAGCTTGCCCTTGCGGGTCACGCGCTCGGCCGGCACTTCCCACACGCCGGCTTCGCTGGCGACGATGAAGTGGCGGTCGCTGGTCAGCATCCAGCGCGCGGGGCGCAGGCCGTTGCGGTCGAGCGTGCATGCGGCGTAGCGCGCGTCCATCGAGACGATGCCGGCCGGACCGTCCCACGGTTCGGTGTTGAGGCCGTAGAACTCGTAGAACGCGGCCAGGTCGGCGTCCTTGAATTCCAGCGACTGCGTGGCCGGCGGCACCAGGATGCGCAGCGCCTGGATCAGCTCCATGCCACCGGCGACGAGCAGTTCCAGCATGTTGTCCAGGCTCTGCGAATCGGAGCCGTGCATCGAGATGACCGGATCGAACTCGGCGATGTCGAAGCGCGGCGTCTTCCACACCTTGCTGCGCGCCTGCGCCCAGCGGCGGTTGCCCTCGATGGTGTTGATCTCGCCGTTGTGCGCCAGCAGGCGGAACGGGTGCGCCAGCGGCCAGCGCGGCAGCGTGTTGGTCGAGAAGCGCTGGTGGAAGACCACCGCGCTGCTGGCCAGCTCGGCGCGCTGCAGGTCGGGGTAGAAGGTCGACAGCTTGTCGGGCAGCACCATGCCCTTGTAGCCGATCGCATGCGGCGACAGCGTCACCACATAGAAATCCGGCACGGAAGTACGCAGCTGCTGTTCGCTGCGGCGACGGGCGAGGAACAACGCCAGCGTGAAGTCGTCGTCGCCCTGCTCGGCGCCCGCGTCGACATACAGCTGTTCGATGCGCGGCAGCGTGTCCTTGGCCAGTTGCCCGCACACCGCGTCGTTGGTCGGCGGCACGCGCCAGCCTTTCACCGCCACGCCGGTGCGGAACAGTTCGGCTTCCAGCGTGGCGCGGCACTGCGCGGCGAGCGCGTCGTCGTGCGGCAGGAAGACCAGGCCGGAAGCGAAGCGCTCGCCCAGCGCGATGCTGGATTCAGCGGCCAGCGCGCGCAGGAAAGCATCCGGTTTGCGGATCAGCAGGCCGCAGCCATCGCCGGTCAGCCCGTCGGCGGCGACGCCGCCGCGATGGGTCATGCGCGAGAGCGCGGCAATGGCGGTATCGACGAGCGCGCGCGAGGGCTGGTCGTCGAGTTGCGCGATCATGCCGAAGCCGCAGGCGTCGCGTTCGTCGTTCGGGTCGTAAAGACCCTGGTCAAAGCCGCCTTGGCGATTGCGAGGGGCCATGTCTTGCCTCAAACCGGAGTGACGGCGACACCGTGCCCTGCCCGCGCAGCGGCACTTCGAAATGTCACCGGAAATCCGACTAGACCATAGATGTTGCGACGCCGCAACAACACCTTTTGAGCGCCACTTGTTGGTTGCAACGGCAACTTTTTGTGGGCGCATGGGTTAACTTTCCGGCATCGCGGTGCACGGCGTCCGACGCCCCGAAGCCGGGGTCGCCAGGAATGTCCCTGTCCGCTTCGCTGCGGCGAGGAGAACAGGAGGAAGAGAGCGCTGCGACCATGTTCACGCATGCACCAAGGCAGATGAGGTAATACGTCACTCCGCACGGCCGGACCGTCCGGCCTGTACGCGACAAGGAGGTTCCACGTGTCAGTGTGCAAGCAGGACCGAAATGCCGCCGCCAGGGCCGCAGCGCTGACCCTATTATTGTTGCCGCTGCTGGCAGCCTGCCAGACCGCAGGACCGGTCGGCCGCATCGTCGCGCCGTCGAAGGTGGAGCCATCCGATCCGCCGCTGAATCCCTATCCGGCGCACGTCGTCCGACTGTATGGCCGTGCGCCAGAGACGCTCGACTTCCGTTTCCGCGTCGCTTTCCTGTCCACCAATCGCGAAGGCGGCTGCTGGAATCATGCTGGCTTCTGGGAGGGAGGCGGTGAAAAGGCGTTCTCCTACGACATCTACCCGGTTCGCAAGGGGGAGACGTGGGAAGCGGATCTGGTGGTGGACCGCTACCTGCCGGGGCGATGTGGATGGAACATCGATGCAGGCACGCTGATCATCGTAAAGCCTGCCGAGCTTGAGTGGACCCACAAGGGGCTGCTTGGCGGCGGACAACTGGTTGTTGGTGATATCAGGGGCAAGGACGACACAGCGCCGCGCTGCGAGCCTGGCCATCCCCGATGTACGGAGGAGCGCAGCAGGCGCCTGAGCAATGCAGATGAGACTATCCCGGTGGAGGTTCGGTGCCATCGCATTCCGCCAGATAAGCGTATCGGCGACACGCTTTTCATTTGCAACGACTTTCCCGAGCACAAGACTACGCACTTATGGAGACAAGGCGTCACGCGAGTCAGAATAGATCTGTATGACCTGGGTCAGGAATGACCTCGCGTGCATCAAACAAGCGGTGTCAGCAAGGAGCTATGCCATGGATGATCTTGAAATTCCTGATACCCCCGCCGAATGGACACGTGGCGTGGATTACCGAAAAGAGTTGGTCATGGCGCGCTTCAGTCGCGCAAGCTACCTGGACCAATCGGGCATCAACAGTGCTGATAAGCGCATCAACCCGGATTACGAGCAGCTCTTCGCCGAGTCACTCGGATCGCAGAGATGGAGGCTGCTACACAGCGGAGACCATAATTCCACCAGCGGCTTGGTGATCCATGCCTTCGCCAACGACGCCGAGAAGCACATCGTCATCGCCGTCCGCGGCAGCGACGATCCGCTGGACTGGAAGGGCCCAAACATCGCCGTGGCCCGCGATGGCGAGCTGCCCGACCTGATGGGAGCGCCGGCGCCGGCCACTGATCGCACGCGGGCGCAGATGGCCCGCCTGCAGGAGGCGGTGCTGCCAGGCGATGCCTGGGATCCGCAGTTCCAGCAGGCGCTCGACTTCGCCAAGGGCGTGCAGGACACCTATGGCCGCCAGGGCTACCGGATAGAGGTGACCGGCCACTCGGCAGGCGGTGCGCATGCGCAGGTGCTCAGCCATACCTTCGGCTGGGGCGGACGCACCTTTGACGCGCCCGGGGCCGCCAACATCGTGGCGTCGGACGGGTATCGGCAGTGGCTTGGCGAGCACCGGATGACGCCGATGCAGGCTCCGGACTTCCGGGCGGATGCGTTCGATGGCGGCTTCCTCAACTACACCGTCAACAACAGCGTGGTGTCGCACAAGACCGGCCCCCATATCGGCGAAGCGCAGTCGATATCCAGCCTGGAGGGGCGAGAAGGTTTCGGATCACACGCGCGCTATGTCGCCGGCCTGGTCGGCGGAGGCATCAACGAAACGCCGCTGGCCGGCCAGGCCTTCAAGGCCAGCGGTCTTGGGCGGTTGGCCAATCTGGTCGGCCCGATCGCACATGGCAGTCAGCACGGCGTGGATGCGCTGGATCGACATGACATGAGCCGCATCGTGGGGGTGTTCGAGGAAGCGGTGCGCCGGCAGGAGCAGGGTGAACGGCAACCGCTGCCCATCTTCGGCGAGCGTGCGTTGCCTCCCGAGCCTCCGTTGGCGAGCCATGAAGCACGGCAGCCGGCGCATGAAGCAACGTTTCCGGCGACTGGCCATGCGCTGTTGGCCGGAAGCGGCCGCGAGGCACTGGCGCGCATGCTCGAAGCGGCGTCGAGGGGTGATGCAGATGCTTGCCGCGCTGCGATGGAGCGCCTGCATGCTTCGCCGGAAGCCGAAGCCTGGTTGAAGAATGGCCAGGAGCGCCTGCTCGCGCAGAACGGGATCGGGCCTTCGCACGAAGGACCAGGCGCCACATCCGTTGGCGAATTACACGGCAGGACGGAACACGGTCTGGCCAGGTGAGGCGTAAGCCGGGGCGTAAAAGAAACGCCGTCCGCGAAAGACGGACGGCGTAGGTTTGTCTGGCAATGCGTGCGACGTCAGCCGCAGTTGACCGACGTCGCCGCGCCCTTGTCGTCGAGGATGATGTTCAGGCGGTCCGGATTGAAGTCCATCGTCGCCGCGTCGCCCGGCTTCAGGGCCCGCACGGAATCCGACTTGCTGTCCGTCTTCGCCTGCTCGATGTCCTTCTCGCTGGGCGTCTTGCCGATGATCCACTGCGCCTGGGTGTCGTCGCAGGTGCCGGCGAGTTCGGTCGGTGCCGGTTGCGCGGGCGGTGGCGTGGCGGCCTCGCTGGCGGCGGCCTGGGCCTGCTCCGCGGCGGCGGTCTGCTCATCCGTATCGGGCGCTGAACACGCGGCCAGCGAGAGGGTCAGCAACAGGGCGGGGATCGCCGTTCGGATCATGCGGAACTCCGGAAGGATGGGTCTGAAGGAAAGATTACGTATCTCACATTCGAGAGTCGTTAACCGATCACGGGACGGCGGCGCTCCAGCCACCACAGCAGACCGGCCGCGAGCAGGAAGCCGAGGAACCACGGCCACGCGGCCCCACGCGACCCCTGCGTTGCCAGCGCGGGGGCGACCTGACCCGTCGAGGGTCTTGCCGCCAGGCGCACGGTCTGTTCGCGCACGGCCATGGCATGCAGGGAGGGTGCGTCCCCTGCCGCACGCACGTGGAAGGGTGCAGCCGCTTCGCCCGACGTCAGCTGATGCCAGCCCGCCATGCGGGGCCAGAAACCACCGCAGCGGGCCGTGCCGGTGACCGGATCGCGCGGCACGCGGGTGAGGGTTCCATCCGGCGCGGTCACCTGCGCCCCGTCGTTGAGGCCACAGAGCGCCACGCGCTGCGAGATACGGGCGTCGTCGGGTACCGCCAGAGCAGCGACCGTCGTCGTGCGCGCGAGCGTGCCCAGTGCCTGCGACCACAACGCGCCATGGGCGTCGGCATGTCCGGACAGCGCCAGCCTGTAGGTATCGATCGGCGTCCACGCCGCGATGCGCCCGCGGCCCGCCGCGCGCCACCAGGCGACCGCGGTGCCGTCCGCGTCGCGCAGCAGCGCGATCGCCTCCGGCGACGACGTCCGCAGTGCCCGCCGCGTCAGCGTCGGCAGTCCCGCCGGCACGGCATCCGCATCGACCGGCGCCTCCGTGGTGCCCGCGCCGCGGCGCGCGCGCCAGGCGTCGTCATCGGGTGCCGGACGTGGCAGGTGGAATTCGGTGTCGTCGTTGCCGGCCAGCGACAGGCCGAGCAGGCGTTGCACACCTGGCGCCAGCGCGCCATCGGCACGCACCAGCACGCCCAGGCCGTCGCGGATGGCCGCGATGAGCGCCGCGCGCTGGCCGTCGCCGAGCGCCGCAGCGCTGCGTGCATCCAGCAGCACCACGTCGAACCGACGCAGCGTATCGGCCGTCATCGGCAGCGGTGTATCGCCCAGCTGCAGGCCGCCGCCCAGGCTGACCTGCAGATGCAGCGGAATGCCGGCATCGGTGGCCCAGCGGCGCAGGTACTTCCACTCCGCATTGGGCGCTCCCGCCAGTGCCCACACGCGCGGCGCAGGCGTGGGCTGCGTCCATACCGGCACGGTCGCGGTGTCGACGACGGCACGCTTCGCATCGAGCACCTCGATGCGGAACTGCGCCGGACCCGGCAGGCGCGCCAGGCCGCCCAGGCGGAAGCCGCCCTGCGCATCCGGCGTCGTCGTACTGATGCGCTGGCCGGCCGGATCGCGCAGCACGACCGTCGCCTGCGGCAGGTCGTGCACGCGACCGCTGACGACGAAGGGGGTGCCGGGTGCGACTGGCGCGGCCGGTGCCAGCTGCATGATGCCGCGCGGTAGCGGCGCAGCGGCGAACGTCACTGCGCGGTCGCCGAGCGCATCGCGGTCGCGTGCTTCCAGGCCTGCACCGACGATGTGCAGCGCCTGCGCTTCCGGATGACGACGGAGCGCGGTGCCGAGGTCGGGCACGCGCTCCGCATCGACATTGGCTGGCGCTTCCGGCAACACGACGCGCGGCTGGCCCTGCAGCGTCGCGGGCAGGGCGACATCGTCCGCCCGCGACGTCATCACCACCAGCGAGCCCGTGGCGACGGTCTGTCGCGGAGGCAACAGGGTGAAGTAGAGCAGCAGCGCACCGACCGGCTGCAGCAGGCACAGCAACACGAAGCGCGTCGGCGGACCTCGGCGGTCGTGCGGTGCGCTGCGACGCCACCGTGCGAGGCGCAGCCACGCCATCATCACGGCGAGCGTCAGCAGTACGGCGAGCAACAGCGGCAGGGTGGCGGACAGATTCATCGCGGCGGCTCCTGCTGCAAGGCATCCAGGTAATGACGCCCTGTCTCATCCGCCCCATCGCGCCGCGGCACCTGCGCAGGGGGTTGCGCCGAGACCGACCACAAGAGCGCTCGCAGGCGCTGCCGGCAGGGCGCGCAGGCCGGATCGCCGCGCACTTCGTCGATGGCGGCGAACAGGTCGAGCGCATCCGGCACGCGCGCCTCGTTGCTGCGCAGCCATGCCTGCAATGCATCAAGGTTGGCGGCATCCACGGGCACGCGGTCGTTCGCCAGCGCAGACCAGGCTCGCGTTGGTGCCGGCGCATCGTCTTCCTGCGGGCGGGCGAGTGGTCCGAGCGCGCGCGGCGCGATGCCCGTGCGGTCGCCACCGAGCCGGCGCGTCTCGTCGATCGGTGGCAGTTCCGGCCCCACCCGCGCCAGGTAGATGCGCGTGGCCTGCTGCACCTGCTTGATGTACTCCAGCGCCTTGTAGGCGAACGGCAGCGCCCGGTCCGGGTGGCCCTGGCGCAGGTGCAGTTCCGATTGCCACATCTGGTCCAGCGCCTTCTTCAGGGTGGCGCGTGTCTCCGGATCGAGCAGCGTCGCGGCTTCGGCATGGTCGTGGGTGTGGCCGTAGGCTTCCAGCACGTCGGCTTCGCGGCCGAAGCTGGCGCCGGTCGCGCTGGTGGCCTCGCCATGACCATGGCCGTCGTCGGCCTGCGCGGATTCGCCGGCATGGTCGTGGCCGTCGTCGTCCGTGTGGCCGTCCTCCGCATCGTTGGTCGGCGGCGGTTGCGGCTCGCCTTCGGCTTCCTCGCCGAGGAACTGGCCGTAGCGCAGGCGCAGGATGCGCTGGTCCACGCCGATCGCGTCGGAGCGTTGGACGAAGCGCTCCGCCGGCAGGCTGCGCTTCTGCTTCTGCAAGGCCTCTGCGTCGATGATGATCTGGCGCTGGCTGCGGAAGTAGGCCGGCATCACCTTCTTCACCAGCCCTTCCAGCCCCGTGCTCTCCTGGCCCAGGTCGGCGGGCCAGCGCAGGATCAGCCCGGGACTCTGCGCGCGCTGTGGTGAGGGCGAACGGGTGTCGTGCACGGTGAGCTGTGCGATCAGGTCGTCGCCCACGGCCATGCCGAGGGCCTTCAGGTCGAGCGACGCACTGAAGCGACGGGATGTCGCCGGACCTGTGCCACGCAGCGTCATCACCTGTTCCTTGAAGGCGATGTTCTCGCCGCTGCCTTGCGCGAGCGTCAGCTTCAGCGTGGCGCTGGGCGTGATGCCGTAGTCGTCGCGGGCCTCGAAAGCGAGCGGCCACCGTGTCTGCCCCACCGTCACCTGGCTGAGGCCGCGATCCGGGGCCAGCACCTTCACTTCCGGCACGCGGTCGAGGATCGCATCCAGCCGGTGCAGCTTCGTCGGCGGTTGGCCCTCGGTGCCGGCGGCAACCACGCGATACAAGGTCGACTTCGCCAGCACGCGTGTCGCCTGCCAGGTATCGCCGTCGCGGGCCAGCGCGATCCGCTGCCCGTCGTGGAAGACCAGCGCCGCCGCGGTCGGTTGCGGATCGAAGCGCAGCGTCCACGCCAATCGCGAGCCGGCCGGGGCCTTCGCGTCCAGCGAGGGCTCGTCATGCGCTGCGATGCCAGTGTAGGCGGGCGGGGCCACATGCAGGCGCTGGGCCACGAGGTGCGGGATGCCGGGCGTGGTGGGGACAGGTTCGTCCGAGGGCTGGAGCACACCGGGCTCGCCGGCACGACCGGGCCATAGCAGCGCGGTTGCGATCACGACCGTCGCCGCGATCCACAGCGCCGCGATGCGCGCCCATGGCCACGGGGTACGCAGGTCCGGCGCCGGCCGCGTGCGCAGACGGTCGCGCACGCGTGCCTGCTGCAACTGTTGCAGGGGTGACAACGAAGCGGGCGGCGTCAGCAGCAGGTCGGCGCTGTCGTCGAGATCCTTGCGCCGCGCATCGAGCTGGCGCACCAGCCAGGGGGTGTCGAAGGCGCGCGTCCGTCGCCACGCGAGGACCGCGAGCAGCGCGATGCCCATGGCGACGATCCAGGTCGCGAGACCTGGCGACGCGGCGCGCCACAACACGCCGCCGACCGCCACCGGGATAGCCGCACCCAGCAGCACCTGGCCGAGCAGCGCATGCCGGCGTACCTGCGCCAGACGGTCGGTCGCCGAGAGCGTCATGGCGCCGCGCTCCGCGTGCGTCGCGTGGCCATCCAGCGCTCCACCAGCAGCAGCAGGGCAATCAGCAGCGCCAGCCACGGCTGCAGGTCGCGTGGCGCGACGGGATAGGTCTCGCCGCCGGTCACCGGTGCGTAGTCGGTGGCCCGCACACGACGGGGCGCCTCGACAGGAGCATCGAACAGGGCGCGCAGGCGCTGCGCAAAGTCGGCTTCGACCAGCGCCGGCATCGCATCGGGCCGCAGCGGCCGGGTGAAGCGCAGCACGCGTCCCTTGCCGCGGATGGCGGATTCGACCACGGCAGTGCCATCGGCATCGCGCCACGGCGTCGTGTCCGGCGCAAAGCCGTCGAACGTACTGTCGTTCGCCAACAACACGGTGCCGCCCGACGCGACCCACTGCACGACCGGTGTGGGCACCGGACCGGGGACCAGCCAGATCAAAGGACGCGTGTTCGCAGGCAGGGCGTCTTCACGCATGCCGATCTGCAAGGGTGATGGCCTGTCGGGATCCGGCTGCCAGGCACGCGCGGCGGCGCGCAGGTAACGAAGGCCGGTGACGTCGCCCGCCTCGTGGCGCAGGACGAGCGACGGAGGTGCCGACGGCGGCGCGGGCGACGCCGGCATCGCGCCATCGACCACCATCCACGTCACCGCGCGCGACAGCATCGGTCGCTCGGCATCCGCGCCTTGCAGCGTCGCAGGTACCACCACGGTCAGCGGCGTATCGGGCGGCAGCTCGGCGTCCAGTTGGCGCAACAGGCTGGCGATGGCGGGCGTTCCGCCGGGGACGGGTTCGTCCAGCGACGGAAAGCCGGGTGACAGCCAGCGCAGGCTCGCCTTCTGATCGCCGGTCTGTCCCCGGGCCATCGCGGCATCCACGCCGGGCACGGCGACGACCCACGGGCGCGCATCGTCCATGCCCGACAGCACCGGCCGGGCCAGCCAGAGCGCCAGCAGCGCAAGCAGCAGAAGACGAAGCAGCAGCAGCGGCCACTCGTCGAAGCGGATCTGGTGGCGGGGCTTGGGCTTCTGCCGCAACCAGCGCAGCGCGGCGAAGTCGGTCGGTGTCTGCTCATGCCGGCGCGCCAGGTGCAGCAGCAATGGCAGCAGCAACGCCACAAGCGCGACCAGCCCGGCAGGCAGCAGCAACGCCAGGCTCATGCGTACTCCGCCGCGTCGCGCGCGCCGAACAGCCGCCGCAGCGGCAGGTCCAGCGGTTGGTCGGTGTAGTAGCGCGCATGGCGGATCCCGCTGGCATCGAGTCGCGCATCCAACAGGCGCTGAGCCTCCGCGAAGCGTTGCAGGTAGTCCGCACGCAGCGCGGCGGCATCGCCCAGCAGTTCCTCGCCGGTTTCCGGATCGCGGAAGCGATGCCCGCCGGTGAACGGAAAGTCGCGCTCGTCCGCCGTCAGCAGCTGGATCGCGAGCACTTCGCGGCGCGCCGCCGCCAGGCGTTCCGCCAGAGCGGGAATCGCGTCGTCGAACCAATCGCTGAGCACCAGCACCAGATCGCCGACGCCGATGCGTTCGAACACAGGACCCAGCCGTCCCTGCGCGGGAAATGCGCCGTCCGCACGCAGGCTGTGCAAGGCGAGTAGCAGCTGGTCGCGCTGGCGCACGCCGTTGCCCGGCGAGACCAGGCGCACGCCATCACCATGCAGCACCAGCAGGCCGAAGCGGTCGCCCTGACGCAACGCCAGCTCGGCGATGCAGGCGGCCAGCCGGCGCGCGGCATCGAAGCGCGTGCCACGCTCGCCATCGCGCTGCGTCATCGAGGCGGTCGCATCGAGCACGATCCACACCGTCAGCGGACTCTCGCGCTCGGCTTCGCGCACGAAGAAGCGGTCCGAGCGTGCGTACAGCTTCCAGTCGATCTGGCGCAGTTCGTCGCCGGGTTCATAGGCGCGGTACTGCGCGAACTCCAGACCGGCACCGCGGCTGCGGCTATGGTGCACACCGATGCCCTGCGCACCGATGGCGCGGCGCGCGGTCAGCCGCAGGTCCTTCAACCGGCTGCGGACGTCGGCGGGGATCAGGTCGTGCGCCACGGTGCGTCGATCAGGCGGTCAATGGCACGCCGCGCAGCAGCGCGGCGATCACGTCGTCCGCGCCGACCTGCTCGGCTTCCGCCGCGAACGACAGCAGCAGGCGGTGGCGCATCACCGGCTTGGCCAGCGCGACGATGTCCTCGCGCGTGGCCGCCAGGCGGCCGTGCAGCAGCGCGCGCGCTTTCGCGGCGAGCACCAGCGATTGGCCCGCGCGCGGACCGGCGCCCCAGCGCACGTACTTGCGGACCTCGTCGGGCACCCCGTCGCCGGGACGGCTGGCGCGCACCAGTTTCGTGATCCAGCGCAGCAGGTCGTCGCTGACATGTACGTCGCGCACGTGCTTCTGCAGCGCCAGCACGGCTTCGCCCTCCATTACGCGGGGCACGTCGCCATCCGCGCGGCCTGTGGTCTGCGCCAGGATGTCGTGCTCTTCCTGTTCGGTCGGGTAGTCCACGCGGATGTGCAGCAGGAAACGGTCCAGCTGCGCTTCCGGCAGCGGATAGGTGCCGGCCTGCTCCAGCGGGTTCTGCGTGGCCAACACGAAGAACGGCGAGGGCAGTGCATGCGTGGTGCCGGCGTAGCTGACAGTGCGTTCCTGCATGGCTTCCAGCAGTGCGGCCTGGGTCTTGGGGGGCGTGCGGTTGAGTTCGTCGGCCAGCAGCAGGTTGGTGAAGATCGGTCCCGGCTGGAAGCGGAAATGGCGATGACCCGTGCCATGGTCTTCTTCGAGCAACTCGGTGCCCAGGATGTCGCTGGGCATCAGGTCGGGCGTGAACTGCACGCGCCGGAACTGCAGGTGCAACGCCTGGCCCAGCGAGCGCACCAGCAGGGTCTTGCCCAGGCCGGGCACGCCTTCGAGCAGGCAGTGGCCGCCGGCGAGCAGGCCGATCAGCAACTGCTCCACCACATCCTGCTGGCCCACGATGGCCTGGCCGATGGCGGCGCGGAGCTCGCCGAGTTTGGCGAGCTGTTGCTGGAGGTCGGATTCGGTGAGGGGGGTCATGGTCATGTCGTCAGGGGAGGCAATGTAGGAGGGGCTTCAGCCCCGATGCTTGCTGCGGATCGACGGTCGGGCCTGAAGGCCCTCCTACAGGGGTGGTTCGGTAGTCATGTCGTCAGCGCATAGATCACGAGGTTGACAGCGAACTTCGTATTGTCCTCCGCCAGGAATCGCTTGTTGCGCCAGTCGTAGTCCCACTCGCAGCCGTAGTCCTTGTTGCTGTAGAGCACGCCGAGGCGGCCATTGATCTCGATGCCCTGCAGGTATTCGTGCACCAGGTCGTCGCCCCAACCGTTGAGTTCGAAGCTGGTGGCCGGCGGGCCGTCGAACGTGAAGAACGAGGAATAGATGGCATGCGTGTTCGGCAGTTTCTTCATCGCCTTGGCACCGAAGATCGACGCCATCTGCGCTTCGAACGACTTGGCGAACAGGCCGTCGATGTCGTGGTTGCAGTCGTCCACGAACACGAAGCCGCCGTTGCGCACGTAGCGCTCGAAATTGCGCCGCTCCGCCGGGTTGAACTCCACCAGCTTGTGCCCGGCCAGGTAGCAGAACGGTGCCGTCAGCATGCGCGGGTCGGACAGCGCCAGCACATGTTCCTTCGGGTCCACGCGCAGGGTGGTGTAGTCGATCAGCGACGTGATGAGGTTGGACGGCATGCGCGCGTCCACGTCCCAGTCGCCGGAGTCGTATTTCAGCCGGGTGAACCAGAAGTCGTAGGCGCCGGCGGCGCGTGCCTGCCTGGTCAATGCAGCCGTCACCACGCCGCCGAGCATGAGGTGGAGGAATTGTGCTCGCGTTAGCCGGGAGTGGAGCAAAGCCGGGAGTCTCTGAAAGCCCCTCTCCCGACGGCGACCGGAGGAAGTCCCTGTGGGAGAGAGGGGTTGGGGTGAGGGGCGATGGCGTCCTGACGGTTCAGGCATCACGGACTGCGCTCGCCCCTCATCCGCCCTGCGGGCACCTTCTCCCGAGGGGAGAAGGAGAAAGCGTTACACCGCGTCCGACAGCGACGTGAACGTGAAGTCGCGCAGTTTCATCGGTGGGATCATCATCACGAAGCTGGACTCGTCGCCGGCCACGCGCACCGGCTTGCCGAGCTCTTCGATGTTGTTGAGCATGATCACCGGCGACTCGTTGAAGCGGAAGTTCTTCACCGGGTGCTTGATCTGTCCGTTCTCGATGTAGAACGTGCCGTCGCGGGTCAGGCCGGTCAGCAGCACGGTCTGCGGGTCGACCATGCGGATGTACCAGGTGCGCGTGACCAGGATGCCCTTCTGCGTGCCGGCGACCAGCTCGGCGGTGGACTTGGTGCCGCCGGCCACCAGCAGGTTGCCCGGCGAACCGATCGCGCGCTTGCCCTGCTTCTGCGCCCAGAAGCGCGAGTACTCCAGGTTGACCACCTTGCCGTTCTCGACGATGGCCATCTTCTCCCGCGGCAGGCCTTCGTTGTCCCAGGGCATCACTTCCGCGCCCGGGTGCCACGGGTCGGCACTGATGTTCACGCGCGGGTCGTAGACCTGCTCGCCCAGTTTGTTGCCGCCGCCCTTCTTGGACAGGAAGCTGCGGCCTTCATCGGCCTGGCGCGCGTCGAAGAAATTCATCATGAAGGAGATCAGGCCCGCGGCCGCGGCCGGTTCCAGGATCACCGTGTACTTGCCCGGTTCCAGCGCCTTGGCTTCGGCCGATTCGCTGGCCTTGCGCATGGCAGTGCGGATGTCGCTATCGGCCTTGAAGGTATTCGCGTCCTTCAGGTTGCGGCCCACCCAGCCGGAACCCCGGCCGTCTTCGGTGCGCACCGTGCAGGTGTAGTTGAACGCGGTGGCCTTCTGGTAGCCGAAGTTGCCCTTGCTGTTGGCGAAGGCGACGAAGCTCTGGCCATCTTCAAGGAAGCCGGCGGCAATCAGCTTCTCGGCCTTGCACGGGCCGATCGAGTCGGCGGCCACCTGCGCACGGAATTCCGGCGTGATGGCGGCGGTGGATTCGCTGAAGGTGGGCGAGGCCTTGTAGGTCTGCTTCTCGACGGCCGGCATGAACTCGGGGTTTTCCGGTGCCAGGCGGGCGAGGTCTTCGGCGCGGCGGACCACGCGCTCCAGCGCGGCGTCGTCGAACTCGTTGATCGTCGCCACGCCGGTGCGCTTGCCGAACGCCACCTGCACGGCCAGGTCGGTATTGCTGACGATGCCGCTGGTGGACACATTGTTGAGGGCGAAGCGGATGTTGCCTTCGATCGAGCCGGTGAGGGAGGCGGTGCACTCATCGGCCTTGGACAGCGCGATGACCTTGTCCAGGATGGCCTTGGCCTGCGCTTCGGTGAGGATGCTCATGTTCTGGTGATCTCCTTAAAGCGCCGGTCAGCCGAGCGAGCGGGCGGTGTTGATGACGTTGATGCCGTTGAAGCGCGCGGTGGACGATCCGTGCGAGACGGCGGATACCTGGCCGGGCTGGCCCTTGCCGTCGAAGAACGAACCGCCCAGGCGGTAGTCGCTCTCGTCGCAGACCGCGGCACAGGCATTCCAGAATTCCGGCGTGCGGATCTGGTAGGCAACGTCCTCGATCTGCTGGGTGATCCTGCCGTTCTTGATCTCATAGAACAGCTGGCCGCCGAACTGCGCGTTGTAGCGCTGCTGGTCGATGGAGAACGAACCGTCGCCGATGATGTAGATGCCGTTCTCGACATCCTTGACCATGTCGGCGACCGAGAGCTTCTGCTTGCCGGCCGCCAGCGACACGTTGGCCATGCGCTGGAACTGCACGCTGCTCCACGAGTCGGCGTAGCAGCAGCCGTCGGATTCGGTCTTGCCCAGGATATGGGCCTGGTCGCGGATGGTCTGGTAGTCGACCAGCTTGCCGGCGCTGACCAGGTCCCAGCGCTTGGTCTTGACGCCTTCGTCGTCGTAACCGACCGCGCCCAGGCTGCCGGGCTGGGTCTTGTCGGCGAACAGGTTGACCAGCTCGCTGCCGTACTGGAAGCGCTGCTCGCGCTTGTCCAGCGTGGCGAAGCTGGTACCGGCGTAGTTGGCCTCGTAGCCCAGCACGCGGTCCAGTTCGAGCGGATGGCCGACGGATTCGTGGATGGTCAGCCAGGTGTGCGACGGGTCCAGCACCAGGTCGTACTTGCCCGGCTTCACCGACGGCGCGGTCAGCTTGGCGCGCGCCTGTTTGGCCGAGGCGATGGCGTCCTCCTTCATGTCGTAGGAGAGGCCGTAGTTGATCACCCCGTTGGGCGTGGTGAACTTCTGCGAGGCGTCGCCGTCCAGGTACTCGTAGCCCAGGCCCATCGGCGAGGACAGGCCGTCGCGGGTGCGGAACTTGCCGCTGGCCTTGTCGATGGCGGTCACGGTCATCGGCACCCAGATGCGGTGCACGTCCTGGTCGATGTACGAGCCGTCGGTGCTGGCGAAGTACTTCTGCTCGTTGACCAGGAACATCATCGAGTTGACGAAGTCCGCGCCCGCGTTGATCGCGGCGGCGTTCACGCCCAGCAGCAGGTCGACCTTGTCCTTGATCGGCACCTCCATCGCGTTCTTCTTGATCGGCGTCTTCCACGACACCTCGCCGAAGCCCGGCGCCTTGGCCAGTTGCACCGGCGCGGTCTGGGTCTTGCTGTTGGCCTTGGCGATGGCGGCGGCCTGGCGCGCGGCGCTGGCCACGCCTTCGGCGGTGAGCGTATTGGTGGCGGCGAAGCCCCAGGCGCCGTTGGCGATCACACGGATGCCGGCACCGGTGGATTCGGTGTTCACCACGTTCTGCACCTTGTCCTCGCGCGTGATCACGAACTGGCGCAGGTAGCGGCCGATGCGCACGTCGCAGTAGGTCGCGCCGGCCTGCTTGGCCGCTGCCAGCGCCGCATCGGCGAGGCGCTTCTTGAAGGCGACGTCCAGGGTGGACTGCAGTTGTTCGGCGGCGATCGCCTTGCCGAAGAAGGACGGCACCATCAGGCCGCCTACGCTGAGGCCGGTCAGGGCCAGAAAGTCACGACGTTGCAAGGCTGTTCTCCACCGGTTGGGCCTGCATGGGCAGGCGGGGACTGCGACGGACGCGTTGTGGCCCGCGCCATCCCCGCGCAGGTCGTCCCCGATTCTTGCCCCGTGTGCCGACAGCGTCAAATGACTTTAGGCATACATGGACCCACATTGCCTGTAGGAGCGCCCTCGGGCGCGATGCTCTTATGTGGCGGAACGAAGAGCATCGCGCCCGAGGGCGCTCCTACGGCCCGGCGGTCATCCGAGGCTGCGCGCGGTGTTGATGATGTTGACGCCGTTGAAGCGCGTGGTGGCCGATCCATGCGACACCGCTGAGACCTGGCTGGGCTGGCCCTTGCCGTCGAAGAACGAACCGCCGAGGCGGAAGTCGCGTGCATCGCAGATCGCTGTGCACGCATTCCAGAATTCGGGCGTGCGGATCTGGTAGGCGGCGTCCTCGACCTGGCGGGCCACTTCGCCATTCTTGATCTCGAAGTACAGCTGTCCGCCGAACTGGGCGTTGTAGCGTTGCTGGTCGATCGAGTACGACCCGCGTCCATGGATGTAGAGGCCGTTCTCGACACCCTTCACCATTTCCGCCACCGTCAGCGGCGTCTTGCCCGGCGCCAGCGACACGTTGGCCATGCGCTGGAACTGCACGCTGCTCCACGAATCGGCGTAGCTGCAGCCGTGCGAGGCGTCCTCGCCGAGGATGTGCACTTCGTCGCGGGTCGCCTGGTAGTTCACCAGCACGCCGTCCCTGACCAGGTCCCAGCGCCGGGTCTTCACGCCCTCGTCGTCGTAGCCGACCGCGCCGAGGCTGCGCGGCTCGGTCTTGTCGGCGGTGAAGTTGACGATCGGGCTGCCCCACTGGAACTTCTGTTCGCGCTTGTCCAGGGTGGCGAAGCTGGTGCCGGCGTAGTTGGCCTCGTAGCCCAGCACGCGGTCCAGTTCCAGCGGATGGCCGACGTTCTCGTGGATGGTCAGGAACAGGTTGGACGGGTCCAGCACCAGGTCGTACTTGCCCGGCTTCACCGACGGCGCGGCCAGCTTCGCGCGCGCCTGCTTCGCCGCGGCCACGATGTCCTCGCGCAGGTCATACGACGCGCCATAAGCCACCACGCCGCCCGGCAGCGCGAACTTGTCGGCAGCGTTGGCATCCAGATACTCGTAGCCCATGCCCATCGGCGCGGACAGACCGTCGCGGGTCTTGAACCGGCCGGTGGCCTTGTCCACTACGGTCACCGTGAAGGGCACCCAGATGCGGTGCACATCCTGGTCGATGTACGACCCGTCGGTGCTGGCGAAGTACTTCTGTTCGTTGATCACGAACATGCGCGAGGCCGCGAAACTGGCCCCGGCGGCCAGCGCGGTGGCGTTGGCGCCCAGCAGCAGGTCCACCTTCTCCTTCACGGGGACCGCCATCGCGTTCTTCACGATCGGGGTGCGCCACGCCACCTCGCCCACGCCCTTCAAGGGCGCCAGCTGCACCGGCTTGCCCTGGATGCGGGCGTTCGCCTGCGCGATGGTCACGGCCTGCCTTGCCGCAGCGGCGACGCCGTCGGGGGTCTGGTCGTTCGTCGCCGCGAAACCCCATGCGCCCTGCGCGATCACGCGCACGCCGATGCCGGAAGATTCGGTGTTCACCACATTCTGCACCTTGTCCTCGCGCGTGATCAGCGACTGGCGCAGGTAGCGGCCGATGCGGACATCGCAATAACTTGCGCCTGCTGCCGTCGCAGCCGCCAGCGCGGCATCGGCCAGGCGCTTCTTCATCGCCACGTCGCCGGGTTCCAGCAACGCCTCGGCAGCGATCACGCGCGTGGCGGGCAGGGCGAGTCCGGCGAAGGCCAGTCCGCCCAGGGCGAGGAAGTCGCGTCGTTGCATGTCGGGGTCCGGAAGCGGAAGCCCCCGGACTGTCGTCGGCATGCAGCGCAGCGTCAAGTGACGCCGGTCATGCCATCGATACGTGGTGCACAATGCGCCGTATTCCGCACAGGAGTCACCCCGCATGAAATCCCGTCCGACCTCCCGGCCCGAGAACGACGAGGAGCAGCCACGACTCGCGGTGCTGATCGATGCCGACAACGCCCAGCCCGCCGTCATCGAAGGCCTGCTGGCGGAGGTGGCCAAGTACGGCGTGGCCAGCGTGAAACGCATCTATGGCGACTTCACCAGCACGCGCATGACCCAGTGGAAGCAGGCGTTGCTGAAGCATTCGATCAATCCCGTGCAGCAGTTCGCCTACACCAGCGGCAAGAACGCCACCGACAGCTCGCTGATCATCGATGCGATGGACCTGATGTACACGCGGCGCTTCGATGGCGTCTGCCTGGTGTCGAGCGACAGCGACTTCACCCGTCTGGCGCAGCGGCTGCGCGAGGAAGGCCTGACGGTGTATGGCTTCGGCGAACGCAAGACGCCGGACGCGTTCGTGCAGGCGTGCGACAAGTTCATCTACGTCGAAGTGTTGCGCAGCGAGGTGTCCGCGCCGCCGCCGCCGCCGCCGGCCAAGCCCGCGAAGAAGTCCACCAGGCCCGTTGCGAAGAAGCCTGTGCCGCAGGCCGAACCGACTGCGGCGCCGGTAGCCGACGTCGTCAAGCCGGAATCGCTGCCGCTGCGCCTGATCCGCCAGGCCATCGAGGAAGCCAGCGACGACCAGGGCTGGGCCTTCCTCGGCAGCGTCGGCAGTTACCTGAGCAAAGTGCGTCCGGACTTCGATACCCGCCTGTACGGCCACAAGAAGCTCAGCGACCTAATGAAGGCGCATCCGCGCCACTTCACCGTCGAGGAGCGTGCGGGTGAGGGCGGGGCGAAGCGCTTCTATGTCCGGTCGGTCGGGTGATGGCGACGGAGAAGCCGTTCGCGCCGTCATGCGAACGCAACCAGGGACCGATCCTCGAGGTCCTGTTGCGCCACTTCGGCGATACGCGAAGCGTCCTTGAGATCGGCAGCGGCACCGGCCAGCATGCGGTGCATTTCGCAAACGCGATGCCCTGGTTGGCCTGGCAGTGCAGTGATCGCGCCGAGAACCTGCCGGGCATCGCGCTGTGGCTGGACGAGGCGGCGCGGCCCAATACGCCGCCTGCCATGGAGCAGGATGTCGACGGACCGTGGCCCGACACCACGTTCGATGCCGTCTTCACCGCCAACAGCCTGCACATCATGGGCTGGCCGCAGGTGCAGGCGTTTTTCGCCGGCGTCGATGGCGTGCTCGATGCCGGCGGGCACCTGATCGCCTACGGGCCCTTCAACTACGGCGGCGACTTCACCAGCGACAGCAACCGCGTGTTCGATCAGTGGCTGAAGGATCGCGATCCCGCTTCGGGCATCCGGGACTTCGAGGCGGTCGATGCGCTGGCGCGCGGCATGGGACTGGGGCTGGTCGAAGACAACGCGATGCCGGCGAACAATCGTTGCCTCGTCTGGCGGCGCATCGCCTGACGCTCAGGGAATGAAGGTCTGTCCGGGATCGTCGAACGACTTGAACTCCAGCGCGTTGCCCGACGGATCGAACAGGAACATGGTGACGTGCTGGCCCGGCTTGCCCTTGAGCCGCAGGTGCGGCGCTTCGTGGAACCGAATGCCGGCAGCCTTCAGGCGCATCGCGAGCGCCTCCCACGCGGCGCGGTCCAGGTTCATGCCGAAGTGCGGCACCGGCACCGCCTCGCCATCGAAGCGCCCGCTGTGCAGCGGCTCGCCATCGCCCCCGATGTGGGCCACCAGGTGGTGGCCGAAGAAGTCGAAATCCTGGTAAGAGGCGTCGCTGCGGCCCATCGGGCAGCCCATCGTGCCGCCGTAGAAGCGGCGGGCCTCGTCCAGGTCGCGCACGGGGAAGGCCAGGTGGAACTGGCTGATCGTGGCGGTGACGGCGTTCACGAGGCGACCTCCAGCTGCGGTGCGTGCGCATCGAGGATGTTCTGCCAGAACAGGTTCCAGGCGGTAATGCTGCGTTCGTAGCCGCGCGCGAGTTCGGGCAGCACGCTCGGGTCCTGGCGCAGGTACTCGTCGATCGCCGCGCGCGTCAGCTCGCCGTGGACGATGTCCTCCTCGCCGGTGTGGATCGTCCAGAACTCCCAGTCGATCATGTCCTCGTGCGCGCGCAGGTACGGGTGCTCGCGCATGTGGTCGAACATCACCGACAGGTAGGTCTGGCACAGGCATTCCCCGCCCATGCCGCGCAGCCCCACGCCGTAGGCGACGGGATTGCGGGTCATGTCGCGGGTGAGGCCCTGCAGGATGCGCGCGTTCGCCGGAAGCACGCGCTCGATATCGCGCTCGTCCACGCCGATGCTGGCCAGGAAGCGGTCGTACACCGTCGGGTGCGCGCGTGCCGGGTCGCCTTCGCCAAGCTCCTCCGACAGGATCTGGCCGAGCAGGCTGCGCAGACCACCGAACGGCAGCCGCGAGACCAGCAGGGCGAGATCGGTGATGTAGTCGATGGTGAAGAACCGGTACTGCACGCAAAAGCCGCGCAGGTCGGCGATGTCGAGGCTGGGAAGGACCTTCATGCGCTGTACGGCCAGCGCTTCGGTGGCCTCCTTCGCGGCGTCGGCGAAGCGCCAGAATCGCTCCCGGGTCAAGGGCTGGTCTTGCATTGCATCGCTCCAGTGGGTGGGGCGGAGCGCAGCGCGGCGGAAGCGCGCGTGCACGCCGTCGTCACGGATGATGGAGATCGCCGGCGTGAGAAGAACGTGCACACACGAGATGAATGCGCGACGCGTGCGTGAACGAACGCGCGGCGTCGGGCAGCGCTCATCGATGTGAAGAGAAACCGCCGTACGTCCATGGCGGGATTGCTAGCATCGCCGCGACGAACCGGAGGTGGCCATTGCGATACGGCCCGCAGGAACCGCGACATGAACGACCCGGCAAGCGAAGGCGTGCGGCTGCTGTGGACCAGCGGCTGGGATTCCACCTTCCAGCTGCTGCGCCTGCTGCTGGTGCATCGTCTGCCGGTGACGCCCTACTACCTGGAAGATCCGACGCGGGCGTCGACGCCCACCGAACTCGCGGCGATCGCGCGGATCACCGACGCCGTGCATGCGCAGTACCCGCATACGCGCGCGCTGTTGCGGCCGCTGCGCCGCTTCCGGGTCGCCGACCTGGCGCCCGATGCCGGCATCGCCGACGCGCTGCGCGAGGTGCGTACGCGGATGTACATCGGCAGCCAGTACGCGTGGCTGCCGATGTTCTGCAAGCAGCATGGCGTGGACGGTATCGAGATGAGCGTGCACGTGGACGACAAGGTGCAGGCGCTGCTGTCCTCGCGCGTGGTCGCGTTCCAGCAGACGGGCGCGTATCGCAGCGTGCGCGTGGCGCCGGGCCAGGCCGGCACGCCGGAGCACACGCTGTTCCGCTACTTCAGCTTCCCCCTGTTCTCCATCGACAAGCGCGCGATGGAAACGGAGGCGCGCCTGGCCGGTTGGGGCGCGCTGATGGAAATGACGTGGTTCTGCCATCGTCCGCTGCGCGGCAAGCCCTGCGGTGCCTGTGCGCCGTGTATCTATACGATCGAAGAAGGATTGGCGTGGCGCGTACCGCGCGCACGGCGCGCGCTATCGTTCGTCTACCGTACGTTCGCGCGGCCACTCAAGCCGCCGCTGCGGCAGGCGCTGGCGTCACTGCGGGGAAACCGCGCCTAGGCGCATGGCGGATCGAAGACAACGCGATGCTGGCGAACAGCCTCCGTCTGGTGTCGTGGAAGGCCATCGAGACGTAGCGAGCACAGCAATAGCGGCGTGGAACGTCCTTCAATGGCCGGGTGCCATTCCTCGCAATCTGTCGCCCGCGCGTCGAAGGCCGTCGAAGATGGCGTGCGCCACTTCGACGGGAAAATCTGTGGGCAGCTGAGCGGCGACCGACGTGATCGCCGGCTCTATCCTTCCCAGGAGGTCTTCCAGCCAGGGTTCGGCGCCGTGGCGAACGCCGCACGCCCGAGCTGTTTCGTTCCAGTGGCGTCGGCGTACGTTCAGCAGTTTCCGGTGCTTGTTCTTGCCGACCACCGACATGGCCAGCACGGCCTCGTGGGGATCCAGCTGTTGAGGGCCATGGCCCAGAATGGGATAGACGGACAACACGTCGTAAAGTGGCGTCAGGCGGAACCGGCCCTGTGGCTCGATGTGCAGGCTGAAGTTCTTCGCGTGTCCGTCCGTTGCGGCAAGCAGCCAGAACAGGATCTGCGTCTTGAAGAAGATCTCGCGGTCGCGGGGCTCGATGGACTGACGCAGCAGATCCATGATCTGCACGACCCCAGGCCCGCCATCGTTTTCGTACTTGCGCGAAGAAGGCAGGCCGAACACCTGGCAAAGGTCTTCCTGCGGCAGGCGGATCCACCAGCTGCCGTCCCCGGACAATCGCCTGTCGAAACGCTCGACCACCAGGACGCGAAGCTCTTCGAATCTGCCGATGGACGTGTTCGCCACGGGCAGGCCGAATGCACGCAACAGTTGCATGCAAAGCCACTCGTTCTCTACCGACGAGGCCATGTCGGCGCGCATGTTTCCCACCCGTCCGAGCGGCAGTTTGAATATGTGCGTGCTGGGCGTGCTCCCCAGTGGGACGCACCACTGTCCGTTGTGAAACAGGAGCGCGGTCTTTTCCTGTGCGCCCGCCAACGACAGGCGGAACGAATCTCCGTCGTGGTTTCCGGGCAACAGAGGGGATGCCACGCCCCGGAGAAGGCGGGCGACACCGGCCTCATCCAGGGCTCGGGCCTGGATGGTGCGTACTTCGTCCGGCAGAGTGTTCGCGGGCAACAGCTGGATCGCGCCTACGCAGTCACGGCCGATCTGTTCCAGCAGCGCGAACGTGCTGTTGGAAGGAACGGCGAAGCGATTGCGAAGGCGCGCACGGATGTTCGTGCTGTCTGGCAGCAAATTGTCGAAGTAGTTCTCCACCACGTCGCCACGGTGCGACGTGCCCTCCGGCAGCAGGGGCAGCGACAGGGACAAAGGGCGCGCCAAAGATGAGGCCAGCCAACTGGAAACGTAAGTCAGGCGCGTGGGCTGCGCATCCTGCCAAGTGGCGGCCTCCACACCGTTCATCCATATCCGCAGCTCACCCATGAGCTACCACTCCACCGCATCCAGCGAGGGCGAAGGGGGCGTGCGTGGAGCCAGCAACACTTGCAGGCCCAGGACAGCCCAGACTTTCATCAGGCGCTCGAATGTCGCGGCTTCCGGTCGGGCCTCCAGAGCGGTTACTGCTTGTCGTGTGATACCGAGCTGCTCGGCCAGGTCGGCCTGGGTCAAGCCTTGCTTCTTGCGCAGGGCGCGCAACAAAGGGGCCAGCTGCTGAGGTGTCTGGATCGGATACTGCGCGGCCGTCATGTGCGTGCCCTGTTGGATAGCACGGGCAACCTAGCGCTTGCCTATCCGAAACGCAAGCGATACGTTGCATTTTCGTAAAGCAACATATAGCTTGCATCCCTGGGAGCCACGCAACGAAAACCCCGCCGAAGCGGGGTTCCCGGTCACGCGGCCTGCACGATGTGCAGGGCTTTGGGATTGCGCCACAGGCCCAGCAGCTCGGCCTCGCGTGCCTTGGCCGCGTGCAGGTGCTTCTCCTTGACGTGGCCGTAGCCGCGGATGTGCTCGGGGATGCTGGCGATCTCCACCGCCAAGCCCAAGCGGTCGGCGTCCAGCGCAGCCAGCAGCTCGTCCATGGTCTTGCCGTAGTCCGCGATCAGCTGGCGCTCGCCCTTGCGTTCGTCGGTGTAGCCGAACACGTCGAACGTGCCACCGCGCAGGAAGCGCAGCTTCGCCAGCAGGCCGAAGGCCTTGAACATCCACGGGCCGTATTCCTTCTTCATCAGGCGGCCGTGCGCATCCTTCTTGGCGAACAGCGGCGGCGCCAGGTGGAAGTGCACCTGGTAGTCGCCGTCGAACTGCTGCTGCAGGCGGCGCTGGAAGTCGCCGCTGGTGTACAGGCGCGCCACTTCGTACTCGTCCTTGTACGCCATCAGCTTGAAGAAGTAGCGGGCCACGGCCTCGGTCAATGCCGTCGACCCCGGCGCCTTGATGTTCTCGGCCGAGCGCACCTTCGCCACCAGGTCGGTGTAGCGGCGCGCGTAGGCGGCATCCTGGTATTCGGTGAGGAAGGCCGAGCGACGCGCGACCAGTTCGTCCAGCGAGCGCGAGAGGCGCAGGTCGTCCAGCGGCAGGAAGGCGACGTTGTCGCCGCTGCCCGCACCGTTGTCTGGCAGGCCGCGCAGTTCGCTCTCGTTGCCCGGGTTGCGCGGCGCGGCATTGGCGCCCCACTCGGTGCTTTCCCACTCGCCTGGCGGCAGGATCTGCAGCGTCCCCGGCGTACGCTCGCTCTCGGTTTGCGCGTTGTGGATCAAGCCGGCAGCTTCCTGCACGGCGAGCGGGTTGACCACCGCCAGGCGGCCCCAGGCGAAGGCGGTCTTGTTCATCTCGATGGCGGCGCCGTTGAGCTCGACCGCGCGCATGATGGCGTCGTACGAGATCGGCACCAGACCCTGCTGCCACGCGTATCCGAGCATGAAGAGGTTGCTGGCGATCGCGTCGCCCATCAGTGCGGTCGCCACCTGGGTGGCATCGACCAGCATCGGTTCGCGACCACCCAGGGCGACCTTCACGCCGGCGACGATGTCGTTGGCCGGGAACTGCATGTCCGGGTGGGTGGTGAACGTGCCCGGCATCGCCTCGTAGGTGTTCAGCACCACCTGCGAGCGTTCGCCCCGCACCTTCGACAGCACCCAGTAGTCGTTGACCACCACCATGTCGCAGCCCAGCACCAGGTCGGCTTCGCCGGCGGCGATGCGCACGGCGTGGATGTCTTCCGGCGTGCGCGCGATGCGGATGTGCGTGGTCACCGCGCCGCCCTTCTGCGCCAGGCCGGTCTGGTCGAGCACGCTGGCGCCCTTGCCTTCCAGGTGGCCGGCCATGCCGAGCAGCGCGCCGATGGTCACCACGCCGGTGCCGCCGACGCCGGTGATCAGGATGTTCCAGGGCTGGTCGAGGTCGGACTTGAATGTAGGTGCCGGCAACGCGGCCAACAGATCCGCCGCATTGGCTTTCTTGCCCTTGCGCGGCGTGCCGCCGTGCACGGTGACGAAGCTGGGGCAGAAGCCGTCGACGCAGCGGAAGTCCTTGTTGCAGTTGGACTGGTCGATCTCGCGCTTGCGGCCGAACTCGGTCTCCTTCGGCAGCACCGACACGCAGAAGCTCTTCACGCCGCAGTCGCCGCAGCCTTCGCAGACCAGCGTGTTGACCATCGTGCGCTTGGCCGGGTCCGGCAGCTTGCCGCGCTTGCGGCGGCGACGCTTCTCGGTGGCGCAGACCTGGTCGTAGATCAGGATCGAGACGCCCTTTACTTCACGCAGGTGGCGCTGCACGTCGTCCAGTTCCGCGCGGTCGAAGAACTCCACGCCGCTGGGGAACAGCTCGCGCTTGCTCCACTTGCCCACGTCGTCGCTGACCACGACGATGGTATCCACACCCTCGGCGCGCATCATGTGGGCGATCTGCGGCACCGACAGCGTGCCGTCCACCGGCTGGCCGCCGGTCATCGCCACGGCGTCGTTGTAGAGGATCTTGTAGGTGATGTTCACCCCGGTGGCCACCGACTGGCGTACCGCCAGCGAGCCGGAGTGGAAGAACGTGCCATCGCCCAGGTTCTGGAAGACGTGCTCGGTCTCGGTGAACGGTGCCTGCCCGGACCAGGTGACGCCTTCGCCGCCCATGTGGGTGAAGGTGTCGGTGTTACGGTCCATCCACGTGACCATGTAGTGGCAACCGATACCGCCGAGCGCGCGCGAACCTTCCGGTACCACCGTCGAGGTGTTGTGCGGGCAGCCGCTGCAGTAGTGCGGTACGCGCGGGAAGTTGGCGCGCGGCAGCGCCATTTCGGCTTCCTTCTCCTCCATCCAGCGCAGGCGCTGTTCGATGGACTCCGTCGTGAAGAAGCGCTGGATGCGGCGGCCGATCACGCCGGCGATGGTGGCCGGGGTCAGTTCGCCGGTGGACGGCAGGATCCACTCGCCGGCTTCGTCGTACTTGCCGACGATGGACGGGCGCGTGCCCGCATTCGCCGGCCAGTTGTAGAAGTATTCCTTCATCTGCCGCTCGATGAAGGCGCGCTTCTCCTCCACCACGACGATGTCTTCCAGGCCCTTGGCGAACTCGGTGATGCCCACCGGCTCCAGCGGCCAGGTCATGCCGACCTTGTAGACGCGGATGCCGATGTCGGCGCAGGCCTGTTCGTCCAGGCCGAGGTATTCCAGCGCCTGCAGCACGTCCAGGTAGCTCTTGCCGGTGGTGACGATGCCCAGCCGCGCTCGCGGCGAATCCAGCACGATGCGATCCACCTTGTTCGCCCGCGCGAACGCCTGCGCCGCGGCGACCGCGTACTTGTGCAGGCGCATCTCCTGGTCCAGCGGCGGATTCGGCCAGCGGATGTTGAGGCCGCCGGCCGGCATGGCGAAGTCCTCCGGCAGGATGATCTCGCGCGCGAACGGATCCACCTGCACTGAAGCCGACGATTCCACCGTCTCGGCGATCGTCTTGAAGCCGATCCAGCGGCCGGTGTAGCGGCTCATCGCCCAGCCCACCAGGCCCAGGTCGAGGATGTCCTGCACGCCGGCCGGGTTCAGCACCGGCATCATCGCGCTGACGAATTCGTCTTCCGACCCGTGCGGCAGCGTCGAGCTGCGGCAGTTGTGGTCGTCCGCCGCCAGTGCGAGCACGCCGCCGAACTTCGAAGTGCCGGCGGCGTTGCCGTGCTTGAACACATCGCCGCAGCGGTCCACGCCGGGCCCCTTGCCGTACCACATCGAATACACGCCATCGACCTTGGCGCCCGGGAACAGATTGGTCTGCTGCGTACCCCAGACCATCGTGGCGCCCAGATCCTCGTTGAGGCCCGGCGTGAACTTCACCGCGGCGGCTTCAAGATGTTTGCGCGCGCGCCACAGCTCCAGGTCGAAGCCGCCCAGCGGGCTGCCGCGGTAACCGCTGATGAAGCCGGCGGTGTTCAGCCCGGCGGCCTGGTCGCGCAGCCGCTGCATCAGCGGCAGGCGCACCAGCGCCTGCACACCGCTCAGGTAGATGCGGCCGTCGGTGCGGGTGTATTTGTGCTCCAGCGTGTAATCGCTGTCGATCACCCCGATCTGCGGCGTGTTGGCGGACGAGGGCGAGGTGAGTTCGGCGGTGCTGGTCATGGCGGGCCCAAAGCGGCTGGCGTGGCCCGAAAACCCCTCGGGCATGAAGGCGCGCATTGTAACAGCGGCTTTTTCTGTGACGCCGGTCACTCGGCTGTTGTGCGTTGCAGCGGTTAGGATGGCAGTCGGGGGAACACTGTTGTCTGGGGGATGCTGTGAAATCCGGTAAATATCTGCTGCTGGCCACCGTGCTGGCATTGAGCGTTTTTTCGGCGCAGGCGCAGAACCTGCCGAAGCCGAAGGAGTTCTACTTCGACGAAGACCGCGCGGCGGCACCCGTGGTGGCGATCACCGGCGTGGAGGGCGACGCGTTGATCGACCAGCTGATGAAGGCGCGCGAACGCGGCCGCAAGACGGTGGAAGCCACCGCCCAGCTGGCGCATGTCGCCATTGCGGGCGGCCGCGCCGATCTGGGCGTACAGCTGTATCAGCAGGCGCTGGCCGGTGCACAGGACGGCAGCCATACATGGCGGTCGATCCGCTGGAATTACGGCTGGGATCTCTACCGGCAGGGACAATTCCAGGAGGCGCTGGACCAATGGATCCCGCTGGTGGGCGCCGTAGGCGGGGCTTCGTGGGTGCCGCCTACGCTGGCGCTGGCGTTGTGGAAGCTGGACCGCAAGGACGAAGCCGTGCAGTGGTATGGCGCCGCCGTGCGCACCGAGCCCACGCAGTGGACCGACGCGCGGAACTTCGCGGCACTGCTGCCGGACTGGCGGCAGGAAGACCGCGACACCCTGGCCGAAGTGCTCGGCGCGTGGCAGGTCAATCCGCCGACGTGGCCGTAATGCGTAATATCGGCGGCTGAAGGCGCGCGCGGTGCGCGCCATCGTCCGACGATGATGCGCACTCTCCTGATGTCCTGCCTGGCGACGGCCTTGGCCGCCGCCGCCGTCCTGCCCGCTTCCGCCGCCGACCGCATCACCGGGCGTGCATTCGCCACGCGTTCGGACGTGATCGCGCCGCACGCGATGGCCGCCACTTCGCACCCGCTGGCCACGCAGATCGCGCTGGACGTGATGAAGCAGGGCGGTACCGCGATGGATGCGGCCATCGCCGCCAACGCGGCGCTCGGCCTGATGGAGCCCACCGGCAACGGCATCGGCGGCGACCTGTTCGCCATCGTCTGGGATCCGAAAACGAAGAAACTGCACGGCTACAACGGCTCGGGCCGTTCGCCGAAGTCGCTGACGCTGGACTACTTCAAGCAACAGGGCATCACCGACATTCCGCCGCACGGGCCGCTGCCGGTGAGCGTGCCGGGTACCGTCGACGGCTGGTTCGCGCTGCATGGCCGCTTCGGCAGATTGCCGATGCGCGACGTGCTGGCGCCGACCATCCGCTATGCGCGCGAAGGGCATCCCGTGCACCAGACGATTGCGTACTACTGGGAACGCTCGGTGCCGCGGCTGTCGAAGTTCCCGGGCTTCACCGAGCAGTTCACCCTCGATGGACGCGCGCCGCGTACCGGCGAGATGTGGAAGAACCCGTACCTCGCCGCCACATTGCAGAAGATCGCCGATGGCGGCCGCGACGCGTTCTACAAGGGCGACATCGCCCGCACCATCGACGCGTACTTCAAGGCCAACGGCGGCTTCCTGTCGTACGAGGACATGGCGGCGCACACCGGCGAATGGGTCACGCCCGTCAGTACCAACTATCGTGGCTACGACGTGTGGGAACTGCCGCCGAACGGGCAGGGCATCGCCGCGCTGCAGATGCTCAACGTGCTGGAAGGCTACGACTTCTCGAAGATTCCCTTCGGCAGTCCCGAGCACGTGCACCTGCTGGTGGAAGCCAAGAAGCTGGCATTCGCCGACCGCGCGCGCTGGTATGCCGATCCCGCCTTCCAGCCCGCGCCCGTTGCGCGCCTGATCTCCAAGCCCTACGCGCGCGATCGCGCGAAGCTGATCTCGTCCGACAAGGTGCTGCGCGAAGTGCAGCCCGGCACGCCGAAGGAACTGGACGAAGGCGACACCATCTACATGACCGTGGCCGACAAGGACGGGATGATGGTCTCGCTGATCCAGTCCAACTACCGCGGCATGGGCAGCGGCATGGCGCCGACCGGCCTGGGTTTCATCCTGCAGGACCGCGGCGAGATGTTCGTGCTGAACGGCTGCGACGGCGCCGCGCCGCATCCCAACTGCTACGCACCGGGCAAGCGCCCGTTCCAGACCATCATCCCGGCCTTCATCACGAAGGATGGCAAGCCGTGGGTCAGCTTCGGCGTGATGGGCGGCGCGATGCAGCCGCAGGGGCATGTGCAGATCGTGATGAACCTGGTCGACTTCGGCATGACCCTGCAGGAAGCCGGCGACGCCCCGCGCATCCAGCATGACGGCTCCACCGAACCGGTCGGCAGCGCCACCGCGATGACCGACGGCGGCGTGGTGCAGCTGGAGTCCGGCTTCCCCTACGAAACCGTGCGCGCACTGATGGACAAGGGCCACCACGTCGAATGGGCGCTGGGCCCGTACGGCGGCTACCAGGCGATCAAGCGCGACCCGGAGACCGGCGTGTACTACGGCGCCAGCGAGAGCCGCAAGGATGGGCAGGCGGCGGGGTATTGAGGGAGAGCATCGTGCTGAGACGCTACTGGTTCCAGACGGGCCACGGCCTCGGATACGGAGTGACCGCTATGTCGGTCGACGATGCACGCGACCTGCTCGCGAAGTACGGTTATCCGTCAGCAGATGTGCGGATCACCGGCATCATCGAAGATGTGGCCGTGGATACTCTCGATGCGAATCATGTCTTGCCGAATGCCGGACCGCTGGTCGTACGAGGAATATGGTACCCGCGGCATAACCTCTAGCTGCGTAGGATGGGTTGAGCCGCAGGCGATACCCATCATTTCCTCATCAGAAGAGAAACACGTGGGCAAGTCGGCATCGTCGTTGAAAGCCGCTTCGCTCTATCCATCCTACGAGCCTCTCCGCCCGACCGAACAAGGACTGCTCGATGAGTGCCCTCGCCAGCTTCTTTGGCTTCGACCCTGAGTCGAATTGGCCGGAATGAATGATGATCCTTCCAACCTTCTAAACTCACCAGCGAAAATAAAGGCCTTCATTGAGAAGGGCCCTGAAGACCACTACGGCGAGGTCTTCATCAATATTGATCTGCAGTCGGGAACCTTGGCGTTCCGGGACAAGGATGTCGAATATCATGCAGGCATCCTTAGCTCGTTGGCGCAAAGCTCGTATGACGGACTGAGCGAAGCAGCTTTCAATGGCGACCCTTACCTGCCAGCACGCCACCCTCAAACCTACGACGATGGGTATCGCTTCGCTCAACCCATCCTACGAACCTGGATGCACGCCATGGCCACACTCCCCGCCCTTCCCGCACTCGCCCCCGGCCTCTACCGCCACTACAAAGGCAACGACTACGAAGTGGTCGCAGTGGCGCGGCACAGCGAGACGCTGGAGCCGGTGGTGGTGTACCGCGCGCTGTATGGCGAAGGCGGGCTGTGGGTGCGGCCGTACGCGATGTTCTGCGAAGAAGTGGCGGTAGACGGGCGGAGCGTGCGGCGCTTCGCGCCGGTCGAATGAGGCGGGCATGACCACCTGCATCGCCCTCCTCCGCGGCATCAATGTCGGCAAGGCCAAGCGCATCGCCATGGCGGACCTGCGCGTGCTCCTGGAAGGGCTCGGCTACACCGATGTCGCCACGCTGCTCAACAGCGGCAACGTGGTGTTCAAAGCGGGCAAGGGCACGCCGAAGAAGCTCGCTGCCGACATCTCGGCCGCCATCGCGACGCGCCTCGGCATTGAGGTCCCCGTCATTGTGGCATCGGCCAAGGAACTGGCGCTCATCGTCCGCGAGAACCCGTTCGCCTCGGTCGACGATCCCTCGCGCCTGCTGGTCGCCTTCGTGGCGGAAACCGGCATGCTGTCGGCCATGTCGGCGATCGAGCCGCACGTCGTCGCGCCGGAGAAGTTCCACGTCGGCACGCACGCCGCCTACCTGCATTGCGCCAGCGGCATCCTGGAAAGCAAGGCGGCCGAAACGCTGCTGGGCAAGGCAGGCAAAGCCGCCACCACCCGCAACTGGGCCACCGTGTTGAAACTGCAGGCGCTGGTCGACAAGATCGATGCCTGACCTCCGTTCCTTTCCCTGCCGATGCCATCGCCCATGACGATCGCTCGCTTCCGTCTGTTCCTGATCGCTTCCGCGACCCTCTCCATCGCGGCCATCGCGACGGTCTTCCTGCCCGATGGCTACTCGCAGGCGCTGGCGGATGCCTATGCCAGTGAGCCGCCGCCGTGGTTGTTCAAGAAGGAAGGGATCGCGACCGGGGTGGGTATGGCGGCACTCGCCATCACGGTAGTGGGGTTCGCGGGCCTCTTCCTGTTGAAGCGCTGGGGTCGCGCGCTGTCGCTGGGCATCACCGTGCTCTGCTTACCCCTGTATCTGCTGACCGGCCCCACGTTATCGTCGCCGATCGAGGCGATGCTGACTGATGCGTCGACGCTGGCGTGGGGCGCATGCCTGGCGCTGGCCTACTGCTCGCCGGTCGCTGCGCGCATCGAGGGCCGGGTTGCGCCGGGCCCATAGACGCCGCCGATGTCCTTCTGTGCCATGACGAAGTAATTTTCTTCGACGTCGAAGCTCGGAACTCTGCGGGCGAGGCTCTTTTGTTCGTCATGGCACAAGAAAGCTTCGTCATCTCACCCCAAAGCCTTGTCATCGCACAATGGAACAGCGACGACGCACCTCCGAGGTGCGGCATCTCACCTGAATGCATCGTCGACTCACTTCAAAGCTTCGTCAAGGCACCTGAATGCTTCGTCGATGGGGAGAAAATAACTTCGTCAGCGCACATCAGAACTTCGATGTCGCACATCGAAGCTTGAGTGAGGCCTGCGGGCGCATCGCCGGGTCTGCGTCAGAGATCGAAGCCGAGCAGCAGCGGATCGTGGTCGGAGCTGCGGAAGGGCACGGCGGGGTCGCCGTCGGCGTAGCCCTGCGCATCCTGTTCGTCGGCATTGATGTGCCACTCGGCGGCGCCGCGCAGCTGCTTCGCCAGTGAGGGGCTGAGCAGGGCGTGGTCGAGCCGGCCGGTCAGGCCGCTGTAGACGTAGCTGTAGGGCTGTTCCACGCCGGCCTGTTTGAAGGCATCCACCCAGCCGGCGTCGTCGCGCAGCCAGCGCACCGGCGCTTCCATCGCATAGGCGTTGAAGTCGCCGAGCATGACGATGCGGTCAGTGCGCGTGCGGGTCGGGTCGGCTTTCAACCACGCATCCAGACGCTTGGCCGAATCCAGGCGCAGCGCATTCCAGCAGCCCGCACCGTCCTTCTGGTCGGCGTCCGGGCCGGTGGCTTCCGAGCAGCCCTTGGACTTCAGGTGGTTGGCGACCACGACGAAGGGTTTGCCGCTGCCGTGCACGAACGCCTGTGCCAGCGGACTGCGGCTGCGTTCGCCGAACGGACCTTCCTGCAACGTCGCAGGCTTGCCGGTGGGCTTCACGCGGTCGCTGCGATAGATCAGGCCTACACGGATGGTGTCGGGGCCCGGGCCCTGCTTCGCGTCGATGAAGCGCCACGTACCGCCGCCCGCATTGAGCACGGCGACCAGCTGCGCCAGGCTGGAATCCGCGCCGTAGCCGTCGTTCTCCAGCTCCATCAGCGCGGCGATGTCGGGGTTCAGGCCGCGGATCGTGGCGGTGAGCTTGGCTAGCTGGGCTTTCAGCTGCGCGGGCGTCTTCGCACCGCGTTCGGTGGGAAAGCCGCCGCCCTTGCCGTCGCCGTTGAAGAGGTTTTCCAGATTGAAGGCGGCGACGCGCACATTGCCGGCGACCTGCGGAGTGGCCGGGCGTTCCGGCGCGGCGATCGTCGGCGCGGCGGTGAGCTGCAGGCGCCAACTGCCCAGGCGCTGCTCGACGATGCCCTGCACGCCGGTCAGCACGGTGCCGGTGCGCAGTGGCTGGCCGTCCTTCACGTACCAGACGGTGGACGGATCGCGCTTGGCGCTGCCGTCGTCCAGCAGCAGGGTGCGGCGCGCATTGTCGGCGGCGAGGCGCTTGGCCTCGGCGCTGCCGGGTGCGGCGAGTTCGCTGGGCTGCCAGAGGCGGCCGTCGAAGCTGGCGATCAGTTCGCCGAAGCGCTCGAGCGTATGCGTGCCACTGAGCGTGAGCGGGGCGTCGATGCGGACGAGCATGCCTTCCAGCGCTTCCCAGTCGCCGGGTACCGAGGTCAGCACGGTGGGCGGGATGCTGCCTTTGCCGCGCGGCTGGATCACAGGCGCGTGGAGTGCGGTCAGCGTGTCGTCTCCACCTGCCTTGCGCTCCCCGACGATGCCGCGCACGCGGACGCGATCGCCTGCGGTGACGGCCGGCACGGGTGCGCCCTCCTCGAAGGCCACGAACAGGGCGTCGGAGGTCGCCGCCTTCCCGTCACCGGCGTCCTGCACGAAGAAGCCGCCCAGATCCGGGAAGGCCCCAGTGACGATGCCTTCGACCGTGACGGTCTGGCCGTCGAGCGCGCTGCGCGTGCTTTCACCCTGCACCTGGCCGATGGGCATGACGCGCTCCTTCGGTGTGGCCGCGCACGCGGGCAGCGTCAGGGAGGCGAGCAGGGCGGGGATGAGCAACGAGCGGGGAGACGTCATCGTGGGGCGACCTTTGGAGCGAGGCGGCAAGGGTAAACGGAATGGGTGACGGCAGATGCGATGCCGGTGCGCCGCCGCGTCCCGCGTGCTGGGCGAGGGTCGACGCGCTATCGCGCGCGGGTGTCGGGTGCCCTTGGACAAGAGGCAGCGGGACTTCGTTCGCCCCTCATCCGCCTTCGGCACCTTCTCCCCGCAGGCGGGGAGAAGGGAGTGTTCGGGCCCCCTAGTGCGGCACAAACAAAAACGCCGCCCGGAGGCGGCGTTTCGTGGAAGGCGGTGTGCCTTACTTGCTGTTGGACAGCATCCAGTCGACGGTGGCGTGCACCTGCTCGTCGGTGAGGGCCGGGTTGCCGCCCTTGGGGGGCATGATGCCGCCGTCCGGGCCGGTGAAGCCTTCGATAGCGTGCTTGTACAGCGTGTCCACGCCCTTGGCGGCGCGTGCGCCCATGCCGGCGGCCGTCAGCATCGGAGCCTTGCCCACGCCATTGGTGTGGCAGGCGCCGCACAGGTTCTTGTAGATCTCGCCACCATCCAGCGTGCCGCCGTAGGCGACCTGCGAGGCCGCGGCAGCTTGCGCTGCAGCGGCGGCGGCGGCCTGGGCAGCGGCACCGGTTTCACCGGCATAGACGGCGCCGGCCGGGGCGATGCGCGCCTCGGTGATCTGCACGGCCTTGGGGTTCACTTCCGGCGGCAGGGTGTCGTGCAGGAAGTACGCACCGACGATCAGGCCGCCGGTGACCAGCACCAGGAAGCCGATCACCATTGAGAAATGCTTGAGGAATTCGAGGTCGTAGTTACGCACTTTCCACCTTTGGCAGCACGGCCGTGGGGCCGCGCATGGCTACGAAAACGGGGGCCGACGGACAACGCGCTGCGCGATCCAGGCGGGACCGGGCGCCGGAGCGCCGCGGGCAAGGACGCATTATAAGCAGTGAGGCCGTCTTTGCCTCAACACCGGCGCATCGCGATCACTGCGCCAGATAGACCTGCAATGGCGCGCGCAACGCCTGCATCAGCGTACGGATCGGATAGCTGGCGCCCGCGCCGTGGCCCGACAGGGCCTGCTGGAGCACCTGGCGCTTCTCGCCGCCTTCGATGTGCAGGTACAGATGGCCGGCATCGCGCAGCATGGGAAGGGTCAGGGTGATGCGGGGTTCGCCGGCACCGGGTGCGCGCATCGGCAGCACGGCGGCGGTCGTGGCCGGGTCCATCGCGTCGGCGAGGCGGTCGCCGCCGGGGAAGAACGAGGCGGTGTGCCCGTCGCCACCCATGCCCAGCACGACCACGTCCAGCGCCGGCGGCAGGTCGGCGGCGACGTCAGCGAGGGCGTCGTCCGGGGTGGCGGTGGACCGGTGGAGTGGAATGAAGCGCGCGCTGGCGGCGGCGTTCTGGAGCAGGTGTTCCTTCACCAGGCGGGCGTTGGAGCGCTCGTGGTCGTCGGGTACCCAGCGTTCGTCGACCAGGGTGACGGTGACCTTCGCCCAATCCAGCGGCTGCCGCGACAGTGCCTGCAGGAAGCGGCGCGGGGTGGTGCCGCCGGACAGGGCGATGCTGGCCTGGCCTCGCTGGGCGAGCGCGGCAAGCAGGTCGTCGGCCACCGCCTGGGCAAGCGCGGTCGCGACGGCGTCGCCGTCGGGGAACGGGTGCAGCTGGATCTGCAGCGATAGATCGGTGGGGGGCATGGGGCGACTCGGGAGTGGGGGCTTCCCGGGGGAAGACAGGCCGGCCGGTGGCCGGAGCTAGGCCCCGCAGGAGCGGGGCCGGCAGCGTCAGACGGTGTCTTCGTGCCAGGTGCGGCCGTCGCGTTCGACCAGGGCCACGGCGGCGCTGGGGCCCCACGAACCGGCGGTGTACGGCTTGGGGGCTTCGCGCAGGTTTTCCCAGGCGGCCAGGATCGGGTCGACCCACTTCCAGGCCGCTTCCACTTCGTCGCGGCGCATGAAGAGCGTCTGGTTGCCGCGCACCACGTCCATCAGCAGGCGTTCGTAGGCTTCCGGCTGGTGCACGCCGAAGGCTTCGGCGAAGCTCATGTCCAGCGGCACGTGCTGCAGGCGCAGGCCGCCGGGGCCCGGGTCCTTGATCATCAGCCACAGCTTGACGCCTTCGTCCGGCTGCAGGCGCAGCACCAGCTTGTTGCCCATCACCGGGCCGGCGCTGTCGTCGAAGATGGAATGCGGCACGTGCTTGAAGGCGATGACGATTTCCGACACGCGCTCGGACAGGCGCTTGCCGGTGCGCAGGTAGAACGGCACGCCGGCCCAGCGCCAGTTGTCCACTTCGGCCTTGATGGCCACGAAGGTCTCGGTGCGCGAATCATCGCGGCCCAGTTCGTCCAGGTAGCCGGGCACGGCCGCGCCATTGCTGGCGCCGGCGCGGTACTGGCCACGCACGGTCAGTTGGCCGGCGTCTTCGGCGGTGATCGGGCGCAGCGAACGCAGCACCTTCAGTTTCTCGTCGCGCACGGCGTCGGCCTGCAGGGCGGCGGGCGGTTCCATCGCCACCATGCACAGCAGCTGCAGCAGGTGGTTCTGCACCATGTCGCGCAGCGCGCCGGAAGTGTCGTAGTAGCCGGCGCGCTTCTCCAGGCCGACGGTCTCGGCCACGGTGATCTGCACGTGGTCGATGCGGCTGGCATTCCACAGCGGCTCGAACAGGATGTTGGCGAAGCGCAGCGCCAGCAGGTTCTGGACGGTTTCTTTGCCCAGGTAGTGGTCGATGCGGAAGATCTGGCTTTCCGCGAACGCGCTGCCGACGGCGTCGTTGATGACAGCAGCGCTGGCCGAGTCGTGGCCGATGGGTTTCTCGATGACCACGCGGGCGCCGCCGGTATTCAGGCCGTGCGTGCGCAGGCGGTCGCAGATGTTCACGAACAGCGTGGGGCTGGTGGACAGGTAGAACACGCGGATGCGGTCGCCGGGGGTCTGCAGGCGGGCGGCGAAATCGTCCCAGCCCTCGTCCTTGGTGGCATCCAGGGCCTGATAGCCCAACTTCTCGAGGAACGCCGGCAGCTTGGCCTTCAGCGATTCATCGTTGCCGCAGGCGCGGGCCAGCGCGTCACCGACCTTCGCCCGGTACTCGGCATCGCCCTGCTTGTCGCGGGCCACGCCCAGGATGCGGCTGTCTTCGGGGATCTGGCCGTCGGCGTAGCGGCGCAGCAGCCCGGGCAGGAGCTTGCGCAGCGCCAGATCGCCGGTGCCACCGAAGATGACGAGATCGAAGATATCGACGGGCAGGGTCTTCGCAGTCACGGGGTGTCTCGGTGCAACGGGAATGAGCGTTTACAATACCACCGCGGTACCACGTGATGCCAACAGGTCCGCCATGTGAAAGGATTGTTGCGATATTGGTACGGCACTGGTATCTTGATTCTCATGCAAAAGAACCTGCTCGAGGAATACCAGCGGTTGCAGACCGGCGAGTCCACCCGCGCCGTGGCCTACCTGCGCCTGCGCCGCGCGCTGCAGAACCTGATGGACGCGGGCGTGCTGAAGCCGGGTCAGGCGCTTCCCAGCGAGCGCGACCTGGCCCAGTTGCTGGATCTCTCGCGGGTGACCATTCGCAAGGCGCTGGCCGGGTTGATCGAAAGTGGTCTGCTCGTGCAGCGTCAAGGCGCCGGCACCTTCGTGGCCGAGCGCATCCTGCGCCAGTTCTCGCGCCTGACCAGTTTCACCGACGACCTGCGCGAGCGTGGGCTCAATCCACAGGTGAAGTTCCTGGAGCGCTCCGTGGGTGAAGTGACTCCGGAAGAGTCGATGGCGCTGAACCTGTCACCCGGCAGCGGCGTGGTGCGCATGTATCGCCTGCGCCACGTGGACGGGGCGCCGATCGCCATCGAACGGACCCTGGTGCCCTATCTGCTGCTGCCGGACCCCGACAGCGTCACCACGTCCTTGTATGAGGCGCTGGATGCCTACGGCCATCGGCCGCGGCGCGCCCTCCAGCGCTTGCGTGCGGTCGCCCTGGACGAGGAGGCCGCCCGCCATCTCGAGCTGCCGGTCGGCGCCCCCGGCCTCCTGGTCGAGCGTCGCGCCTTTCTTGAAGATGGCCGGGTCGTCGAATCCACCCGGTCCTTCTACCGCGGCGACGCTTACGATTTCGTCGCCGAACTCCAGAGCGACTGACCCACCCCGACCGGACTGACTGGCTGGACTGCCGGGTCCGCTTCTCCATACCGCATCGCCCATCCCCTTCGCCTGCTGGCCCTCTGTGCCTGCGGGCTGTCTGCGTTGTTCTGGCTTCACGCGGCCGCCCGTCCGCCAAAAGAAGCCTTTGGTCAGTCGTGTCGATTTCCTGGCGTCCGACACTTTATTTATGTGATGAAGTTCACGTGTTTACCTATTGACGTCGACTTATTGACGTTAAGAAGATGTGAATGTGTAATGCGTGCCTCATTTTGTTGTGACGAATGTCCTCTTGCGAGGGCCCAGTGCGATTTGTGACGTAATCCCGCTCAGACCGGGCCTCCCAGAGGCTGTCGAGGGGATTTGCGACTTTCAAGACAGCCTTGGGGGAGGCAGTCCCTGGCTGGCTTTTCTCCCGATTCAGCGTAAGGGACCACCCGTGTACGTCACGACTCAATTCCACCGTATGGCTCTGAAAAGCCGCTCCTTCCTCGTCATGGGGGTGTTGGCTGCCTGCGGCATGTTCGCGACACCGGTGCTTGCGCAGACCCAGGTCACCAACACGGCCAACGTCGCGGTGCCGGCTGGAATTGTCGACACCAACACGGCGAACAACACGTCCAGCGTGACGGTGGGTGCCCTGGCGCTGCCCCGCCTGACGCTGATCAAACAGGTCATCAACGACAACGGCGGCACAGCGGTCGCCACGGCGTGGACGCTTACGGCCACCGGTCCGGCCACCACGATTTCGGGCGCGACGGGTAGCGCCGCGGTCACGTCCGTGGCGGTGCCCGCGGGTTCGTACGCATTGTCGGAATCGGGCGGACCGGCGGGATACACGGCCGCCACATGGAGTTGCGTCAAGAACGGTGGTGCGGCCGTCGCCGCCGACACGGTCAGCTTGGTGGGGGGCGACGTGGCCACCTGCACCATCGTCAACGACGACCAGGCGGCGACGCTGACGCTGGTCAAGACGGTGACCAACGACAACGGCGGCACGGCCACGGTGGCGGACTTCCCGCTGACGGCCACGGGCCCGACGACGATCACGGGCGTGAGCGGTACCGCGACGGTGACCAATGCGCCGGTGAGCGCGGGCGTCTACACCCTGTCGGAAGTGACGGCGGCCGGCTACACGGCCGGCGCCTGGAGCTGCGACGCGGGCACGCTGTCCGGCGACCAGCTGACGCTGGCCAATGGTCAGAGCGCGACCTGCACCATCGTCAACGACGACCAGGCGGCGACGCTGACGCTGGTCAAGACGGTCGACAACACCGGCGGCGGCACCGCAATCGCAACTGACTGGACGCTCACCGCGACCGGCACCACCACGATCACTGGCGCGGGCGGCGTGGCCAGTACGGCAGTCTCCGCGGGCACCTATACGCTTTCCGAATCCACCGGCCCGACTGGGTATGTGGCAGGCGCCTGGTCGTGCGAAAGCGACGGCATCCCCGTAGGTTCGGCCAATCAGGTCACGCTCGCCAGCGGCCAGCCGGCGACGTGCACCATCGTCAACACCTTCCAGCCCGCCCCCGCACTGATACTGGACAAGACGGCCTCGCCGACGACGGTGTCGGCGGCGGGCCAGACGGTGGCGTACTCGTTCCTGGTGAACAACACCGGCAACGTGACGATCACAGGCCTGCAGATCAACGAGACGGCCTTCAGCGGCACGGGTGCTGCGCCGGTGATCACCTGCCCGGTGACCACGCTGGCCCCGACCGAAAGCACGACCTGCACGGCCACCTATGCGGTGACCCAGCAGGACATCGATGCCGGTTCGGTCAACAACACGGCCACGGCTTCGGGTACCAACCCGGCGGGCGGCACGACCACGTCGCCCGCGGACAGCGCGACGGTGACCTCGACCGCGACGCCCAATGTCTCGGTGGTGAAGACCGGTCCGGCGTCGGTGGATGTGGACAGCAGCTTCCAGTACACGCTGACGTTGACCAACAACGGCGGCAGCACCACCGGCACGAACCTGATCGTGCAGGACCAGCTGCCGGCGGGGATGCAGGCCACGGCCGCCTCGGGCGCGACGTGCACCAACCTCAACGTGTTGGGCGCGCTGCTGACCTGCACCGTGCCGGGCCCGCTTGCGCCGGGTGGCAATGCTATGGTGACCCTGACGGTGACGGCGCCGCCGAGCACCGGCTTCGCACCCTCCACCGAGACGTACACCAACTACGCGGCCACCAATCCGTCGGGAACGGGCAATCCGGGCACGCCGCCGGGCACGGGTTGCGTCAACAGCGCGACCACCAGCTGCAGCAGCGTCGATACGGACGTCCTGTCGCCGTACCTGCAATTCTCCAAGTTCGCCAGCGCCGCCAGCTTCAGTATCGGTGTGCCGGCCAGCTACACGCTGCAGCTCAACAACAGTGGTTCGACGGCGACGACGGCGGTGGCGACCATCACCGATGTGGTGCCGTCCAGTCTGACCCTTGGCACCTTGCCGGCCGGTTGTACGGCGGCGGGCCAGACGGTGACGTGCACCATCCCGGCCGGGTTGGCAGCGGGCAGCACGACCAGCTTCATCATTCCGGTGACGCCGACGGAAGCAGCGGTACCGCAAGTCACCAACACGGCGAGCGTGAGCGGCGGTGGCGATCCGGGTTGCCCGGCCCAGGGCCGCTGCGAGAACGGTGTCACCACGCCAGTGGACTTCACCTCGACGCTGACGCTGGACAAGACGGCCTCGCCGACGACGGTGTCGGCGGTGGGCCAAACGGTGACGTACTCGTTCCTGGTGACCAACACCGGCGACGTGACTGTCACGGGCCTGCAGATCAACGAGACCGCGTTCAGTGGCACGGGTCCGGCGCCGGTGATCACCTGCCCGGTGACCACGCTGGCCCCGACCGAAAGCACGACCTGCACGGCCACCTATGCGGTGACCCAGCAGGACATCGATGCCGGTTCGATCACCAATACGGCCACGGCCTCGGGTACGGATCCGATCGATGGCACGACGACCTCGCCGCCGGACACGGTGACGGTGACGGCGACGCAGAATCCTGCGCTGACGATCGACAAGACGACGACCACGCCGAGCTATGCGGCGGTGGGTGACGTGCTGTCGTACAGCTACCTGGTGACCAACAGCGGCAACACGACGATCACGGCGGCCATCACGGTGACCGACGACCGGATCGCGACGGTGACCTGCCCGGCGCTGCCGGCCGGTGGCCTGTTGCCGACGCAGTCGATCACGTGTTCGGCGACGTACACGGTGGTGCAGGCGGACATCGATGCGGGCACGGTGACGAACATCGCCAGCGCCAGCGATGGCACGACGACCTCGCCGCCGGACACGGTGACGGTGACGGCGACGCAGAATCCTGCGCTGACGATCGACAAGACGACGACCACGCCGAGCTATGCGGCGGTGGGTGACGTGCTGTCGTACAGCTACCTGGTGACCAACAGCGGCAACACGACGATCACGGCGGCCATCACGGTGACCGACGACCGGATCGCGACGGTGACCTGCCCGGCGCTGCCGGCCGGTGGCCTGTTGCCGACGCAGTCGATCACGTGTTCGGCGACGTACACGGTGGTGCAGGCGGACATCGATGCGGGCACGGTGACGAACATCGCCAGCGCCAGCGATGGCACGACGACCTCGCCGCCGGACACGGTGACGGTGACGGCGACGCAGAATCCTGCGCTGACGATCGACAAGACGACGACCACGCCGAGCTATGCGGCGGTGGGTGACGTGCTGTCGTACAGCTACCTGGTGACCAACAGCGGCAACACGACGATCACGGCGGCCATCACGGTGACCGACGACCGGATCGCGACGGTGACCTGCCCGGCGCTGCCGGCCGGTGGCCTGTTGCCGACGCAGTCGATCACGTGTTCGGCGACGTACACGGTGGTGCAGGCGGACATCGATGCGGGCACGGTGACGAACATCGCCAGCGCCAGCGATGGCACGACGACCTCGCCGCCGGACACGGTGACGGTGACGGCGACGCAGAATCCTGCGCTGACGATCGACAAGACGACGACCACGCCGAGCTATGCGGCGGTGGGTGACGTGCTGTCGTACAGCTACCTGGTGACCAACAGCGGCAACACGACGATCACGGCGGCCATCACGGTGACCGACGACCGGATCGCGACGGTGACCTGCCCGGCGCTGCCGGCCGGTGGCCTGTTGCCGACGCAGTCGATCACGTGTTCGGCGACGTACACGGTGGTGCAGGCGGACATCGATGCGGGCACGGTGACGAACATCGCCAGCGCCAGCGATGGCACGACGACCTCGCCGCCGGACACGGTGACGGTGACGGCGACGCAGAATCCTGCGCTGACGATCGACAAGACGACGACCACGCCGAGCTATGCGGCGGTGGGTGACGTGCTGTCGTACAGCTACCTGGTGACCAACAGCGGCAACACGACGATCACGGCGGCCATCACGGTGACCGACGACCGGATCGCGACGGTGACCTGCCCGGCGCTGCCGGCCGGTGGCCTGTTGCCGACGCAGTCGATCACGTGTTCGGCGACGTACACGGTGGTGCAGGCGGACATCGATGCGGGCACGGTGACGAACATCGCCAGCGCCAGCGATGGCACGACGACCTCGCCGCCGGACACGGTGACGGTGACGGCGACGCAGAATCCTGCGCTGACGATCGACAAGACGACGACCACGCCGAGCTATGCGGCGGTGGGTGACGTGCTGTCGTACAGCTACCTGGTGACCAACAGCGGCAACACGACGATCACGGCGGCCATCACGGTGACCGACGACCGGATCGCGACGGTGACCTGCCCGGCGCTGCCGGCCGGTGGCCTGTTGCCGACGCAGTCGATCACGTGTTCGGCGACGTACACGGTGGTGCAGGCGGACATCGATGCGGGCACGGTGACGAACATCGCCAGCGCCAGCGATGGCACGACGACCTCGCCGCCGGACACGGTGACGGTGACGGCGACGCAGAATCCTGCGCTGACGATCGACAAGACGACGACCACGCCGAGCTATGCGGCGGTGGGTGACGTGCTGTCGTACAGCTACCTGGTGACCAACAGCGGCAACACGACGATCACGGCGGCCATCACGGTGACCGACGACCGGATCGCGACGGTGACCTGCCCGGCGCTGCCGGCCGGTGGCCTGTTGCCGACGCAGTCGATCACGTGTTCGGCGACGTACACGGTGGTGCAGGCGGACATCGATGCGGGCACGGTGACGAACATCGCCAGCGCCAGCGATGGCACGACGACCTCGCCGCCGGACACGGTGACGGTGACGGCGACGCAGAATCCTGCGCTGACGATCGACAAGACGACGACCACGCCGAGCTATGCGGCGGTGGGTGACGTGCTGTCGTACAGCTACCTGGTGACCAACAGCGGCAACACGACGATCACGGCGGCCATCACGGTGACCGACGACCGGATCGCGACGGTGACCTGCCCGGCGCTGCCGGCCGGTGGCCTGTTGCCGACGCAGTCGATCACGTGTTCGGCGACGTACACGGTGGTGCAGGCGGACATCGATGCGGGCACGGTGACGAACATCGCCAGCGCCAGCGATGGCACGACGACCTCGCCGCCGGACACGGTGACGGTGACGGCGACGCAGAATCCTGCGCTGACGATCGACAAGACGACGACCACGCCGAGCTATGCGGCGGTGGGTGACGTGCTGTCGTACAGCTACCTGGTGACCAACAGCGGCAACACGACGATCACGGCGGCCATCACGGTGACCGACGACCGGATCGCGACGGTGACCTGCCCGGCGCTGCCGGCCGGTGGCCTGTTGCCGACGCAGTCGATCACGTGTTCGGCGACGTACACGGTGGTGCAGGCGGACATCGATGCGGGCACGGTGACGAACATCGCCAGCGCCAGCGATGGCACGACGACCTCGCCGCCGGACACGGTGACGGTGACGGCGACGCAGAATCCTGCGCTGACGATCGACAAGACGACGACCACGCCGAGCTATGCGGCGGTGGGTGACGTGCTGTCGTACAGCTACCTGGTGACCAACAGCGGCAACACGACGATCACGGCGGCCATCACGGTGACCGACGACCGGATCGCGACGGTGACCTGCCCGGCGCTGCCGGCCGGTGGCCTGTTGCCGACGCAGTCGATCACGTGTTCGGCGACGTACACGGTGGTGCAGGCGGACATCGATGCGGGCACGGTGACGAACATCGCCAGCGCCAGCGATGGCACGACGACCTCGCCGCCGGACACGGTGACGGTGACGGCGACGCAGAATCCTGCGCTGACGATCGACAAGACGACGACCACGCCGAGCTATGCGGCGGTGGGTGACGTGCTGTCGTACAGCTACCTGGTGACCAACAGCGGCAACACGACGATCACGGCGGCCATCACGGTGACCGACGACCGGATCGCGACGGTGACCTGCCCGGCGCTGCCGGCCGGTGGCCTGTTGCCGACGCAGTCGATCACGTGTTCGGCGACGTACACGGTGGTGCAGGCGGACATCGATGCGGGCACGGTGACGAACATCGCCAGCGCCAGCGATGGCACGACGACCTCGCCGCCGGACACGGTGACGGTGACGGCGACGCAGAATCCTGCGCTGACGATCGACAAGACGACGACCACGCCGAGCTATGCGGCGGTGGGTGACGTGCTGTCGTACAGCTACCTGGTGACCAACAGCGGCAACACGACGATCACGGCGGCCATCACGGTGACCGACGACCGGATCGCGACGGTGACCTGCCCGGCGCTGCCGGCCGGTGGCCTGTTGCCGACGCAGTCGATCACGTGTTCGGCGACGTACACGGTGGTGCAGGCGGACATCGATGCGGGCACGGTGACGAACATCGCCAGCGCCAGCGATGGCACGACGACCTCGCCGCCGGACACGGTGACGGTGACGGCGACGCAGAATCCTGCGCTGACGATCGACAAGACGACGACCACGCCGAGCTATGCGGCGGTGGGTGACGTGCTGTCGTACAGCTACCTGGTGACCAACAGCGGCAACACGACGATCACGGCGGCCATCACGGTGACCGACGACCGGATCGCGACGGTGACCTGCCCGGCGCTGCCGGCCGGTGGCCTGTTGCCGACGCAGTCGATCACGTGTTCGGCGACGTACACGGTGGTGCAGGCGGACATCGATGCGGGCACGGTGACGAACATCGCCAGCGCCAGCGATGGCACGACGACCTCGCCGCCGGACACGGTGACGGTGACGGCGACGCAGAATCCTGCGCTGACGATCGACAAGACGACGACCACGCCGAGCTATGCGGCGGTGGGTGACGTGCTGTCGTACAGCTACCTGGTGACCAACAGCGGCAACACGACGATCACGGCGGCCATCACGGTGACCGACGACCGGATCGCGACGGTGACCTGCCCGGCGCTGCCGGCCGGTGGCCTGTTGCCGACGCAGTCGATCACGTGTTCGGCGACGTACACGGTGGTGCAGGCGGACATCGATGCGGGCACGGTGACGAACATCGCCAGCGCCAGCGATGGCACGACGACCTCGCCGCCGGACACGGTGACGGTGACGGCGACGCAGAATCCTGCGCTGACGATCGACAAGACGACGACCACGCCGAGCTATGCGGCGGTGGGTGACGTGCTGTCGTACAGCTACCTGGTGACCAACAGCGGCAACACGACGATCACGGCGGCCATCACGGTGACCGACGACCGGATCGCGACGGTGACCTGCCCGGCGCTGCCGGCCGGTGGCCTGTTGCCGACGCAGTCGATCACGTGTTCGGCGACGTACACGGTGGTGCAGGCGGACATCGATGCGGGCACGGTGACGAACATCGCCAGCGCCAGCGATGGCACGACGACCTCGCCGCCGGACACGGTGACGGTGACGGCGACGCAGAATCCTGCGCTGACGATCGACAAGACGACGACCACGCCGAGCTATGCGGCGGTGGGTGACGTGCTGTCGTACAGCTACCTGGTGACCAACAGCGGCAACACGACGATCACGGCGGCCATCACGGTGACCGACGACCGGATCGCGACGGTGACCTGCCCGGCGCTGCCGGCCGGTGGCCTGTTGCCGACGCAGTCGATCACGTGTTCGGCGACGTACACGGTGGTGCAGGCGGACATCGATGCGGGCACGGTGACGAACATCGCCAGCGCCAGCGATGGCACGACGACCTCGCCGCCGGACACGGTGACGGTGACGGCGACGCAGAATCCTGCGCTGACGATCGACAAGACGACGACCACGCCGAGCTATGCGGCGGTGGGTGACGTGCTGTCGTACAGCTACCTGGTGACCAACAGCGGCAACACGACGATCACGGCGGCCATCACGGTGACCGACGACCGGATCGCGACGGTGACCTGCCCGGCGCTGCCGGCCGGTGGCCTGTTGCCGACGCAGTCGATCACGTGTTCGGCGACGTACACGGTGGTGCAGGCGGACATCGATGCGGGCACGGTGACGAACATCGCCAGCGCCAGCGATGGCACGACGACCTCGCCGCCGGACACGGTGACGGTGACGGCGACGCAGAATCCTGCGCTGACGATCGACAAGACGACGACCACGCCGAGCTATGCGGCGGTGGGTGACGTGCTGTCGTACAGCTACCTGGTGACCAACAGCGGCAACACGACGATCACGGCGGCCATCACGGTGACCGACGACCGGATCGCGACGGTGACCTGCCCGGCGCTGCCGGCCGGTGGCCTGTTGCCGACGCAGTCGATCACGTGTTCGGCGACGTACACGGTGGTGCAGGCGGACATCGATGCGGGCACGGTGACGAACATCGCCAGCGCCAGCGATGGCACGACGACCTCGCCGCCGGACACGGTGACGGTGACGGCGACGCAGAATCCTGCGCAAACACTGGCCAAGGCACTGACCAGCAACGCCGACGGTGATGCCAGTGGCACGGTGAGCGAAGGTGACGTGCTGACCTACACCATCACGATGACCAACATCGGCAACACGACGCTGACCAACGTGGTGGTCAGCGATCCGATAATCACGCCGAGCACGACCACCTGCGCCAGCGTGGCGCCGGGCGCGACGTGCGTGCTGACGGGCACCTATGTGGTGACGGCGGCGGACGTGACGGCGGGCAGCATCAGCAACACCGCCGTGGTGACCAGCCCGGTCTGCCCGGTGGGCAGCACCGATCCGGACTGCACCACGACCGTGGTGACGCCGGTGGTCGAGCTGAGCCAGACGCTGGCCAAGGCGCTGAGCACCAACGCTGACGAAGACGGCAGCAACACGGTGAGCCTGGGCGACACGCTGACCTACACGGTCACCGTGACCAACACCAGCACCAGCGGCAACCTGACCAATGTGGTGGTCAGCGATCCGATGATCACGCCGAGCACGACCACCTGCGCCAGCGTGGCGCCGGGCGCGACCTGCGTGCTGACGGGCACCTATACGGTGACGGCGGCAGACGTGACGGCGGGCAGCATCAGCAACACCGCCGTGGCGACCAGTCCGGTCTGCCCGGTGGGCAGCACGGATCCGGACTGCACCACGACCGTGGTGACGCCGGTGGTCGAGCCTTTGGTGACCTACAGCAAGACGGTCGTCCTGCCAGCAGGACAAACCGAAGTCTCGGCAGGGGACACCCTGGTGTACACGCTGAGCCTGGCGATCACCAATTCCCGCACGACGGCCGTGCAGACCCTGACCGACACCTTGGGTCCGGGCCTGGATCTGGGCACGGTGACGGCGGGCACCTTCACCTGCGGTAGCGCCAACCCGCTGGTCTGCACCCTGCCGACCGGCACGGTGCCGGGGACCTACACCGTGACCTACACGGCCACGGTCAACGACCAGGCCTCGGGCACGGTGGACAACGCAGTGGTGGGCACCGGTGACGACGCGCCGACCTGTGCGGGCAGCTGCAGCACCGAAACCCCGGTGACGGAGCCGTTGCCGCCGCTGGTGACGTATGCCAAGGGCGTGACATTGCCTGCGGATCAGACGGAAGTCAGCGTTGGCGACACGATCACCTACACATTGACGGCAACGGTGATCAATGCCGCCACCACGGCGGATCTGGTGCTGACCGACACGCTGGGCACCGGCCTGACGTTCGGTGCGGTGACCAATGCGGGCGCGTACACGGCCAACACCAGCGGTGCGCCGGTGCTGACGTTCACGCTGCCTGCGGGCACGGCGCCGGGTACCTATACGGTGACCTATACCACCACGGTGAATCCCGCAGCCTCGGGCACGGTGAACAACGCGGTAGTGGGCACCGGCGACGACACGCCGACCTGTGCCGATCGTTGCGATACCGTCACGCCGGTGGCAGAGCCGCGCGTGACCGTAACGAAGTCCTCGGATCCGGGTAGCGGTGCGCAGGTGCAGATCGGCCAGACGGTCCGTTACACCCTGTCCGTGGAGATCGGTGCTTCCGCGCTGACCGAGGAACTGGTGCTGGTGGACACGCCGGATCGCGGGCTGACGCTGGGCGTGCTGCCTGCGGGCTGCACGTTCGACGGCACCACGCTGACCTGCCGCCTGCCTGCGGGCACCGCTGCCGGCGTGCATGCGCTGAGCTACGACACCATCGTCAATGCGAACGCGGGTGCCACTGTAGGCAACCAGGTAGTCGCCTCGGGCGGCGGTGGCGAGCCGCCGGTATGCACCACCTGCAGCACGGAGCATGAGCTGGAGGCGCCGGAGATTCGCCTGAGCAAGTCGGCAGGCACCCGCGAGGTGCGCATTGGCGACCTGGTCCGCTACACGCTCACCATCGAGAATGTGGGCAGTGTGAATCTGGTCAACGGCAGCGTGGTGGATACGCCCGCGGCAGGCTTCAGCTACGTTGAAGGTTCCCTGTTGGCGAACGATGCCGATGCAATGGCCACGGTCTCCGGCGGCAATCCGCTCCGCTTCGCCGGCGTGGACGTGGCGGCGGGTGAGACTGCGACTCTGGTCTATGTGATGCGCGTCGGTGCGGGCGTCCGCCCGGGCACGCACGTCAACCAGGCCCAGGTGCGCTCGGCCACCGATGAACCGGTGTCCAACGTGGCCACGGCGGAGGTCATGCTGACGGCGGATCCGCTGCTGGAGGACAGCCTGGTGTTCGGTACGGTCTTCAACGACCGTGACGGCGACGGCTGGCAGGACAGCGCCGCGCTGAGCGACGTGAAGGTGCAGGGCGGCTTCGCCCCGACGGCTTACATCGCCAACTCCACCACGGTGGATCGTGGCGCCGGTCCCCAGCCGGAGCCCGACGCCAGCTCGCCGTTGCTGCATGGCATCGCGGTGGGTGCCATCAGTGGCCGTCAGTCGGTCGCCGATCCGGTCGAGGACCATGAAGTCGTCATCCGCCAGCGCCTGAGCGAAGCGGCCTTCACCGACGATTTCATCCTCACCACGGCACAGGGCGTCACGGTGCGCATGGATGCGACGGGGAACACGACCGTGGAGAAGAGCGGCGAAGCGGCCAAGGGGCTGAATGCAGCCACGCCGACGGTCGAACGCCGCGTGTCGCAGGGTGAAGGCGGTTATGTCGTCGATTACGTCATCCGCAACACGGGCATCGACGAACGCGGTATCCCGGGCGTGCGTATCGCCTCGGTGGAAGGCTTGCTGATCGAAACCGACCAGTACGGTCGCTATCACCTGGCAGGTGTGCCGGGTGGGGCGTGGGAGCGTGGGCGCAACTTCATCCTGAAGGTCGACCCGTCCACGTTGCCGGCCGGTGCCGAGTTCACCACCGACAACCCACTGTTGCGCCGGATCACGCCGGGTGTGCCGGTCCGCTTCGACTGGGGCGTCAAGCTTCCTGAGCAGGTCATCGAAGGCGGTACCGAGCAGGTTGAGCTGGAAATGGGTGAGGTGTTCTTCGCCCCAGGCAGCGCCGAGGTGCGTGCGCAGTACCTGCCGGTGATCGAGGCGGTGGCGGCCAAGGTGCGCGAGTACCAGGGTGGCGAAGTGGTGATCAATGCCAATGCCGATGGCGAAGTGCTGGCCTTCGAGCGTGCCAACGCGGTCAAGGCTGCCCTGCTGGCCAAGCTGGACGCGGGCGCGGCAAAGGGACTGGTGGTCAGTGCCCGCGGCAATGTCGACGATCCGGGCTCGCTCATCGTCGGTGTCGACGAAGGCGGCGCATTGCTTGGAACGGTGCTGTTCGACACGGACAAGTCGAACATCCGTCCGGAGTTCGAGCCGTTGCTGGACAAGGTCGCGGCCGCGCTGGAAAAGATGGGAGGCGGCAGCATCGCGATCGTCGGGCATACCGATGTGCGCGCGTCGCATGCCTACAACGTCGCGTTGGGCATGCGCCGCGCCAAGGCGGTCTACGAAGCGCTTGCCAAACGCCTGAGTCCGGAGGTGCGTGCGAAGGTTCGCGTGGAAGCCAGTAACGATCCGACAGCCCCTGTCGGCGTGCGGAAGTGAGGGGGCGTGTCATGAAGAAGCGTATGAAGATGAAGTTGCTGGATGTCACGCTGATCAGTCTGCTGGCGGGCACGGCCCCGCTGGCGGGCGCCCAGACGGATGCCGGCGCGCAGGCGGCGAAGGACCGTGCTGAAGGCATGGCCGCACCCGTGGATTGCGATGCCGACACATGCACGGGCGAGGAGGGTCTGCTGTTCCGCCTGAGGACGCGCAGCTACGACAAGCCGGTCACGCGCGAAACGAGCGAGCGGTCGTCATCGGAGGCCCTGCAGCCTGATCGCCGCGTCACGGTCGCAATGGAGCAGCCGGGCAAGGCGACGGCCGTGGGCAAGTTTTCCATCGACCTCCCCGGTGGCGGCGTTATCTGGGCGACTGAAGATCCGACGCTCGGCCAGCCCGAACTGTCGGTTTCCGCGCCGTCCGTGGTAGCGTTCGATGGCGAACGCATCACCAAGCCGGTGCAGTTCTACGTGCGTGGCAACTATCCGGCTTTCATCAAGCGTCTGGAGATCTCCCTGTATCGCAGCAGCGACGGGGACCTGATCGAGCCGATCGCCACTGTTCCCATGGACGTGGCGGCGGTCAGCCAAGCGGAATGGAATGGCGCGTTGCCGGCGAAGTATCCGTTCCGCAAGGGCGACGAGCTGGTGTACGTACTGCGTGCCTATGGCGAGAACGACAGCTTCGACGAGACGCATCCGCGCGCCCTGCAGCTGGTCTCGCCCGAGGAGGCCGAGCGCGGCTCCAACCTGCTGCGAAACAGTGTCGAGCGTTCGCTCGGCAGCGCGTTGACCAGCGAGCAGGCGCAGACGCAGAGTCTCCTGGGCGACGTGTTCGCCGAGAACGGCCTGCGCCAACAGAACATCGCGATGTACGGCTCCCGCATCCGCATCCAGGGGCGCAACATTCCCCAGACGTCATCGCTGACGATCAACGGCGAAAGCTATCCGGTCGACCAGGAGCGCAAGTTCGTCGCCGAGTATCTTGTGCCCGTGGGTCGGCACCGCTTCGATATCGGGCTGGGGGGTGAGCGCGCGGAAGGCAAAGGCGGACCGGCGGCTTCGCATACGTTGGACGTGGATGTCACCGGTCGCTATTTCTTCGGTGTCGGCCTGGCCGACGTCACCATCGCGCAGAACAAGGTCAGCGGTTCGGTTGAACCGTTCGCCAACGACAGCCGCTACCAGGATGATGTCATCAGTGATGGCCGCCTGGCCTTCTACGGCAAGGCGAAGTACCGCGGCAAGTACCTGGTGACGGCACAGGCGGACACCACCCAGCGCGACCTGGATCGACTGTTCAACGGCTTCACCCAAGCCGATCCGCAGGACGTGTTCCGCCGACTGGACCCGGACCTCTACTACCCGGTCTACGGCGACGATTCCACGACCTATCGCGATGTCGACACGATGGGTCGCTTCTACCTGCGCGTGGACTGGGACAAGAACCAGGCGCTGTGGGGCAACTACAGCACCGGGATCAGCGGCACCGAGTATGCGCAGTACCAGCGCTCGCTGTACGGCGCGGCGTTGAATTGGCGCTCCATGCAGACCAATCGCTGGGGCGACCCGGGAACCGAACTGCGCATGTTCGGCTCGCAGGCTGAAACGGCACCCGGGCACAACGAGTTCATCGGTACGGGCGGCAGTCTCTATTACCTGCGGCACACCGACCTGCTGCCGGGCTCGGACATCGTGACACTGGAGATCCGCGACCTGACCACCGGGCGCACGGAAAACCGTGTCGTCCTGCAGCGTGGCGCGGATTACGAGATCGACGAGCTGCAGGGCCGCATCCTGCTGACGCGACCCCTGGCACAGATCACCCGCGAGAACATTCCCACGCTCACGCGCGACACGCCGCTGGACGGGTTCGAGCAGCGCCTGATGGTGGATTACGAATGGGTGCCGTCGAGCTTCGATGCGGACGATGTCACCGCGGGTTTCCGTGGCAAGCACTGGTTCGGGAATCATGTCGGCGTGGGTGCCACCTACGTGCAGGAGAACCGCGCGGGTCAGGACTACACCCTGGCAGCCGGCGACCTCACGCTGCAGGCGGGCAAGGGTACCTACGTCAAGGCCGAGTACGCCCAGACCGAATCGTTCGGCGCGCCCGTATTCTTCTCCGACAACGGCGGCCTGAGCTTCATCCAGCAGAACGACACGGCACTGTTCCGCGAGGGCGAAGCCAAGTCGCTCGAAGCACGCGCCAACTTCAAGGAGCTGGGCTGGACGGAGCAGGACTGGAGCGTCGGCGCCTGGTGGCGGAACACCAGCGCCGGTTATTCCATTTCGCGCTACGACACCGGGCGTCCGGTGACCGAGTATGGTGCCGAGCTGCTGGGCCAGTTCACGCCAAACCTTGGCCTGTACACGCGCTACACGCGGGCCGAGAGTGGTGCCGAATCACTGACGCAGGCGCAGGCTACGCTGGAATGGCGCATCGATGATGCCAGCACCTTCAGCGCGGAATTGCGCCGTGTGGATCAGGAAGGCGCCTCGACCGACGCCGCAGGCACGCTGGGCGCACTGAAGTACCAGCGCCGCTTCGGCAGCACGCTGGAACTGTACGGCGTCGGCCAGTTCACGCTGGACGACGATGGCGGCCAGTACGCCGACAACAACGCGCTGACCCTGGGCGGCAAGTATCTGTACGGCAACCAGTCCTCGGTCGGTGCGGAACTGACCACGGGCGACCGCGGCGAAGGCGCCACCGTGTCGGCGGAGCATCGCCTCACGGCCGAGCACTCCGTTTACGGCGCTTACACATATTCCACCGACACCACCGCCTACGACTCGCTGTTCAATCGCAGCGCGCAGAATGGCTGGACGCTGGGTCAGCGCTGGCGCCTGTCGAACCAGGTCAACCTGTACAACGAAAGCCAGTTCCTGAAGGAACGCAACGAGTCGGGCCTGGCGCACACCTTCGGCATGGACTTCTATCCGGCGCAGGGCTGGAACCTGGGCTTCACGCTGTCTGACGGGGAGCTGACGAACTCGACCGGAGGCAACGTCGATCGTCGTGCCATCAGCGTGTCGGGTGGACGCACCTCGCCGGATACCGATTGGCAGAGCAAGCTGGAATGGCGCGAGGATACCGGTGCAGAGCAGCGTGAGCAGTGGGTCAGCACCAACCGTCTGACCCACAAGATCAACGAAAGCTGGCGCATTGCGGCCCGCTTGAACTACGCCGATACCGACGACCAGCTCAATCCGCTGGCCGGCGCGAAGTTCATCGAGGGCAACGTAGGCTTCGCTTACCGCCCGTGGAACAGCCAGCGCTGGGGCCTGTTCGGTCGCTATACCTATCTGTACGACCTGGCCACATTGGGGCAGTTGGGCGGCGCGGACTACGACCAGAAATCGCAGATCCTGTCGTTCGAGGGCGTCTACAAGCTGGACCAGCACTGGGAGTTCGCCGGCAAACTGGCGCGCCGCGACGGCGAAGTGCGCATGGGACGCGGCACGGGTGCGTGGCTGGATTCGGCCACCACCTTCGGTGCCGCGCAGGTGCGTTACGAATTGCGCACGCAGTGGCACGCGCTGGCCGAGTACCGCTGGCTCGATGTTGACAACGGCGGCACGAAGCAGGGCTTCCTGGTGGGCGTCGACCGCGATCTCAACAAGAACTTCCGCATCGGTGTGGGCTACAACTTCACCGACTTCAGCGACGACCTGACCGATTTCGATTACGACCACAAGGGATGGTTCCTCAACCTGGTCGGAACCTACTGACCGCATGAAGGGCGAGGGATCGCCTGTGGTCCGGCGCGCGCGGAGATCCCGCGCGCCATGAGCATCGGAGCCAAAGGCTAGGGGCCAGGCAGGGCCTGCGCGGTATCGGGAGTTCCGGGCTGGTAGTTCCGTACCAGCGATTCGCGGATCCGGGCCGTCATGGCATGGTCAGTGCCCAGGTGGCGGCTTGCTTCCACCAGTGCGTCCTGCAACACCGTCTCCGCCCGCTGCCTGTCGGTCACGTCCCCAGGCTCGCCGCGACCGGCGCGCCGGAGCAACGCCTGTGCCAGCGTGTGCTTGGCTGCGGGGGAGGGCAGGCGGTGCTGCCGTGTGGCGTGGACGACCTCCTGCAGAAGGCCGATGGCTTGCGTCAACGATGCGTTGGCATTGGTGCCAGACTGACGGGATGCAGCCGCCATGAGTGCGCGGGCCTGCTGTTCCTTGGCTTCGAGCGTGGCCTGATGGCGCGGACCGAGCATCTGCTCCAGCAGGTGGGCAGCCTGGGCGGCAAGCGCAAGCGCGCTGGCCGGATCGTCGAGCAGGTGCAGGCGGGCCTCCAGCATGAGCAGGCGCCCGTACTCCGGATGCCGTGTTCCGTAGGCCGCGATGATGGCGTTGCGTACCTTCTGCATCGTGGCGGGTTCGATGGCGACGGCGGTCGGCTGCTGGGACATCACCTCCAGCAGCAGTCGCTGGCTGCGCGCGGTGTCGGGATGCGTCGGTCCCAGTCGCTGGCGGCGCGAGGCCAGCAGCGATTCCGCCAGCTGGTTGGCTTCGACGTAGCGCCCCTGCAACAGCAGCAGCGACACGCGTGCTTCGCGCGCATTGTCTGCCAGCGCGGGTGATGTCGAGCCTGCCTGATCGATGGCAAGCTGAAGATCGCGTGCCGCATCCGGCAGGTTCAACAGCTGCAGGTGCCACTGGCCGCGCAGGATCAACAGTTCGGCGCGGGTGTCGAGCGCCACACGGGAAGGCATGCCGGCGGCGGCTTCCTGCGCGAAGGTCAGGGCATCGAATGCGGACTCGTATTCCGACAGGCTCCAGTTCGCGCGCGCCAGCTCCGTCAGAAGACTGAGGGTGGCCATGTCGGCGGTCGGGCGAGCTGAAGTCGCCTGCTGCAGGCCCGCTGACGCAACTTCGCGCGCTTCTGCATGGCGTGACTGCAGGTTGAGCAGGGTGGCGAGCGTCGCCTGCGTGTCGGACTGGTGCGCGCGATCGTCCGCCAGCAGGAGGTTGGCTTCGCTTGCCAGTGCAAGGGCATGCTCATAGTCGCCAAGCAATGCATAGCTCCGGGCCAGCGACGCGAGTGCGCGTGCCTTGATGGCGGGGCTGGACCGCAGCGGAAGTTCACGCAGATGCGCTTCGGATTTCTCGAGCAACTGCCGAGAAGAAGGACGCGCCTCGGCGAGGCCCGACAGCGTTGCGGCGCCCAGTGTCTGTTCGAACATCGATGACACGGCCTGCATGTCGCGCATTTCCTGCCGGTCGCGGAGGTGGAACCAGGTCAACACGCCGGCGCCGGTCGCTGCGACCACGACCACGCTGACGGCCAGCGCGCTGGCGAGCGCGTTGCGCTGCAGGAAACGTCGCACGACATAGCTGCGCCCGCCTCTGCGTGCCGCTACCGGTCGCCGCTCGAGCCAGCGCTCCAGATCGTCCACCAGCGCGCCGATGCCGGGATAGCGCCCGTCAGGCGAGCGATCGACGCACTTCAGTGCGATGGCGTCCAGGTCACCCCGCAGGCGCTTGCAGAGGTGCCGCCCATCTCGGCACTTTCGCTTCCACGCGACGTCGGAGGAGGCCGCGATGGCCAAAGCCGAAGGCGCGCGGGCGGGCGTCGTGGGTTGCGTGATCAGGCTGGCATGCAATGGCAGCAGTGGGCGCGGCCAATCCGCGACCAGCAGCTGGTAAAGCACCACGCCGATCGAATAGATGTCGCTGGCCGCAGACGCCGTTGCGCCAGCGAGCACTTCGGGTGCGGTGTAGCCATTGGAGACCGCGATCCGGGGTGCTGACGCGCCTTCCCTTCCGTCAATCACGGTCGACAGCCCGAAATCGAGCAGATGGACGCGTCCATCCGTCGACACCAGCACGTTGCTTGGCTTGATGTCCTGGTGCAGCACGCCGTGCGCGTGCGCGTATTGCAGCGCATGGCACGCCTGCAGAAGCAGCGCCACGCGCTCGTGCAGTGTCAGGCGCTGCTGGTCTGCCCAGAGGTCGATCGAGATGCCATGCACCAGTCGCATCGCGAACCAGGGCCGACCATCTTCTTCAACGCCGCCGTCGAGCAGTGGAGCGATGTGGGGGTGATCGAGTTGCGCGAGGTGGTTGCGTTCGCGCATGAAGGCGTCGATCAATGCCGGCGAGGACATCTCGGCCCGGATGCACTTGAGTGCGACGCGCTTGTTGTACTGCCCGTCGACGCGACTGGCTTCGTAGACCGTGCCCATGCCGCCGGTCCCCAGCACGCTGTCGATGCGCCATGGCCCCAGGCGGTTGCCTATGCGGGCCGAGGAAGGATCTGGATCTTCACTTCCCGAGAGTCCGACAAGGGCATCGAATGCAATGCCTTGCAGCGCATCGTCCGCAGCGTCGGCGGCCAGGAGCCTGTGCAGGGCATCGTGGAGCGCGGGATCTTCCGCCTTGAGGCGCGCAAGAGCGACCGAACGCTGCGGTGGCGTGAGATCGACGTATTCGTCGAACAGTTCAAGCGCACGGGCCGCTAGGTCGGACATCGGTGACTGTCGGGAGAGTGCGCGGCAGCGGGCGCCACGAGTGCGGAGAGCGGTGGATGCGCGAGCAGCCCAGGATCCATCGCTGCGAGGGTATCGCTTTCGTGGCCGCGCGAGTCGATGCCGCGGAGAAATGGCGCGCCTGGAGGGATTCGAACCCCCGACCAATGGCTTCGGAAGCCACTACTCTATCCGGCTGAGCTACAGGCGCACGGGAGGGGCATTCTAGCCGCAAACCGGCAGATTGGCCCACTTCCTCGCGCATGCCGGGAGAATCGGGGCTGGCGACGGGCCTGCTACCCTTTCCTCCATGACATACGAGCGTTTTGAAGCGACGGCTGTACCGCGCTGGCGGGAGCGCCTGGGGCAGTACTGGAAACTGGTGCGTGGCGATCGTCCGATCGGCGTGCTGCTGTTGCTGTGGCCCACGTGGTGGGCGCTGTGGCTGGCCGCCGACGGGGTCCCGCCGCTGTGGACGCTGTTCGTGTTCACCGCCGGGGTATGGCTGACGCGATCGGCGGGCTGCGTCATCAATGACTATGCCGACCGCTGGCTGGACCCGCAGGTGGAACGCACCCGTGATCGCCCTCTGGCAACAGGGGCCGTGAGTGGGCGTGAGGCGCTGACCGTGTTCGCCGTGCTGATGCTGGTCGCGTTCGGGCTGGTGCTGACGTTGAACAGGCTCACCGTCTGGCTGAGCGTCGTCGGCGTGTTCCTGGCGGCGAGCTACCCGTACCTGAAGCGATACACCTACCTGCCCCAGGTCTACCTGGGGCTGGCGTTCGGCTGGGGCATCCCGATGGCGTTTGCCGCGGTGCAGGGCGAGGTGCCGCCGGTGGCGTGGGTGTTGTATGGCGCCAACATCCTGTGGGCCACCGCTTACGACACCTGGTATGCGATGGTGGACCGTGAGGACGATATCCGGGCGGGGTCGAAATCCACCGCCATCCTCTTCGGCGATCTCGATCTTGTCATCCAGGGCGTGCTGTATGCGCTGGTGCTGGTGGCTTTGTACCTGGTGGGAAGACAGGCGGGCCTGGGCCCTGCTTACTGGGCCGCCCTGGGTGTCGCCGTGCTCCTGGTCGCGTGGGAGTTCGTCATCGCCCGCCACCGGGGACGGGAAGCATGCTTCCGGGCATTCCTGCACAACAACTGGGTGGGGGCCGTGGTGTTCGCCGGCCTGGCCTTGGATCTGTCCGGACTGGCGGCGTAGCCGCGCGCACGGCGGCCCGGCACGACCCGGGTGATGATCCCGGCACGTCGTTCGTACCGTTCATGGCGCCCGCGCGCAGACCCATGCATCCACCCGTTGCACGCCAGCGCCCCGCAGGGCGCGCGCCGCCGCCTCCAGGGTGGCGCCCGTCGTCATCACATCGTCGACCAGTGCCACGTGCCGCAGAGGGGTGGCCTCGTTCCGCGCTGCGAACGCCTTGGCTAGGTTGCGCTGGCGCTGCCCGGCATCGAGCTCGGACTGCGGCGCGGTGGCACGGACCCGCTGCAGCAGGTCGCTGCGCAGCGGCAGGTCCAGCGTTGCAGCCAACGGGCGCGCCAGCTCCAGCGCCTGGTCGTAGCCGCGCTCGCGCATGCGCCGCGCGTGCAGCGGGACCGGCACGATCGCGTCAGGGCGCGGTGTGGACCCCAGCGCACCCGCCATCAACTCGGCCATCAGGCGTCCGGCCGCCAGGTCGCGGTGGAACTTGAAGCGCGGGATCAGCCGGTCCAGCGGAAAGCCATAGACGAAAACGGCGCAGGTATGCGTCAACGCCGGAGACCGGCGCAGGCAGTCTCCGCACTCGCCGGGGGCCGGCATCGGGAGCCCGCAGCGAAGGCAGGAAGAGCGGTTCCATGGAAGCTGTTTCCTGCACGAAGTGCACAGATCGACGCCATTGGCGCCGCGTTCGCGGCAGACAAGGCAGCGTGGTGCCAGCAGCAGTGTGCTGGCCCATCGATACCAACCGTCAACTTTGAGAGCATCCATGCGGTTGACAGGGCCGGTCCCGGTTTCCAGACTTCCCCGACTCTAATTCCCCAAGGCCATCATGTCCTCTCACATTTCGATCGATGCGCCGGTGCTGCGTCATGACTGGGGGCGAGAGGAACTGCTGGCCTTGTTCGACCTGCCGTTCCCCGAGTTGCTGCACCGGGCATCGGCCGTGCACCGTCGCCATTTCGATCCGGCCGAGGTGCAGGTTTCGACCCTGCTGTCGGTGAAGACCGGTGGCTGCCCGGAGGACTGCGCGTACTGCCCGCAGGCCCAGCGCTACGACACCGGCGTGAACGCGCAGAAACTGATGGATGCCGAACAGGTGCTGGCGAAGGCTGCGCAGGCCAAGGCCGCTGGCGCGTCGCGCTTCTGCATGGGCGCAGCCTGGCGCTCGCCCAAGGACCGCGACATCCCCAAGGTCGCCGAGATGATCCGCGGCGTGAAGGCGCTGGGCCTGGAGACCTGCGCCACGCTGGGCATGCTGAGCGGCGCGCAGGCGAACGCGTTGAAGGATGCCGGCCTGGACTACTACAACCACAACCTCGACACCGCACCCGACTTTTACGGCGACATCATCCACACGCGCCAGTACCAGGACCGCCTGGACACGCTGGCGCACGTGCGGGATGCCGGCATGAAGACCTGCTGTGGCGGCATCGTCGGCATGGGCGAGTCGCGCGACCAGCGCGCCGGCCTGCTGCGGGCACTGGCGAACTTGCCGGCGCATCCGGATTCGGTACCGGTCAACCGCCTGGTGCAGGTGGCCGGCACCCCGCTGCATGGGACGACCGAACTGGATCCGTTCGAATTCGTCCGCACCATCGCCGTGGCCCGCATCACGATGCCGGCCTCCATGGTGCGGCTGTCGGCAGGACGCGAGTCCATGAGCGACGAACTGCAGGCACTGTGCTTCCTGGCGGGCGCCAACTCGATCTTCTACGGCGAGAAGCTGCTGACCACCGGCAACCCGGACACTGCGCGTGACCAGGCCCTGTTCGCGCGCCTCGGATTGCGGCCGATGGCCGTGCAGGTGGAAAACGTGCACGACCATCACAGAACCGATGCCCCCGGCAGCGGTACGGTGCATGCCGACATCACCCACCCTGCGCCGGATTGCGGCCAGGCGGCGTAGTCGGGGGCACGACAGGGGCAGGACGAAGGCCATCACGCCGGCGCGGGCATCGCGGACCGGCGTGTCGGCGTCGCCGCATCCTGGCCGCGTCCGCCGACGAGATCCTTCGTATCCGGTGCCGACACCATGACCCGTCCTGACCTGCACGACCGCATCCTTGCCCAGCGCCAGCAACGCGTGGCGCTGGCGCGCCAGCGCACACGCCGCATCGTCAGCCGGCGCGATGGCGTGCGCGTGGAGGTCGATGGCCGCTGGCTGACCGAGTTCAGCAGCAACGACTACCTGGGCCTGGCGCAGCAGTTCGAAGTGACCAACGCACTGCAGGACGCCGCTGCGCGCGAAGGTACGGGTGCCGGGGCATCGCACCTGGTCAGCGGCCACCATGCCATCCACGAAGGACTCGAGCGCGACGTGGCGGAATGGCTGGGCTATCCGCGTGCGCTGCTGTTCGGCAGCGGCTTCCTCGCCAATCTCGCCGTGCAGCAGGCTTTGCTGGAAGACGGAGACGTCTGCGTGCAGGACCGGCTCAACCACGCCAGTCTGCTCGATGCGACGCGACTGGCGGGAGCCAAGCTGCGGCGTTACCCGCACCTCGATCCGGAAGGCGCTCTGCGCCAGCTCAAGTTGCAGGCGGACGGCGCGGCGATGCTGGTGACGGACGGTGTCTTCAGCATGGACGGCGACACCGCCCCGTTGCGCGCCTTGAGTCTGGTGGCGCGCATGCAGCAGGCATTGCTGTTCGTCGACGACGCACATGGCGTCGGCGTGCGTGGGCCGGACGGACGCGGCAGCGTGGCGGAAGCGCGCATGGGCGTGGCCGACGTGCCCCTGCAACTGGTTACGCTTGGCAAGGCGCTTGGCGGTTACGGCGCCGTCGTCGTGGGGGAAGAAATGCTGATCCAGCATCTCGCCGAAACCGCGCGCCCCTACATCTACACCACCGCGCTGCCGCCGGCGCTGGCAGCGGCCACCCGCGTTGCGGTGAAGCACGCCCGCCGCGACCACTGGCGCCGCGAGAAGCTGCAATCGCTGGTGGATCGCTTCCGCAGCGGAGCCCAGCGCGCGGGCCTGCAATTGATGGCGTCAGAGTCGCCGATCCAGCCGGTGCTGTGCGGCAGCGACGCCAATGCGCTGGCCCTGTCCGCGGCGCTGGACAGTGCCGGTTACCTCGTGCCCGCCATCCGCCCGCCGACGGTGCCGGATGGCAAGGCACGCCTGCGCATCACCCTGTCCGCGCTGCACTCGGCGCAGGACGTGGACGGCCTGGTGGTGACGCTGGCGCGCTCCTGGGATGCCGTACAGCGCGTGCACGGGGCCGTCGCCTGACGCGACGCGCCATCCCGTCTGCGTGATCCCGCATCGGGCGGGATCGGCGACAATACGCGCATGCATATCGAATCCATCGGCAACGGCCCATCCCTGGTGCTGCTGCACGGTTGGGCGCTGCATGGCGGGGTGTTCGCACCGCTGGTGCAGCGGCTCTCCGACCGCTACACCCTCCATCTCGTCGACCTGCCCGGGCACGGCCACAGCCGCGAAAGCGATGTCGCGCTGACGCTGGAGGCCACCGCCGAAGCCATTCTCGCCAGTACGCCGCCCGCAGCGTGGCTGGCATGGTCGCTGGGCGGGTTGTTCGCGTTGCAGGCCGCCGCGCGGTCGCCGCAGGTGCGTGGACTGGCGATGGTCGCCTCCACCCCGCGCTTCGTCCGCAGCGACGCATGGACACACGCGGTCGATGCCAGCGTGTTCGCGCAGTTCGGCACCGACCTGCGCAACGACTATGCGGGCACCCTGGAGCGCTTTCTCGCGCTGGACACCATGGGCTCCGAACATGCGCGCAGCGAGCTGCGCACGTTGAAGCACGATCTCTATGCGCGCGGCGAACCCGCGCCCGAAGCACTACAGGCGGGACTGCAATTGCTGGAACAATCCGACATGCGTTCGACGCTGCCGACGCTGTCCGTGCCCAGCCTGTGGCTGGCCGGTCGCCGCGACCTGCTGGTGCCGTCGAAGGCGATGCGCACAGCAGCGGAACTTGCGCCGCAGGCGCACTTCGTCGAGATCGCCGGGGGCGGCCACGCGCCGTTCCTGGGGCACGCCGACCGGGTGGCTGAAGAAGTCGATCGCTTCATGCAGTCGCTGGCGCAGGAGGTGGCGGCATGACCACCTTCGACCAACGCCATATCCGGCGCGCCTTCTCGCGTTCCGCTGCCGGTTACGACGCGGCGGCGGCCCTGCAGCATGAAGTGGAAAAGCGGTTGATGGAGTCGCTGGACTATTTCACCCTGCGAACAGGACAGGAAGCCGCAGCGCCCAGCGTGGTGCTGGACGTGGGGTGCGGTCCCGGGCACGCGGCGGCTGCGATGCGCAAGCGCTGGCCGAAGGCGCAGGTGGTCGCCCTGGACCTGGCGTTGCCGATGCTGCGCGAAGCGAAGAAGCAAGCCGGCTGGTGGAAGCCGTTCCAGCGCGTGTGCGCCGACCTGCGTGCATTGCCATTGGCCGAAGGCAGCGTGGATGTACTGTTCTGCAACCTCAGCCTGCAGTGGGTGGACGATCTGCCTGCTGCATTCAATGGATTCCGTCGAGTATTGAAGCCCGGTGGCCTGCTGGTGTGCTCGACCTTCGGCCCGGAGACGTTGCAGGAACTGCGCGATGCCTTCGCGCATGCCGATGCCGTGCCGCATGTCAGTCCGTTCCCGCCGATCGCCCAGTTCGGCGATGCGCTGATGATGGCCGGCTTCCGCGATCCGGTGCTCGATCGCGACCGCTTCACGTTGACCTACGACGACCTGCCCGCCCTGATGCGTGAGTTGCGCGCGATGGGTGCGACCAATGCGCTGCAACAACGTCGGCATACGCTGACCGGGCGTGCGCGTTTCGCGGCCGCTGCCGATGCGTACGAGCCGCTGCGGCGCGCAGACGGCAAGCTGCCCAGCACGTGGGATGTCATCTATGCCCATGCCTGGGCGCCGCCGCCGGGCGCGCCAATCCGCGGGCAGGGTGAAGACATCGCAGCCGTGCCGCTGGCGAAGATCCCGATCCGGCGCAAGCTGTAGGAGAGGCTTCAGCCCCGACCGCGTGCCTTCAGCGCCTTAGGGGTGCCAGGGTGCGCATCATGGAATCAGCCGCCGACCTGTGCGATCCAGTCCTGCAGGTTGTAGTAGTTGGTGACGCGCGCGATGCGGTCGTCGCGGATATCGAAGAACGCACCGCCCGGCAGCACGTACGTCTGGCCGCTCGCGGCTGGCAGGCCCTCGTCGGTGTGGTGGTATTCGCCATGCACCACGTACTCCGCGGCGGCATGCTGGCCGTCCTGCGTGACCAGCACCACGATGTCGCGCAACTGTTCGCGATAACTGGCGTTCATGCGGCCGAGGAAGGCGGCGAAGGCGTCGCGCCCGATCTCGCGCGCACCCTGGTTGAGGTCGTGCACCACATCGTCCGTCAGCAATGCCAGCATGGTCGCCCAATCGCCGCGATTGAACGCGGCGTAGTAGCTGAGGACGAGTTCGGTGGCGCGATCCTGCCGGCGCGTGCCGTCGATCTTCATGGTGGATTCCCGGGGGGGGGCGACGCACCGATGATACGCCAGGCCATCAGCGTGGCAGACGGTCGCGATGGAAGAAATAGACTTCCTGCAACAGGAAGCGCCAGCGCGTGGCGAACGTGCGGAAACGGCTGGTCGGCGTGGGCGAGCCGACGGCACGGACGCCCAGGCCGCGACTGATCCTCAGCGCGCGTGCCATGTGCAGCGGATCGCTCACGATGATGACGCTGTGCAGGTTGTGTTGCTGCATCAGCAGCGATGCCTGGCGCAGATTCTCGTGCGTATTGCGCGACAGCGATTCGATCAGGATCGCTTTCTCCGGCACGCCCTGGCGCAACGCGTAGCGGCGCGCGACCTGCGATTCCGAGAAGCGCGCGCCCGAACCGCCGTAGCCGCCGGTGAAGATCAGCGTCGGCGCCATGCCGCGCTTGTACAGATCGATGCCGTGGCGGATGCGCTCCTCGAACACGGGCGATGGCTTGGCGTCGTAAGCGGCGGCGCCCAACACGATGATCGCATCGGCGCGCGCCGCGTCGTCCCGCTGCCCCACCCACACGATGTAGGCCGCCACGCCGACCAGCCACACCAGGGCAAGCAACAGCAGGCGCCACATCCAGCCCGCAAGGCCACGCTTCGATTTGCGGCCCCGCGTGCTCATGCCGCCGCCTCCCAGGGAAGCGCATCCAGGTCGACGTTGCCTCCGGACAGGAGCACGCCGACTTGCAGTCCCGCGAAGCGCTCCCGGTGCCGCAGGATCGCGGCCAGCGCGATGGCGGACGAAGGTTCGACCACCAGTTTCAGGCATTGCCACAGCAGCCGCATCGCGGAGAGCGTTTCGGCGTCGGGCACGGTCAACACTTCTGCGGCGTGCAGGCGCAGCAGGGTGAAGTTGGGTTCGCCGAGTGCGCCACGCAGGCCATCGCAGACCGTGTCTGGCACGAAGTCCACCCGGCGCTCGCCAGCCGCCAGCGAGTCGGCAGCATCGGCAGCCCCTTCCGGCTCGGCGCCGTAGATGCGGCAATCCACGGCCGTCGCCGCCGCGGCGATCGCAGTGCCGGAGAGAAGTCCGCCTCCACCGACCGGCGCGACCAGCGCATCCAGCGGTCCGTGGGCGTTCAGCAGCTCCAGCGCCGCCGTACCCTGGCCGGCGATGACGTGCGGATGGGTGTAGGGATGGATCAGGCTGGCACCGGTTTCGGCCTGCACGCGCTCCGCCGCCGCTTCGCGGGCGGCTATCGTCGGCGCGCAGGTGTGCAGATGGGCGCCATAGCGGGCGATGTTGGCCAGCTTCGCGGCATTTGCGCCTTCGGGCACGACCACATGGCACGCGATGCCGCGCGTCCGTGCCGCCAGCGCCAGTGCGGCGCCGTGGTTGCCCGAGGAGTGCGTCACCACGCCACGCGCTGCCGTCGTGTCGTCGAGCGCCCAGACGGCGTTGCAGGCGCCGCGGAACTTGAACGCGCCCGTCCGCTGCAGCGGTTCAGCCTTGAAATGGAGCACGCAGCCCGCCAGGGCATCCAGTGCACTGGAATGCAGGACGGGGGTGGTGTGTGCATGGGGGGCGATACGGGCGGCCGCGGCGAGGACGTCGTCGAAGGTAGGCAAGGGCATCGGCATGCAGAAAGGTTAACGCATCATCCGCGCGCGGGCCCTGTGTTGGCGGGCTTTTCGCCACATGGGCGGTACCGGCGGGGTTAAGCACTGATTCAATGCGCCGGGCCGATGCTGCAAGAGCAAAGTAACGGGGGTTCCGCCATGAAGCGCACATCTCTTCTCGCCATCGCATTCGCCAGCCTCGCGCTGGGCGGTTGTGCGACCTATGACTACGTGGGTGATACCGCACCGGGCGGCTACTACCACGGCCGCCCCAGCACCCAGTACTACGACCCCTACGGTGGCTACTATGGTGGTGTCGGATCGTACGGTGGTTATGGCTATGGCGGTCCCTACCGCTACAGCAGCTATTACGGCTATCCATACTACGGTTACTACGGCTCGCACTATCCCTACTACCCGCCGCATCACCATCCCAGGCCGCCGCGTCCCGGCGACAACACCCCCAAGCCGCCCGGCAATGGGGGAGGCGGCAACCGGCCGCCGCCGTGGCGAGATCCGACCGGGCGCTGGCGCGAAGGCGGTTCCCAGCCGATGGTCCCGAATCGTCCCGGCCAGGTCATACCTTCCCCCAGCCAGCCGCGCGTGGGTGAAGGGGGTTACCGCCCGCCGCGCGTGACGCCGTCGCCCAACCGGCCTCGCGTGGGTGAGGGCGGCTATCGTCCTCCCCGAGTGACCTCTTCGCCCTCCGCGCCGCGCGCGGTCGAGCGGCCCCAGCAGCGCATGGAACGCCCGGCACCAGCCAGGGTGGAGCGTCCCGCACCGCCGTCGCGACCGTCCTCTGGGCGTTCCGAGAACGCCACCCGTCAGCTGGAGCGCTGAAACAGCTCCCTGACGGGGGTTCTTCCGTTGCTTTCCCCCCGCCGTCGTCGCAGGCTCCGAACATCAGTTGACCGGTTGCGTCGCTTTCTGACGTAAGCGGCAATAAAGGTTCAATGTCGACGTCCGGTGGGGAAATCTGGATCCCCCCTGTTCCGGCCCCGCCGGGCGTCGGCGCCTCTGCAAAAAGCCCGGCAATGCCGGGCTTTTTCTTGTCTCTGCTATCCTGCGCGCATATAAAAAAGGGGCCGGTAGTCCCCCGACTACCGGCCCCTCGGCATCCCCGGCGTGCGCATGGCTGGCCCCTGTTCCAATTACCAGCCCGGCGCCCCTGGTCGCTTGCCACGACGGGTGCACGGGAATACAGCAGGAAGCGTGCCAACTTTGCCCTCCCGGCAGACCGGATCCGCCCGACCCCATGCCATTGCCTGTCGACATCCGCGCAGGTACCGGATACTCACCATGAACGCCACCTTCCACCACTACGACGTCATCATCATCGGCGGCGGCCATGCCGGTACCGAAGCCGCGCTCGCGTCGGCGCGTGCCGGTGCCCGCACGCTGCTGCTGACGCACAACGTGGAAACGGTGGGCGCGATGAGCTGCAACCCGGCCATCGGCGGCATCGGCAAAGGCCACCTGGTGAAGGAGATCGACGCGCTGGGTGGCGTGATGGCATGGGCGGCCGACCGGGCGGGCATCCAGTGGCGCACGCTCAACGCGAGCAAGGGTCCTGCCGTGCGTGCGACACGTTGCCAGGCAGACCGCGCGCTATACCGCAATGCCATCCGGCGTGCGGTGGAAGCGCAGCCGAACCTGACGCTGTTCCAGGCCGCCGTCGACGACCTCGTCATCGAGAACAACACCGTGCGCGGGGCGGTCACCCAGACCGGCCTGACCTTCCATGCGCCCGCCGTCGTGCTGACCGCCGGTACCTTCCTCGCCGGCAAGATCCATGTCGGCGAGACGCAGTACGCCGCCGGCCGTGCCGGTGATCCTCCCGCGACCGCGCTCGCGCAGCGGCTGCGCGAAGGCGCCTTCGTCGTTGATCGCCTGAAGACCGGGACGCCGCCGCGCATCGATGGCCGTTCGCTCGACTATTCGGTGATGGACGAGCAGCCCGGCGACGATCCGCTGCCGGTGATGTCGTTCATGGGCGACGTGGCCGACCATCCGCGCCAGGTGTCGTGCTGGATCACGCATACCAGCGAGCAGACGCACGAGATCATCCGCGGTGCCCTGCATCGCTCGCCCATGTACTCCGGCCAGATCGAAGGCATCGGCCCACGCTACTGCCCGTCCATCGAGGACAAGGTGGTGCGCTTCGCCGAGAAGGCCAGCCACCAGATCTTCGTCGAGCCGGAAGGCCTGGATGTCACCGAGATCTACCCCAACGGCATCTCCACCTCCCTGCCTTTCGACGTGCAGCTGGCACTGGTGCGCAGCATCCGTGGCATGGAGCAGGCGCACATCACGCGCCCGGGCTATGCCATCGAATACGATTTCTTCGATCCGCGCGGCCTGAAGGCCTCGCTGGAAACCAAGGCGGTCGCCGGTCTGTTCTTCGCCGGGCAGATCAACGGCACCACCGGCTATGAAGAGGCGGCGGCGCAGGGCCTGCTCGCCGGCCTCAACGCCGCGCGTTTCGTGCAGCAGAAGGAGGCCTGGTCGCCGCGTCGCGATGAGGCCTACCTGGGCGTGTTGGTCGACGACCTGATCACGCACGGCACCAAGGAGCCGTACCGCATGTTCACCAGTCGCGCCGAATACCGGCTGCAGCTGCGCGAGGACAATGCCGACCTGCGCCTGACCGAAACCGGTCGCATGCTGGGACTGGTGGGCGACGCACGTTGGCAGCGCTTCGAAGCCAAGCGTGAAGCCATCGCACGCGAAACCGGTCGCCTAAGCGCGCTGTGGGCCACGCCTGCGAATGCACTGGGCCGTGAGGTGGCCAATACGCTCGGCGTGCAGGTCAGCCGCGAGACCAACGTGCTCGACCTGATCAAGCGCCCGGAACTGGACTACGCCAAGCTGGTCGCCGTGCCGTCGATCGGTCCCGGCGTTGACGATGCGCAGGTGGCCGAGCAGGTGGAGATCGGCGTGAAGTACGCCGGCTACCTGGATCGCCAGCGCGACGAGATCGAACGCCAGCAGCGCAACGAATCCACGCAGATTCCGGTCGGCTTCGACTTCGCCGGCGTGCGCGGCCTGTCGGCCGAAGTGCAGCAGAAGCTCGACCGCGTGCAGCCCGAAACCATCGGCCAGGCCCAGCGCATCCCCGGCATGACGCCCGCCGCCATCTCATTGCTGCTGGTGCACCTGGAGCGCGCGCGGCGTACGCGGGTGGCGTGAGCGGTCACGTTCCATTGTAGGAGCGACGTAAGTCGCGACCGCAGATTCTCGGTGACAGTGCGGCATCGACCGAGATTGACCCTGTTCTGGATCTCGGAACGCGTGCGGTCGCGACTTACGTCGCTCCTACAGGAGATTTTCGGGATGCCGCGCCTTCCACGCCTCCAACTGCTCGCGGTAGTGCTGCAGCTGTTCCGCATACAGGTCATGCACGCAGATCGGGCAGCCGCTGTTGCAGCAGTCGCTGGGCAGCGGCGGTTCGGGTTCCAGCGGGCGTGGATCGTCGTCGGGCGTCACTGCGCGTGCATCTCTTCCAGCAAGTGCGGTGCGGGATAGACCTTGCCCATCAGCCAGCGCAGGTAGCGCATGTCCACGTGCACCGCGCGCTTGTAGCGCGGGTCGAACATCCAGCTGGCGCTCACGGACTCCCAGTTGCTGTCGAAGTTCAGGCCGATCAGTTCGCCGCGTGCGTTGAGCACCGGTGAGCCGGAGTTGCCCCCGGTGGTGTCCAGGTTGGTGAGGAAGTTGACCGTCTGCGTCTTCAGCGCGGGGTCTTCGGTGCCGGCGAAGTCGCCCTTCGCAATCGCATCCAGCAGCGGCGTTGGCGCGTCGAATGGTACTTTGCCGGTGTTCTTCTCGACGATGCCGGCCACGGTCGTCACCGGCGTGTACTGCACGCCGTCGCGCGGCGAGAAGCCATCGACCTTGCCGAAGCTGACCCGCAGCGTGCCGTTGGCGTCCGGGTACAGGGCGCGCCCCTGCTGCTTGCGCCATGCGAACAGCGCACGCATGTAGCCCGGGCGAAGACGCAGTTGTTCGCCCGCGCGGGTCTTGCGCTCCTGCTCCAGGGCCAACTGCACCGGGACCAGCTTCGCGGCCAGCTCGATCAGCGGATCGGCAGCGAGTGGCTTGCCATCGCGTGCCGCTGCAAAGCGCGACAGGCGTTCGGCTTCGTCGCCGAGCTTCGTGCTCGCGTACAGCGTGTCGAGCGACTGCTCCAGCGCGGCGGGCGTTCGACCGAACGCGGCATCGAAGCCCGGCAGGCGCTGCGCGTCCGGCAGTTGCTGGTATCGCGTCAGCAGGACCGCGAGCAGGGCCTTCTCCACCTCCGGCGCATAGCGGCGCTGCACCTGTTTCATGACCCCTTCGATCAGGGCGTGATCGCGCACCTGGTAGCCGCTCTCGCGCTCGGCGTCCGGCTTGGCCGATTCCACGCGCAGTCGCTCCAGCGTGATCGCAGCGCGCATCAGCTGTGACTGGGAACCGAACAGGCCCAGCAGCAGTTCGCGCTCGCGCACGGCCGAGCCGCTGGCGATCGATGTGGCCAGTGCATCGATGTCCGCCCGTTCCTTCGCGGCGGCATCGGTGGCCAGCATGCCGCGCTCATCCTCCGCACGTACGCGCACGGCATCGCTGCGGCGCAGGCCTTCCAGTTCGCCGGCCGCGCGCTTGCGATTGTTCTTCAGCGACTGCAGCTGCGCGGCATAGCGCGTCTTAGCGTCGGTGTCCTGCTTGCCGGCCGTCTCGATCACATCGATCAGCTGGTCGAACACGGACACGCGTGCAGGCAGCGTCCAGTTGACCTGCTCGTCGAACTCGGCGGCGGTGCGGTGCCGGTACGTCGTGCCCGGATAGCCCGCCAGCATCGCGTAGTCGCCGGCCTTGGGCCCGTCCTTCGCCAGCGACAGATGGGCAGGTGCGCGATAGGGCACGTTGTCGGCGCTATGGGCGGCCGGCTTCCCGTCCTTGCCCACGTAGGCGCGCAGCAGGGTGAAGTCGCCGGTATGGCGCGGCCACATGAAGTTGTCGATCTCGTCGCCGTAGTTGCCGATCGCGCGCGGCGGCGCGTAGACCAGGCGGATGTCGCGCAGTTCCAATTGGCGGATGCGGTAGAAGTCCGTTCCGTAGTACATGTTCGCCACGCTGCAGCGCACGCCGGCTTCCTGCTCGCACTCGGCGACGATGGCCTTGCTGGCGCGCTCGACGGCGTCGAAGTACGCGCGCCCGGTCTTGCCGGCGGTGTCCTTCAGTACCGCGTCGGTGACCTTGTCGTAGCCGACGGTGACGAGGACGCGGAAGTCGGGGTTGGCTGGCAGTTCGGCAGCGCGGTCGGCGGCGGTGAAGCCGTCGTCGATCAGATTGCGCTCCGGCTTGCTGTTGTACTGGATCACGCCGTAAGCGACATGGTGGTTGGTCAGGATCAATCCGTCGGGCGAAACGAATGCACCGGTGCCACCCCCCGCCCGCACCACCGCGCTCAGCGGTGCGGCGGTGACGTCGGCCAGCGCCTTCGGGTCGCCCCTGAAGCCGGCTTCGCGCAGCGGCTTGGCCAACTGCGGCAGCTGCGACGGCATCCACATGCCTTCGTCGGCGTGGGCGGGCAGGGAGAGGGCGATGCCCAGGGCGAGGGCGGACGTCGAGAGTCGGCGGCGCATGGTCAGGATCCGGCGGAGAAGACGGCGACGATATCGGGCTCGCGACGGTGCGGCAACGATGGCCGGTGCCGCGTCGTCAGCGCGCGTCGCCGAGGAAGCGTCGCCACCGTTGCGCCGCGCGCCGGATGCCGGTGTGCTCGGCTTCCTCCAGGGCGCGGAGGGGTTCGAGCGCGATATCGCTGTTGCCGGCCGTCGCGCGCTTCCATGTCGCCGCTACGCGGCCCTGGATGATCGCCGTGGCCGACACCAGTCCGTTGATGCCGATCACGCGCCGGGTATGCTCGGCATCCAGCACCGGCGTGCGGTCGCGGTAGCCGATCAGGTATTCGTCGAACGCGGGCAGCAAGTGGATGGCGCGCGACTTCGCGGTGACGGGAGCGTCGGCACGCCACCACCACGTCGTGCCGTCCCGCGTCTCTTTCTCCAGCGCGGCGTCGGCGAGCGTCAGCGCCCGCAGTGCATCCTTCTGCGTCAGCCCCGACCACCATGCAAGATCGGCGGCGGTCGCCGGCCCGTGGCCCAGCAGGTAACGCTGCGCCAACCGGTGCAGGGCTTCGTCGCGGCCGAGCGGCGCGCTGGGCGGGACCCAGGCATCCATCAGCACGAATGTCGGCTGTCTTCCGTGCCGGGGTCCCTGGCAGACCACGCTTTCGTGCGCCAGCCAGTTCAGCAGGTGCAGGCCGCGCTGGTGCGCGCTCGCGATACCCGCAGCCTCCATGCGTGCATACAGCTCGGATCGCGTGACCGGCATGCCGGAGGAAAGCGCCTGCTCCATCACCCGGCGGCCGTGTGCCAGCGTGGGCATGTCGAAACCGAATTCGCGGGAAATGCGTGCAGCGTTTGCGGCCTGCACGCGCGGCGCCAGCAGCGAGACCATCCATCGCACGTCATCGCGCGCCAACAGGTGCAGCGTGCCGCGCATCGGCCAGGTGCGCACGATCTCGCCGCGCGCGATCGCGTCCTCCACCTGGGCCAGCGTGCCGCCCTTGGTGCGCAGGCCGACGGCCCAGAGTGCGGCGTGGTAGTCCTGCGCCTGCATCGCGACCATGTGCCGGACGACATCGGCAGGCGACGCCGCCGTGGGCGCGCTGATGCCCTGCGCATGCAGGCGCCGCGCCGTCAGCGACGGCAGCACGCCTACTTCTCCTTGCGCCAGTTGATCGAGCCGCGGGTCTCGATGGTGCTGGATTCGATCTCCACGTCGAAGCCCTTGCGCAGCAGGTACTTCAGGGTCACGGCCGAGCCGGAACCGACCATCGATACGCCGTAGCTCACGTACAGTTTGGGCGACAGGTATTTCCCCACGCCGAACACGGAGCCACCGAGCGTGCGCGACTCCAGCACGCCGGCATCGTCCAGGCCGATCTTCGCGCCGAGCTGCGATGCCAGCAGGCCCGCACCCGCGCCGAGTGCGGACGAAGCAGCGTTGATCTGCCGGCTTTCGTCGCTGCTGGCGGTGTTGAGCGAACGGCCCAGCACCAGGTACGCCAGCGCTTCGGATTCGGACAACGACGGGTTCGACCACACGCGTGCGCGCGGCTGGCTGGCTCGGCCGGTGACGTCGATGCCGGCGGTGACGCTGGCACTGGCCACTTCGCGTTCGGCGCGGATGTTGATGCGCGGATCGGAGATCGCGTTGTTGCTCCAGGTCAGTTCGCCGCGGGTGATGCGCAGTTTCTGCCCGTAGGCTTCATAACGGCCGTCCACGTCCAGGCGACCGGTGCCCAGCATTTCGCGGCCGGGCTGCGAGCGCACGTGCAGGGTGCCGGCCAGCGTGCCTTCCAGGCCATAGCCCTTCAGGTTGACCTCGTCGCCTACCTTGAGTGCGAGGTCCAGGTCCAGTCGCGAACTCGGCGCACGTTCGGGATCGGCGGGATCCAGCACCACCACGTCTTCCGAGGCGGACACGCCATCGTCCAGTTTCTCCACATCGATGGTCGCCGAGGGGATGCCGACTTCACCGCGCACCTGGATGGTGTTGTCGGCGAAGCCCACCTGGATGTTCGGCGACGCGACGGCGCGCAGGTCGGTCGTGTCGGCGACCAGGACGTTGTCGCCGCGCACCTGGAACTGCAGCGGCGTGGTGTCGTTGTTCCAGCCCAGCGTGCCGGCCACGTTGAGGACGCCGCCGGTCCCGGTGCCGCCGGTGGACGACACCGTCTTCATGCTGCCGTCGATGCGCGCGCTGCCGTCGGAAAGGGCGACCAGTTCGGCACCACCGTCGGCCAGCGATACGCCCAATGCGGGCAGTTCGCCGGTGAATTCCGTCAGCGTGGCTTCGCCACTCAGCAGCGGCTGGCCGCGTGTGCCGGCGACACCGATGTGTCCGGCCAGCTTGCCGCGCGGGCGCACCAGGTCCGGCGAGAACAGTTCCATCCAGAACAGCCGCGAGTTGTGGAAGTAGAGGTCGCCCTTCAGCGGCGCGAACGCATCCCAGCCGGTGTTGAACGTGGCGTCGACATAGCCATCGCCCTTGAAGCCGGTGCCGAGGCGTCCCTGGATGCGCTGCGGCGTGAAGTCCACGTCGAGGGTGAAGTTGTCGTAACGGATGATCTCGCCACGCGCGGTGGTGCCCATCTTCAGGCCGCCATCCAGCGAAGCCAGATGCACTTCGCCCTGCCATGCATTGCCGGCGGGGCGCAGCGTCGCGTCGAGGGTGAACTCGCCGCGCAGCGTCAGCGGGCGGCCGTTGCTGGGCGGCAGCCACGGCTGCACCAGCGCCAGCGTCAACGCATCGCCGCGTACCTGCAGTCCCTGCCGCGGCCAGTTGGCGCTGGCGCACAGGGCACCGCCGATGTCCGAGGCCAGGCAGCTCTCCGACAGCGTCCAGTTGGCGCCGCTCTGCGCGAATCGCGCCGGCTGCCGCAACGTCCACGGATTGCCCTTCGACGGCGCGATGCGCAGCGCGTCGAGCGTGCCCTGCCAGTTGGCGCCGCGCCGCTGCGCCGAACCGGACAGTGCGACCGCGCCCATCGCATTGCGGGCATCGCCCTCGAAGCGCAGGTCTTCCACCGCCCCGCGCGCAGTGAGGTTGACGCTGTCCAGCACGGTGCCGGCCTCCACGGCGCGGCCCTGCAGTGCCAGGTCGCCGTTGCCGCTGCGCCAGGGCAGTCGGCCACGCAGGCTGAGCGCACCGGCGCTCCAGTCGTTCCAGCGCAGGTTCTCGCCGCCGAGATCGGCGTTGATGTCGGGCGCCATGCGTGCACCGGTGAGATTGATCGTGCCCGCCAGCGTGCCGCTGGCGCCGGGCAGCAGGTCGGCCAGGTTGAGCGGGCTGAAAGTGGCGTCCACGTCCAGCGTGTCGCCGACCTTGCCCTTGGCGATGACCCGGCTGCCGCCCAGTGACAGCGCAAGATCGCCTTCACCGTTGTTGCCGTCCAGCGCGAACGTGCCGCGTGCGTCGAGCGGACGGTCGCGCAGGCGGCCGGCGAGCTTCGGCACGTCCAGCGTGCCCTGGAACAACCCATCCTCGCGCTGGCGTCCCTTCGAGGCGAGATCGCCCGAGATGGTGCCGTTCCAGCCCGTCGCGAAGTAACCGGGATCGAAACCGGCCAGTGTCGCTTTCACGTCCCAGTCCAGCACGGGGGACCAGCCCACCATGCCGGTGGCGTCCAGCGTGCCGGTGGGCATGCGTGCCTGCAGCTTCTCCAACTGCACGCGTTCGGCATTGCCACGGCCATCGAACTCGACCACCGCGCTGTCGTCGCCGCGCGTCAGCGTGGCCTTGCCGATGGCGGCCCAGGCCTCCAGCTTGCCGGCCACGCCGAAATCGCCCTCGGCGCCGATCATGCTGTCCGCTTCCGTGCCCCAGCGCAGGCCGCGTGCGTTCACCGCGAAGCGGAAGGTGGGGTTCTCCGGCACGGTGAAGTCCGCGCGGCCACGCAGCGCGGCATAGCCGTCGAACGCGCGGATCGCCAGCGGCTCCACGGTCAGCACTTCGCCGTCGATGCGCGCATGCGAAGGTTCGATCACCACGGCGATGTCGCCCTGTTGCACCGTGCCCTGCAGGTCGGCGGCACCACCCGCGCCCTTGGCCATCAGGTCGAAGGAGACGGGCGTGCTGTCGTCCATCACGCCCAGCAGCGACAGATCCAGCGCTTCGGTCTTCGCGGCGAAGTTCCATGTCGGTTTCGTTTCCCCGCGCAGCGTGAGCGTGGCGCGCACCGGCGCGGGCGCAGCACCGGACATGCCCACGTTCATGCGGGCGCGATTGCCGCGCGCGACCAGCCCGATGCGGGCAGGGGTGCGCCCGGCAGCGGCCGGGAACACGCCGGTGGCGGTCAGGTCGGTTTCGTAGCCATCGCGGGGTTCATAGCGGCCGTGCACGCCGAAGGTGCCGCGATCGCTCGCGATGGCCAGCTTCTCCGCATGCACGTAGCCGTCGCCGATATCGATGCCGCCGGTGGCGCGTGCGATGTCGATGATCGGCTGGCCGCTCTGGCGGACCAGGAAGCGGTCGATCTCCAGCCGGTCGGCCTGGATCGCCAGTGGCATTTCGATCTGCGGCAACAGATCGGGCCAGTGCGGCAGTTCGAACGGTTCATCGCTTTCCGGTATGTCGAGCATGGCGCCGCGCAGCTTCAGCGCGTCGAGTCGCAGGCGCTTGCCGAGCAGCGGGCGCAGGTCCGGCTCCAGATAGACCTCGTCGGCGGTGAAGCGGATCGTGTCCCAGCGGAAATCCACGCCGCGCAGCGTCAGCGGACCGGCAATCGGGCCGTCGACTTCCTTGTAGGTCAGCGATGCATCGGCCGGCAGCCGTGCCTGGATCTGCGCCAGCAGCACATCGCGGCCGGCGACGGTCTGCAGCAGCCAGTACAGGCCGATGCACAGCAGCAGCACCAGCACACCGGTGCCGATCGCGCTGCGGATCGCCAGCGTGCGCAGGCGCGCCTTGCGACGCGCGCGCAGTTCGGCGATGCGGGCTTCCCGCTCTTCCGGGGTCAGGTCGTCGGGCAGCGGCTTCTTCCTCACAGATCCGTCCCGATGTTGAGGTAGATCTGGAAGCTGGAATCCGGGTCATTCAGGCCGTGCGCCAGGTCCAGCCGCACCGGCCCCACCGGCGAACGCCAGCGCAGGCCCACGCCGATGCCGGTGCTCAGGTCGGGACGGGTGCCGTCGAAGGCGCTGCCGGTGTCCACGAATACTGCGCCACCGTACGGGCCGCCCTTCGGATAGAACTCGTACTCCACGCTGCTGGTGAGCACGTTCTTCGCCCCCAGCGCGTAGTCGCCGCGGCGCGGACCGACTTCGCGCCAGGCATAACCGCGGATGCTGCGGTCACCGCCCGCGAAGAAACGCAGCGACGGGGGCATGGCGACGAGCGAGCTGGTGAAGGTGTGGCCGTACTCGCCGCGCACGATCAGCGCGCTGTTGGTCTTGTAGTGCTGCGACCAGCGCGCGCGCATGTGGAACTGCAGGAAGTTGGCGTCAGAGCCCGCGCCTTCCACGCCGCCGCGCAGCAGGATGGACCCGGCCAGCTGGTCGGGGCGGTTCGAGCCGACCGGCGAGTTGGTGTAGTCCGCGCGCAGCGACGGGTAGGTGAAGGTGGCGTACTGCACGGTGGTGTCCGGCAGGCCGGTGACCGGGTCGTCTTCGACATAGCGCCAGCGCTCGCGCAGCGCGTGGATCGACGCCACCGCCGTCCAGTCCTCGCTGACCTGGCCGCTGCGGCTGCCGGTGAACTCGACATGGCGCAGGTCGATGTAGTCGGTCTGCTCGTCGCTGGCCTGCACGCCGACGGTGTACCAGCCGTCCAGCCACTTGAAGGCGGGAATGCGGTACTGCGTCAGCAGCGTCTTGCGCTTCTGTGCGTAATCCAGGTGCGTGGACAATTTGTGGCCGCGCGAATTCACGTAACGACGGTCCAGGCCCAGCCGGATACCGGGGCCGCTCTCGGTGCCGTAGCTGACGCCGGCGGTGTAGATGTCGCGCTTGGCCAGCTCCAGGTTCACGTCCACCGGTACGCGGCCATCCTCGGCCTTGTCCGGATTGGCCTGGATGTCGATGCTGGAAAAATAGTCCAGGCCGACCAGCGATTCGCGCAGGCGATCCAGTTTGCCCTGGTGGAAATAGCTGCCTTCTTCCCAGTACACCAGCTTGTCCAGCAACCCCTGGTCGAACTTGTCCTGGTGGAAGGTGGTCGGGCCCATGTCGTAGCGGATGCCGCTGACCCAGCCCAGCGCGATGTCGGCGGCGTGCTCGGCGCGCGTGACTTCCACCCGCCGGTGGGTGAAGTCGGCATCGAAGTAGCCGCGATCCGCCAGGCGCCGCACGATGGTCAGCTTGCTGGCTTCGTAGGTCGTGTGGTCGAAGACCTCGCCGACGTTCGGCGCGAACGCGTCCAGGTCTTCCTTCAGGTAGCGGTCGTCGCCGCCCTCGCCCTCGATGGACAGGTCGCGACCGCGCACGCGGACGGGTTCGCCGAGGGTTACCCGCAGGGTGATGGTGAGTCGCTCGTCGTTGGCGCCTTCGGTGCGCGGGGCATCCACGGTGATGGTGGGCGAGTAGTAGCCGAAGGGCTCCAGCGCTTCGCGCGTTTCGGCGACGGCTTCACCCAGCAGGTATTCCAGACGCGACTCGCCCAGCCGCTTGCCGAGCGAGTCGTTGAGCGACAGCGCGGTGTTGACGTTTTCGATCATCAGTTCGTTGTCGAGCCCCTCGATCCGCACCTTGTCGACGATGGCCGCGGCACCGGCATTGCCCATGGCGGCGAACAGGACGACGGCGGTGGCGAGGCGGGCGAATCGACGCATGCGGGGAGGATACCCGGTGCGGGTTAAGCGCGGTGAAGGAGTGGCGTGATCACGCAGCGCATCGTTCACGGAAACATTCGATCGCGGCGATGCGCTCTTTCCCCGCATGCGGGGGAAGGTCGGGATGTGCGAGGGAGACATGACGCGAGCGATGCTCACGAAAGCGATCCGCGCATCGCGCTTGCCCCCACCCCAGGCCTCCCCCCAAGCAGGGAGGGGGTGGATGGCGAGGACGTCAATTCGACAGATGCTCGATCGCCGCGACCGCGCGGAATATCCCCTCTCCCTGCGCAGCGGGGAGAGGGTGCCGAAGGCGGGTGAGGGGCGAACGGAGACGGGGTGCGTCGGCGCCTGAAGTACGACCGCGCTCGCCTCTCATCCGCCCCCGTATCGAGTACGGGGCAGGCTCTCCGGACACCTTCTCTCCGCACGCAGGGAGAAGGGAACACATCTCAGCCCGACAGATGCTCGATCGCCGCAACCGCACGGAAGCGGTCGGCCAGGCGCTTCAGCAGCGCAAGGCGGTTGGCGCGCACGGCCGGGTCGTCCGCATTCACCATCACGCTGTCGAAAAACGCGTCCACCTGCGGGCGCAGGCGGGCGAGGTGGTTGAGCACGGTGACGTAGTCGTGGTGGTGCAGCGCCTCGTCGGTCTCACCGATCACGGCTTCCACGGCTTCGGCAAGCGCGCTCTCCGCGGGATCAGTCAGCAGCGCGCGGTCGATCGCGTGCGGGATGGCGATGTCGGCCTTCTTCAGGATGTTGCCGATGCGCTTGTTCGCCGCGGCCAGCGCGTCGGCTTCCGGCAGCGCCGCGAACGTGCCGATGGCGTCGATGCGGCGGTCGAAGTCGTACAGTGAGCCCGGCAAGCGTGCGGTCGGGGCTGAAGCCCCTCCTACATCCATGCCCTGCCCTGTAGGAGGGGCTTCAGCCCCGACACCATACAAGGCCGAAACTGCATTGAAATGATTGGCCGGCACACCCTTGTCAGCGTAATAGCCACGCAGTCGGTCAATTATGAAGTCGAAAAGGTCCAGCCCCATTGTTTCGGTGTTGCGATCGGCATGGGGCTGCACATTCTCTGGCAGCCGCTCTACCGCCTTGTAGATCATTTTCTTCATGTCGAGATCAAATGCACTCTCGATCACCGTCCGCGCCAATCCCAGCGCATTCCGCCGCAACGCAAACGGATCCTTGTTGCCGGTTGGCTTCAACCCAGCTGCAAACCCACCGGCCAACGTATCCAACCGTTCCGCAATCGCCAGCACCTTGCCCAGCGGCGACAGTGCGATGTCGTCGCCGGCGAAGCGGGGCTGGTAGGCCTCGTCGATGGCCAGTGCGATTTCCTTCGGCTCGCCGGCGGCGAGGGCGTAGTGACGACCCGCGATGCCCTGCAGTTCCGGAAACTCGTTGACCATGCGCGACTGCAGGTCGTTCTTCGCCAGTTCCGCGGCGCGGCGAGCCTGTGCCGGATCGGCGCCGACCTGCGAGGCAATGGTTTCCGCCAGCGCCGCGACGCGCGCGACCTTGTCGGCGACGCTGCCCAGCTTGGCCTGGTAGGTGACGGTCTTCAGGCCATCGCCCATCGACGCCAGACCCTGCTTCAGGTCTTCATCGAAGAAGAACTTCGCATCGCTGAAGCGAGGACGGATCACGCGCTCGTAGCCCTTGCGTACTTCGTCGACGTTCTGCGATTCGATGTTGACGATGCCGATGAAATGCTCGGTCAGCTTGCCGCCGTCGCTCAGCACCGGGAAGAACTTCTGGTTGATCTCCATCGTCTCGATCAGCGCTTCCTGCGGCACGGCCAGGAACGCGGATTCGAAACTGCAAAGCACCGCCGCCGGCCACTCGGTCAGGCAGACGACCTGTTCCAGGTTGTCGTCGGTGATGCGCGCGCTGCCGCCGGCCTTGGCGGCGGCCTTCTGCACTTCATCGACGATGCGTGCACGACGGGCATCGGCATCGACCAGTACGCGCGCGCCGCGCAGCGCGTCGACGTAGTCGCCGGGGTTGCCGATCCACACCGGCTTGTCATGTTCGAAGCGATGGCCACGGCTCATGCGGTCGGATTTCACGCCCAGCACATCGGCTTCCACCACGTCCTTGCCCAGCAGCAGCACCAGCCAGTGCACCGGCCGTGCGAACGCGTAGTCGTGGTCGCCCCAGCGCATCGGCTTGGGGATCGGCATGCCGGCCAGCGCCTCGCGCACGATGTCGGCCAGCAGGTCGGCGGTCTTCGCGCCGGGCTTCACCGCGCGGTGGACGAAACGCTCGCCCTTGCCACCGGTGGTGCGCTCCAGCGCGGTCCAGTCGATGCCGGCCTTGGCGGCGAACCCTTCCAGCGCCTTGGTCGGCGCACCGTTCGCGTCCAGCGCGATGTTGAGGTAGGGGCCCAGCACTTCCGACTTCTGCTCCGGCTGCTCCACATCCACGGCAGGCAACAGCACGGCCAGGCGGCGCGGCGTATACAGCGGCTTCGCATCGCCGCGCTCGAAGCCGATGCCACGCTTCTCCAGCGCCGCGATCACGCCATCGAAGAAGGCCTGCGCCAGGCCGGGCAATGCCTTGACCGGCAGCTCTTCGGTGCCGAGTTCGACCAGCAGGGATTTTTGTTCGCTCATGTCGTCAAGCCTTGTGGTGCGTTTCCCTTCTCCCCTCGGGAGAAGGTGCCCGAAGGGCGGATGAGGGGCGAGCGGAGTCATGACGGTCAAACCATCGGGACTCCATCGCCCCTCTCCCCAACCCCTCTCCCGAGGGGAGAGGGGCTTTATTCGGTTTCTCTCTTCAATCCCGGAAACCCCAGCTTCTCCCGCTGCGCGTAATACGCCTCGGCCACCGCCTGCGCCAGCTTGCGCACGCGCAGGATGTAGCGCTGGCGTTCGGTGACGGAGATCGCGCGGCGCGCATCCAGCAGGTTGAAGCTGTGGCTGGCCTTGCAGACCTGCTCGTAGGCGGGCAGCGGCAGGCCCACTTCGACCAGCTTCAACGCTTCCTTCTCGCACGCGTCGAAACGGTGGAAGAGTTCGGCCACGTCGGCATGCTCGAAGTTGTAGGTGCTCTGTTCGACTTCGTTCTGGTGGTACACATCGCCGTACTTCACCACGCCCTGCGGGCCGACCGTCCACACCAGGTCATAGACGTTGTCGCAGTTCTGCAGGTACATGCACAGGCGTTCCAGCCCGTAGGTGATCTCGCCCAGCACCGGGCGGCATTCCAGGCCGCCGGCCTGCTGGAAGTAGGTGAACTGGGTGACTTCCATGCCGTTCAACCAGACTTCCCAACCCAGGCCCCAGGCGCCGAGGGTCGGCGATTCCCAGTTGTCCTCGACGAAGCGCAGGTCGTGCACGCGCGGATCGATGCCCAGCGCCTTCAGCGACCCCAGGTAAAGCTCCTGGATGTTGTCGGGGTTGGGCTTCATCACCACCTGGTACTGGTAGTAGCGCTGCAGGCGGTTGGGGTTCTCGCCGTAGCGGCCGTCGGTGGGCCGGCGGCTGGGCTGCACATAGGCGGCATTCCACGGCTCCGGCCCAAGCGCACGCAGGAAGGTGGCCGGGTGGAAGGTGCCGGCGCCCACTTCCAGGTCCAGTGGCTGGATCAGCACGCAGCCCTGGTCGGCCCAGTACTGGTTCAGCGTCTGGATCAGGTTCTGGAATGTCAGGCCCTGGAAAGTTGCCGGTGAAATTGTCTGTCCGGTCATCGACTTATCGTGCACTGCGGAAAAGCGGGCTAGTATACGGGCAAGCCCTTTTCCCGCTGATGTTTGCCGTCGTGGATGCCGCCGTGAAAGCCCCTTTCCTCATCGTTGAAACCGGCCAGCCGGTGCGCTCGATGCGACGGTATGGCGGCTTCCCGCACTGGATCCGCGTGGCCGCCGGGCTGGAGGCGGACGAAACCGTGGTGGCGAACGTGGAGCGGGGCGACGTATTGCCGCCTCGCGAAGGCTTCGCCGGGGTCATCGTCAGCGGCTCCGCCGCGATGGTCACCGACCGCGCCGACTGGAGCGAACGCAGTGCGGAATGGCTGCGGGACGCGGCCCATGAAGGCCTGCCGCTGCTGGGCATCTGCTACGGCCACCAGCTGCTGGCGCACGCACTCGGCGGCGAAGTGGCCTACAACCCGGCCGGGCGCGAATCCGGCACGGTCCACATCGACCTGCATCCGCAGGCGCAGGATGATCCGCTGTTCGGCGCGCTGCCGCTGAAGTTCACTGCCCACGCCACCCATGTGCAGACCGTGGCGCGGCCGCCGGAGGGCGCCACCGTGCTGGCACGCTCCGAGCAGGACGATTGCCATGCGTTCCGCTGGCGCGACCGCGCCTGGGGCGTGCAGTTCCATCCCGAATTCGCCACCCACCACATGCGCGGTTACGTGCACGCCCGCGCCGACCACCTGCGCAGCGAAGGCCGTTGCCCGGGCACCATTGCCCGTGGCGTGACGGCGGCGCCGCAAGCCCGCAAACTATTGCGGCGGTTCGTCCGCCATGCGCGTGGCCTGCACGCGCGCTGAGTTCCCCTGCTGCATTTCTCCCAGAGATCCCCGATGTCGACGATCAACAAGGTGCCGGCCAGTGCCGGCGCGGAATGGCTGCTGGCGGGCTTCGCGCTGCTGAAGCGGGCGCCGGTGCCGCTGATCACGATCAGCCTGTCCGGACTGCTGGTCGTTGCATTCGGGGTGGTAGTGGCGCTGATCGGGTTGCTGGCTGCGTCTGCGCTGCCGTTTCCGCTGTCTTTCCTGGGGTCGCTGGCTGCCAATCTCGTTTTGCTGGGCGTGCCCTGCATCGTCTTCAGTGGCGTGGTTTGGGCGGCGCGGGAGGTTGCGGAGGGGCGGGTCGCGAGCCTTCAGCATCTGCAGGTGGGCTTGCGTCATCTGCGTCCGCTCCTGATTGTGTCGCTAGTGCCGGTGATCGTGACCATGTTGTGTGGCCTGCTGCTGATTGCATTGATCGGCCCCGAGGGCGCTCAGCAGACCAATGAAGTGATGCTCAAGCTGCGAGAGCTCAGCGCGAGCGGCGCGCAGCCGGATCCGCAGCAGGTGACTGCGCTGATTTCCACGCTGCCGGTTCTGAGGATCATGTTGTGGGTGGCGACTGCGGTAGTGATTACGCCGGTGGTGATCCTCCTGGTGATGGTCGCCATGGCCGAGGTCGTCTTCCGTGATCGCGGCGGTATGGCCGCCCTGCGCAGCAGCCTGTCCGTAAACCTGCGCAACTTCCCCGCACTGGTGGTCTTCTCGGTGCTGCTGACGATCCTGATGTTCGTGCTGAATCTGGCGCTCAACATGGTCGGCGTGTTCATCCAGCTTGTGCTGGGCCCGGTGATTGCCGTACTGCTGATCAACGCCGCAATGATGAGCAGCCTGATGCCCATCATTGCAGGTGCTGCATACGCTGCGTGGCGTCAGATGCTGGATGGTGATACGCCTGCGTCGACACACGGGTCTTCACCGGCATCGACGCGGATCGAAGTCTGAGCTTCGACATCGCCATGCGGCGGGCCAGGGCCCGCCCTACGAGGCGATCGGGTGACTAAAGCGCGATGGTTCTCCATCGCGGGCGCGCTGCGGCGCGCTTGCTGCCGCGACGGCTCAAGCGCTATCGGGGCGCGGCTTCAACCAGCTCGCCGCGACGATGCCCAGTTCGTACAGCAGGCACATCGGGATGGCGAGCATCAGCTGCGAGACCACGTCGGGCGGTGTGATCAGCGCGGCGATGACGAACACGCCGACGATGGCGTAGCCACGGCCTTCGCGCAGCTGCTGCGGCGTCACCCAGCCCAGCAGCACCATGATCACCAGCGCCACCGGCAACTCGAAGCTGACGCCGAAGGCCAGGAAGATCACCATCACGAAGTCCAGGTACTTCGCCGGGTCCGGCGCCAGCGTCACGATGTCCGGCGTGAACACCGTCAGTGCGTGGAACACGCTGGGAAGCACCAGGAAATACGCGAACGCGCAGCCGGCATAGAACAGCACGATGGCCGACGCCAGCAGCGGCATCGCCAATCGCTTCTCATGCTTGTACAGCCCCGGGGCGACGAAGCTCCACGCCTGGTACAGCAGCCAGGGCGAGGACAGGAAGAGGGCAGTGAAGAAAGCCAGCTTGATCGGCGCGAAGAAGCCCGAGGTCGGGTCGCTGGCGATCATCTGTGCGGCCTGGCCGGCCGGCAGCTGGGAAATCAACGGTTGCGCCAGGTGGTCGTAAAGCTGGCGCACGAAGGGCAGCAGCGCCAGCAGGATGACGCCGGTACCCGCCAGTCCGCGCACCAGCCGCGTGCGCAGCTCCAGCAGATGCTCCATCAGGCTGCTTTCGGCTTCCTGGTTCGAGGATTCGCGGTTCATCGCGTCTCCTTCGGCGGGAACAGGTCGGCCGTGGTGCCGGTCTCGGGCGCGTCGGTGGTGGCCTCGCCGGTGGGCGTGTCGACAGCGTCGTCGGCCTGTTCGGTCGCCGCGGGCGGCCTTGCCAGCGCGGGCGGCGTGATCGCCGACGCGACGTCATTGTGCAAGGCCTTGGCGTCGTCGCGTGCGGCCTGGCGCACTTCCTCGAACTGCTGCTCGGTTTCCCGGGCGCTGTCGCGGATGCGTTGTTCGGTTTCGCGCATCGCGTCCTTGGCGTCCTGCAGGTTGCGCTTCAGTTCGTCGGCGGCGAGTTCGCGTTCCAGCTCGTCCTTCACCGAGTACCACTGCGCCCGCGCGCGGCGCACCCACAGGCCAGCGAAGCGCGCCGCCTTGGGCAGGCGCTCGGGACCCAGCACGATCAACGCAACGATGGCGATGACCAGCAGTTCACTGAAACCGATGTCGAACATGGCCGCGGCCGCGATGCCGCGCGATCAGTTGGCGTCGCGGTCGCGCTCTTTGGCGGCGCTGGACTCGTCGGTGCGCGACTGGTCGTTCAACTGGCCGGCCGGCTTGTCGTCGTCCTTCATGCCCTTCTTGAAGCCCTTGACCGCCTCGCCCAGGTCCTGGCCGGCGTTGCGCAGGCGCTTGGTCCCGAAGACGAGCAACACGACCACCAGCACGATGATCCAATGCCAGATGCTCAAACCGCCCATGGTGTGTACTCGCTGGAAAAGTCGGGGTGCTCAGGATAGCGCAGGCGGACCACCGGGATGGCGATCCACCGCCCATTACTTCCGTTACGGGGTGCCGTCCAGCGGTTCGGTGCGTACTTCGCCGTCCTGCACCGGCTCGAATCCCTGTGTCTGCGCAGGAGCCTCCACCACGACCGGCGCGGTGACCGGTGCGGGCGCATGCGCAGCCACCTGCGCCGTGGCCCCCGTGGTGCCGCGATTGCCCCGGGCGAGTTCGGTGACCTCTTCCAGCTGGTCGCGGAAACCGACCACGGCGCTGGAAGGCTGGCCGGCACGGCTCTCGAAGATCGCGCGCGGTGTCGCGGCGCTGCCGTAGACAGAGGTGTTGGCGTCGTCGTCGATCTGCAGCACGGCGCCATCCAGCGCCACGCCGGCGAACAGGCCGCGCGCGCGCGACCACGACCAGATTTCGGCCTTCAGCTGGCCATCGGTGGCGGCACTGGCATTGCGGCCGACCGGGCCTGCGGCCACGCCGGCGTCGGCACCGAGGGTGAACTTGCCGTTGACGATGGAGTCCAGCGAGCGGTCATTGCGGAACACCAGCACCACGTCCGAGGATTGCACGCCGGCCTGAAAGCCGATGCTGCCGCCGGTGAGCTTGATGAAGACCGGCTGCGACCAGCTGCCATCGGGGTTCTTCACCGACATCAGGCCGTGTCCGCGGCGACCGCCGATCACCAGTCCCGCCTTGAGCGTGTCGGGAATGACGATGATCGCCTTGCCTTCGTCCAGCAGCTTGTCGGGGATGCCGTTCTCCGGAATGCGCTGGATCTCGTTGAGCACGCGCACCGCGTTGTTCGCGCGCTCATCCTCTTTCGGACCTGCGATGGCCTGCCCGGCGAACAGGGCGGCGGCGAGCGCGAGGGCGGTGGGCGGCAGCAGGCGGCGGGACGTGCGGTTCATGGGTGGCTCCGTAAGTGGATTGGCAGCAAGTTACTGCAATTGCTTGAAAATAGGCGTGAATGGATGAATCGCCACTGACGCTGGGCAGTGGTGGCGGAGGTTCGCGACATGGATCGGCGTGATGGAATTTTCGAATCGGTGCGCACGCACGGCTCTGCCACAATAACGGGATGCCTGACACACCTCCCACCGCCCTGCTCGCCGTCAACCTGGGTACCCCGGAAGCGCCGACGGCGCCCGCTGTGCGCCGTTACCTGTCCGAGTTCCTGCACGACCACCGCGTGGTCCAGCTGACCCGCTGGCTGTGGTGCCCACTGCTGCATTTCCTGATCCTGCCGCTACGCGGTCCCAAGGCCGCGGCCAAGTACGCGAGCATCTGGATGCCGGAGGGTTCGCCGCTGGCGGTGTATACCCGGCGATTGGCCGACGCGGTGCAGGCGCGGCTCCCGGGCTGGCGTGTCGTCGATGCGATGCGTTACGGGCAACCGTCCGTGGGTGCGCGCCTGGAAGCGATGCGCGCCGCCGGGGTGCGGCGCGTCGTGGTGTTGCCGCTGTATCCGCAGTACTCCACCACCACCACCGAATCCGTGCGCGATGTGGTCGCCCGGGAAGCCGTGGGGTTGGAGGTGCACTTCATCGAGGACTACTCGGTCGATCCGGGCTGGCTGGCGGCCGTGGCGGCATCGATCCGGCAGTGGCGGCTGGCGAACGGTGCCGGTGAACACCTGCTGTTCTCCTATCACGGACTGCCGCAGCGCCTGGCCCGCAACGGCGATCCGTATCCGCAACGCTGCGAGGCGAGCACGCGCGCCATCGTGCAGGCGCTGGGGCTGCGCGATGACGAATGGACACTGACCTACCAGTCCCGCTTCGGCAAGGAACGCTGGCTGGAACCCGCCACCGACGTGACCTTGCGCGAACTGGCCGCGCGCGGTGTGCGCAGGGTGGACGTGGTGTGCCCCGGCTTTGCGGTGGACTGCCTGGAAACGCTGGAGGAGGTGGGGATCGGCTTCGCCGAGGAGTTCGCGCATGCCGGTGGCGAGCTGCGCTACCTGCCGTGCCTGAACGACGATCCCCGCCATGCCGATGCACTGGCGGCACTGGCGCAGCGCGCCGTCGGCACCGCCGCATGATGTTGCGCGAGTTCGAGGTCGATATTCCGTTGGGCCGGATCACGGGACTCCGTGGCGACGGTGATGGTCCGCGCGTGCTCGCCCTGCATGGCTGGCTGGACAATGCGGCGAGCTTCATTCCGTTGGCCGCCCACCTGCCCGGCGTGCAGCTGGCGGCGCCCGACCTGCCGGGCCACGGCCGCAGTGCGCATCTGGCGCCGGGAGCGGAGTACACCAGTGGCGTGGCGGTCAATGCCGTGCTCGACATCGCGGACGCGCTGGGGTGGGAGACGTTCTCGCTGCTCGGTCACTCGATGGGTGCCGGCATCGCGAGCCTGGTGGCCGCGTCCGTTCCTGATCGTGTTCGCCGCCTGGTGGTGATCGAAGCCCTGGGCGGGCTGGCCGAAACCGTCGAGCGCACGGCAGACCGGTGGCGCGAAGCCATTGCCGCGGCACGCGCGCTGCCGGGCAAGCAGCTGCGTGTGTTCACCGACCTGGCTGCACCGGTGCGGGCGCGCATGCAGGCGAACCAGTTGAGCGAACCGGCGGCGCGCCTGCTGGTCGAGCGCGGCGTCCGGCCCGTGGAGGGCGGCTTCGTCTGGAGCAGCGATCCTCGCCTGACGCTGCCCACGCCGCAGCGACTCTCCGAGGCGCAGCTGGCGCGCCTCGTTGCCGGCATCGCGTGCCCCACCACGGTGGTCTATGCGGATCCGCCGCAAGCCTATTTCCCGGAACCCTTGCGGACACAACGTGCCGCGCTGCTGCCCGATGGCCGGCTTCACGTTCTGGCCGGCACGCATCACCTGCACATGGAAGACCCGGCGGCGGTCGCCGCGTGGGTGCTGCCGTTCCTGCGACCGTGATCAGCCGCGCTTGGCGCGATGGAAATCCAGCGCCAGCCGGATGTCGCCCTTGCGGATCGGCGCGGAACTGCGCCACCACGCCGTGGTGACGGCGTCGAGCTCGGAATCCTGCTGTGCCAGTCGCCGCAGGAAGGTGATGTCTTCCGCGCTGGCCAACTGCTCGTCCGGCAGGTAGTACTGCTCCAGTGGGAGGCGCGCGGCGTCCGGCGTGCGTGTGAGCCGCGCCAGCAGCGCCACCGCCGCCAGCGCGAGCAGCGCGTAGCCGGACAGCAGCATGTTGATGGAGCTCTGGGTGCTGCCCAACCATGCCAGTGCTGCGGCGGCGGGCAGCAACAAGGCCAGCAGCCTGGCGCGGCGATCGAATCGCTGGATCTGGCTGGCCATGCGCCGGCGCTCCAGCGCCCGCCCGCTGATCTCCTCCACGGACACCCCCTTCCGGCTCATCAGCGCGCGTCGTGCGGCAAGGCTGGTGGCGGTTTCCGAACCTGGCATGGCGTACAGCGAGAACGCCTTCAGCGACGCAACGGTGCCGGCTTGCTGGACAGGACCGGTTGCAGCCCGGTTGGTGGGAATTGCGTGCGAGAGTGCGGGACGGTTCATTGGGCGGGTACCGGAGAAGGCGAGGCGCCGGAGCGCAGGCCCGCTCTCCCTGCTGGGCCTGCCGTTGCCGGCATGCCCTCTTGAATCGTGACGCAAGTCTCACTCCGGACATGGGCGCCTGGAGTCCTCGGATTCGCAGGCCGGTGTCAGGGCGTGGCCAGCAGCCGGTGCAGTCGAACTTTCAGGCGGCGGCCTTCGGCGTGGAAATACGCGCGCTCGTCGCGCCAGGCGGGGAAGCGCGCCTCCACTTCATGCCAGAAGGCGGGTGAATGGTTGGCGTGTATCAAGTGGCACAACTCGTGGACGAGCACGTACTCGAACGCTGAAGGTCGCCCCAATACGAGAGCCAGGTCCAGCGCCAGCGTCCCGTCGGGCGTCAGGGAGCCCCACTGGGACGACATGGTCTTCAGGCGGATCTGCCGGGGCGCCCGCGGCAACCCCGTCAGATAACCCGGCAGCCAGCGGCCGATGTCGGCCCGCGCCTGGGCTTCATAGAAGGCGCGCAGGGTGCGTTGCAGGCTGGTCGTACTGGTGCGCGACGTCGTATGCACGTGCAGCGTGTCGTCCACCCGCTCGATGCGCGCGTAGCGACCCTCGTGCCACTGGAGTGGCAGGTACTCGCCCCGCAGCGGCAAGCGATCGGTTCGACCGGGCACCAGTGTGTCGTCGCCGTCATCCGGCGCATGCCGCGCGAGCTGCGCGGCGAGCCAGTCGCGGTGTTGTTGCAGGAAGCGGTCCCCCGCCACCAGGCTGGCGCGCAGGGGCAGCGTCAGTCGCGCGCCCCGCTCATCGATGCTGAGCTTGAGGCGCTTCGCGCGCGGATCACGGACGCGTTGCACGTCCAGGATGCGTCCGTCATCGAGTTCCAGGGTGACGGTGTCCCGCTCGACGCTGCGTGGCGCGCGGGCGATCAGGAGGGAGTGCAGCGAAGGCATGCCCACGATTGTAGTGGGCATGCGCGGGCTGGAGGTGGCGGATGCGATTCAGTCGCGCCGCATCCCGTTTCCGTGGAGGGCTCAATCCGCCTTGCTGAGCTTGAGCGCGTGCTCCAGCACCAGGAACAGCCGCTTCACCTCGCCGGACATCAGGGCGAAGCGGGCATCCAGTTCGGCGCGCAGGTCGTCGTGCTCGGTGTTCTCCAACTGGTCGACGGCGCCGTCGAGGAACTTCAGCTTGCGCACGATCAGGTCTTCGCCGAGGACGAACGACACGTGGTCGTCCAGCACCAGCGCGAGCTTGGTGACCTGCTTGCCGGCCTCGAGGTGCTTGGTGATTTCGTCGCTCTGCAGGTCCTGATTCTGGCACTTCACCACCGCGCCGCCTTCCATCGCGTCCTTCAGCTCGCACTCTTCGCCCAGCGACAGGCCTTCCGGCAGCGGTTCGCCGGCGATCCAGCCGGTCAGCACGCTGCGCGGCGCGACTTCGGCATTCAGCGGCAGCGCGGGGAAGCTGCCCAGCGCGCGGCGCACTTCCGACACCACGTTCTCGCCGGTCTTGCGCGAGGACGCATCCACGGCGATGAAGCCGTGCTCCAGGTCGATCAGTGCATCGGTGCGCGAGGGTTTGACGAAGGCGCGCGGCAGCAGCTCGTGCAGCAGGTCGTCCTTCAGCCGCTTGCGGGTCTTCCCGCCGGGCTTGCGGCCTTCCTTCTCTTCGATCTCCTGCAGCTTCTTCTGCAACAGGTCGTTGACCACGGCGCCAGGCAGGATCTTGTCCTCGCCACCCACGCTCAGCCAGATGGCGTCGTTGATGCGGTGGGACAACGTGTCGTCACCGCGGCCGAACGGCGAGATGAAGCCGCGTGAGGACAGTTCGAGCGGGCCGACCGGCTTGAGTACGGCTTCGGGAAGCAGTTCGTCGAGTTGGGAGAAATCCAGCGAAGTCGGGAAGCGGAACAGGGTCAGGTTGCGAAAGAACATCAGGGAATCAGGGTCCGGTAAATGAGGGGGATGCGTGCTGTTGCTTTGCCCGCCGTCCCGGCGAAAGCCGGGCTCCACTTTGCCTTTGCTCGACAACGGTCCTCAGTGCGGCAAGGGCAACATGGAGCCCGGCTTTCGCCGGGAGGACGGCGGGCGTGTGGCGAGGTCAGGTGTCCTCGTCCGCCAAGGTGGGATGCGGTTCGCCCGCCAGCCATGCCTGCGCATCGGGCAAAGCGGCGCCGTCGCGGTGGCCCAGGGACAGGAAATCGAACAGGTTCGGGTCGCTCAGCTGCGACGGGCGGATGTCGCCCAGCGCGCGTGCGATGGTCTCGATGCGGCCGGGGGTCTCGCGTTCCCACGCATCCATCATCTTCTTGACCTGCTTGCGCTGCAGGTTTTCCTGGCTGCCGCACAGGTTGCAGGGAATGATCGGGAACGTCTTCGCTTCCGCGTACTGGGCGATGTCGTCTTCGCGCACATAGGCCAGCGGACGGATCACCACGTGCTTGCCATTGTCCGACAGCAGTTTGGGTGGCATGCCGGAGAGCTTGGCGTGGAAGAACATGTTGAGGAAGAACGTCGCCACCAGGTCGTCGCGGTGATGGCCCAGCGCGATCTTGGTGAAGCCGTTCTCCTCGGCATGGCTGTACAGCGCGCCACGGCGCAGGCGCGAGCACAGCGAACACATGGTCTTGCCCTCCGGAATCACCCGGCTGACCACCGAATACGTGTCCTGCTCGATGATGCGGTACGGCACGCCCACGCGCTCCAGGTAGTCCGGCAGCACGTGTTCCGGAAAGTCCGGCTGCTTCTGGTCCAGGTTGACCGCGACCAGTTCGAAGCCGACCGGTGCCTTCTTCTGCAGTTGCAGCAGGATGTCGAGCATCGTGTAGCTGTCCTTGCCGCCGGACAGGCACACCATGACCTTGTCGCCCTCCTCGATCATGCCGAAGTCGGCGATTGCCTGGCCCACCTGGCGGCGCAACCGCTTGGCCAGCTTGCCCTGTTCGTGCGCGGCGCGGCGCGGATCGGCGGCAGGGCGGCGCAGGACGGGGTCGGGCAAGGGCAGGACGGTGCTCATGGGCGTCATTGTACCGGGGTGCGGTGACGCCCTTGCCGCCGCCGGTGTACGCTCGCCGCGTGGAGATCAGCAACCCCGCCGACATCACCCAGAAGGTCACCGAACTCAAGCTCGAACACCGCGAGCTGGACGAGGCGATCGCGCGCCTGGTGGATGATGCCGACGCCGACGAAGTGGCGATCAAGCGCTTGAAGAAGCGGAAGCTGTGGCTGAAGGACTGCATCGCGCGGCTGGAGAGCGCGTTGATTCCCGACGAGCCGGCCTGAACCCACGCGCCTCACGACAGCCCGGATCTGACGCTGCGCGTCACCCCTTGCCGGCGCGGAGGCACGCTTCCCGCGCGTCGGGGCCGCCAGAGGCCTGAAATACCCGTCCGCAGCCCCCAGGGCTCCCTTCCGGGGCGGTCGGCGCAGTTGGCCCGATGCTTGCTTGATTTCCCGATGTGGGGGTTTCCCCGACGACTGACCGTTTGCCGTCCTGCCGGCGCCGCGGTTCCCAATGACTGGCTGCGTGCGCCTCCCGCGCCGTGGCGAGGGAGTGGCATGGAGCAGGACAAACCATTCAATCACCGCCCGCCATCGTCGGCCCGTGAGGCGCGGCTCGTGGCGGCGTCGGCGGACGAGGCGATGGCCGGGCTGGGCCTGCGCATGCATCGTTTCGCGCCGGGCGATTGCCTGGGTGACGTGCCGCGCCTGCGGCGCGAGGTGTATTTCCACGAGCGGGGCCAGTTCGGTGACCGGAGCAAGCGTGTCACCGACGGTCTGGACGCGTGCGGCACCACGTTGGCGGTGGAAAAGGGGACGCAGGCGATCGCCACACTGCGTCTGCACGACTTCGCACCGCTGGCCGTGCAGGTGGAGTACGGCAGCCTGTTCCAGATCGACGCCTTCGCGCGGTCCTGGCCCTTGGCGCAGGTTGCGGTGGGTACGCGTTTCGCCGTGCAGGCCGACCAGCGCAGCAAGCCGGTGGTGGATCGGCTGATGGAAGAGGCGTACCGCTGGGCGCAGGAAAGCCGCATCCAGTTCTGTCTGCTGGCGTGCGAGCCGTTCCTGCACGATGTGTTCGAACACTATGGCTTCCGCGAATACCTTCCGCCGGCCATTCTGCCGGGCGGCGTGGACCTGTTGCGGATGGTGCTGGTGATCGAGGACGAGCCCTATCTGTCCGAATGCGGCTCGCCATTGCACCGCCTGATACGCGACCCCGCGCGTGCGCTGCCGGCGAAGGCGTGGCTGACGCGCTCGTTCAATGCACTGTCCTGAATGGCACCGCCACAGGACGGCGCAGCCAGGTCACGCGGCGGAATAACGTGGTGCCTTCAGCGGCAGGACCTCAGTCCTGCGGGGGCGTCGTCGGCTCGGCCGGTTTGGCGGCTTCCGGGCTGACCTTCTCGATGGTGTGGCGCAGTTCTCGGCCGAGGATGGCCTTGGCGTCGCGCGCCCAGGCGTCCAGGCGTTCGTCGAACAGCAGCTTGCTGTTCTCGTCGGGCCAGACCAGCTTGAGTTCGCGCAGTTTCTGGATGAAGCCGCGGAACAGCGTCTTGTCGAAGAATTCCGGCGCAGCGGGCGCGTAGAGCAGGCTCAGGCGTTGTGCCGCCTGCTGGCACAGGCTCTCCAACTCGGCGGCGCCCAGCGTGCCCGGGCCATTCTTCACCAGCACCGAGATGGCGATGTAGTAGCGCTCGAAGGCCTGCTGCAGCGAGTGGCCGATCGCGCGCAGCCGGAACACTTCGTCGGTCTGCCCCGCGCTGCGCGCGAGGATGCCGCCGTCGTCTTCGTTGACCTGCTGCAGCAGGCCTTCGCGGATGAACACCTCGATGGTGCGTTCCATGCGTTCGGCGAACTCGTCCTCGCTCCATGGCAGGAACAATTCCTCCTGCAGGAACGGATACAGCGTGCGGCCCAGGCGCAGCACGCCGGCACGGCTCATGCGGCGGTTGTTCTGGAAGCAGCAGGCGATCCACGACGACGCCGTGAACAGGTGCAGCACGTTGTTGCGGTAGTAGCTCAGCAACACGGCCGTGTCGTCGTCCACGCTCAATACGTCGCCCAGCGGATGCTTGATCCGCTGCAGCATGTTGATCTCCTCGGCGTGGGAGATGATGCGATCCGGCGAGTGCGGCGTGACGGTGACGCGGTCGGAGTAGGGCAGTTCGGCCAGCAGCGTCTTGGACAGTTCGATCTGCGCGATCAGGTCGGCTTCGCCCATCGCGTGCTTGGGCGTGGACAGCAGCGCCAGCGCCAGCAGGTTGATCGGGTTCACGTCGGCGGCGCGGTTGATGTTGACCTGGATCTGCTGGGCCAGCGCATCCACGATCTCGGACAGCCACGCGGGCTTTTCCTCTTCGCCCACGGGCGTGCCGTCCCACTCCGGCGCATGCTTGGCCAGCGCGTCGTTGAGCGGGATGGGCTCGCCGAAGTTCACCACCACCTGGCCGTAGTTCTGCCGCAGCACCTTGGGGATGCCCCACAGCACGGCCCAGATGGATTCCTTTTCCTTCGGCCGGCCACTCAGTTCGTCCAGGTAGCTGGTGCCTTCCAGCAGCTTCTCGTAGCCGATGTAGACCGGCTGGAACAGCACCGGCTTGCGCGGCTGGCGCAGGAAGGCGCGCAGCGTCATCGAGATCATGCCGCCCTTGGGCGGCAGCAGCCGGCCGGTGCGCGAGCGCCCGCCTTCGATGAAGTACTCCAGCGAGTAGCCGCCGGAGACCAGCTGCGCCACGTATTCGGTGAACACCGCCGAATACAGCGGATTGCCGCGGAAGCTGCGGCGCATGAAGAACGCGCCGCCCTTGCGCAGCAGCGTGCCCACCACCGGCAGGTTGAGGTTGATGCCGGCCGCGATGTGCGGCGGCACGATGCCGCGTTCGTACAGCAGGTACGACAGCAGCAGGTAGTCCATGTGGCTGCGGTGGCAGGGCACGTAGACCACTTCATGACCGGGCGCAGCCTCCTTGAACTTGTCCAGGTGGTGGACCAGCACGCCGTCGTAGATCTGGTTCCACACATGGCTGAGCAGGAAGCTGGCCGAGCGCACCACGGGGTTGGAATAGTCGGCGGCGATTTCCCACGCGTAGGCGTGCGCCTTCTTCCACGCGTCCTCGGGCTTGGACTTGTCGCGCCGCGCCTGTTCGGTGATCGCTTCCTTCACCGGGTCGGCGGCCAGCACCTGGTCCACCAGCAGGCGGCGTGTGGACAGGTCGGGACCGATGATGGCCTCGCGGATGCGGTGGAAGTGCGTGCGCAGCACGCGCGACAGCTTGCGGACGGTGCGCTCCGGCTCGAGGCCTTCATCGACCGTGTTGCGCAGCGAGACAGGTGGCGCGAACCGCACGATGGTGCCGCGTCCGTTCAACAGGATCGCCAGCAGGCGGCGGAAGCGGCCCACGATGGCCCAGTTTTCGGAGAACAGCACCGAGAACCAGCCGCTCTGCTTGTCCGGCGCACGGCCGACGAAGATCGACACCGGCACCAGTTGCACGTCCAGTACCGGGGTGGTGCGGTGCGCCTCCAGCAACCGCGCCAACGAACCGGAGTGGGTCTTGGCGCTGACCTGGTCGGGGATCAGGGTGCTGGCATTGCGGCGCGACAGCGCCACATAGGCGCGCTTGCGGCCCAGCGGGTTGCCGCCGACGGGCAGCGGCACCAGCGGCGAGGGCAGACCGGCGTCGCGGCAGGCGCGGTCGAGGATCAGCGCGTTCGACAGGCCGTAGTCTTCCAGCACGTAACAGACCGGGCGGCCGTCCAGCAGGTCCGCCGGGATGCCGGGCTCGATGTTCAATGCCAGCCAGGGATCGGCCAGGCGGCCCAGCAGCCGCGCCCACAGCGGACGCTTGGCCTGGCGATGGGCGGGCGGCGTCATCGGGACGCCTGCCGTGACGGGCGCATCGGCGACCACCGGGGTGTCCAGCGTGTTTCCGGGTGCGGCGGGGTCCGTCGCGCCCGGGGTCTTTTCCGGCGGCGTCGGTTTCGGGGCGTCCGGGAACGGCAGGGGATTCTGTTCAGGCATCCGGCGCATTATGGCGCACGCCCGTGACCGGCTGGGAAGCGGTTACAGGTTCAGGCAGGCGCCCTTGGTGCATGGGGACCGGCCAAGTGGGCCCTACGTCGGCACCGGGGGCGGATGCCGACGGCCTAAGTCGCTGGATCGATATCGCCCTGCGGTGAGACGGGAGGGGTCTCGGTGGCGGGTGGCGCGACCGGGGGTGCAGGCAATGCCTTCAGCAGGTCCTCGGCATGGCGGAGGTAGTCGGTCAGGTACCACTGCCCGCCGCGCCGGGTCAGGCTGACCACGGTGTCGATCTCGCGTTCGGCCAACGGATAGTGGATGCGCACCGTGGCGGTGTCGCCCTTCTGTTCGACCAGGCCGGTCCGCAGGTCGTTGAAGGTCGTATCCAGGGGCAGCCCGTAGCGGGCGAAGGTGGCCTTGGTCTCGATGAAGAACGGCGTCAGTCGTTGCAGGCTGGCGACCATGCCGGCGTTGTCGAGGGCCCGCTCCGTGGTCAGGCCGCTCCGGCGTGCGGCCGGTGCCAGCCGGGACAGCGTGGTCCGTGCCAGTGCGGTATCGCCGAGCGGTGCCTGTTGCGCCCACTCGCCCAGAGCGGCGATCACCTGCGCGTAGTGGTCGCGTTCTTCCTGGGTGTAGTCGCCTTCGTTCTTCACGTACTGCACGCCGAACAGGCTCAGCGTACGCGCGGCTTCCTTCAGGTCGCGGTCCTGCCGACCGAACTGTCGGTCGAAGCTGCGTTGCAGCGTCTTTTCCGAATCCTTCGCGGCCAGCGCGGCCAGCATCGGCACCAGCTTGTCGTCCAGTGGCAGTTCGGTCAGCGGCCAGCGACTGTGGCCTTGCCGCCAGGCGGCGTCCAACCGTGCATGCACGTCAGCAGGAACGGCGTCGCGTGCGAAGGCCACCAGGTCGTTGCGCTGCAGGTGCGTTGCCAGTTGGCGCACGGCGGCAGCCGGTTCGCTGGCTGCGCCGGCGAGTTCTTCGGGTTCGGGTTTGCAGGCGGCCAGCAGGACGAGCGACAGCCCGAAGGCGGCCAGCGCGCGCAGCAGGGACGCGGACGGCGTGGACATGATGCGGTGACTCCCCAGTCTCCCCGCATCTTCACGGCAGCGGGGAAAGGCGGCAAGCATGGCCGTCGCAACTTGCCTCGCAGGCAATAAAAAAGGAGGCCGGGTGTCTTGCGACCCCGCGGACCTCCTGAAGTCCGGCCGAAGCCGGAGGACGAAGTGTTGTGGCACATCTCCGGCCCAAGGGCCGGATGGACACAGCCTACCTGCGCCCGAATGCTAAGGCAATACCTGAAATAGATATGTGTAAGCTATTGAATTATTTGATGGCACCAGCAATTTCCAGTTGGATCGCCTCGGCGGCGGCGCGCGGATCGGTTGCCTTGCTGATCGGCCGGCCCACCACGATGGCGTCTGCACCCAGGGCAAACGCTTCGGCCACGCCGACGGTGCGCTTCTGGTCGTCGCCCACCGGGCCGCCCGGGCGGATGCCGGGGCAGACAATGGAGAAGCCGGCATCCGCAGCAGCGCGGATCACGCCGGCTTCCTGCCCGGAGCAGATCACGCCATCGATGCCGGAAGCCTGCGCGGCAAGCGCACGTTGCACGACGATGTCGGCAGGTTCGCCACTGTTGATGCCCATGGCGCGCAGGTCGCTGCCGTCCATCGAGGTCAGCACCGTTACCGCGAGCAGGCGCAGGTCAGCCCCACGGGCTTCGGCGGCCGCTTCCATCATGCCGGCGTGCCAGCCGTGGATGGTCGCGTAGGTCACCGGCCAGCGCGACAGGCCCCGGATCACCCCGGCGACGGTGGCCGGGATGTCGAAGAACTTCAGGTCGACGAACACGCGCTTCTCGCGCCGGGCGAGTTCGTCCAGCACCGTGAAGTAGTCGCCGCTGGCCAGCAGCTCCATGCCGATCTTGTAGAACTGCACCGCATCGCCAAGCCGGTCGACCCACGCCAGCGCTTCGGCACCGGACGGCGCGTCCAGCGCGAAGATCAGGCGCTCGCGCGCTGTCAGCGCGACCGGGCCGCGCGCGCTCACGGCGCGTAGTCCAGCGCGTCGCGCTTGGCCTGCGTGCGTGCGGCCGCCGGCTGGTCCCAGGCGTTGTTGAACAGTGCGGGTTCCCACGACCCGTAGGTCGGGTTGGGCAACATCCACCAGCGCTCGCCGAACCAGTCGTCGTACTCGTCGAACAAGGCCTGTCGGCCTTCGCGGGTGTTGGCCACCACTTCGGTGAAGTCGCCGATCTGGTCGCCGAACTGCATCAGCACGCGGTATTTCTGCCCCGCCAGGCGGCGTCGGCAGTTCTTCTCGCTGCCGTTCTGCTCGCAGCCTTCCAGCACCGTGCCCAGGCCGAGGAACACGCTGTCGTCGGCGACCGGCAGGCCGGCGTCGCGCAGGTTGGCCAGCGTGGCTTCCTTCAGGTGCACGGCGCGGTTGGAGATGTAGAGGATGGTCACGCCCTTTTCGGCCGCGGCCTTGGCGAAATCCACCACGCCGGGCAGCGGCTTGGCCTTCTTCTCGGCCACCCACTGGTCCCAGCTGATTTCGTCGTATTCCTTGCCATCGCGGATCAGGCGGGCCTGGTACGGCGAGTTGTCCAATACCGTCTCGTCCACGTCCATCACCACGGCGGGCTTCAGGCCGGTGGCGGCGTTGCCGCGCTCGTCGGGGACCAGCGCATCCCAGTGCTTTTCCTTCAGCGCGGCATCCAGGTGGTCGGCGGCGGCACGGAAGGTCTGCGTGGTGATCGCGCGGTATTCCACCGAGGTCTGCACCCAGGCCACGGCATTGAGGTTGTCGTGCGCACCCGTCGGCTTCATCGGCGCCACGGCGGCGACGGGCGCAGCGGTGTCCGCTGGCGTGGCCGCGGGTTCGGTGCGCTTGCACGCGGACAGGGTCAGCAACGAAACCGCCAGGCCGGCGGCAAGCAGGGAAACGCGCATGGGCAATCCGGTCTTCAAGGTGCGTGGATTCTAGCGAACCTGTGTTGCAGCGGGTGTCCGGTGCCGCGCAGGGCACGGGTTATCCTTCACGCCCTCGCATCCGATATCGGTTTCCCATGGAAGACACCACGCCCGTCCTGAATGCCGCCGAGGCCCGCCTGCTGGGCTGCCTGATCGAGAAGGAAGCCACCACGCCGGAGACCTATCCGCTGACGGTGAACGCCGCGCAGGCGGCTGCCAACCAGAAGACCGCGCGCGATCCGGTGATGGCGCTGGACCCTGGCGCGGTCAACCATGCGCTGCGGCAGCTGGAGCAGAAGGGCCTGGCGAAGCAGGTGTTCTCCTCGCGCGCAGAGCGTTACGAACACCGCACCGCGGCGTTCTTCGGCATTCCCCAGCAGCAGGCCGTGCTGCTGGGTTTGCTGCTGCTGCGTGGCGCGCAGACGGTGCACGAACTGCTTGCGCGCAGCGAACGCCTGTTCAAGTTCGCCGATGCGGACGACGTGCGCCACCACCTCGACCGCCTGATCCAGCGCGAACCTGCGCTGGTCGTGCAGATCCCGCGTGGGCCCGGGCAACGCGAAGACCGTTACATGCACCTGCTCGGTGGCCCGGTGGACGTGGCCGCGATCGCGGCACGGCTGCCGTCCGCTGCGCTCGCCGGCGAGCCCGCGAATGCCGAACTCGAAGCGCGCGTCGCCGCGCTGGAAGGTGAGGTCGCGGCGTTGCGCGAGCAATTGGCCGATCTGCTCGCGACCCGCAAAGACTGAGCGTCAGCCCTCGTCAGGCACCAGCGTCAGCAGGTCGGTCACGCCCACATCGACGCCCGCCTGCGACAGCAAGGTGGTGACCTGTCCGCGGTGATGGGTCTGGTGGTTGAACAGATGCGTGAGCAGCCCCTCGACGTTGCGCGTGAACGTGGCTCCCTTCGTGTTGGCGTAGGTCAGCCGGGACGACAACTGCGCCGGCGTGAGCGTGTCCACCCAGCGCAGGATCAGTGCGTCCAGCCACTCGCGCCGGGCGCGCAGCGCGGGAAGCGTCGGGTATGGCACGGCGTCCAGTGCGATCGGCATCGGTGTGTCGTCGAGCGCGGCGAGCACATCAGAGGCGTCCGTGGCGGATGCGAACCGCTTGAGCCAGATCGTGTCGGCCACGACCAGATGATTCAGCGTGCCGAGCACGGAGCCGAAGAACGCGCCGCGATCCTCGGCCAGCGTTTCATCCGGCAATGTCGCGGCCGCATCGTAGAGGCGCCGGTTCATCCATTGGTTGTAGGACGCCAGCAGCGTCATGCGTGCATCAGCGGTCACGTCCGGCTCCCGTTTCCCGTCAGCGCTTCTCTTCCATCAATCCCACCAGGTTGCCGTCCGGATCACGCAGGAAGCCGGTCCAGAGTTCGTGGTCCGGCATGCGTGCGGCGAGTTGTGGTGGCCGTTCTTCCGTCGCGCCGCGCGCGACCAGCGTCGCCTGGGTGGAGGCGATGTCCTGCACCGTGAAGTAGAGGATCGAGTTGGCACCCACCGCGCCCGCGCCCTGCGGCGTGGTCAGCATCAGGCGAATGCCGCCGGCATCAAGGAATGCCAGCTGCGCGGCGGGCTGGAACAGGAACGTCAGCCCCAGCGCATCGCGATAGAAGCCCAGCGCAGCCTCCACGTCGCTCACGGTGATGGCGATCTGGCGGATCCCGGACAGGTGCGGTGTCATAGGTGTGCCTTGTCAGTAAGTTGAATGGAGGACATCACCCGGGGCGCCGGCTGCTGCGCAGCAGGAACAGGCTGCCGACGAGCATGCCGATGAAAGCGGTCGCCAATCCCAGTACCAGGCCGACGGCGACATCGGCGACTGCCATGCCTGGGCCTTCCATGCCACGGAAGGCGTTCAGGCCGAGCCGCACGAGGACTGCGGCCGGCACGGCCGTCGCGATCAACAGCCACAGCGGCAGGAAGCGTCCGGTGCCGAACGCGCGCAGCAGCATGGCCACCACGCCGACCGCCACCAGCCCGGGGCCGTAGAGTGCGCGCGGCAACCCGGCCAGTTCCGGGGCGAGTTGCCAGTAGGGGAAGCCTACGCCGACGAAGGCGATCAGGAATCCGATCCACCGCCATATCCTGCTGTCGCGTGTCATGTCGCGCTCCGCTTGCCTGCGATGTCGCGCAGCGTAGCGCAAGCACGCGCTGCGTGGCTCAGTCGAACATCGCCTGGATCGCGGCCAGGCCGGCGCTGGCGCGCTCCTTCTTGCGTTCCGCATCCGCCACCGGGTCTGCACCGTCGCGCTGGAGTTCGTCGGCAGGCAGTTCATCGATGAAGCGGCTGGGCTGCAGGCGTAGGCGTTCGCCGAAGCGACGCGTCTCGCGGTTGTGGCTCAGCCACAGCTGTTCCTTGGCGCGGGTGATGCCCACGTACATCAGGCGCCGCTCTTCCTGCAGGTTGCCTTCCTCCACGCTGGTTTCGTGCGGCAGCGTGCCGTCTTCGCAACCGACGATGAAGACGTAGCGGAACTCCAACCCCTTCGCTGCGTGCAGGCTCATCAGGCGCACCTGGTTGCCGCCGTCGTCCTTGTCGTTGCGCGACAGCAGCGCGAGTTGCGCGGCCAGGTCGCCCGCGGAGCTGCCACGCGGCCCCCCTTCGAACCAGTCCGCCAGTTCGTCCAGGTTGGCGCGGCGACGCTGGAACGAGGCTTCGTCCTTGCATTGCGCGCGCAGGTCGGCCAGCAGTCCGGAGCGTTCGCTCAACCGGCGCACCAGGTCGGCCGGTGGCAGTTCCTCGGCATGCCGGCGCAGGTCGCGGATGATGTCGACGAAGGCACTGAGGCCATTGGCCGCGCGTGGCGGCAGGGCCTTCAGCGCGCCCATGGACTCGGCGGCACGCGACAGCGGCAGGTGCGCGTGCTGCGCCATCTCGGCGAGTTTCGCCAGCGACGTGGCACCGACCTCGCGCTTGGGCGACTGCACGGCACGCAGGAAAGCCGCATCGTCGTCCGGGTTCACCAGCAGGCGCAGCCACGACATCGCATCCTTCACTTCCTGCCGCTCCAGGAACGCAGTGCCGCCCGTCAGGTGGTAGGGAATGCGCAGCAGCTGCAACGCCTTTTCCAGCGCGCGTGACTGGTGGTTGCCGCGGAACAGGATGCAGAAATCGCTCCATGCCGCGCTCTTGGATGCATGTACGAACGAGATCTCGGCGGCGACCTTCTCCGCCTCGTGTTCGTTGTCGCGGCACTCCCACACGCGGATGCGCTCGCCGTCGGCCTGGTCGCTCCACAGCGCCTTCGGATGTTCGTGCGGGTTGTTCGCGATCAGCGCATTGGCCGCACGCAGCACGCGGTTGCTGCAGCGGTAGTTCTGTTCCAGCTTGACGATCTGCAGCGCCGGATAATCCTTCGCCATCTGCAGCAGGTTATCGGGGTTCGCGCCGCGCCAGGCATAGATGCTCTGGTCGTCGTCGCCCACGCAGGTGAAGTCGCCGCGTTCACCGGCGATCGCCTTCAGCAGGCGGTACTGCGCGTCGTTGGTGTCCTGGCATTCGTCGACCAGCAGATAGCCGATGCGTTCGCGCCACGCCGCGGTGATCTCGGGATTGTTCTCCAGGATCTGTACCGGCAGGCGGATCAGGTCGTCGAAGTCCACCGCATTGAACGTGGTCAGCCTGTCCTGGTATCGCTGGTACAGCAGTGCGGCTTCCTTCTCGCGGTTGGTGCGCGCTTCGGCAAGGGCCTCTTCGGGCGACAGGCCGGCGTTCTTCGCGCGGGAGATCAGGTTTTTCGCCGCTTCCACGTCGTCGGGTTTGGCGCCGTACATCAGGTCCTTCACCTGTGCGCTGGCGTCGTCGGCGTCGAAGATGGAGAACCCGCGCTTCAGGCCCACGGAGGCGTGTTCGATCTGCAGGAATTTCAGTCCGAGCGCGTGGAAGGTGCAGATCGTCAGCCCTTCGGCCGCGTCGCCCTTGATCCGCTTGGACACGCGTTCGCGCATTTCCTTGGCGGACTTGTTGGTGAAGGTGATCGCCGCGATCCGGCGCGCCGGGAAGTGGTTGCCCGCGATCAGGTGCGCGATCTTCTCCACGATCACACGCGTCTTGCCGCTGCCGGCGCCCGCTAGCACGAGCAGGGGGCCCTTGCTGTGAAGGACGGCGGCGCGTTGGGGGGGGTTGAGACCGTGCATGGGGCGTACTTCTGCGTAGGCCATCAGTTTACAGACAACGGCGCCCTGCTTCTCCTAGCATGTCGACACTCCAGGCTTCCGGATGCAGGCGTATCGCCATGAATGCCCTCCGTTGCTGTGTGTTGATCATGGTGGCCCTGTTGCCGATGCGGCCGGCGATGGCCCAGGAGCCGAAGCTCGACCAGGCGGTGTTGACCGAAGGCTTCCTGGCCGCGCACCCCGACCTGCGCTGGCGGTCGGAGGGTGCGCGCGCTTACGAACAGCAAGACTATGCCGGCGCGCTGGAACGGTTCATGCGTGCGGCTCTTCATGCCGACAAGCCCTCGCAGGCGATCATCGCGGACATGTACTGGCAGGGCACCGGCGTCGCGCAGGATCGCGCCATCGCCTACGCATGGATGGACATCGCGGCCGAGCGGCTCTATCCGGACTTCCTCGCCCAGCGCGAGTTCTACTGGGCGCGACTGGACGACGTGCAGCGCAAGGAGGCCATCGAGCGCGGGCAGGCGATCCTGGCCGAATACGGCGACGAGGCGGCCAAGCCGCGGCTGGAAAAGATCCTGCGGCGGGCCACGCGCAGCATGACCGGCAGCCGCGTCGGCTACGTCGGCAATCTGACCATCATTCCCCACACCGGGCCGCTGGCCGGCACCGGCATGACGGTGCGAGGCGACCAGTACTACGACCGCAAGTACTGGCAGCCCGAGCACTACTGGCGGCTGCAGGACGCGATCTGGAAGGCGCCCATGAGAGGCAAGGTCGACGTGGGCGAGGTGGAGCCGGTGAAGGCGCCCGAAGGCGGATAAGCGGGGGCGCCTGCCCGTTTTACAATGGCGGCATGGCCAAGCTCTACTTCTACTATTCGGCGATGAACGCCGGCAAGACCACCACGCTGCTGCAGTCGGCGCACAACTACCGCGAGCGCGGGATGCGCGTGGCGATCCTGACCCCGCGGCTGGACGACCGTGCCGGAGCCGGCGTGGTGGCGTCGCGCATCGGTCTGCGCGCCGATGCGGTGGCGTTCGAGCGCGAGGATGACTTGGAGCGCCGGATTCGCGACGACATCGCCGCGCACGGCAAGCTCGACTGCGTGCTGGTGGACGAAGCGCAGTTCCTCAGTCGCGCCCAGGTCTGGCAGCTCAGCGAGGTGGTGGACGCGCTGCGCATCCCCGTGCTGTGTTACGGCCTGCGCACCGACTTCCGCGGCGAGCTGTTCGAAGGCAGCCAGTACCTGCTGGCCTGGGCGGACGAGATCAGCGAGATCAAGACCATCTGCCACACCGGCAAGAAGGCCATCATGACCGTGCGGGTCAATGAGCAGGGGCTCGCCGTGCAGGATGGGCCGCAGGTGGAGATCGGCGGCAACGAACGCTATGTCTCGGTCAGTCGCGCGGAGTTCAAGAAGATCGCACGCGGCGAAGGTCGCATCGATCCGCAACAGCCGGGGTTGTTGCTGGAGTGACCCGCCTCAACGGCAGGCGGTGCGCAGGTCGGTGACCTCGCGCGGAATGATGCCGCCATCAGGCAGGGCGCTGCGAAGTTCTCCCGCCAGGGCATCCAGCTCGCGCCGCGCGCGTTCCTTCTCGCCCATGCCGCAACGCGCTTCGGCCAGATAGGCGCGGGCGAGCCAGCGCAGCTTCGGCGCTTCGCTGCCGCCACCCTCATGGCGCGTCAGTCCTTCCAGTGGGGCGATGGCGTCCTGCGGGCGTCCCAGCCGCGTCAGGTGACGGGCCATGGACAGTTCGGCGAACCAGGTGCGCGGATGCTCCGGACCGAAGCCCACGCGGGTCAGGCGCACGGCGCGATCGAAGCGCGCGCTGGCGCCCCGAAGGTCGCCCTTGGCGGCCAGCACTTCGCCGATCATGCGGTCCGTCTCGCCGATCAATGCATGGCTGGCGCCGATGGTCGCCACCCGCATCCGCCGCGATTCTTCCAGCGCGGCCAGCGCCTCGTCATGGCGGCCAGCGCTGTGCAGCACCATGCCGTAGTTGAACAGGCCGCCGGGCAGGATCTGCAGGCTCTCGCTGCTGCGCCAGATGCCGACGGCGCGGGCGACATTACGTACCGCGGTCTCGTTGTCGCCCCGTTCCCACGCGATGATGCCCATCGAATTCCAGCTCGACGCCGTGTCGCGGTGCTGCGGGCCCAGTGACTCCAGCGTCATCGCATGCAGGCGTCCAAGTTCCTCGTCGGCTTCACGCAGCTGGCCCAGGTCGACCTGCACGGCCGCGATGTGGCGGCGCAGGGCCTGGGTGAGCGGATGACGCGCGCCATGGATGTCCTCGGACAGCGCGCGCGCGCGCTGGAACGAGGCCAGTGCCGCATCCGTGTCGCCGCGGTTGCGGTACAACAAGGCCAGGCTGCGCTGGATCTCGATGGCCAGCGTATGCCGCGCATGGCCGTGCGCCTGCAGGTGCGCCAATGCGGCCCGATAACCGCGTGCGCCCGCATCCGCATTGCCCAGTTCGACATCCAGCTGGGCCAGGTCGCGCATGTTTTCCGCAACGCCCGCTTCGTCCTTCAGGGCGCGGCGGATCTCCAGCGAGCCGTCGAACATCTGCCGCGCCACCTGTTTCTCACCGGCGTCGGCACGGCAGCGTCCGTTCTGCGACCGGAACTCGGCCACCGGAAGCGGCAACCTGGAATCGAGCGATGCCAGCCGCGCCTCCATCGGTGCCATCACCAGCACGCACTGGCGCGAACGGCCGAGCAGGCGCAGCACGCGCCCGTGCTGGGTGGCGGCCTGCAGGCGCAGGCTGTCGGGCGCATCGTTGGTTATCGCGAGTACCCGCGCCTGCTTTTCCAGCAGCGCGAGCGATTCGTGGTAGTCGCCCAGGCCGAGTCGGAGGCGGGCGATCACGCCCAGCAGTTCGGCCTGCGCGCGTGGCTGGTTCGCGAGTTCGCGTGCGCCACGCCGTTCGCCGGCCGCCAGCAGCTCGCGCGCATCGAAGGTGTTGCCCTGCTGCGATGCGCTGGCGTTGTCGAACAAGCCGATCACGAAATCCTGCATGGCCTGCGCGCGCGCCGCCTCGCGCATCGCCTGGCGACCCTGCCAGAGGCTCACCGCCAGTGCTGTCACCAGCACGAAAGCCGCCAAGCCACCGAAGGCGAGCGTCCAGCGTTGCCGGATGAGGTACTTGTGCAGCCGGTAGCCCACGCTCTGCGGGCGGGCCAGCACGGGACGCCCCTCGATGTGCCGCCGCAGGTCCTGCGACATCGCTTCGACGGACGGATAGCGCTGCTCCGGCGCCTTCTGCAGGGCCTTGAGCGCGATGTTGTCCAGGTCGCCGGCCAGCCTGCGTGCGTTGCGGCGCGCATCCGGGCATCGGCTGCGGCTGCCGTCGGTGGTGCGCAGTGTCGCCACCGAGGGCTTCAACGGCTCGACGGCGAGGATCGCCTGCTCCCATTCGGCATCGGTCTGCCGGCGCAGGCGATACGGCTTGGTGTCCGCGATCAGTTCGTACAGCACCACGCCCAGCGAATACACGTCGGTCATGGTGGTGACGAGTTCGCCGCGTACCTGCTCCGGTGCCGCGTAGTGCAGGGTGAAGGCGCGCACTTCGGTGCGCGGATGCACGGGCGCGGGCTCGGGGTCGTCGAGCAGCTTGGCGATGCCGAAGTCCAGCAGCCGCACCTCGCCATTGGGCGTGACCAGGATGTTGGATGGTTTGAGGTCGCGGTGGACGATCAGGTTCGCGTGCGCATGGCTGACCGCTTCACAGATCTGCAGGAACAGCGTCAGCCGCGCGTCCAGGCCGATGTTGTTGGCCAGGCAGTAGTCGGTGATCGACACGCCTTCCACGTATTCCAGCGCCAGGTACGGCTGGCCCTCGCTGCCGATGCCGGCGTCCAGCAGGCGCGCGATGTTCGGATGCTCCAGGCGCGCGAGGATCTCGCGTTCGCGGGTGAAGCGCAGGCGCAGGTTGGGATCGGCAAGGCCGGGGCGAAGCAGCTTCAGCGCGACGCGGCGCTGGTACAGGCCGTCCGCACGCGAGGCCAGCCACACCATGCCCATGCCGCCTTCGCCCAGCATTGATTCCAGCTGGTAGGGCCCCACGCGCATGCCGGGCTTCAGCTGGCCCGGTTTGTCGACCAGGGGCTGGTCGATGAAGTCGTCGCCTTCTTCTTCCAGGGCGAGCAGTTTCTCCAGCTCGCGCGCGGCATCGGGGTCGTCGGCGCGCAGGATTTCCAGTTGCTGCGCGCGGGCGTCCGGATCGAGTTCCAGCAGGATGTCCAGCAGCGGGGACAAGCGTTGCCAGCGTTCGGCGTCCATCTCGGCGGGCGCGCAGTACGGGTCTCAGCTGTCCTGCATGACCGACAGCAGGAACATGCGCGCCTTCTGCCAGTCGCGCCGGATGCTGCGCTCGGAGCGCTGCAGCAACTCGGCGATCTCCAGTTCGGACAGGCCGGCGAAGTAACGCATCTCGACCACCTGCGCCAGGCGTTCGTCGGCGGAAGCCAGCTTCTCCAGCGCGTCGTTCAGCGCCAGCATGTCCTCGTCCAGGCGCAGGTTGCCTTCCACTTCTTCGGGGATGTCCGCCACGCGCTTGAGGTCGCCGCCGCGCTTGCGCGCCAGCCGGCTGCGGGCGTAGTCCACCACCACGCTGCGCATCGACGAGGCGGCGTACGCGAAGAAGTGCGCGCGATCCTCGAACTTGGCGGTGCCGGTGGAGCCGAGCAGCTTCAGGTAGGACTCGTGCACCAGCGCGGTCGCGTCCAGGGTGTAGCCATGCTGGCCCGACAGCTGGCGGCGCGCCATGGTGTGCAGCTCCTGGTACAGCGTGGCCAGCACGCGGTCCAGCGCGGCGCGATCGCCGCTGCGGGCCGAGTCCAGCCACAAGGTGATGTCAGGTGCGTCGGCCATCCGTTTCCCCCACGATGCCAAGGGCGCGAATATAACGTCATTTGTCTCACAAGACGTGAGGGAGGAGAAACCCGCCAGGCCCGTCAGCGTTGACAGTGCCCGCACCAGACCGTGGTCCGCTGGCCGATGGTGGCCTGCTTCATTGCCCGGCCGCAGCGCGGACAGGCTTCGCCGCCCCGGCCATACGCCGACAATTCCTGCTCGAAATAGCCGGGAGCGCCGTCCGGGCTGAGGAAATCCCGCAACGTGGTCCCGCCCCGCGTGATGGCATAGGCAAGGATGTCCTTTACCGCGTCGGCCAGTGCCGCGTAGCGTTCCCGCGACACCTTGCCGGCCGCACGCAGCGGGGAAATGCCGGCACGGAACAGGCTTTCCGCCGCGTAGATGTTGCCTACCCCCACCACCACGGCCTGGTCCATCAGGAAGGTTTTCACCGGCGCCCGCCGGCCCCGGCTGAGTGCGAACAGATAGTCGCCGTCGAACGCATCCGACAACGGCTCCGGTCCCAGCCCCTGCAGCAACGGATGCACCTGGCCGACGGGCTGCCACAGCACGCAGCCGAAGCGGCGCGGATCGGTGAAGCGCAGCACCCGGCCGGACCTGCCACGTTCGCCATCCAGCACGATGTCCACGTGGTCGTGCGCGCCAACCGGGGTAGCGGCCGGCAGCACGCGCAGGCTGCCGGACATGCCCAGGTGCAGCACGGCGCTGCCTGCGGCGGTGTCCATCAGGAGGTATTTCGCACGGCGCCGGACGGCATCGATGCGCTGGCCGGGCAGTTCGCGTGCCACCTCCGGGGGGATCGGCCAGCGCAGGTCGGGCCTGCGCAGCGTCACCGCCTGGATGCGGCGCCCCTCCACGTGGGGCGCCAGGCCGCGGCGGGTGGTTTCGACCTCGGGCAGCTCAGGCATGGGCGGGCATCGCGGTGTAGAAGCCGCCTTCGTGGCGCACCTGGATCGGTCCGCCGAAGGTCTGGCTCAGTTGCGCATCGGTCAGCGTGGTGGCGCGGTCGCCGTCGGCGTGGACCGTGCCGTTGCGAAGCAGCAGCACGCGGTCGATCTCGGGAATGATCTCCTCGATGTGGTGGGTCACCAGCACCAGGGTGATGCCGCGCTGCGCCAGGCTGCGCATCAGATCAAGGAAGTGTTGCCGTGCGACCAGGTCCAGGCCGGCGGTGGGCTCGTCCAGCAACAGCGCCTCCGGCTCGTGCACCAGTGCCCGCGCGATCAGCACGCGCCGCATCTCGCCGGTGGACAATTCCGCCACCTGGCGGTCGGCCAGCGGCGTCGCGCGCACCTGCTCCAGTGCGTGCCGTGCGCGGGCGCGCATGCCGGGGTCCACCTGGCGGTGCGGAGGCACCGCGAAGCTGGAGAAGAAGCCCGTCACCACGGCGTCCTCCACGCGCAGGTACGGCATCTGCTGCAGGTCGCGGGTCAGGTCGCTGGTGACCAGGCCCAGGCGATTGCGCAGTTCGTTCACGTTCCAGCGTCGCAGGCCGAACACCTTCACCGGCGCGTCGCCTTCGCGTGCCAGGGGATACAACTCGCGATTGATCAGCTTGATGAACGTCGACTTGCCACAGCCGTTCGGGCCGAGGATGGCCGTGTGCTGGCCCAGCGGGATGGTCAGCGACAGCTCGTGCAGGACGCGTGTGGCACCGCGCACCACGGTGGCGCGGTGCAGTTCGAACAGCGGGGCTGCGAGCGTCGCAGCGGCAGGGAATGCTGGCAGGTTCATTGTGGGGCGGAGGGCGTGGTCGCCGGTGCAGCGTACCCGAATCGTCGCGGACAACGGCAATGCCCGGCGGCCCTACAATGCCGGCATGCGCCTGTTCTTTTCCGCACTCCTGCTCACCGTCGTACCCGTGGCCGTACTGGCCCAGGTCACCGCCACCGGCGACTACCTCGCACGCATGGACACCGACCACGACGGTCGCGTCAGCCTGGCCGAATACCAAGGCTGGATGAGCTATGCCTTCGACGGCATGGACCGCAACCGCGATGGTGTGCTGTCCGTGGACGAACTGCCGGGCGGGCGCGGCAAGCCGATCACCCGCGAAGCGCACCTGGCGCAACTTGCCGACCGCTTCAGGCGGCAGGACGTGGACGGCAACGGTTTCCTGAGCGAGAAGGAGCTCGCTGCGCCGCCGCGCTGATCCATCTCACGTATGGATCAGGCGTCCGCCTGCGAACGCCCAGTTCTCCCACGTGGTCTCCTTGAAGCAGACCATCACGTTCTCCGGATTCCTGCCGGCGGCGGCCAGGCGCTGCATCAGATCTGCGAGCAGCGCTTTCTTCACTTTCACGCTGCGTCCTGCCGACCACAGGATCTCGATCAGAACGAAGTCCTCGTCGCGCGCACCGGCGACATCCGGATAGGCCGGGTCGTAGCGGAAATCCTCCGCCGACAGTTCCAGCACGCGCTGGAAGCGATCGGTGGCCGGCACGCCCGACGCGACCAGCGCAGCATGCACGGCGTCCAGCACGGAGGACTTGAATGCGTCGTCCTTGGGCTTGCGGACGGTCAGGGTGATCAGTGGCATGGCGTATTCCCACGTGGCGTGAGGATCAGCTTACATCCGCGAAAGTGGCCGGAAAGAAAACGCCGGCCACGAAGGCCGGCGTCGGGATTGCCGGCCCCGGAAGGGCCGGCGCGGGGAGGAGCGTCTACTTGGTGATATCGACGTGGTTCGTTTCGCGCAGGAAGAGCGTGCCGACGATCAGCGTCATCACCGCGATGCCGATCGGATACCACAGGCCGTAGTACAGGTTGCCCGTACCCGCGACCAGGGCGAACGAGATCGCCGGCAGGAAGCCGCCGAACCAGCCGTTGCCGATGTGGTACGGCAGCGACATGGAGGTGTAGCGGATGCGGGTGGGGAACAGCTCCACCAGGTAGGCGGCGATCGGGCCGTAGACCATGGTCACGTAGATCACCAGCAACCACAGCAGGAACAGCGTCATCGGGATGTTGATGCGCGCGGTGTCCGCCTTCTCCGGATAGCCCGCGCTGGTCAGCGCGCCCTTCAACGCGGCGCCGAACTCGCCTGACTTCGCCTTCAGGTCGTCCTTCGACAGGCCTGCCGCCTCGTACGAGCTCACTACAGCGCCACCGACCTGGATCTGGGCCACTTCGCCCGCCGGACCCGGCTGGATTTCGTGCGGCACGCCAGCCTTGGTCAGCGCGGCCGTGGCCACGTCGCAGGAGCTGGTGAACTTGCGGATGCCGACCGGATCGAACTGGAAGCTGCAGGTGGCCGGATCGGCGACGACGACGGCCGGCGACGACGTACGGGCTTCCTGGATGGCCGGGTTGGCGTAGTGGGTGATGCCCTTGAAGATCGGGAAGTAGGTCAGCGCGGCCAGCAGGCAGCCCGCCATGATGATCTTCTTGCGGCCGATCCTGTCCGACAGCCAGCCGAAGAACAGGAAGAACGGCGTGGCCAGCAACAGCGCACCGGCGATCAGCAGGTAGGACACCGTCGGGTCCACCTTGATCATGCTCTGCAGGAAGAACAGCGCGTAGAACTGGCCGCCGTACCACACCACGGCCTGGCCGGCGGTGGCACCGAACAGCACCAGCAGCATCAGCTTCAGGTTGCCGCCCTGCAGGCTGTCGCGGAACGGCTTCTTCGAGCCCTTGCCTTCGGATTTCATCTGCTGGAACAACGGCGACTCGGCCAACTGCAGGCGGATCCACACGGAGACGCCCAGCAGCACGATCGAGCCCAGGAACGGAATGCGCCAGCCCCAGTCCTCGAACGCCTCGGTGCCCAGCGTCAGGCGGCAGGCCAGGATCACCGCCAGCGACAGGAACAGGCCCAGCGTGGCGGTGGTCTGGATGAAGCTGGTGTACAGGCCACGCTTGCCCGGCGGTGCATGCTCGGCCACGTAGGTGGCCGCGCCGCCGTACTCACCGCCCATCGCCAGGCCTTGCGCCAGGCGCAGGATGATCAGGATCACCGGCGCGGCGAAACCGATGGTCTCGTAGTTGGGCAGCACGCCGACCAGGAAGGTCGAGATGCCCATGATCAGGATGGTGACCAGGAACGTGTACTTGCGGCCGATGCGGTCGCCGAGGCTACCGAAGAAGGCAGCACCGAACGGACGCACGAAGAAGCCCGCCGCGAACGCCAGCAGCGCGAAGATCATGCCGGTGGTCGGATTGACGCCGCTGAAGAACTGCTTGGCGATGATCACGGCCAGCGAGCCGTAGAGATAGAAGTCGTACCACTCGAACACGGTGCCGAGGCTGGAGGCGAAGATGACCTTCTTGTGGCCCTTCGTCAGATCGCCCGACGAGGAATGCTGCACAGTCGTGGAACTCATGTGGTTTCCCCTCAGAAAGTGTATTTGACGGTCGTGTGCAGACGCTTCAGGTCGCCCTCGCGGTCGTCCTCAAGCGAACGCTGCCCGTAGATGAGCTCCGCGCCGATGTCCAGTTTCGGGAACGGCGAGTAGATCAGGTTGGCGTGCATGGACTGCGTGCGCTCGGTGACGCCGAACCCGGTCAGCGCGGCGTCGTTGTCGAAGTGCGAGGCCGAGTACATCAGGTTGGTGCGGATCTTCGGGCTGAACACATGGCGCCACGCCACGAAACCGCCGTAACCATCCAGTGCGCTGATGTCGCCATCGGCTTCGGTGACCACGTCGCTGCCCACGCCGAACGCCAGATAGCGGCCGATGCCCTGGCCGGCATTCACCGCATAGCGGATGTCGTCGCTCTTGCTCAGGTTGAACTTGCCCGACACGCTCACCGAACCGCCGGTGTCGGTTTCGTCGGCGACCTTGAACTGGCGCACCATGCCGGCGACGGTGAAGTGGCCCCAGTCGCCCTTGGTCAGCCAGCGCGCCGTGACATCGGGCATCGCGTTGTCGCCGCTGTTGAAGCGGGTGCCGGCGAGGTACGGCGTGACCGTGGTCTGCGGATTCTCGACCGAGAACGACCATGGGCCCTTGGTGTAACGCACCTGCGCCTGGCGCACGAACACGGTGCCGTCGGTCGGACCGACGAAGTCGACCGCATCCGGCAGTGCCGCCACGTCCATGAAGTTGGACCAGGTCTGGCCGGCCAGCCAGCTGTTCCAGGTCACGTAGGCATGGCGCAGGCTGACGGCGTAGGTGTTGGTGGCGGTTTCGTTGCCGGCCAGCGCATTGCTGCCGCCGCCGAAGAAGTCCGCTTCGATATAGGTCTTGAACTTGTCGCCGCCCTCGGTGACATGGTCGGTGCTCAACCAGAAGCGCGAGAACTGCGCATGGAAGTCGGCATAGGCATCGCCGCCGTCGGAACCGGCGCCGCCCACCGGAATGGTGCTGGGCACGTAGAACAGGCGGCCCGACGAGCCGTCGGCGATGCGGCCGTCGCTGGTGTCGGTGGCCATCGCATCCAGCTTGATGAAGCCGCCATACGAGAACGTGGTGCCCGGCGTGGCGGCGGTCAGGATGGTGGTGTTCTGGATCGGCTGCTTGCCCGCAGGCACGGCGGCGGGTACCGCGGCCTGCTTGGCCTGCACCTGCGTCACCTGCTCCTGCGTGGTGGTGATCTGCGACTGCTGTTGTTGCTGCGCGGACAGCAGCAGCTGCACCTGCCGTTCAAGGTCGGCGACGCGTGCCTCCAGGGCTCTTTCCTTGGCGGTCTGCGCGAATGCCATGCCTGGCGCGAGCAATGCGACGAAGAGCGCAGCGGCCAGTGGCCGTCGCGCCATGAGTGCGGAACGTTGGGTCATAACCCCTCCCGAAAGGTTGATGGCCGCGTTGCGCGGCTGACGGAGACTTGCGCCTGCGCGCCGGCAGCGCCTATTCGCCATTAGTCGTACTCGCGCCATCGGACAGGCAAACCCTTGCCGCAGAAGGGGTGCGGCGATCGGTCGCAGGGAGCGCACGGCCGCTTTACGACCATTGTCTAAGCCGGTTGCTGCGATGCCGCACGACCGTATGCGTCAAACTCGGCATGCCGGACGCACCGCACGACGTACTTCCTTCGCCTCGCCCGGCCTTCGTCCATGCTTCAGAATCGACGCATCACAGGAACGTCCCGGGAGGACCTCATGACTGATCTCTATCCGGTCAAGCCGGAATTCGCCGCCAGCGCGCGCATCACGCGCGAGCAGTACCTGCGCGATTACCAGGCCTCGATCGACGATCCCGATGCGTTCTGGAGCAGGGCAGCCGAGCGCCTGGACTGGTTCAAGAAGCCGACGCAGATCAAGGACGTCAGCTACGCCCTCGACGATTTCCATATCCGCTGGTTCGCCGATGGCGAGCTCAATGCCAGCGTCAACTGCCTCGACCGACAGCTGGCCAAGCGCGGCGACAAGGTCGCCCTGCTGTTCGAGCCCGACGGTCCGGACACGCCGTCCTATGGCGTCACCTATCGCGAGCTGTACGAGCGTACCTGCAGGCTCGCCAACGCGCTGCGCGCGCTGGGCGTGCAGAAGGGCGACCGCGTCACCATCTACCTGCCGATGATTCCCGATGCGGCCGTGGCCATGCTGGCCTGCGCACGCATCGGCGCCATCCACTCGGTGGTGTTCGGCGGCTTCGCACCCAACTCCATCGCCGACCGCGTGGCCGATTGCGGCACCAAGCTGATCATCACCGCCGACGAAGGCCTGCGCGGTGGCAAGAAGGTGCCGCTGAAGGCGAACGTGGACGCCGCGTTGAAGCTGCCCGGCACCAACTCCGTCGAGACCGTCCTGGTCGTGCGCCATACCGGCGGCGCCGTCGACATGCAGATGCCGCGCGACCGCTGGTTCGATGCCGTCGTCGACGCGCAGCCGGCCGAGTGCGAGCCCGAACGCATGAACGCCGAAGACCCGCTCTTCATCCTGTATACCTCGGGTTCCACCGGCAAGCCCAAGGGCGTGCTGCACACCACAGGTGGCTATCTGCTGTACGCGGCGTACACGCACGAAGCCGTGTTCGACCTGCGCGAGGACGACATCTACTGGTGCACCGCCGACGTGGGCTGGGTCACCGGCCATAGCTACATCGTCTACGGCCCGCTGGCCAACGGCGCCACCGCGGTGATGTTCGAAGGCGTACCCAACTATCCGAACGTGTCGCGTTTCTGGGACGTGATCGACAAGCACAAGGTCACCATCTTCTACACCGCGCCTACCGCCATCCGCGCGCTGATGCGCGAAGGCGAAGCGCCGGTGAAGAAGACCTCGCGCGCGTCGCTGCGCCTGCTGGGCAGCGTCGGCGAGCCGATCAATCCGGAGGCGTGGCGCTGGTACTACGAGACCGTCGGCGATTCGCGCTGCCCCATCGTCGATACGTGGTGGCAGACCGAGACCGGCGGCATCCTGATCACCCCGCTGGCCGGCGCCATCGACCTCAAGCCCGGCTCGGCCACGCTGCCGTTCTTCGGCGTGCGGCCAGCGCTGGTCGACGCCAGTGGCGAGCAGCTGGAAGGCGCCACCGAAGGCAACCTGGTGCTGCTGGATTCCTGGCCGGGCCAGATGCGCACCGTGTACGGCGACCACCAGCGCTTCATCGACACCTACTTCCGTACCTACCCGGGCACGTACTTCACCGGCGACGGCTGCCGTCGCGACGCCGACGGTTACTACTGGATCACCGGCCGCGTCGATGACGTCATCAACGTGTCCGGCCACCGTATCGGCACCGCCGAAGTGGAAAGCGCGCTGGTCGCGCATCCGAAAGTAGCCGAGGCTGCGGTGGTCGGCTTCCCGCACGACATCAAGGGACAGGGCATCTACGCCTACGTCACCCTGAAGGCCGGTGAGGCGCAGAGCGACGAGCTGCTCAAGGAACTCGTCGCCTGGGTGCGCAAGGAGATCGGACCCATCGCCACGCCGGACCACCTGCAGTGGGCCCCCGGCCTGCCGAAGACGCGCTCGGGCAAGATCATGCGCCGCATCCTGCGCAAGATCGCCGAGAACGCGCCGGAGCAGCTGGGCGATACCTCGACGCTGGCCGATCCCACGGTGGTGGAATCGCTGGTCGCCGAGCGCAAAGTGCGGTGAAGCAGGAGTGAGGGCAGAGGAGTGAGAAGTGAGTAAGCGCAAAAGCACTTCCGCTCGACTATCCTGATGCCGCACCACTCACTCCTCCCCACTCACTCCTCGCTCTCCCATGCCCACCCTGCTGATCGCCGACGACCACCCGCTGTTCCGCGAAGCGCTGCGTGGCGCCGTGCAGCGCGTGATGCCCGGCGTGAAGCTGCACGAAGCCGACAGCGTCGACGCACTCTACGTGCTGGTCGACGCGCACCCGGATGCCGACCTGCTGCTGATGGACCTCAACATGCCCGGCGCGCACGGCTTCAACGCGCTGGTGCACCTGCGCGCACTGCACCCGCAGTTGCCGGTGGTCATCGTGTCGGCGCGGGAAGAGCCGGCGGTCATGCGCCGCGCGCTGGACCACGGTGCGCTCGGCTTCATTCCCAAGTCCGCCGATTCGGACACCATCGGGCAGGCCATCGGCGCGGTGCTCGATGGCGAGCGCTGGGTGCCGGACGAAGCGCACAACGCACCGGCCACCAGCCGGGACGAACAGGAAACCGCGCAGCGCCTGCGCGATCTCACCCCGCAGCAGTTCAAGGTGCTGCAGATGCTCGGCGCCGGCCGCCTCAACAAGCAGATCGCCTACGACCTGGGCGTGTCCGAAGCCACCATCAAGGCCCATGTCACCGCCATCCTGCGCAAGCTGCACGTCACCAATCGCACCCAGGCCGTGCTCGCGGCCGGTCGCCTGGCCGTGGACCCGGACGGCATCGTGCTGCCGCCGGAAGAAGCGGAGTAGGGCGCTTGCGCGTGCGGCCGTCGGTGACCGCCGCGTGCACGCAGGTTACCGGCGAGGCGCCACCGACATGCCGAGCAGGCGCATCGCCGGTCCCGTGAGCAGCGCCCCGATGATCGCGCATGGCGTGCCCCACATCAACACCGCTACGTAGATCATCGACGCACCACCACCCTGGTACGGCCGCACGCAATCGGTGTAGTACGCCAACACCAGCCACGGTGCGAACAGCAGGCACGCGCCCACCGCCCGCAGTGGATTGGCCGTCAGCAGCGAGACCAGCGCGGGAAGCAACGGCACCAGTACGAACATACCAACCACCTGTACGAACGTCAGCAACGTGTGCCCGTAACAGCCAACGCTGTTGAACGCCTGCAGCGCGATGATCAGCGCGATCGCCGTCATGCCGGTGATCAGGGCCTGCCTGCGGGAAATCAGCATGGAGTGCACCGGTTTGCAAGGGCGTGTCGAACATACCGTGAAGCTCCGGGGAAAGCATGCGCGCGCCACCCCGTTCGGACGCGCGATCAGATCCTCGCGGATCGCGCGGACACGGCGCTGACAAGCGCGGCGCAGACGGCCACCAGCAGTCCGGTGAAGACGAAGGCAGGACGCCATTGCGCATACGTCAAAGCGCTCAGCACCGCCGCAAGGAACAACAGGCAGGTCGCCAGGCGTGGACTGAACATGAGGACGAGGCTCCCTGTCGCCAGAAGCCCGCTGCCTGACGCCCATGCCATGGCGGTCAGCACGCTGATGCCACCGTCATGGAGCTGGCTGAGGGTCGTGGAGGCATAGAGCGCCACCACCAGCGTCTGGAAGACTGCGAGGGAAAGCACGATGGCGATCCATCGGCGCGGTACACGTGTCGATCCGGGTGCGGTGGATGATGCTGGCGCCTGGTACGGGTTGTCTTGTGTCATCGCCGGAGATCAGAAGAGGAATGGGCCCGGATCACGTCATGCCAGGACGCAATGTGGGTCTGGATGAAACGTCAGCTGCCATCGCCGCGGCCCCTGGCGCGGGCACCGAGGAAAAGGAATGCCGCGCCGGCAGCGCCGACGGCGATGGACCAGGCCAAGTGCATATCGACATGTCGATGGAGTTGCCATAACACCAATGAAGCAACAATCGAGAGGCCCCCCATTGCCGTGAGAATTCCGATGGACTCATTGCCGATCCGGTAAAAGCGCCCATCGTCCCGATTCAGCCACGCACGGAACTTCGCGAGCCTTCCCATGGCCACTAACGGTCCAGCCTGGTTGACGTGCTGGGGAGCGCGAGGGTTGGGCGCGGCGTGGACGTTCTCGTGGTGCGTAGTGGCCTCCGCCATGCCTGCGAAACCACCCTGCTCCCATCCTCGATTGCAGCGGTAAAGAGCATCCTGCCAGCTGTCCGGGTGCGATGGCTCCAGCGTACCGTAGATGCCGAGCGCCGCGCATGCACGCTTGGCGAGATCGGCGCCCCCGCCTGGGCGCGTGACTGTCGCGGTCCGCCGCACGGCCGGTCGAGGATCCAATTTACGTATCGCTAGTGTGCTGACACGGAGAGGGACCTTGACGAGCATTGATTCCAGCCAGCCCGTACGGCTGGGCATCGTCGGATGCGGCGCGATCACGCGCGAGGCGCATCTGCCGGTCATCACCCGGGACCGTCGGGTCGAGGTGACCGTCCTGTGCGACCGCGACCGCCGCAACGCCACGCATGCCGCACGTGCCGGCGGTATCGAGGCGGAGATCACCACCGAGCTCGCCGGGCTCGCCGGCAAGGTCGACGCCGCCATCGTGGCCGTCCCGCCGCGCTTCCACGCGCCCGTCGCCATCCAGCTGATGGAGATGGGGATCGACGTCCTGTGCGAGAAGCCGTTGGCGATAACGGTCGCCGACGGGCAGAAGATGGTGGAAGCCGCGCGCAGGACCGGTCGCGTGCTGGCGGTTGCACTGATGATGCGGTTCTTCCCCCACAACAGGTGGCTCGCGGACCTGGTGGAAGACGGTGAGATCGGCGAGGTCTGCGAAGTGATCGTCGAGGACGGTGCACCCCTCGACTGGCCGATGGCGAGCAACAGCTACTTCGACCGCAATGCGACAGGCGGCGGCGTCCTGTTCGACAGCGGCGTGCATCTGCTTGACCGGGTGCTGTGGCTGTTCGGCGACCTCACGGAGATCGCCTACGAGGACGACGCGTTCGGTGGTTTCGAGAGCAATGCGAAGCTGACCGGCATGCTGCAGATGGGGGGGCGGCCGGTGCCTGCGCGTCTGGAATTCAGCTGGTCGCACCGCCTGCGTCGCAGCATCCGGGTAGTGGGCGAACGCGGCACGCTTGAGGCTTCGACCTCGGATCCGCGCACCCTGACCCTCCATCGGACCACGCGCCGTGGCCCGATGGAGATGCAGATCCCGTGCGCCAAGCGGTGGGACGGGCGCAGCCATTACCGTGCCCAGCTCGACGACTTCATCGGCGCGGTCCGCGAGCGGCGCGCACCATTCGTGACCGGAGAATCCGCGCTGCACGCCCTCGCCGTCATCGAGACCGCATACGCCAGGCGGACATCGATGGCGCAGCCCTGGCTGGTCCGGATGGGGGCCTCGGCATGACGCCCAACAAGATCCTCGTCACCGGCGCCACCGGATTCATCGGTTCGCGCCTGTGCGAACTGCTGTCACTCGAGTACCGCCTTCCATACCGCGCACTGGTCCGCGACTTCTCGCGCGCCGCACGGATCGCCCGGCTGGATACCGAGCTGGTCGCCGGCGACATGCTCGACGCCGACAGCCTTGCGCGGGCAGTGGCGGGATGCGATGTCGTCGTCAACCTCGCCCACGGCGACGACGAGAGCGCCCGGACGCAGGCCACGCAGCTGATCGATGCCTGCACGCGTGCCGGTGTCCGTCGCGTTGTCCACATCAGCTCGATGGCCGTGCACGGCCCGTCGCCGAAGCTGGACGTGCTCACCGAAGCCACCGCCCCCGTCCAGCGCTGGGGTGAGGCCTACTCTGATGCCAAGGCAGCGTCCGAGGCCGTGGTGGTGGCCGCCGGCAAACGTGGCGCGCTGGAGACCGTCGTGCTTCGCCCGACCATCGTCTACGGCCCCTACAGTTTCTTCGTCACGCCGATTGTCCAGGACGCGCGGGCGGGCCGGATCAGTCTGATCGATGGTGGCCGGGGCCTCTGCAATGCGGTGTACGTCGATGACGTCTGCGAAGCGATCATGGCGGCGATCGAACGCGACGACGCGGTCGGCGCGGCGTTCCTGATCAATGGCGATACGCGCATGACGTGGGGAGATTTCATCACCACGTTCGCCGGCATGGTCGAGGGCGAGAAGACCGTCCATGACCACGCGCTCGAAGACATCGCAGCCTATTGGAAGGCGAAGCAGCCGACTGCGCGCGACAGCATCAAGGCAGCCATCCGGCTGGCGGCGTCCCCGGCGTTCCATGCCCAGTTGGGCACCATCCCGTCGCTGGGCCAGTGGATCCGCGGCACCAAGGAACTGGTGGCCCGTCGGATCAGCCCCGAGCAGAAACTGAAGATCAAGTCGCGACTGCAGAATCGCGGCCCCGCCACGCATGCCGACGACCATCCGCCAGTACGGATGCCCAGCGAAGGCCGCGTCGTACGCGAGGCATATCGATCATGGGTGTCGAATGATCTGGCCAGGACCCGGCTGGGCTGGATGCCGGCGCATTCGTTCGCGCACGGCGCACGGCGCACGGCCGAGTGGATGCGTTTCGCGCGCATCGTGTGATCGAAAGGCGGCTGGCCCGGGCGATTGGCCGGGCGGTCACCGATGGCCCCGTGCCAGCCTCGCTGCTGTCCGGGGCCTGAGCCGGAGCACTACAGCAGCCAGGTTATTGCGGAAGATTCGAGCGGATCAGCTCCACGGTCTCGGCAAGCTGCTTGGCGGAAGCCCGCACCCGCTCACGGCGCTGTGCATCTCCGCCTGGATCGTGTGAGCTGCCCCTTGCTCGTCCGGCGCCATCGAAGGTGGCGAGTTGGGGTGGACCCACCCCCCAATCGCTGCCCTTCTGTCGGGGGACGACATGGAAATGGAAGTGCGGTGTTTCCTGCCCGCTGAAGACCCCGTTGTTCTGGAACGTCAGGATTCCGAGCGGTCGATACGTCTTGACGAGTGACTCTGCGACTCGCTTGGCCGAGATCATGACGGCCTCGCATTCCCGGTCGGAAAGATCGAGCAGCGTTGCGACATGGCGGCGTGTGATAACGCAGCACTGGCCAACTTCGAATTGCCACGGATTGATCACGGTCAAGGTATGTTCGCTCTCGTCCACGATCTTCCATCGTTCCTCGCGAGCGGCCACGCAGAGGTCGCATGGGTCCCTCAAGGGAAGTTCGATCATCTGCCTCTCCCATCAGACGGGTCTGTGCCGAATGGCCTGACGCTTGAATGAACTGTCAGGCCGAAACCGCGCCCAACGCTTGAACCAGCTCCTTCTTGAGCGCAGCAAACTGCCCGCGCTCATAGACTGGCTGGGCGATACGAGATGGTTCAATGGCGCGTCCTTCGAATGGATCGCCCGCGTACCGCGGGAAAAAGTGCATGTGCAGGTGAGGCAGGGTGTTGCCATGAATCTCGTAGTTGAGCTTGACGGAACCTGTGACAGCAGACAGGGCAGATGAGACGCGATGTGCGTCCTGCATGAATGCAGCTGATTGAGTAAGGGTGAGGTTGTGCAGATCAACAGCATGCACGCGGGAGACAAGGCAGACATACCCGACCATGGGTGCGCGTTCCGGCATGGTGAGCCATGACGCATGCAACTCGACGATGATGTCGAGAGGCTGGCCGCGAACGCAGATGGGACAAGCGGAGCCATCACACAGTTGCTGCCACTCGGCAGCGGAGTTCCATTTGCTCAAGTTTGCGACCCCCTGGCTGTGCGGTCTGACGCTTATGTCTTCCGATGAGCCGAAGCGCGAAGCGGGTTCGGCTTGAATGAACTGTCAGGCGCCAGCCCGTGCGCCACCGCGCTTAAATCTGCGATGGCTTGCTGCCGACCTTTGGGCGATTTGACGCTGGCAGGCAGACGGCTGAGCCAGTGCCCGTTTGGCCCGGCACCGCCACGCAATGCGGCGAGGCGCCGGGAAGAAGGCAGTGGTTTGGTTGATAGCGTTTTGATACAGATATCCAGCTGCTCTCGCGAAGTGAACCGAAAAGTCATGCCGCAAGACTCTACGCACAGCACGGGATAACCAAGCTTTCCGTCCGCCTCTGGAGCGGGAGGGTCGAACTCCGTTGCACGGTACCAAGGCTCTTTTCCCCTTTGGACATGAACCCAATAGGCCATTGGCGCAGATCGCCAGCTGGCTGTGTGCTCTATCCATGATTGGGGAGACTTTTTCATGGCACCTAACACCAGGGGTGTTGCACTTGGGGTGTTAATTCACCGGGCGGCTACGGAGCGTTGAGCTCGGACAGCTCAACCACGTACGAGCGCCCCCCGGCCGTACTGAACTCTACGCTGCAATCGTACGCTACGTTGCCGCCGGGATCAGGCAACGGTCCGCGAACCCGGTAGGTGGCGACGGCAGAGGATAGCGGGTTAGTCTCGAAGCCTTCCTTGGCCAACAAGGCCGGAAGAGCAGAAGCCAGCTGCTGCACACCTAGGGCGCCTTCTCCAGCCAAGGGCGGCTGCGACGTACCAGCAAGGAGATCCACGGCGACGGAGCCGCCGGCAGCAACGACCGATCGCGTGAAGTGATTAATGCCGTAATCGCCGGCCCAGAAATTGAGCGTGCTGGCGAATTGGTGGCAGACGTTGTGCGCCACCGCTTTAGCGGCTTCAGCGACGACGACATTCTCCAAGCCTCCTAACACCAGAATTAAGCCGACCCCCGAAGCGGGTTCGGCTTGAATGAATTGTTAGGTCTCCGGCGGGGACCCAATGCGGAACTCACCTCCGTTGTGAAAGCGCTCAACAAGCGAACTCGCCAGATAGGTGTAGATGCTTTCCGGAGGACTGTCATCGGCAACATATCTGATATGCGATACCCGATATCTTGTACCACATCGCCCGTTCGCCTCGGAGACGCCAGCAAGAACGGCGTCCACCACCTCGGACTCGGCCAATTGCCGCTTAGAACAGCTGTCGGGACGCTCAAGACGCATGCACGTTGGTCGACCAACATGTCCGTCATCAAGGCGGACCATTAGGTAGTTCCATTGATTTCCCGTTTCTCGAGTCACCAAGAGATACTCGCCTTTACGCACGAAATTCATTGGAAAGACCTAACACCTGAATTAAGCCGACCCGCGAAGCGGGTTCGGCTTGAATGAACTGTTATGCGCCAAGGTAAGCCCGAAGCACGCGGCCTGCAACGGGGTCGGAACATCCGGGAGCAGGAAATCACTCGCCGCCAGCCCGTAGCAGGGTGGGGCCCGTAAAGACCGAAGCCGACAGCGACGCTGGGCCGAAAGTCACGAAGTCATCCTTGTCCCGAGCGGCGCGAACGCAATGCATCCGAAGCCGATTGAAGCGAAGCCAGGAGACGTGAGCAACTCAGCTGCGTCAGCGGCCGATCAGTGCCAAAGCCCGCGACGCTGCTGAAGTCGCGGCATCACCGAAGCCGACAACACCAACACACCCACCCACGCATAACACCTGAATTAAGCCGACCCGCGAAGCGGGTTCGGCTTGAATGACTTGTTAGGCCCCGGTGCCGCACGGGCCCGGTGGGGATTGTGCTGCTACAGCCCTGGTCGACTCAAGGAAGTCGTGGATGGCAGCCGGATCGGTTGTTTGGCCGGGAGCAGTAAGGCCCGCGTAGCAGAACAGAAAGTCCGATACCGACGTGTCGCCGCGCGCGAGATATGCGCTGACGAAGTGCTCCATGACGCGGTGTGCATCTTGGACCGAGATCACTTGTCGTAATGAGTTCTCCAAATCGGGAAGATCTTTCATACGGGGCCTAACACCTGAGTTAAGCCGACCCGCGAAGCGGGTTCGGCTTGAATGAATTGTTAGGCCGCGGCGCTAAGTACAAGTGAAACCTCCATTGCGGCAACCGTGACCACCCCGAACTCTCCAGCAATACGGTACTCGCCTAGTCGCACAAGCGAAAGCTCGTCAATGCAGCCGTAATCCAGGCTGCCGTCAGCGTCATGAGTGGGTGGAACAGCGGCTTGTGGGAGCAGACCGCTAACAGAAGAAACACTAGAAAACCGGATGAGGCCGGGGCGATAGCAAGCCCAGTCACCACTCGCGGGTGGCGTTGCTTCTGGGTGGCTTTGCAAGAGGCTCGCGAGAACGCTGAATGTGAGCGAGTCTGAAGCGTAGTGCCACGAGAGAACGAATGTGTCCTCCAGCAAGATGTTGTCAAACGCATCAATGCTCATGAGCGGCCTAACGCCTGAATTAAGCCGACCCGCGAAGCGGGTTCGGCTTGAATGAATTGTTAGGCCCCAGCACGGTGCTGTATCTCTGCGTGAGACTGGAGAGTCGTGCCACAGAAGGGGCAAAACAGAACAGCTTGATCGAACCAGCCGACACCTTGGTCTGTATTGGCATATCCAACCGCCAAGTAAAGAACGCCATTGTCCTCAACCCGAAGTAGCTTTTCGGGCGGCGATGTCAGCGCATCCTGCATGTCGTTACAGCAACTTCCGAAGCTCGACATAGAAATCTCCTGGGGCCTAACACCGGAATTAAGCCGACCCGCGAAGCGGGTTCGGCTTGAATGAATTGTTAGGCCTTGAGTGCGCCATATGTCAGTCCCGAAAGCACGAGAACGAGGAAGATCGTTACCGCAGCGTAGAGTAGCCGAAAGCAATGGTCACCGAGGGCGTTGAGGTGAGTGTCGCCGATCTCTCTATAGGTGCGCTGAGTGACAAATCTAGTAACCGGAGCAGAAACGGACGGCTCCGTAAGTGAGTCTGGCGCGATCCTGCGCCAAGTGTCTGGGTGCTTCTGCTGCAGATAGCGGTTAAGACGGTTGGAGCTATAGACGGACGCCGCGAAAACAGGCAGGACCGCAATTGCGGAAAGAAAGAATAGGGCTGCGATGAATTTTTCCATCAAGGCCTAACACCTTGAGTTAAGCCGACCCGCGAAGCGGGTTCGGCTTGAACGAATAGTTATGCGCCAAGGTAAGCCCGAAGCCAGCGGCCTGCAACGGGGTCGGAACATCCGGGAGCGGGAAATCACTCGCCGCCAGCCCGTAGCAGGGTGGGGCCCGTAAAGACCGAAGCCGACCGCGACGCCGGTCCGCAAGCCGGAAGGTCATCCGGAAGCCGTGCGGCGCGAGAGCGATGTACCCGAAGCCGAGTGAAGCGAAGCCAGAAGGACGCGCCTGTTGCCTTGTATCAACAATCGATCAGCACCGAAGCCGCGGCTGCCGCACGATCGACTGGCAACCGAAGCCGACAACACCAACACACCCACCCACGTATAACGCCAGAGTTAAGCCGACCCGCGAAGCGGGTTCGGCTTGAATGAATTGTTAGAGCCCACTAATCCCACCAGCAAGCAACGGGCTGCACCCCGTCGGGAACCTGATAAGGCTCGTACGGCTGATCCACGAATCCCGTCCATGTTTCGTCCGGTTTGAGGTGTTGGGGGAACCATGTCGCGACCTCCTCGGGTGTGGCCGAGGTCATGATGTAGACGGTGTCAGAAAATGGCCACTCAGGAACATCGAATGCGGTGATCTGAACACGGATGTCTTGGACATCCGGGCGCTGCGCGATATTGCGGAAGAGTGAGTAGAACTCATCAGGCGCCGGAGCACTGTCAAGGTTGCATCCAATGCTTCCAACTTCGGCGTTACCGTCGAAGAACTCCTCGACAGTCAGTAACGGCCGCGGGGTGCTTGGCTCATCAGGATGACCCAGGCGATTGACTCTTTCGGTGATGCGGGCGAGATGTGTCATGTGGGCTCTAACACCGGAATTAAGCCGACTTGCGAAGCAAGTTCGGCTTGAATGAATTGTTAGGCAGCATCAGATACGTCAAAGCTGCTGCCACAGTGGAAGCAAGTGAACGATCGCTTGTGGATAACGTCGCGAACGACCCGAGCCCACGCGCTAGCCCCGTCGTGCGCGGCGCTTGCATGTGGTGGAGCGAATCCTTGAATCGTGGGGTGCTTGCCGCATCCCGGACATTTGTGCGCCAAAGCGAATCCGACATGCACTATGGAAGCGAACACAGCAAGGGCTAGAAAAACATAGAAGAGGCGTCCGTGTACATCTAGGAATATGTCTACGACCGCGGCAAGCGCGGTGGCGACCAACAGCCATGCGGAAAGTCTGGCAGCGTAAGCATCGATAACTATAAGTATGGGATTTGGATAGCGTTGCACTGTCTAATGCGGCCTAACACCAGAATTAAGCCGACCCGCGAAGCGGGTTCGGCTTGAATGAATTGTTAGGCGGCAGCTTACCGCTCATTGGTCCGACTAGCCTCATGAAAAAGCGCGGCCAGGTCCGAACTGGACATCTTGCTGAGACTTTCATAGGCAGGCTTGGTAGCGGACTCGGCCCCGGTCCCTTCGCCGTGCAGCTCAATCCCGCCGCTGCCGTCCGGCGTGAGGATGAAGACGAACGGAGTAGCGGGATTGGGCGCGCCGGCAGTGACCACTACAGAATGGCCGTCAGCGCAGCCGTAGACGAGCCAGTCATTGCCTCCGAACTGCTTAACAGCCGGCCCAATGTCGCATCGGAGAGCCGGTTGCTCAGTGGCAGGCTCGGTCGACATGCCAGCAGCAAGAATCGTGATGAGTAGAGTTGCGATCATGTCTGCTCTGCCGCCTAACACCTGAGTTAAGCCGACCCGCGAAGCGGGTTCGGCTTGAACGAATTGTTAGGCGGCACCCGAGGAGCGACAATACCGTAACGCTCACTTAGCACATCTGCCAAGGATTGTGCAGTGTCGATGGCATCATTGAAGTACAACGTATGCATGCCAAGCGCGGCCGGCGCCACTAGATTTCGGCGGCTGTTATCCACGAATACACATTCATGCGGCGCCACACAGAGCGACTCGACGGCGCTCTCAAAGATGCTGGGTTGTTCCTTGCCTGACCCGTGCTCAGCTGAGACGATTATGATGTTAAATATGCTAGCTAGCGAGTGAAGCTCGGTTAGGCGCTGCATGCGATCAGCCTTGTTATCCGTAATGATGCCGGTGCTGTAATGTCGCCTGAGCCCAGCTGCGAAGCAGAGCATGTCACGCCGGATTGGCGTGCTGTCGAACCCGCGCGTCAACATCGCGGGATCGAGATCTTGACCGAGCCGATCACAAATCTTCGCCCATACAGCCCCGTGCGTGGTTCTGCCGCTTAACAGGTGCTCGTTGAATGGTGCGAAGGCTTCCCACAGCAGGTCTTCGCTTAGGCCGGTCTGTTGGCTGAGCGACCGCAGTGTGCTGACCGACCCGGTCTTGTCAGTAGTAAGTACGCCATCGAAGTCGAACAATATTGCCCTGATCAAAGGGAGCTCCCGGCGCACACCGCATTAGACCTGCTGTGCCGCCTAACACCTGAGTTGACCGGACCCGCCATGGGTCCGCTCCGACGCCGATGATAGCCGGATCCCTGCCGAAGACGCGGGCCCCGATGCGGGTTCCGGTTGAACGACTAGTTATGCGGCAGCGGTCCGGATGCCTGCAATGCGGAGCGTCCCTCCTGGCCATGCCTGCTACCTGAAACCCCTCCGCGGAAGCGCCCGGTAAAAGCGGCTGACCAGAGCACCGCAAGCCCCGGCTTGTGGCGCGCCGGTTGCGCCGCTTTTGTAGCAGGTGAGCGAAGCGACCGACAATCGGAAAGCGGCGCGCAGTGATGTCAGACCTTGCCCATGCCAAAGGGATCTGATTCCGCCCTGCCGTATAACACCTGAATTAAGCCGACCCGCGAAGCGGGTTCGGCTTGAATGAATTGTTAGGCCTTGAGTGCACCATAAGTCAGCCCGGAAAGCACGAGTGCCAAGAAGATTGTGGCCGCAACGTAGAGTAGCCGAAAACAGCTATCTCCCAGCGCATTGAGGTGAGCGTCGCCGATCTTTCGATAGGCACGCTGTGTGACGAATCTGGTCACCGGAGCGGAAAGGGAGGGCTCAGAGAGTGAGTCTGGTGCGACCTCGGCCCAAGTGCTCGGGTGCCTCTGCCGCAGGTAACTGTTTAAGCGGCTAGAGCAATGGATGGACGCCGCGAATGCAGGCAGCACCGCGAGCGCGGAGAGCAGGAATACGATGCCTACGAACGTTTCCATCAAGGCCTAACGCCTGAGTTAAGCCGAGCCGCGAAGCGGCTTCGGCTTGAATGAATTGTTAGGCGTCAACCAGTTGTTTATTGCAACCTTCTCTGTGTACCAGACAAACATTGCCGCAGACCCTACAAGGCTGTCGATCTCTTTAACGGGTACTTTTTCTTTCGTGGCCAGCTCGTGCGCATATAGGTGCCGTAGCTTGAAAAGCTTCTCAACCATTCCGATTTCCCTTGGAAACACCTCTCCGACGGATTTCGTGTTCTGGCCGCTACATGGTTGAGTTAGATACATTCTCAGGAAGTCATCTCCTGCTAGAGCGGACAAATGAGAGTTGACGTCGGACACCCCGTTGATTGGAAGAAGGTGCGCAACAAACTCACCAATTGAGACCTTTCTCTTATGAATCGCAACCACCGCTTCAGCGTTGAACTTGATCTCTTTAAGCTCAGGAACCCTCGACAGAAATGGATCTCCGTAATTAATAAGATCCGCAATGAGGATACGGAAGTAGCCCTCCACGCACGCGATGTATCCAATAGCGCCGTATTTAAGCCATTCGTTTCTGAAGCTTACGGATTTATCCATCGATTTGATCGAACGAAACCCCTCCACAAGCGGATGGACTCTACGTGTAAATAGATCCATCCGCGTTCCGCGGCGATGCAGTCGTGACTGCTTTGCGATGATCTCTTGGATGTAGTCACGTTTGCTCATTGACGCCTAACACCTGAATTAAGCCGACCCGCGAAGCGGGTTCGGCTTGAATGAGTTGTTAGGCCGCACACGGCGTGCGCGGCGGATGAACATCAAGCCAGCAATGGCTACAAGTGCGGCCGGAAGGAACGAGTGCCAACCGCCCGAGATGGCATGGTGGACAGCTGCAAGACCAGATGAGGAGATGCTATCTGGGCCAAGACCATCTCGAAGAAGCCAGGCCCAGAAGGCTGCTAATCCAGCTAGGAAGACCGCAGCAGCTATCATTGTCCAGCCAACTATTGCCTGCATCCGTCTGCTTGGAGCTTTCATGTGCGGCCTAACACCTAGTAGACCCCATTTCGGGGTGATAGCGCGGAGTATTCAGCTGGAGGGATGGGGCGTCAACACGGGGATGGCCTTTCCGTTCAATGCCTTGCGAGGCATGACGCTTGGAGGATGGGGAGTTTGTCGTTGGTGATATTCGCGGCAAGTACGGTGGTGGTCGGATAGCAGGGCGAACGCGGGGCGGTAACGGGTTTGGCGCGCGTTCCTCTTGCGTGGAGGGGCGGTGATGTTGATCGCAGGCGGGGGCCCTTTCGGGTCACGCAGTGCTTTGCGTGAAGGGGGCGCTGGGGGCGGGAGGCTTCAGGCCGGGAAGGTGGGTGATTGGTCGCGGGACATCTTCACTCCGTAGCCGGCAACGGGACGGGAACATGATGGGCGGCGAGGAACGCGCGTAGGGAGGCGGGTTTCACTGGCTTGGTCAGCAGGCGGTATCCGCGTTCGCGGGCTTCGCGCTTCAGTTCGTCGCGGCCGTCGGCGGTGAGCAGGGCTCCGGCGATGGGGCCGGGGCTGGCGGCGCGCAGGGCGTCGAGCGTGGCAAGGCCGTCGAGGCGGTCGTGCAGGTGGTAGTCCACCAGCATCACGGTGGGTGCCTGTGCGATCTTCTCCAGCGCTTCGTCCACCGTGGTGGCGGTGATCACGTCCACCTGCCAGCGGCCCAGCAAGGCTTGCATGCCGTCGATGATTTCGCGGTCGTTGTCCACGCACAGCACGCGCAGCCCTGCAAGCGAATCGCTTGCGAGCGCGGTCCGTCGCGAGGAGGTGCGCCGTTCGCTCGTAGGGCTGCCGCGCGGCACGACGATGGAGAACATGCTGCCGTGGTCGACCTTGCTGCGCGCATCCAGCTCGTGCTGCAGGAGGCGGGAGATGCGCTGGCAGATAGACAGGCCCAGGCCGAGGCCGCGCTCGCCCCAGTCGAACGGTTGCTGGTAGCGATGGAACTCGTCGTAGATCTGCCGCATGTGATTCTCGGGAATGCCGGGCCCGGTATCCCAGACCTGCAGCACGACCTTGTCGCTCCGTGCGCGCATGCCGATCACGATGCGCCCGTCGCGCGTGTAGCGCAGCGCGTTGGCGAGGAAGTTCTGCAGCACGCGGCGCAACAGGCGGCGGTCGCTGCGCACGGGGATGGGACGCGCGTGCACGCGCAGCCTGATCCCGCGGCCCGCGGCGACCGGTGCGTACTGTGCCGCGAGTTCGCGCAACAGTTCGCCCGCATCGAAATCGCTGATCTGCGTCTGCAGGCCGCCGGCATCCAGGCGGGAGACATCCAGCAGGCCATCCAGCAGTTCCTCGGCGGCGCGCAGCGACGCGTCCACGCGCTCGGCAAGGTGCTGGCGCTCCTGGGCCTGCGCATCCGCACCCTGCTCGCTGTCGCGCAGCGCGCTGACGAACAGGCGTGCCGCGTTCAGTGGCTGCAGCACGTCGTGGCTGATGGCCGCCAGGAAGCGCGTGCGCGACTGCTGCGCATGCTCGGCGGCCTGGCTGCGTTCGGCTACGCGCTGTTCCAGCGTCTCGTTGGTTTCCAGCAGCTGTGCTTCGGCATGCTTGAAGTCGGTGATGTCGTTGTAGCTGGTGACGTAGCCACCCCCGGGCAGCGGTTGCCCGCGCATCTCGATGACCTGGCCATCGGCACGCACGCGCTCGAAGATGTGCGGCGAACCCGCGCGCATGTAGCGGATGCGCTTGTTGATCTGTTCGTCGATGTCGCCATCGCCCAGTTCGCCACGTTCCGCGTTGTAGCGGATCAGGTCGGCCACCGGACGGCCCACGTAGAGCATGCCGTCGGGATAGCCGAACATCTGCTGGTAGCGGCGGTTCCAGGCCACCAGCCGCATGTCGGGATCGACCACGCTGACGCCGGCGCTGATGTTCTCCAGTGTGGTGGACAGGATCTCGCGGTTGAAGCGAAGCTCCTGGCCGGCCTGGTCGAGTACGGCGACCACTTCGCCCAGCTCCATGCCCGAACCGCGCAGCACACTGGTCAGCACGATGCGCGCGGAGGCGGCGCCGATGGCGGCCGCAAGCAGGCGTTCGGTGAACTGTACCCAGACGCGGTCCGCGGGAACATTCGGCTGCAGTTCGCGTTCCAGCAGCTGCGCCTGCTCGGCGAACGCGCGCCGCGCATGGCGCTCGCCGACCACGCGTTCCGCCAGCGTGCGCAGATCGCCCACGCGCACGCTGCCGGGCCATTCGCCGGCCACCAGCGCGGGGCGTTGCGCGTAGGGGTCGAGGAACGGCGCGGCGCGCAGCCGTTCGTCCACACCGGGGCGCGAGCGCGCCGAGACGATCATCATCGCGCCAGTGTTGACCAGCAGCGACCAGAAACTGCCGTGTGTCAGCGTGTCCCAGCCGCTCAGGCCGAACAGCTGCTGCGGCCGCAGCCAGGTGATGCCGAAGGGACCGGCATGCAGCCAGTGCGGATCGAACCAGCCGGCCTGGGTCATCGTGGGCAGCAGCAGCGTGTAGATCCACGTGGCGAAGCCCAGTACCATGCCCACTTCCACGCCGCGCCGGCTGGCGCCACGCCAGTACAGGCCGCCGATGAGGCCCGGGGCGAACTGCGCCACCGCGGCGAAGGCCATCAGGCCGTACGACGCCAGCGTGCTGTCATTGCTGCTGCTGCGGTAGTAGGAGTAGGCCGTCAGTGCGAGCAGCAGGATCGCGACGCGGCGGATCCACAGCACGCGCGAGGCCACGTCGGCTTCCGCATGGTGCTCGGCCCAGCCGCGGCGCAGCAGTACCGGCATGACCAGGTCGTTGCTCACCATGGTGGCCAGCGCGATGCTGGCCACGATCACCATGCCGGTCGCCGCGGAGAAGCCACCGACATACGCGATGATCGCCAGCGCCGTGCGGCCTTCCGCCAGCGGCAGCGCCAGTACATAGCTGTCGTCCGCCACATTGGTGCCGCCGAACAGGGCGATGCCGGCGGCGGCAACCGGAATCACCATCAGCGAGAACAGCACCAGGTACCCGCCGAACAGCCAGCGCGCCTTGCGGATATCGCCCACGTCGCTGCATTCCACCACCGCCACGTGGAATTGCCGTGGCAGGCACACGATGGCGAGGAACCCGAGCAGTGTCTGCGCGATGAAGCCGACCGGAGGCGCATTCTCGAACAGCGTGCGCGCCGAATCCGCGACGTGGATGTTGTTCCCGCCCAGCCACAGGTAGGCGAACACGCCCACCGCGATCATCGCGACCAGCTTCACCACCGATTCCAGCGAGATCGCCAGCATCATGCCGTGGTGGTGTTCGGTGGCGTCCACCTGGCGGGTGCCGAACAGCGCGGCGAACAGCGCCATCAACAGCGCGACATACAAGGCGGGATCCGTGAAGAAGCCGTGCGAACTGTCGCCACCCTCGCCGCTGAGCACGCTCAGGCTCATCGCGACGGCCTTGTACTGCAGCGCCAGGTACGGCACCACGCCGATCAGGGCGATCACCGTGACGAGTGCGGCGAGCCGGCGCGAGCGGCCATAGCGGGACGAGATGAAGTCGGCGATCGAGACCGTGTTCTCGCTGCGTGCGATCAGCGCCAGGCGTTCGATGATGCGCCAGCCGAACAGCAGCAGCAGGACCGGGCCGAGGTAGATGGGCAGGTAGCCCAGGCCGTTGCGCACCGCGCTGCCGACCGCGCCATAGAACGTCCACGACGAGCAGTACACCGCCAGCGCCAGGCTGTAGACGACCGGACGCAGCCAGGGCCGGTCGGGGTACATCGGGCGACGGTCGCCCCACCACGCCACGCCGAACAGCAGCGCGGCGTAGCCGACGGACACCAACAGCAGGATCCAGCTGGAAACCAACGCCCTCTCCCCGCGCCCAACCCGTCGCCGAGTGTACTGCCTGGTGCGTGCCGCGGCGGGCGGGCGGTCAGGCGGGCGTGGCGGCGAACAGTTCCCGCACGGCGGTCTCGGCCTGGCCGCGCAGTTCGGGAATGGCGATGCTTTCCCACACGCAGCCGATGCGCAGGCTGCCGAGGATGAACACGCGCGGTTGCGGGTTGCCCTCCGCATCCACCATGCGTCCGTCGCGTGCCGCCTTCAGGCCGATGCCGTGCGGACCCGCCTGCGCATGGCCCTTGCCCAGCAGATCGTGCAGCAGTGGATTGCGCATGGTCTGTGCGCGCATCTCCACGCCGGTGGCATTGACCACGTAGTCGACGTCGAACTCGTCGGTGCGGCCGTCGCGTGTGTGCGTGGTCACGCGCAGGCAGCGTCCCTCGGCCATCACCGTGTCCAGGCGGCCGCGATGCAGCCGCAACTGGCCGCGATCGAGCAGGGCCTGCAACCTGGCGTGCACCTCCGGCGCGATGCGGTGCCGGTGCACATCCCACTGGCGCACCACGTGGCGCAGGAACCGGCGCTGGTCGGCGATCGACATCGATTGCCACAGCGCCTGGCCGTGCGGGCGGATGCGCTCCATGGCCGACTGCCACGGCAGTCCGTCGGCGACCGCCTGCCTCGCTGCCGCACGCAGGAAGCGCATGCGTGCGCGCAGGTCCATCGTCTGCAGGGGGGCCGGGTCGTAGGTCGCGGCCGGTCCGTGGCAATGCGGCAGCGGCAGCAGCGCGTGCCGCGACAGCACGTGGACCGTGCCGGCGTGGCCGTTGTCGGCGAGGCTGAGCACGGTGTCCACCATGCTCAGGCCGGAACCGACGATGCAGAGGTCGGCATCCACGGGGATCGCCTTCACCGCATCGAAATCCCACGCGGCGATCGAATGGCCGTCCGGCAGCTGCGGCGCGCCACGCGCCGGCAGCGGTTTGGGCGTATTGCCGACGGCGAGGATCACGCCCCCAGCCTCCAGCGCGCCACGCTCGGCCAGCAACAGCGTCGCGCCCTCGTCACGCGCATCGAGTTCAAGCACGCTGTCGTGCACGATCTGCAGCGAAGCGGGACTGGCGGCGATGGTTTCCTGCAGCCGCGTGCGCAGGTACTCGCCGTAACGGCGACGTTCGATGAAGGCGTGCGCCAGCGTCTCGCGGTCGGGACCGCCGGCGGGCGTGGTGGCCACGACATGGTCGAGGAAATCGGCGGGCCGGTCGTCGAAGGCGCTCATGCGGCCCGCGGGGACATTCAACACGTGCTCGCCATGCGACGTCGCATACGCGACGCCCTGCGCCAGCACCTCGCGAGGCTCGATCATCACGATGCGCAGCGGCGAGGTGGCCTGGCGCAGTGCCTGCATCGCCGCCAGTACGCCACCGGCACCGCCCCCGATGATCGCGAGGTCGCAGGGCGGCAGGCGGGGTGTCGTGGCAGCGCTCATGTCGCCATTGTAGGCGAACGGCCTGCCGGCCCTCATGCGCAAGCCGCATGAAGGCGTGCCCGTCCTACATCAGCGAGTCGGCCAGCCGTGCGATGCCTTCCCGGCTGCGGTGCCAGCCGGGGCGTCGCCGCCAGCCATCGCGTTCGACGTGGTCCGCATGCGCCAGGTAGTCGGCCTCGATCGCGCGGATGTGCGCGACCACGCCGGTGTCGTAGCAGACCAGGCCGATCTCGGCATTGAGCGCGAACGAGCGGATGTCCAGGTTGATCGAACCAACCAGTGCGATGCCGTCGTCCACGGTCAGGTGTTTCGCATGCAGGAAATGCGGCCGGTACAGCGCGATCTTCACCCCGCAGGCCAGCAACTCGTCGTAGTACGACTGCTGCGCCCACGCGGTCAGCGTCTGGTTGTTGGTGGCCGAAAGCACCAGCTGCACGTCCACGCCCGACAGCGCTGCAATACGCAACGCGCTGAGTGTGGCGTCGTCCGGGACGAAGTATGGCGTGGTCAGCACCACCTTGCGGCGCGCCAGATGGATGAGTGCATTGACCGTGTCGCGCGCATTCTCGAACGGATACGCCGGTCCGCTGGGCAGCAGTTGCGCGGCGACATCCTGTGCCTGCACCGTCAGGTCGGGGTGCACCTCGAGCCGCTGGCCGGTTTCGATGTACCAGTCGCTGGCGAACACGCCCTCCAGGTGTGCGACCACCGGGCCCCGCACGCGCGCCACCAGTTCGCGGTTCGGATGCCCGGGGACGAACGTCGCGGCGGCCAGATTCTGCGATCCCACGTACCCGATGCGATTGTCGATCACCGCGACCTTGCGGTGGTTGCGCAGATCCATGCGTCCGCTGCGCCGCCAGCGCAGGCCGCCCGGCAGCATGTCGTGTACCTCGACACCCGCGGCGCGCAGGCGCGTTGCATAGGCGCGCAAGCCGCGCTTCGCCCCGACGGCGTCGAGCAGCATGCGGCAGGCCACGCCGCGGGCTGCGGCCCGGCAGAGCGCGGCGGTGATCGCTTCACCGACGGCGTCGTCGAACATCAGGTAATACAACAGGTGGACCTGCTGCGTGGCGGCGTCGATGTCGTCGAGCAGTGCGCGCAGTGACGTGTCGTAGTCGTCCAGCAGGTCCACGGCATTGCCATGGGTGGGCATGAAGGCGCCCTGGCGTTCGATCAGGGGCGCCATCTCGACGGCAGCGCCGTCGCGCGGGGACCAGCGCAGCGCGCTTAGCGGACGCTGTTCTTCCCGGATCACGTCGGTGGCCCGCGACTGCCGGTCAATGCGCTCCCGCGACAGCCAGGGATGGCCAAGCAGCAGGTAGAGCGGCAGGCCCAGCAGCGGCACGAAGCCGACCAGCAGCAGCCAGCTGCGCGCGGCGGCCGGCGCGGTGCGGCTGGGAATCCACCACAGCGCCGCCAGGCGGATCAGCCAGTCGACGATCAGCAGGGCGGTGCCGAAGGACCAGTCCATGCGGTGCGTCTGTCCCGGGAGGAGATGCCCTGATTCTGCGCAGTCGCATGCACAAAAGAAAAGACGCATGGGGGCAGGAAAGCAGAAAGCACCGCTTGTTTCCTTCTCCCCGCAAAGTGGGGAGAAGGTGCCCGGAGAGCCTGCCCCGTACTTGATACGGGGGCGGATGAGGGGCCGCTTTCCCGCTTCACCAAGACCAAGAAACAGAAAACCCCGCCGGAGCGGGGTTTTCCTTGAGGCGCTGGACCCCCGCCTGCGCGGGGATGACGCCATGACACCGGCGAACGCGCTGGCGCGTTCGCGTCATGGCGTCACTTGATCTTGCCTTCCTTGTAGATCACGTGCTTGCGCACGACCGGGTCGTACTTCTTGATTTCCATCTTGCCCGGGGTGTTCTTCTTGTTCTTGTCCGTCGTGTAGAAGTGGCCGGTGTTGGCCGAGGAGATCAGACGGATCTTGTCGCGCTTGGATGCCATGTTCGATTACTCCTCAGATCTTCTCGCCGCGCGCGCGCAGCTCGGCCAGGACGGAGTCGATGCCGTTCTTGTCGATGGTGCGCAGTGCATGCGCGGAGACTTTCAGCTTGACCCAGCGGTTCTCGCTGGCAACCCAGAAGCGGCGCTCGTGCAGGTTGGGCAGGAAACGACGACGGGTCTTGTTGTTGGCGTGGCTGACGTTGTTACCCGTCATCACACGCTTGCCGGACACTTGGCATACGCGGGACATACGCACCTCGATAAGTAATTGTGTCGCCCGTAGCCCGGGAGACGGCGGCCCAGTGGACGGCCTGCAGGGCAGGACGGACACCACGCGATACGGCAGGAAAACCGCTGCTGACCCAAGCCGGAATCGCGCTTCCGGCCGCAGATCCGGTCATCCCGGACGCAGCGAGCCGCGCATTATGCGTGACATCTCCTTTGTGCGCAAGCACTTACGGCGGGTCCGGGGACGGCGCAGCCGGTCTGTCGCCCCAACCCGGGGTTATGGCCCCCGCGCGGTTTTCGATTGGCCGCCTCCAGGCCGCTTGGTTACGGTGGACGGGCCGGAGAGCGCCGGCATCCTGGAGGAATCTGCATGTCCGAGCCCGCCGCCTGGGGGCCTCCCTATCTGCTCTACCTGGGCAACGCGCAGGACGACCTGGCGGCCAAGACCGCCCGGGGCCTGGCGTACTGGCGGCCGGCGTGGTGCGTGGGCCAGGTGCGTGGTCCACGCTGCCAGACCAGCGTCGGGTTGCCGGACCTGGATTTCGAGCAGGCCCGGGCCGCCGGTGCGCGGACATTGCTGGTGGGAGTGGCCAATGCCGGCGGCGTGATGGATGCCGATACCGTGGAGGCCGTACTGGCGGCGATGGAGGCAGGACTTCACGTGGCCTCGGGCCTGCACCAGCATCTCGCCGACGAGCCGCGCATCCGCGAGGCCGCCGGGAGGATGGGGCGCGTGCTGTTCGATGCCCGTCGCCCGCCGGTACTGGACGTGGGCAAGGCAGCGCCGCGGGCAGGGCGGCGCCTGCTCACCGTCGGCACCGACTGCTCGGTCGGCAAGATGTACACCACGCTGTCGCTCGAGCGTGAACTGCGGTCGCGCAACGTCATCGCAGATTTCCGTGCCACCGGGCAGACCGGCATCTTCATCGCCGGCGGCCACGGCGTGCCGATCGATGCGGTCGTCGCGGACTTCATCTCGGGGGGCGCGGAATGGGTGTCCCCGGCGCGCGACGACGGCGGATGGGACCTGATCGAAGGGCAGGGGTCGCTGTTCCATCCTTCGTTCGCCGGTGTCTCGCTGGGTCTGCTGCAGGGTGCGCAGCCCCACGCACTGGTGCTCTGCCATGAGCCCACGCGCCAGCACATGCGCGGCTTGCCGCATTACGCATTGCCTGCACTGGAGGATTGCCTGGCGGCGAACCTGCAGGGCGCGCGCGTCACATCGCCGGGCGTGCAGGTGGCCGGCATCGCGGTGGATACGTCCAGGCTTTCCCGTGAGCAGGCGGCCAGCCTGTGCGCCCACATCGAGCGGCGCTTCGGCCTGCCGTGCCAGGATCCTGTCGCCGACGGCGTGGCGCGCATCGCGGACCGGTTGCTGGAGCTTTATCCGGCCCCGTAACCGTGGGCCCGCGCTGCATATGATGTGCGCATACAGGAGAAGGGAGGCCGCATGCGCCTGCGCCACATCGAACTGTTCCAGGCGCTGCTGCAGGCGGGCACGCTGACCGGCGCCGCACGCCTGTTGCACATCTCGCAACCGGCGGCGAGCAAGTTGCTGCAGCATGCGGAAACGGGATTGGGGTTCGCGCTGTTCGAGCGCGTGAACGGACGGCTGATGCTGACGCCGCAAGGCCGGCTGATGCGCGAGCACATCGAGCGCGTCGGTGATGAACTGGCCGACCTGGACCGGCTGGCACGCAGCATGGTGGCGCCGGGAAGCGTGGCATTGCGCGTGGTGGCCACTCCCGCCCTGGCGGGCGCGTTGCTGCCCGCTGCTCTCCGTGCATTGCCGGCGCGCCATGCCGGCGCGCAGGTGCAGTTGCTGACACAGCACACGCGGGAGATCGTCGACGCACTGCGGCTGCGCGAAGCGGACATCGGATTGACGCTGCAGGCCGTGCAGGTCCCCGGCATCCGCCTGTTGCCGTTGGGCGAGAGCCGGGCGCACGCCATCGCGCCACCGGGATACTGGCGCGATGAAGAGCTGGAACAACCGTTGCCGCGTGAGGCTCTGGCGGGTGAGGCGATGGTGGGTCTGGACGTGATGGATGCACTGGGCCGGGCGGTTCGGCACCACCTGCAGGACGTGGCGCCGCCACCGTGCACGCGTATCCGTGTGCAGACCTATCCGCTGGCCCGCGCGCTGGTGGCCGACGGGCACGGACTGGCAGTGGTGGACGCATTCAGCGCGCGGACCGCCGGGCCGGCCGTGCAGGTGAGGGTCCTGGATCCGCCGTTGCCGGTCCTGCTGCAGGTTCTACTGCGCGACGGGGAGCCGCCGATGCCTGTGCAGCGCCATTTCATCGAGGCCGTCAGGCGGTCGGCGAGCGCCTTCGGCTGCGTCGCGGATATCCGCTGAGGTCCATGCCGCGTGTGGCGGGGTGCCCCGTCGTAGCGCGGCGCTCGCTCCGCTGCGTTTGGCGTCCAAGGCTCGACAGTCGACGTGCGGCGGAGCGGGCCAAGCCCGGCTCTACGGGATGACGGGGATCGTCGGTGTGTTCGGCGCCCTCAGGGTGCGGCCGCCGCCGCCTTGGCCGGACCGGCCTTGCTCTCGGCGATGAAGGCGCGGATCTGGCTTTCCAGCACCGGCAGCGTCACCGAGCCCTGCTTCAGCACGGCATCGTGGAAGGCCTTGATGTCGAACTTCGGCCCCAGCTCGCGCTCGGCCTCGCCGCGCAGGCGGACGATGGCGATCTCGCCCAGCTTGTAGCTCAGTGCCTGTGCCGGCCAGGAGATGTAGCGATCCACCTCGGTGGTGACCTCGTGCTCGGACAGGGCGGTGTGGTCCCGCAGGTAGGCCAAGGCCTGGTCGCGTGTCCAGTTCTTGTGGTGCACACCGGTGTCGATGACCAGGCGCGCGGCGCGCCACATCTCGTAGGTCAGGCGGCCGAAGTCCTCGTAGGGCGTCTCGTAGATGCCCATCTCCTTGCCCAGCTTTTCGGTGTAGAGCGCCCAGCCTTCGCCATAGGCGGAGATGTAGTTGTCGCGCCGGAACGCGGGCTGTTCGCCCTGTTCCTGCGCCAGCGCGGCCTGCAGCGAATGCCCGGGCGAGGACTCATGCAGCGTCAGCGCGGGCAGGTTGTACAGCGGGCGCGACGGCAGGTCGTAGGTGTTGAGCCAGTACGTGCCCAGCCCGCCTCGGCCGGCGGTCCAGAATGGCGCGATGTCGGCCGGCACCTCAACGATGGTGAAGCGCCCGCGCGGCAGCGTACCGATGTACTTGCCGACCTCGCCATCCACGCGCTTGGAAATCCACGCCGCGCGATCGAGCAGCTGTTGCGGTGTCCTGGCGTAGAACTGCGGATCGGTGCGCAGGAAGGTCAGGAATTCGGCGAAGCTCCCCTTGAAGCCGGTCTGCTCGATGACCTCCTGCATCTCGGCCTGGATGCGCGCCACTTCCTTCAGGCCGATCTGGTGGATGTCTTCGGCGCTGAGGCCCAGCGTGGTGTATTCGCGGATCTGCTGCGCATAGAAGTCCTTTCCGCCCGGCATCGCCTCGGCAGCCAGCGTGGTGCGCGCCTGTGGCACGTACTCGGTGCGGAAGAAGGTCAGCAGCCTGTCGAACGCGGGCACGACCTGCTGGCCGATGGCGTCGCGCACGTCCTTGCGCAGGGCTTCCTGTTCGGCGGCCGGGATGCTGGCGGGCATCTTCCTGTACGGGCCGTAGAACGCGGACTGCTCCGGATCCTCCAGTTCCGCCACCATCGCGATGGACACATCGCGTCCGTCCAGCACCGCGCGCGGTACGCTGAATCCACGCTTCAGGCCTGCACGCATGTTGCTGATGTGCTGGTCGAAATAGCGCGGCACATCGCGCAGGCGCGCGGCATAGGCGCGGTAATCCTCGGCGGTCTTCATGGGCCGGCGCGCCATGAAGGACAGGTTCGACCAGAACGAGGAATCGGAATTGAACGGCATCTCGTAGGCGCGCAGGCGCACCTCGGCGGCGAGATTCTCGACCTGCGGCCGGTAGATGGCCAGGTTGATGCGGTTCTCCGGTGATAGGGCCGCTGCGTTGATGCCATCCAGATCTTTCAACACCTGTTCCCAGACCTTCAGCCGCGCCTGGTGCGCGTCCGCGCCCACGTCCGGCAGGCGGCGCTTGTCGCCGCTGGTGTCGGTGTCTTCATCGGCCTGGCCGGTCTGTTCCTGCCGCCATTTCCATTCCTTCTCGTAGAGCGCCTGGAAGCGCTGGTCGGCGTCGGACGGGGCGAAGGCGAACGCCTGCAAGGGTGCGCAGGCGAGCAGCAGGGCGGCGATGCGGAGATTCAAGGCGAGCATCCGGTGGAAGCGGAAACCGGATGGTAATGCAGCGTCGGGATCAGCGCTTTCCGTAGGAGCGACGTAAGTCGCGACCGTGGCGCCGATACGCTGCGATGCCCGCGTCGTGCCGTGGGCTGTGGCACGAGACTGGTTTTTGATGTCAGCGCCTGCCTTTGGAGGCGCGGTGGCCTGATGGCGTGCGGTCGCGACTTACGTCGCTCCTACAACAAGCACGGCATCACGCCCGCGGGCGCAACCGCTCCAGCACGCCGTCCAGGGTGTCCAGGTCGGTGTACTGGATGATCAGCTTGCCCTTGCCGCCGCGGCCATGGGCGATGGTGACGCGGGTGCCGAGACTTTCGGACAGTTCGGTTTCCAGCGAGGCGATGTCCGGCTGCGGTGCCGCCTTGGCGGGCTTGGCCTTCTTGCCGTTGACCGGCACCTTGCCGGCGGCGAACTGCTGCGCGCGGTGTTCAACTTCGCGCACCGACCAGCCCTGTTCGGCGGCATCGGAGGCCAGCTTGCTTGCCAGGTCCGGCGACAGCGTCAGCAGGGCGCGGGCGTGGCCCATTTCAAGACGGCGCGCTTCCAGCAGTGCGCGGATTGCGGGTGGCAATTCCAGCAGGCGCAGAAGGTTGGATACCGCCGCGCGTGAGCGGCCTACCGCTTCGGCCGCTTCGGCGTGCGTCAGCGCGAATTCGTTGATCAGGCGCTGCAGCGACTGCGCCTCTTCCAGTGGGTTGAGGTCCTCGCGCTGGATGTTCTCGATCAGCGCCATCGCGATGACGGTGCGGTCGTCCAGGTCGCGCACGACCACCGGCACTTCGGCCAGGCCGGCTTCCTGCGAGGCGCGCCAGCGGCGTTCGCCGGCGACGATCTCGAACTTGCCGGGCGAGAGTTCCCGCACGACGATCGGCTGGATCACGCCCTGTGCCTTGATCGACTCGGCCAGTTCGGTCAGCTTGCCGGGGTCCATCGCCGTGCGGGGCTGGTACTTGCCCGGCTGCAGCTGCTGCACGGGCAGCGTGCGCAGGGCTTCGCCCGGCTGGGCTTCCGGCGGTGGCGTCTCGGCGGCTTTCGGGCCGAGCAGGGCTTCCAGTCCGCGACCCAGGCCGCGCTTCTTCGGGGCGCTCATCACGCGTGCTCCATGTGCTGCTGTTGCTTCTTGCGGTCGGCGGCGCGGCGCAGGATCTCGCCGGCCAGGCCCAGGTAGGCGACGCCGCCGCGCGAGGTGCGGTCGTAGCCCACGATGCTCTGTCCGTGGCTGGGCGCTTCGGCCACGCGCACGTTGCGCGGCACGATGGTGCGGAACACCTTGTCGCCGAAATGCGTGGTCAGCTCGCCCGATACGGCGTTGGCCAGGTTGTTGCGGATGTCGAACATCGTGCGCAGCACGCCTTCGATTTCCAGGGTGGGGTTCAGCCGTGCGCGCAGCGCTTCGATGGTTTCCATCAGCGCGGACAGGCCTTCCAGCGCGTAGTACTCGCACTGCATGGGCACCAGCACCGAGTCGGCGGCGGTCAACGCGTTGAGCGTGAGCAGCGACAGCGCGGGGGGGCAGTCGACGATGATGAAATCGTAGTCGCCACGCAGCGGTTGCAGCGCGCTCTTGAGGCGCTGCTCGCGGCCGTCCGCATCCATCAGCTGGATCTCGGCCGCCGTCAGGTCGATGTTGCCCGGCATCAGGTCGAAACCTTCCGGGGTGGTCACTACGGCGGCCCTGGCCTCGACCTCGCCGAGCAGTACGTCGCAGGTGGACGCTTCCACCTCGCGCTTGTCCACGCCGCTGCCCATCGTGGCGTTGCCCTGCGCATCCAGGTCGACCAGCAGCACCCGCTGTGGCGCGCGCGCGAGCGCGGCGGCCAGGTTCACGGCGGTGGTGGTCTTGCCGACTCCGCCTTTCTGGTTGGCGACGGCGATGATGCGGGCCATGCGAGGGGCGCCTTATCGAATACGGGGTGAGGGGGGATTATGCGGGCTCGGGCGGGGCCGTGCGAAATGAAGGGTACGCACAAGGCGGGTGCTCCCGGTCAGCCCGAGGGACACCCCCGCGCAGGCACTGGGGCACGACCAGTCTTTTCAAGGAGTTACAGTTCCGCGCGGCCGCGGTGCGCCAATCAGTCGCGGCGGACGATGACCATGTGGCGTTCGCCGACCAGGCCCGGGACGGTCAGCGGGTGCAGGGCCTGCAGCGACCACCCGGCCGGCAGTGCCGCGATCTCCTCGTCAGGCCGTACGCCCTTCATCGCCAGCAATACCCCGCCAGGTTTCAGCAGATGGCCGCCCACCTCGATGATGCCGGCCAGCACATCCAGCGCACGGGCTGTGAGGGCGTCGTAGGCCTGCGGTTCGTCCAATGCTTCGGCGCGGGACTCGGCCACGCGGGCGTTGTCCAGGCTCAAGGTACGCACCGCCTCACGCAGGAAGCGCGCTTTCTTGCCGTTGCTTTCCACCAGGGTCACGCGCAGTCCCGGCTTGGCGATGGCCAGCGGAATCCCGGGCAGGCCCGGGCCCGTGCCGAGGTCGGCGAGTGCGCCCCCCTGCGCGGCGAGTCCGTCCACGAACGTATGCATCGCCAGCGAGTCCAGCAGGTGGCGCGTGACCATCTCGCGCGGGTCGCGGATGGCCGTGAGGTTGTAGGTCTTGTTCCAGCGATCGAGCAGGGCCAGATAGGCCAGCAGGCGCGGCGCCAGCGCATCGGCGTCGAGGCCCAACGCAAGGAGTCCACGCTGCAGGGTATCGCGCAGGTCGACGGGAAAGGCGGTGTCGTTCATCGCCGCATTATCGCAGGCCTTCGCGCCGGCCCCGCGGATGCCAGGCGAGCGCGGCGCGATAGTCCGGCCGTGGCGCCCATTCGTGCAGCCGCCAATCGTCGGGGCGGCCGAGCGCGGGATCGCACGCAATGAGGCGCGCGCCGCCATCGTCGAGGTGGACGTGGAAGCGATGCAGGCCGAAGGAAATGCCTTGGCCATGCGCCTTCAGCACCGCTTCCTTGGTGCACCACAAGCGGACGAAGGCCGGCAGACGGGCGTCCTGGTCGAGGGCGTGCAGCCAGGCGGTTTCTTCGGGGTGATAGAAGCGCTGCGCGAGTTCCATTGCACGCGGGCGTGGGCGCATGCGCTCCAGGTCAACGCCCAGTTCGATCTCTTCGCCCAGCGCCAGCAGCAGTGCGTCACCGCTGTGGCTCCAGCCGGATTCCAGATGGTGCAAGGGCGCGATGAAGTGTGGCCGGCCCTGCGTATCGCGGGTGATCGGCAGCGTGTGCGGTTCAAGATCCAGTACGCGGGCAAGTTGCTCGCGCGCTGCAGGTTCGCCGCGCTGCCGTGGAGCATGCGGCAGCAGCCACAGGGCGATGTCATCGAACCGCCAGTCCGCGTCGGTGTCGCGCCAGCTCATGCCGCCGTGCCCGGTGCGTGGTGCGGCACGGCGTGCAAGCATGCCGCGATGGCGTTATGTAGCAGGGGCACGGACGCTTCCCCCATGTGAGTTAACGGCGGTTTCACGCCGCGCGTTGAAGATTCGAGCGTGCCCCGCGCCATGGGGTTCTGTCCATTCAAGGGAGGAAGCAACGAAATGAATTTTCTCATCTATCTGATCGTGGGTGGCATCGCCGGTTGGCTGGCGAGCCTGGTGATGAAGCGTGACGGGTCGCAGGGCATCATCCTGAACGTCGTGGTCGGCATCATTGGCGGCTTCCTGGGCGGCTGGCTGTTGCCGACGCTGGGCCTCGGCCTGGGCGGTGGCTGGGTGGGCTTCCTGATCACCGCCTTCATCGGTGCGGTGGTGTTGCTGCTCATCGTGAACCTGTTCACGCGGGGCAGGGCGAGGTAACGGTTTCGCTGCGGCCGCGTGCGCTTTCGAGACGCACCCAAGGCCCGTGGCAATGCAAAGGCCCGGCAAATGCCGGGCCTTTGTTCGTTCCGGGGTCCGCGGAGCAGGCGTGGATCAACCGCCCAGGCGTACCCACGCGGGTGCATGGTCGCTGGGGCGCTCCCAGGTCCGCGGTTCGCGGTCGATGCCGGATTCCACGGCATGCCCACGCAGCGCGTCGGACACCAGGGTCAGGTCGATGCGCAGGCCGAGGTTGCGGCGCAGTCCGCCCATCCGGTAATCCCACCAGCTGTAGACGTTGGCCTCGTCGCTGTGCAGGCGGAATGCGTCGTGCAGGCCCAGTGCATAGAGCCGATGCAGGGCGGCGCGCTCGGCGGTGGAGGTGAGAATGTGGTCGTCGTTCCAGACCTTGGGGTCGAACACATCGCGGTCGTCGGGCGCGATGTTGAAGTCGCCCATCACCACCAGTTTCGGATGCGCCTGGAGCTCGGCGGCCAGCCAGTCGTGCACCGCGTCCAGCCAGCGCAGCTTGTAGGCGTACTTGTCGGTGCCCACGTCCTGGCCATTGACCACGTAGAGATTGACGATGCGCACGTCGCCGACGGTCGCGGCGATCACGCGCTTCTGTTCATCGTCGAAACCGGGAATTCCCACCTGCACGTCGCCGATGGCCTCGCGCGCCAGCAGCGCCACGCCGTTGTAGGTCTTCTGCCCGGCGAACACGCTGCGGTAGCCGAGCTCGGCCAGCGCGGTGTCCGGGAAGCGGTGGTCCTCCAGCTTGGTTTCCTGCAGGCCGACGATATCCGGGGCGAATGCGCCCAGCCACTGCGTGAGGTGCGGCAGGCGCACGTTGAGCGAATTGACGTTCCAGCTGGCGATTTTCATGGTGGCGATTCTAAGCCAGGTGCGCCGGTCAGGCGCCGGCGGCCTCGTCGGCCACCGCCGCATGCGCCGCGCCTTCACCGTCGCGCATCAGCCGTGCCGACATCCAGGCGGCCAGCAACATCATGGCCATGCCGAACAATGCGATGGCGCGCATGGCCCCGGTGAACGCGGCACGTGCGGTGTCGCCGACCAGCGTCCCGGCCTGGCCTCCCAGTTCGCCGGCTACCGCGACTGCGCCGCCCAGCGTGGACAACGCGCGAGTCGCATCCGCGTCACCCAGCGTCGCGGGCAGGGCGGGATCCAGCCACAGCCGGTAGGCCAGCATGCCGGCGCTGCCGAGCACGGCGATGCCCAGCGCGCCACTGAGCTCCGCGCTGGTTTCCGCCAATGCCGAGGCCGCACCTGCGCGCTCCGGCGGCGCGGTGGTGATGATCAGTTCGTTGCCCACCGTGAACACCGGTGCCATGCCCAGGCTCATCGCCAGCATGCCGGCGATCAGGATCCACAACCCGTACGGCGGCACGACCAGTGCGGTGATGCCGAAACCCAGGGCAGCGAACAGCAGGCCCCGCACCATCACCCGTCGCGCACCCCAATGGCGCGCCAGCCGCGGCGCGAGCAGCGAGCCGACGGTGAAGCACAACGACCACGGCACCGTCGCGATGCCGGCCTGGAGCGGCGTGAGTCCCAGCACCAGCTGCAGATACTGGGTCATGAAGATGTACACGCCCATCATCGACAGGCCAGCCAGCGCGTAGGCGACGATGGCGGCGGAGAACGCCGGCCGCCGGAACAGGGTCACGTCGAGGAACGGGTACGCAAGGTGCTTCTGCCGGCGCACGAACAGCACGCCCAGCGCGATGCCGACCAGCAGCACGGCGATGCCGCGGACATCGGAACCGTACTCGGCGATCCGCTTCAGGCCGTAGACCACGGCGAGCACCGCGAACAGCGACTGCACCATGCTGAGCGGATCGAGCTTGCCGGCATCGGGATCGCGATATTCCGGCAGCAGTTTCGGCCCCAGCACCAGCAGCAACACCATCACCGGCACCGCCGCCAGGAAGGCCGCGCCCCACCACCACCATTGCAACAGCAGGCCGCCGACCAAGGGCCCGATGGCACCGCCGACCGAGAACGCCGCGATCCATACGCCGATCGCGAACTGGCGTTCGTGTTCGTCATGGAACATGTTGCGGATCAGCGACATCGTCGACGGCGCCAGCGTGGCGCCGGCCACGCCCAGCAGCGCACGCATCGCGATCAGCATTTCGGCGCTGCGCGAGAACGCTGCCATCACCGAGGCCACCGCGAACGCCGCCGCGCCGATCAGCAACAGCTTGCGCCGGCCGATCCGGTCACCCAGCGTGCCCATCGTGATCAGGAAGCCGGCCACCAGGAAGCCGTACACGTCGACGATCCACAGCAACTGGCTGGCCGTGGGGTCGAGTTCGGCGCTGATCGCCGGCAGCGCGAGGTTCAGCACGGTCAGGTCCATCGCGTAGACCATGCAGGGCAGGGCGATGATCGCCAGCCCGATCCATTCGCGGCGGGTGGCTTTGGCGGGTACGGCGGTGGTCGACATGGCGGTCCGTCAGCAGGAGGTCATCCCGTTCGACGAACGGGAGCGACGATTCTCGACGAAGACGCGGACCAACGCCGCCCGCAATGGAACGGACCGGCTCAGCGAATGATGAAGTCGATAAACCGCGCTACTTTGGAATAGGGCGGCTTCAGCAGGTCGCTGCCGGCCCAGCGCGGCTGCCACAGCACCGGCAGTGCCTTGCTCATCGCGTCGAAGCCCGCGCGCCCGTGATAGGCGCCCATGCCGCTGGGGCCGATGCCGCCGAACGGCAGTGCATTGATGCCGAAGTGCAGCACGGTGTCGTTGACGGTGATGCCGCCGGCCAGCGTGCTGTGCAGGATCCTCTCCACCCGCTTGCGGTCGTGGCTGAAGGGATACAGCGCCAGCGGCCGGTCGCGCGCATTGACGTAGGCGATGGCCTCGTCCAGGGAACCGACCGTGCGGATCGGCAGGATGGGGCCGAAGATCTCGTCCTGCATCACCTTCGCATCGTCGCCGGGGTCGATCACCAGGGAAGGCGCGAACAACCGCTCCGCGCGGTCGTGCGCCGGTGCCAGCGCGACCACCTCGTGGCCGCGTGCGCGGGCGTCTTCCAGATAGCCTTCCAGCCGCGCGAACTGCCCGTCGTTGATGATGCGGGTGAAGTCGCCGGCATCGGACAGGTTGCCGTAGCGCGCGGCGACCTGCTCGCGCAGCGCCTGCACCAGCGCATCGCGGCGGCTTCGACCCACCAGCAGCACGTAGTCCGGTGCGATGCAGGTCTGGCCGCCGTTGAACCACTTGCCGGTCGCCAGTCGCGCGGCGGCCTGGTCCAGCGGGAAGTCGTCGCAGACGATGGCCGGCGACTTGCCGCCCAGTTCCAGCGTCAGCGGGGTCAGGTTGGCCGCCGCCGCCGCCATCACCTTGCGGCCCACGGCGGTGGAGCCGGTGAACACCAGGTGGTCGAATGGCAGTGCGGCGAAGGCGCCGGCCACGTCGGCGCCCCCCGTGGCGACCGCGACGCGCTCCAGCGGGAACACCTCCGCCAGCAGCGAGCGCAGGAACGCGGTGGTATGCGGCGTGTGTTCGGATGGCTTGAGGTAGACGTGGTTGCCGGCGGCGATGGCGGTGGCCAGTGGAATCAGCGCCAGGTTGACCGGGTAGTTCCACGGCGAGATCACGCCCACCACGCCGACCGGCTCGCGGCGGATTTCCGCGCGCGCCGGCCAGAACCGCCAGCCCACGCCCACGCGGCGCGGCTTCATCCATCCGCGCAGGTGCGACGCCAGGTGGTCGATCTCGTTGAGCACGGTCATGCCGTCGGCGATCAGCGATTCGTGGCGCGAGCGATGGCCGAAGTCGGCGGCGATGGTGTCCGCCATTTCCGGCAGCCGCCGCTTCAGCGCCTCGCGCAGCCGCTGCAGGTCGTCGCGGCGCTGGGCCAGGTCGGGCTTCTTCGCCTGCCATGCCTCGCGCAGGCGTTGCAGGGTGGCGCTCAGGTCGGGCGTGGCGGTCATGTCCATACGCCGGAGTGTAGTCCGGCCGCATCGGGCCTGCTCGCTACAATGCGCGAATGACCTCCCTGCGCCCCTATCTTGACCGTTTTCCCGTCCTCGGCCCGCGCGTCTACGTGGACCCCGCCGCCACCGTGATCGGCGATGTCGAACTGGCCGAAGACGTGTCCGTCTGGCCGGGCAGCATCCTGCGCGGTGACGTCAATTTCATCCGCATCGGGGCCCGCACCAACGTGCAGGACGGCACCATCGTCCACGTCAGCCACCACAGCCCGTACAACAAGGCCGGGTACCCCACGCTGATCGGCGCGGACGTGACCATCGGCCACGGCACCATCATCCACGCCTGCACCATCGAGGACCTGTGCCTGATCGGCATGGGTGCCTGCATCCTGGACGGCGCCACGGTGAAGAAGTACGGCTTCCTGGGCGCCGGCGCGGTGCTCGGCCCCGGCAAGGTGGTCGGCGAGGCCGAACTGTGGCTGGGCAATCCGGCGCGTTTCGCGCGCAAGCTCACCGACAAGGAGATCGAGAGCCTGCATTATTCCGCTGCGCACTACGTGCGGCTCAAGGACCATTACCTGCAACCAACACCGCCTGCGGCATGATGCCGCTTGGCGCACTCGGCGCCGGCATCGCAGGAGGGCCGCATGGCCTGGAAACCGGAAGGCTATACGTCGGTCGCGCCCTATCTGGTCGTCGACGGCGCGCAACGCACCATCGAGTTCCTTGTCGCCGTGTTCGACGCCGAACCGCTGCGCATGCATCCGGTTGGCGAAGGCCGGCTGGGACATGCGGAAGTCCGGATCGATGACACCGTGCTGATGCTGGCCGACGCGGCCGACGGCTGGCCCGCCATCCCGAGCCACGTGCATCTGTATGTGCCCAAGGTCGATGCCACGTGGACGCGTGCGTTGGCGGTGGGCGCCGAGCCGGTGCAGGCGCCGGAGGAAAAGGGCGACGGCGACCGTCGCGGCGGCTTCCGCGATGCGGGCGGCACCACGTGGTGGATTTCCACGCAGGTGGCGTGACGTCTTGCCCGTGTCAGGGCGTTGTCGCGTGTTCCAGCGCGGCGAGCAGTGCCAGCGCCTCGTCGCGGCTGGCACCGCACATGTCGGGGCCTGGTTTCAGGGTGCTGCAGAACGCGGGCCGTTCCGGCCTGCCGAACAGCCGGCAGCGCAAGGCATCGTCCAGTTGCACGCACGCCACACCCGCCGGCTTGCCGTGCGGCATGCCGGGGATGGGCGAGGTGATCGACGGCGCGGTGCAGCAGGCCGCGCAGCCCGGGCGACAGGAGAAGGACGTGTCCATGATGGCGCGCAGTGTAGTGCGGCTGGGCAAGCGCGACGCGGCCGGCTAAAGTCGCAAGGCACGGGGCAGGCGCATGGACAGCGGAACACACCACTTCAACCACATCGGACCGGCTGCGGCCACCACGCCGCCAAGGGCGCAGCGCCCATGGTGAACGGCTGATGCTGGACACCTACCGCGAAGTCATCACGCCCGAGGGCGTGGGCCTGCACCTGCCTGCGGCGGGCCCCGTGCCGCGCGCGCTGGCGTGGGGCATCGACCTGGCCATCCGGCTGGGCGTGCTGATGATCATGGGCATGGTGCTGGCCATGCTGGGCAAGGTGGGTGAAGGGCTGTACCTGATCGGCCTGTTCCTTGTGTTCTGGGCCTATCCCATCGTGCTGGAATCCGTGTGGCACGGGCAGACGCCCGGCAAGAAGGCGTTGGGATTGCGCGTGGTGTCGGCCGATGGCGCGCCGGTGGGCTGGCTGGCGGCGATCACGCGCAACCTGCTGCGCACCGTCGACATGCTGCCGTTCGGCTACGCCGCCGGGCTGGTCGCCTGCCTGGCGGACCCGCACGCGCGCCGCCTGGGCGACATGGTGGCCGGTACGCTGGTGGTGCATGCCGGCCACGAGCGCGAACACGTGCCGGCGCCCGTCAACACGGTGTTCGTCCCGTCGGCGCGCCTGCTGCCGGAAGAACAGGGCGCGATCGTGGCGTTCGGCGAGCGCGCGCCACAACTGACGCCCTCACGCCAGGAAGAACTGGCCAACCTCGCCGAGCCGGTCACCGGCGCGCGCGGAGAGGCCGGCGTGCAGCGCCTGTACGGCATGGCCAACTGGCTGCTGGGGCGGCGATGAGGCAGGAACAGTTCGTCGCCCGTCACCAGCCCGAATGGCTGGCCTTCGAATCCTGGCTGCAGGCACGTGGTGGCAGCGCCCGGAGCGCGCGCCGCCAACGCAACAACGGCGTGCTCACCGACGAAGACGTGCCGGCACGCTACCGCCGCATCTGCCAGCAACTGGCGCTGGCGCGCAAGCGCGGCTACAGCCCGGTGGTGGTGGACCGTCTGCAGGCACTGATGCAGCAGGGCCACGGCGTCATGTACAGGACGGCGCCACCGCGCTGGCAGCGCGCGGTGCGCTTCCTGCTGGCGGAGTTCCCGCGCCTGGTGCGCAGCGAGGCCGGGTGCATGTGGGTGGCCGCCGCCGTGTTCGTGGTGCCGCTGGTGCTGATGTTCGTGCTGCTGCAGGTCCGCCCGGAACTGGTCTACAGCATCGTGTCGCCCGAACAGGTGGCGATGTACGAGCGCATGTACGACCCCAGCGACACGCGCCACGCGCTGGGCCGCGAGAGCGGCAGCGACTGGCAGATGTTCGGCCACTACATCTGGAACAACATCAGCATCGGCCTGAGGACTTTCGCCGGCGGACTGCTTGCGGGCGTAGGCGCGTTGTTCGTGCTGATCGTCAATGGCGTGGGCATCGGGACGGTATTCGGCCACCTGCAGCAGATCGGCTATGGCGACCCGCTGTGGCGTTTCGTCTGCGGGCATGCGCCGTTCGAACTGACCGCCATCGTGCTGGCCGGCGGCGCGGGCCTGCGGTTGGGCCTGAGCCTGGTGGCACCGGGACGGCAGCGGCGTGTCGATGCGCTTGCCAGCGCTGGCGCCAAGGGCGCGCGGCTGTGCCTGGGCGTGGCCTTCATGCTGCTGGTGGCCGCGTTCATCGAAGCCTTCTGGTCATCGACGCAATCCATTCCGGCCGCCGTGAAGTACAGCGTCTCCGGCGTGCTGTGGACGCTGGTGGCGCTGTGGCTGGGCGTCGGCGGACGCGGGGTGGCCGATGAGGATTGAACAGCTGACCGTCCGCCTGCGCGCGCGCTCGGACTGGGAGGCCGTCGAGCTGGGCATGGCACTGGTGCGACAGCATGCCGGTGCGATCTGGAAGCCCTGGCTGTGGCTGACCGTGCCCGTGTTCGCGCTGCTCAACCTCGGCGCATGGTGGATCGACCAGTTCTGGCTGGCCATGCTGCTGATGTGGTGGCTGAAGCCGGCCTTCGACCGCATCCCGCTGTATGTCATCTCGCGCGCCGTGTTCGGCAACGCGCCCGGTACGCGCGAGACAATGCAGGCGCAGCGGCACTGGGGGCTGCGCACGCTGCCGCACCTGCTCACCTGGCGGCGCTTCAGCCCCGTGCGTTCGCTGTACATGCCCATCGACCTGCTGGAAGGCGTCCAGGGGGATCGCCTGCGCCAGCGTCGTGGCGTCCTCGGTGGTCAGGCGTATGGCACCGCGATCCTGCTGACCTGGATCTGCCTGCTGTTCCAGGCCGTGCTGGTGATGGGCGGCGTGGTCGCCGTCGTCATGTACCTGCCGCAGGACCTGCTGCCGGACAGCATGCAGACGGCCTTCCGCATGGTGGCCATCGAATGGCCGGCGTGGCTCAAGCTGGCGTGGAATGCGCTGGCATGGGCGGCCATCAGCGTGGTGGAGCCGTTCTACGTCGGGGCGGGGTTCGGCCTTTACCTCAACCGCCGCACGCAGATCGAGGCCTGGGATCTGGAGATCGTGTTCCGCAAGCTGCGTGCACGGCTGGCGGCGGTCGCGCCGGTACTGTTGGCTGCGGTGCTGTGGGCAGGCATGGGCATCGCCGAGGCGCAGGAGCGCCACGGCGCACCGCCGGCCACGACCGCGCCGCAAGCCGATGCTCCCGCCAAACCGACGCCGCCGACCGTCCCCATCGTGTTCGGCGACCAGCGCGTCGACGACCGTGCATTCCGCAAGGCCGCCGATGAGGCGTACCGCGATCCCCTGCTGGATCGCAAGCGCACGCAGGCGTCGTGGGAGCGTCGCGACACGGCGGAAGAAGAAGACCCCGACGACACGCTCGACGGCGACAAAGCCTGGTTGTCCGGGTTCGGCAACGTGCTGGCGTTCATCGGCGAATGGGGGCTCTGGCTGGTGGCGGGCGTGCTGGTGCTCGCCCTGCTGGCGACCGCACGCTACTGGTGGCCGTGGATGCGCGGCATCTCCGGCACGCGCGCGCTGCCGCCGGATGCGCCGCAGTCGGATGCACTGGTATTGCCCGAGGCGCTGCCGGACGACATCGCCACCGCGGCGCGCGCGCTGTGGCGCGAGGGACGTCCACGGCACGCGCTGGCGCTGCTCTACCGCGCGAGCGTGGAGAGCATGAGCCAGCGCGCGGACATCGCGCTGCCGCCAGGTGCAACGGAAGCCGAGTGCCTGCGTGCATCGCGACGCATGCCGCAGGCGGAAGACCGGCATGCCTTCGCGCGCATCGTCAGGACCTGGCAGTACGCGGCCTATGCGGAGCGGCTGCCCGGCGAAGACGAGTTCGATGCGCTGGTGGGTGAACTGCAGCACCGTTACGGGTGGGCGTCATGACGTCCGCGCGCCGCAATGGTCGCCTGGTGGGCGTGGGCCTGCTGGTCGTGTTCGTGGTGGTGGCACTGCTGGCCGTGTGGTTCCGGCATACCTTCCACCGTGTCGAAAAGACGTTCCATCTTCCGCCGGATGGCGAAGCGGCCTACAACCCGCTGTACGCGCTGGCGAAGACGCTGGAAGCCGACGGCGTGAAGGTCAACGCGCGCCAGCGCCTGCTGCTGGATGACAACGCCCTGGCGCGCGAGGACACGTTGTTGCTGTTCAACGATCCGCGCGCGCTGTCGCCGCCCGAGGCCGATCGCCTGCTGGCGTGGGTGGAGGCGGGCGGGCATCTCCTGGTCCGCACGCCGCTTTACTCGCCGGGCGAAGACCTGGCCGGGCCGGATGCGCCGCAGACAGCCATGCTGGACCTGCTGTCGGTCTGGCTGGTGGACGGGGAACCCGAGTGCGAAGCCTTCCAGGTGGAAGGCGAAGACCATCATGTCGAGTTCTGCGCGGGACGCCGGTTCGCCTTCGATGACGTGGAACCGGAACTCGCCTGGGGCAACCTGCAGGACGGCTATGTCTACGCGCGGCTGGCGCAGGGGCGTGGCCACGTGGATGTACTGGCCGACTTCGATTTCATGGCCAATACCGAAACGCGCGCGCGCGCGCGCGGTGCGCTGGACGAACCGCCGAAGGGCGGCCTGCGCGACGGTCCGCATCGCGTGCTGGCGCGGCAGGTGCTGGCGCCCAACTACGGTCGCGGCACCATGCACCTGGTCTATGCCGCCGAGATGCCGTCGCTGTGGCGCATCCTGTTCGTCCGCGGCTGGATGGTGTGGGCGCCGCTGCTGCTCGCGCTCGCCGCCTGGTTGTGGATGCGCATGCAGCGGTTCGGTCCATCGGTGCCGTCACCGGCCGGCGAGCGCCGCTCGCTGCTGGAGCACGTGCGCGCGAGCGGCGAACATCTCTACCGTTACGGTCGCGGGGTAATGCTGTACGCAGCGGTCCGGCAGGCATTCCTCGCCCGCTTGCGCCGCCGCGATCCCGTCGCCGCCGCGCTGTCCGGCGATTCCCAGGTCGCCGCCATCGCAGAGCGCACCGGCCTTCCGGCCGACCGCATCCGCGTGGCCCTCAATGCGCCCGCCTCGCACGACAGGCAGGCATTCCGTGACCGCATTTCCCTGCTGATCCAACTGAGAAACCGCCTATGAACGACGAGACCGCCGCCGCGCCGCCCGCGCTTCCGCCGATGCCGGAAAACGCGCTGTCCCAGCGCGTCGATGCCGTACGCGAGGAAGTGTCCAAGGCGTTCATCGGCCAGCCGGATGTCCTCGACCAGATCCTGATCGCCCTGCTGGCGGGCGGCCACGTCCTGATCGAAGGCGTGCCGGGGCTCGGGAAGACGCTGCTGGTGCGGGCCCTCGCGCAGGCACTGGAGCTGACCTACGGACGCGTGCAGTTCACTCCCGACCTGATGCCCAGCGATGTCAGCGGGCACGCCGTCTACGACCCGAAGACGGAGAGCTTCAAGATCCGGCGCGGGCCGGTGTTCACCAACATCCTGCTCGCCGACGAGATCAACCGCGCGCCCGCCAAGACCCAGTCCGCGTTGCTGGAGGTGATGCAGGAAGGCCAGGTGACCATCGAAGGCAAATCCTTCGAGCTGTCGCCGCCGTTCATCACGCTCGCCACCCAGAACCCGGTCGAACAGGAAGGCACCTATCCGTTGCCGGAAGCGCAGCTCGACCGCTTCCTGCTGAAGGTGCTGATCGACTATCCGGCGCTGGACGACGAGAAGCGCATGGTCGATGCCATCACCACCGGCCGGACTGCCTCCGACTTCGATCTTTCGCAGGTGGCACGCGTGCTCGGCGCGGACGACATCATCGCCATGCAGCGCGAAACCGCCGCCGTGCGCGTGGACCCGGAAGTCATCGACTACGCCGTGCGCATCGTCGCCGCCACCCGCAAGTGGCCCGGCATCGCATTGGGTGCGGGCCCGCGCGGCAGCATCGCGCTTGTGCGCGCCGCACGCGCGCAGGCCGTCCTGCAGGGGCGCGATTTCGTCACCCCCGACGACGTGCGCGAGATCGCCCGCCCGGCGCTGCGCCACCGCATCACGCTGGCGCCGGAACTGCAGATCGAAGGGCAGTCGCCTGACGACGCGTTGCGCGCGCTGCTGGCGAAAGTGGACGCGCCGCGGAAATGATCGTCCGCGTGGCCCCGACCTATCTCGCGATCAGCTCCCTCCCCCGCCTGCCGGGGAGGGGCGGGGTGGGGGAGAGCGATCAACCTGATCGTTTGCCGACGTATCCGGTCTCCGATTGCCCCCATCCCAGCCTTCCCCCGCAGGCGGGGGAAGGAGCGCCACAATGAGGCCGGCGCCGCTGCTGATCCTGCTGATTGCCTGCTGGGGCCTTGCCGGCCTGGCCGTGCCGTTCCTCGGCTGGCCGTTGTGGCAGTGGCAGGCGGTCGGCGCGGGGCTGCTGGTGCTTGCAGCGCTGGATGCATGGCGGCTGCGCGCGCGCCCGCTCCCTGAGGTGGTGCGCGAGGTGCCCGAGGCCCTGCCACTGGGCATCGAGCGCGACGTCGCCCTGTGCTTCGAATCACGGGTGCGGCAACGGCTGGATGTGTTCGACCTGTATCCGGGCGGCTGGCCGTCGTCCGGCATGCCGCGGCGGCTCGCGCTCGCCCCGATGTCGGCGACCCGCATCACCTACCGGTTGCGGCCCAGTGCGCGCGGCGATGCCGCGTTCGAGGGTGTGCAGCTGCGCCTGCGTTCCGCGCTGGGACTGTGGCGGCAGTCGCGCGTGGCGGGCGCGCCGCAACGCGTGCGCGTGTATCCCAACTTCGCACCGCTGACGCGTTTCGCGCTGTTCAGTGCCGAACAGGCCTCGCGCCTGGTGGGCGCACACCTCAAGCGGCGACGCGGCGAAGGCACCGACTTCAACCAGATGCGCGAGTACCGCGTGGGCGACAGCCTGCGCCAGGTCGACTGGAAGGCGACGGCGCGCTCGCGCAAGCTGATCTCGCGCGAATACCAGGATGAGAAGAACCAGCAACTGGTCATGCTGATCGATACCGGTCGCCGGATGATGGCGCGCGAGGATGCGCTGGGGCATTTCGACCACGTACTCAATGCCGCGCTGGTGGTGTCGTACCTGGCATTGCGCCAGGGCGATGGCGTGGGCCTGCTCGCGGCAGGTGGCGACAGCCGCTGGGTGGCGCCGCAGCGCGGGATGGCCGCCATCGACACGCTGCTGCGCGCCAGCTACGACCTGCAGCCGCGCGCGGTGGCCACGGACTACCTGGCAGCGGCCACCGAGCTGAGCCTGCGGCAGCGCCGGCGTTCGCTGGTGATGCTGGTCACCAACGTCCGTGACGAAGACATCGAAGACCTGCTGGCCGCCGTGCGCCTGTTGCAGCGCCGTCACCTGGTCTGCGTGGCCAGCCTGCGCGAGACCTCGCTGGATGAGGCGCTCGATGGCGAAGTCCGCGACCTGCACGGTGCCATCCATGCCGGCGCGGTGGCGCGCTATCTGGAGCAGCGCACGGCCGCGCACGATGCGCTCCGCAGCCACCGGGTGATGGTGCTCGACGTTTCCAGCGACGAACTGCCCGGTGCATTGGTGGAGCGTTACCTGGCGGTGAAGCGGGACGGCGTGCTCTAGTGGCGCGCATGCGCTCGGCCGCCGCATTCCTGCTGCTCCTGACGGCCCTGTGCCCGCAGGGCGCGACGGCGCGGCCGTCCACGGAGGTGGAGCGCGTCCGCCTGCAGTCCGGCGATGTGGTGCTCGACGTTACGCCCGCCCTGGGTGGGCGTGTGTTGCGGTTCGGGCTGGTGGATCGGCCCAACCTGATCAAGGTCGGCGATCCCGTCGCCTCGCAACCATCGCCGGCCGTATCGCCCGATGCGGATGACATCGGCTATCTCGGTCACGACATATGGCTGGGACCGCAGAGCGGCTGGTGGTCCGACCAGCGCGTGAATCCTGCGCGTCGCGCTTCGAAGGCCGTGTGGCCGCCCGACCCTTACCTGGCTTTCGCCGAGACCCGCGTGGTCGCGCGTTCGCCCGAACGGCTGGTGCTGGAGGGCATCGACAGCCCGGTCACCGGCGTGCGGCTGTTGAAAGCGTTCGCGTTCGATCCGGCGGATCCGTCCACCGTCATCGTGACGGCGACCGCGCGCAACATCCGCGACCGCCCGGTCGCGCGCGACCTGTGGTTCAACACCCGCACCTCGGCGGCCACGCGCGTCTACGTACCCGTTGCCAGTGCGCGTGACGTGCGGGTGGAGGCCGCGGAGGGAGCTACCTCTGCCTGGATGATCGAAGGGGGCGTGTTCTCGTTCCTGCCCATGCCGCAGGAGATGGAGATGCGCCGTGGCAAGGTATTCCTTCAGCCATCCGCAGGCTGGATGGCCGGCTTCGCGCATGGGCAGGTGTTCGTGATCCGCTTCGATCACCTGCCACGTGCCGCGATCCATCCGGAGCATGGGCAGGTCGAGCTCTATCTCGACAACGCCGCCGACGTGCAGGCCGGCTTGCTGGAGATGGAGGTGCACGCCGCCTTTCGCACGCTTGCACCCGGCGAGGCGATGCAGGCCCGCGAGCGCTGGACGGTGTTGCCTTACGAAGGCCCGGAGACACAGGACGCGCAGGTGGCGTTCCTGTGTTCACGGCTGCAGCTCTGCGCCGGACCTGCCGTGCGCTGACGCGGATCAACGCGGTTCGTCGATGCCCAGGCCGGTCGCGGCCCACCAGATGCCGCCGTACAGGTGCGCGAGGTAGAGCGGATCGTCGTAGAGCGCGGGAGTATGGCCGAGCGCGGTGACGAAGATGCGGCCACCGTCGTAGAGGTGGTACCACGCGACAGGGTGTTCTTTCCCCATGCCGTGCGCGGTCTGGCCCGGCCAGATGCGGGAAGGATCGTAGGTGGATTCATCCACGCTCAGCACGGTCCGCAGGCCGCGCGTGACCGGGGCATTGAACTCGTACCATTCGTCCGTCCAGATCCACTGCGCCGGCAGGCCGGAGGTGGCGGGAAACGCAGGGTCTTCCACGCGCACGGTGGCGGTCTGCACCATCGGATGGATGCGGAACGTGCGTCCGATCAGCCGTTCGAACCAGGGCCACTCGCCAGGCGGGTTGAAGATCAGCGCGCGGTGCACCGCCACCACGCCGCCGCCGGCGCGCACGTAGGACGCCAGCCTTTCGCGCTGCGGGCCCTTCAGCTCATCACCGGGCGTGTTGAGCAGCACGATGGCGGCATAGGCCGAAAGATCGCCATCGAACGGCGTGCTGTTCCACGACCATGTGAGGTCGAACGCATGCCGCTGCGCCATGCGTTCGAACTGCGGCTTGGCGACCACGGCATAGTCGTGGTGATAGCGGTTGGGAATCGCGACGACCAGCACCTTGAACTGGCCCTGCGCGAAGGCGGAGGGAGCCAGGCAGGCGAGGCCTGCGAGGAAGAGCAGGGTCAGCAGGAGAAGGCGTTTCATCCTGCGATGCTAGCCCGGCGGCGCGTGGCCGAGCATCGCGGTCGTATTCCGTTTTCGGCAACGCCTATGCGGATATCGCCTAGGCCGCCCGCGTCGCCTGCATGGCCTTGCAGGCGCCCCAGACCAGCAGCACCAGTCCGACAGCGGACACCACGCCCAGCAGCATGCCGAACGCGCCGAACAGGGACATCATCCCGCTCAACGATGAATAACTGTCGGTGTTGCTGTTGATCAGCCATGCGTGCCAGACGCTCATCACACCCCGCAGCAGCGTGGTCAGCAGCATCACCGACGTGCCCGCCAACGCCAGCTTGCGGCCGGGCGCTGCCGGCACCCACATCGCCAGCATGGCGACGCCCGCCACGCAGGCCAGCAGCTCGGGCAGCTGGTAGCCGAGCATCGTCAGCAGTTGGGTGAGGAATCCGTCCATGCATGTTTTCCTGTGTCAGGGCGAGGGAGCGTTTCGATCCGCTGGGCGAGTTCCGGATCGATGATCGCGGGACTCAACGTTCCTGCCTGACGATTTTTCCGGTCAGCGTGAATCGATAGCCGGCGGTCCGCATCATGTCCACGGTCTTTGCGAACACGACCACGAGGGTGATGATCTTGACGTAGGGTATCAGCAGCGATGCCACGATCAGGATGTTGATATAGCCGGCCCAACCGAAACCGTCCATGCACAGATAGGTGCCGTACGCGCCGAACGCGAAGCCGGCGACGGTCAGCAAGGTCGCCACGATGCCCAGCAGCGACGACGCATCCGCGCCGAACCCGAGGACGAGGGCGGCTACGTTGAATACGATGGCGACCGGCAGCAACCGCAATCCCTGTGCCGCCTGCAGTGCCGCGCCGTTGCGCTGGCGGTCCTTGTTGAAGCTGATGTCTGAAAAATCCGGTTGCATCCCTGCCGTCCCTGCTTCTTGTTGTCGATTCTGTGTCCGCCGCGCGAATGCGCGGCGGGTCAATCCGCCGTCACCAGCACCTTGTCCCTGTCGCGCAGCGCGGCATAGACCGCATCGGTTTCCGGGCGCACGCCGTGCCATTGCTCGAATGCCTCGGCCGCCTGTTCCACCAGCATGCCCAATCCATCCACGGCATCGTGGCAGCCGGCGGCGCGCGCCCACGCGAGGAAGGGAATCGCGGCTTCGCCGTAATTGAGATCCACCGCCAGCGTGCGTGGCGTGGCGAGGTGGAAGGGCAGGCTGAATTCGCCCTGGTCCTGCCGCGAGGCGGACGTGGCGTTGACGATCAGCGAGAAGTCGCCGAGGTCGCGCAGGTCGTTCCAGTAGCGCGAATGCGCACGCTCCGGCTCGCCCAGTGCGTCCGCCAGCGCATCCGCGCGATCAGGCGTGCGGTTGACGATGATCAGCTCGCTGATGCCCGCATCGAGCAATGCCGGCGCTACGCCGCGCGCCGCGCCACCGGCACCCAGCAGCAACGCACGGCGTGCGCGCAAGTCCAGGCCATGGCGGCCGGTCAGGTCCCGCACCAGCCCCGCACCGTCGGTGTTGTCGCCATGCCATTGGCCATCGTTGCGGGTCAGCGTGTTCACCGCGCCGGCGCGCCGTGCGCGTTCGGAGGTCTGCGCACAGATCGCGAAGGCGGCTTCTTTCAACGGCAGGGTGACGTTGGCACCCGCGCCCCCGTCACTTGCAAAGCGATCAAGCGCGGCGACGAAGTCGTACGCGGCGACATCGATGGCGGTGTACTCCAGCGTGATGCCGACCTGGCGCGCGAACGCCGCATGGATGCGGGGCGACAGCGAGTGGGCGACGGGATGGCCGAAGACGGCGTAGCGGTGGTTGGTCATGGTGCGGATCCCCGTCTCCAGTCGTTGTCCGCAGTCTACGCGCGCCGGTGCCGGCTTGACAGACGGCGCCACGCGCCTCACTGTGCCGCCGCCGAAGGGGGCGCGCCAGGGAACGGGGCAACCGGCAGGCCGGGCTGGGGAGTCCGACCGCCGTCCACCTTGTGCTCTGCTGCTCCGCCGCGGCTGCCGACCGGAACGGATCGGCAGACAGGCCCGCACAAGCGTGCCCATCGGTACTGATCGCCGCGACACACCATCCGCCCCGCCGGTACCGCAAGGACGCGGGGTTTCCATCATTGCCGAAAGGGAAAACACCATGACGCCGTTGTTCCGTTGCTTGCCACTCGTGCTGGCCGCGTTCGCTGTGCACGCACAGGCGCAGTCCATCTCGCCAGCCTATGAAGCCTTCCGCAAGAAGGAGGCGCCCCAGCCCGCCGCCGCCCAGCCCGTGACGCCGGCAACGCAGGCCGCCGCCCCTCAGCCCGCATCGCCGGCCCCTGCGCCGACGTACCAGGCACCAGCCCATGTTTCGCCCGCGCCTGTCCGGGAAGAGCAGGAAGACGGCGGCTTCTTCGTCGGGGTGCAGGCCGGCCAGGGCTGGATCTACGAAGACGTCGAACAGGATGCCGTCGCCGTGAGCGCGGGTTACCGCTGGCAGGCGGGTCCGTGGGCGCAGGTGGGCGTGGAACTGTCGGGTGGCCGCCTGGACGAGACCACCGATGGCGACTGGCGGTTCGCGAAGGCGACCTACAGGGCCATCGGCGCGAATGCACGCATGAACTTCGGCGACAGCCCGTGGTTCGCCACCGTGCGCGGCGGCTACTTCGACGCCGAGGTTGACGGCGCCGACGAGGAATTCGACGCCGACGGAGGCTACGCCGGCATCGCCATCGGCGTAGACATCAATCGCCACCTCAACATCAGCCTCGGCTATACCGCGTTCGTCTACGCCGACGACTACACCTACAACGACTGCGACGACGACCTCGACTGCGACTTCAACCGTGCCGACACCGTGATGCTGGGTGTCGAAGCGCGCTTCTGAGCGCTGGACGAAAACGGGAGCCGGACGGCTCCCGTTTTTTCATGCCCCGCCGATACCGCGAAGCATCCGGTCAATCGCCTGCCGCTCTTGCCAGCCGTCGTACGTAGACATGCTGGGTCTTGGCCAGCGCGAACCCGGCTGACGGATAGAACGCATGCGATTCCGGGCGCAGGATGTTGGAGCGCACGAAGACGTCCGTGCCGCCCTGGTCCCGTATCCAGTCGCAGGCCGTATCCACCAGGCCCCGCGCCAGACCGAGGCGTCGCGCCCGCGGGTCGACGATCAATGCCGTGATCTCGGCGCGCCCGCCGAACTCGATCATCAGCCGCCACTCCGCGGCCACCATTCCCATCAGGCCGCTGTCGTCGTCTGCTGAGGCGGCGACCATCACGGCATGCGCGGGCGATGCCAGCAGGGTGGCCAGCCGTCCGGCCATCGCGGCGCTGTCGACCGGATAGGCGAGCAGCGTGCACAGCCGCGCCAGCTCCGCTGCATCGTCATGTCGTGCATCGCGGATGACGACGGTGCTCACCTCAGCCGTCCCGCAGCCAGCGCGCCGCATCCAGCGCGAAGTAGGTCAGCACGCCGTCGGCACCGGCACGCTTGAACGCGGTGAGTGCCTCCAATGCGCAGGCCTTCTCGTCCAGCCAGCCGTTCGCGGCCGCCGCTTTGATCATCGCGTACTCGCCGCTGACCTGGTAGGCGAAGGTCGGCACGCCGAATTCGTCCTTCACCCGGCGGATCACATCCAGGTACGGCAGGCCGGGCTTCACCATCACCATGTCCGCGCCTTCGTCCAGGTCCAGCGCGATCTCGTGCAGCGCTTCGTTGGAATTGGCCGGGTCCATCTGGTAGGTGAACTTGTTGCCCTTGCCCAGGTTGCCGGCGCTACCCACCGCGCTGCGGAACGGGCCGTAGAACGCGCTGGCGTACTTGGCCGCGTACGACATGATGCGGGTGTTGATGTACCCCGCCTTCTCCAGCGCCTCGCGGATCGCGCCGATGCGGCCGTCCATCATGTCGCTGGGCGAGAGGATGTCCACGCCGGCGGCGGCATGCGCCAGCGATTGCTTCACAAGCGCCTCGATGGTCTCGTCGTTGAGGATGTAGCCGGTGTCGTCGATCAGGCCATCCTGTCCGTGCGTGGTGTACGGGTCCAGCGCCTGGTCGCTCATCACGCCCAGTTCGGGGAAGCGCGCCTTCAGCGCGCGGATCGCGCGCGGGATGATGCCGTCCTCGTCCCAGGCGATGCGGCCATCGGCGGTCTTCGCCGCCGGATCCGGCACGCCGAACAGGTCCAGCACGGGCACGCCCAGTTCCAGCGCTTCTTCGCCCACGCGCAGCAGCTCGTCGATGGACAGGCGCTCGACGCCCGGCATCGACGCCACCGGCATCCGGCCCTTCTCCTCGTGCACGAACACGGGATAGATCAGGTCGTTGGTGGTCAGCACGTGCTCGCGCATCAGGCGACGGGAGAAGTCGTCGCGACGCATGCGGCGCGGGCGGGTGTAGGGGTAGGCCATCACGGGCTCCTGTCAGAGCGGCGCATGATACGCCGGTGTCCCGCGGGCGGGCCTGCGACAGGCGGTCGCAGCGCGGAACACTGCGTCCGGGAGGGCGTCAGATGACGCCGCCGCCCAGCGACAGGCGGATGATGCCGACCACGATGACGATGCCGTTGAGCACCAGCCCCGCCTTGGCGCGGCCGCGGTTTTCGGTACGGGTGAACAGGATGCCGATGGCGGCGATGATCGCGCCTACCGCCGCGAACGGAATCAGGAACCAGTTGCCCCAGCCCAGCAGCGGAATGAGCGCCAGCACCATCCACAGCATCGCCACGATGCCCCACAGCAGGCTGATCAGTCCCATGTCGATTCCCATGTGGGCGTGCGGAAGGTCGCCCCGTGCTTCCACTATGCGGACGGTCGCCGGGCGCTTCAAGCACCCACGCCGTGCATGCCCTCGATCTCGACCAGCAGCTCGCGCCGGCAGACGTCGGCATGCAGCATCAGCCACGGCACGCGCGTGCCCAGGCGGGCTTCGAGTTGCGCGGCCACGGCGTCTGCGTCGGCGGCATCGCTTACGTAGACCTTCAGGCGCGAGCTCGCATCCAGATGCGCCGGCAGTGTCGCCGCGTGCGTGCGTGCCGCGCCCAGCAGGCTGTCGAGGTTGGTGAGTGTCTCGTCCAGCTGCGCGCGCAACGAGTCCGCGTGCTGCGACGCGTGGCCGACGATGCTGGCGGTGCCGGACAGGAACAGGGGTACCTGGTGCGACGGCGGCAGCAGCGCGCGCGCGAAGCTCGGGGATTGCGGGCCGTATTCGCGCGGATAGCGGTAGGCGCTGACCTGGCGCGGATTTTCCAGCGGCATGCCCGGTTCACGTGCGGCGAGCCAGTAGACCTGCAGCACGCGGCGGCCATCGCGGCTGCCTATCGCCGTGGCGGCGGGCAACGTGCGCGTATCGACATCGCCCAGGCCCTGCACGCGGCCGATGCAGAATTGCCGGTAGCGCTCGCCGTCGCCCTCGCCCTGCGTGATGGCGTCGAAGTAGTTCCAGATGCGCAGCAGGTGCGGGTATCCGCTGTCGCGCCAGAAGGCGGCCATCGCGGCGTATGCATGCGCGCTCGCGTGCAGGATGCCGCCTTCGGGTTCTTCCCACTCCACCACGCCGAACATCAGCGCACCATCATGGCTGTAACGCACCGCGCCTTGGCGGCCGGTGGTCACCGGACCCGTGGCACGCCAGACTTCGTACGGGGCCGCGGCTTCGCGCAAGGGCGAGAGTGGCACGCGCAGGTAGCGCGGGTCGTCGATGGTCGAAGTGGCGGGCGCCAGTGCGCCGAAGCCGAACACCGCCAGGGTTTCCGGCAGGCTGAGCAGCGCGAGGGGGGAAGGGGCATGGATATAGTCGACCGCCAGCCGCTGGGGCGCGGGAGGATGATCGGGGGCGGAGCTCATCGTGCGGGACGCGGGCGCATGGTCAGGCCGAAATGATAACCCGCCGGCCTGCACGCGCCGCGAAGGACGCGATGTGCCAGTATTCAGCCCATGCGGCGGAAGATCGCCGTGGATCCCCGGGAGAAGCCGCCATGTCGTTCCGCATTGCCACTGCCATGTTCGCCGCCATGCTGGTCGCCGGGTGCGCCAGCAGCTCCAAGGTCATGCTCGGCCAGGCCCGCGCCCCGGTCGATCCCGCCCAGGTCCAGGTTTACCGCACCGCCCCCGCGGGCGCGCAGGAGATCGCGCAGCTCGAATCCAAGAGCGCGGTCGGCTTCGGCACGCAGGGCCAGACCGACGCCGCCGTCGCGCGCCTCAAGCGTGAAGCGGCGGCACTCGGTGCCAATGGCATCGTCCTGATCGGCGTGGGTTCCAGCGGATCGCCGGTCGGCATGTCCGTGGGCGCCGGCAGCTACGGTCGCCACTCGGGTGGTGGCTTGAGCATGGGCATTCCCACGACCCAGAAGCAGGCCGCAGGCGTGGCGATCTACGTGCCACCGGGAACGGCGGTGGATCCCGCCCTGGTCGTGCCGGAACCGGCACCGAAGAACTGAGTCGGCCACATCAGGTTGCGATCCGAAGGCGGCCCACGGCCGCCTTCGTCGTTCATGGGGTCAGGGAGACGCAGGACCGCCGTTGTCGGCTTCCAGCACGATCCGCTCCCCACCGTCCACGTTGACCGCCAGCGTTTCGTAGTGCCATTCGCCGGCGCGCTTCTCCGCCACCACGAACAGCGTGCCGTCGGTCTTGCTGCCATCGAGCGGAATCGCCAGTTCGGCTTCGCCGCCCGGTCCGCTGCTGTCGAGGCTGCCCTGCACGGACCAGCCGGGCTTGATCGGGGTGCCCAGTGCGGCGACCACGGCCGCATCGGCCTGCGCCCGCGCCATCGCATGCCGGTAGGGCTCCGAGGATTTCATCGCGCCGAAGATCAGCGTCATCAGCCCGGCGATGAAGGCGAGGAACGAGGCCAGCACCACCACCGCCAGCACGGGCACGCACCATTTCCAGTTACGGCTCCACCAGCCTGCTTTCGCGGCGGTGGGCATCGGTGGCGGGAAAGCGGTCATCGGCCTCTCCTTCGTCTCAGGGCTTCAGGCAGCGGGCGAAGAAATCCTCGGTCAGCCGGTAGCGGTGCAGCAGGTCGCTGCCGCGCAGGCCGTGCTTGGCGCCCGGGTAGGTCATCAGCTCGAACGGCGTGCCGCGCTTCTGCAGGTCACTCATCAGCTTGGTCGAGTTGGTGAACAGCACGTTGTCGTCGGCCATGCCGTGGATCAGCAGCAGCTTGCCGGCGCCGATGCCGTCAAGGTGGGTGAACACGCTGGCCTCGCGATAGCCCGCCTCGTTCGCCTTCGGCAGGTCCATGTAGCGCTCGGTGTAGTGGGTGTCGTACAGCGCCCAGTCCGTCACCGGCGCGCCGGACACGCCGCAGGCATAAGCCTGGCTGTGTTTGGCCAGCAGCATCAGCGTCATGTAGCCGCCATTGGACCAGCCGTACACGCCGATGCGCGCGGGATCGACGAATGCCTGCGACGTGAGCCATTCGACGCCGCGCAACTGGTCGTCCACTTCCACGGTGCCTTGCCTGCCGTAGAGCGCGCCGCCGAAGGCCGCGCCGCGCCGCGGCGTGCCGCGGTTGTCCAGCGAGAACACCACGTAGCCCCGCTGGGCCAGGTACTGGTTGAAGAAGCTGTCGCTGCGGCCGGGCCATGCGCGGGTGACGGTCTGCGCGGCGGGACCGCCGTAGACGAAAACCACGACCGGGTACTTCTTCTTCGGATCGAAATCGGCCGGCTTGATCAGGCTGTAGTGCAGGGGCGTGGTGCCGTCGGCCGCAGTCAGCGTGCCGTAGGCGGTGGGCTGGTGCGTCGTGCGGTACTTCGCGTAGGGATGCGCGGCATCGGTCACATCGTTGGCCAGCAGTGTCGCCAGCTTCGTGCCATCGGCCTTGAACAGTTCGATCTGCGGTAGCGTGGTGTCGCTGGACCAGCTGTCGACGAAGACACTGGCGTTGCGCGCGAAGGCGGCCGCATGCATGCCCGGTGCCTGGCTCAGTCGTCGCGGCTCGCCACCGGCCAACGGCACGGCGTAGACGTGCTGCTCGGCGGCGCTGTCGCGGGTACCGCTGACATAGGCCACGCCTGCGGCTTCATCGAGGGCCAACAGGCTGTCGACGACCCATTCGCCTTGCGTCAGCGCGGTCAACTTCGATCCGTCTTCCGACGCGACATACAGATGCTCGAACCCGCTGCGCTCCGACGACCACAGGAAGCGCCCGTCCTTCAGGAAGCGCAGGTCGCTGTGCAGCGGCACCCATGTCTTCGACGTTTCCGTCACCAGCGTGCGCTGCTGGCCGGTCGCCAGCGTGGTCTCGATCAGTTCGAGCTCCTTCTGGTCGCGCGACTGGCGCTGGAACGTCAGGCGCTGCGGATCACGCCAGTCCACGCGGGCCAGGTAGATGTCCTTCTCGGTGCCCAGGTCTATCCACTGCGGCTTGGCACCGGTCTTCGGCACGATCACGCCCAGCTGCACCAGCACGTTGTGATCGCCGGCAGCCGGGTAGCGCTGCTCGACCACGTCCGTGCGGTCGGGATAGACCTCGTAGCGCTTCTGTACCGGCACGGGCGTTTCGTCGATACGCGCGAACGCGATGGCCGAATCGTCCGGCGCCCACCAGTAACCGGTGTGGCGGTCCATTTCCTCGTCGGCGACGAATTCGGCCACGCCGTTGCCGATCGTGTCGCTGCCATCGCGGGTCAGCTGCACTTCCTTGCCGTCGACCAAGGCGATGACCCACAGGTTGCGATCGCGGATGAAGCTGACGAAGCCGCCTTTCGGCGAGAGCTTCGGATCGGTCGCGAACCCGCCGCCGTCCGTGAGCTTGCGCACTGCGTCCTTGCCGGACTTTGCAAGGTCATAGAAGTACAGCTCGCCGCCGAGCGGGAACAACAATGCCTTGCCGTCCGGCGACCATTGGTAATCGACGATGCCCGAGAGCGCGGCGATGCGCTGGCGCTCGCGGCGCGCTTTTTCCTCGTCGCTCAGGACTTCTTCGCCTGGCAGCACCACGGAGGAGTCCACCAGCAGGCGCGTCTGGCCGCTCGCGATGTCGTATTCCCACAGGTCCAGCCGGTTGCGGTCGCTGTCCTTGCCGCGCAGGAACGTCACCCGCGATCCGTCCGGCGCAACTTGCGGTTTGGTCAGTGTCGGTCCGGTCAGCGGTGCGCTGCCGGTGATGGCTTCCAGCGTGAGCTTCTCGGCGTGGGCGGGCAGGGCGGTGGCGAAGGTCATCAGGGCGAACAGGGCAAGGCGCATCGGATTTCTCGGGCGGCGGGGCCGGTCAGGCCCGGATTATTGCACCCGCGAACCGTAGCGTGCGCTGCGCGCACGACCTGGAGATTCCACACCGCGCGTCGTACGCGTGGCGCGTGATACAGGGGTCAGGCGGTCGTGCACATGGCGCACGCTACCGGCCGAACAGGTGCTTGCGCTCTTCGTCGGTCAGCGGCTTGCCGGCGTCGGGATTGACCTGTGTCTTCAACGCATACGCACGTTGCACGGCCGGTCGCGCGGCCACGTCCGCATGCCAGCGCTGCAGGTGGGGATACGGTGACATATCCAGTGGCGCCTTGTCGTAGGCGTTGACCCACGGATGGATCGCCATGTCGGCGATGCTGTAATCCTCGCCGGCCACGTACGCATGCTTCGCCAGCTGCCCATCCAGCACGCCAAGCAGGCGCTGCACCTCGCGGGTGTAACGGTCGATGGCATACGGGATCTTCTCCGGCGCGTACACGGTGAAGTGGCCGTACTGCCCGCTCATCGGGCCCAGGCCGGCCATCTGCCACATCAGCCACTGGTTCACGGTGACTTTCTGCCGCGTATCGGCGCCGAAGAAGCGCCCGGTCTTGTTGGCCAGGTAAAGCAGGATGGCGCCGGATTCGAATACGCTGATCGGCGCGCCGCCGTCGGCGGGGGCATGGTCGATGATGGCCGGCATCTTGTTGTTGGGCGAGAACGCCAGGTATTCCGGCTTGAACTGGTCGCCCTTGCCGATGTCGACCGGCACGATGCGGTAGTCGAGCTTCGCGCCTGCCTCGGCCAGTTCTTCCAGCATCAGCGTGATCTTGTGGCCGTTCGGCGTGGGCCAGTAATAGAGGTCGATCATGGGGGATTCCACGGCGAGGGGAGGCCTTCGAGTCTAGCGGTGCCGGCGGACTTGGCAGCGTCAAGATCCGCCGTTACCCTGCCGCATCCTTGGAAAACACTGTTCCCATGACGCTTCCGCCCAGCCCTCGCCCCAACTTCCTGCCCAACCTGATCTTTGCGTCGCGCTGGCTGCAGCTGCCGCTGTACTTGGGCCTGATCGTGGCGCAGTGCGTCTACGTGTTCCTGTTCGGCAAGGAACTCTGGCACCTGATCCACCGCGCGCCCGGATTGGGCGAGCAGGAAATCATGCTGATCGTGCTGGGTCTGATCGACGTCGTGATGATCTCCAACCTGCTGGTCATGGTGATCGTCGGTGGCTACGAGACCTTCGTGTCGCGCCTGCGCCTGGAAGGCCACCCGGACCAGCCGGAGTGGCTGAGCCACGTCAATGCGTCCGTGTTGAAGGTCAAGCTGGCGATGGCGATCATCGGCATCTCGTCGATCCACCTGCTGAAAACCTTCATCGCGGCCGGTGCCTTGAACGGCCTTCCGTTCTGCACGCCCGCGCAACTGGCTCAAATGAAGGCGGAGATGGCCATCACCAGCACGCAGTGCACGCAGCTGACGCCGGACGGCGTGCTCTGGCAGACCATCATCCATTGCGTCTTCATTCTGTCGGCGATCGGCATTGCTTGGACCGACAAGTTGATGAACGGCGGCGCGCCCGCCAAGCACGCCGCGCACTGATCCGGTGACGACCGAGCCCGTAATACGCGATGCGGACGATGGCGACATCGCGGCCATCGTCGCGCTGAACACATCCGAGGTCCGCCACACCAGCCCGATGGACGAAGACAGGGCGCGCCAGTTGGCATCCCTGTCCGCCCACCTGCGCGTGGCGACGCTGGATGGCCGCGTCGTCGCGTTCCTGCTCGCGATGCGCGCCGGCGCCCACTACAGCAACGACAACTTCGGCTGGTTCGCTGCGCGTTACCGGGATTTCCTGTACGTGGACCGCATCGTCGTGGATGCCGCCGTGCAGGGCCATCGTCTCGGGTCGGCGCTCTATGGCGACCTGTTCGCCTTCGCGCGCGCAGCGGGCATACCGTGCATCACCTGCGAGTTCAACGTGGTGCCGCCGAACGAGCCGTCGCGCCTGTTCCATGCGCGGCATGGCTTCGTCGAAGCGGGTCGCCAATGGCTGGATGATGGCCGCAAGCAGGTCTCGATGCAGATCGCCGAGCTCGCCTGAACGGCCAGCGTCTCAGGGTTTGGGTCGCCGCAGGCCGTAAAATGCGCGGATGGATGTTTCCCACCTGCTCGACGACCTGAATCCCGCCCAGCGCGACGCCGTCTCCGCCGAACCCGGGCATTACCTGGTCCTGGCCGGCGCCGGCTCCGGCAAGACCCGCGTGCTGACCCACCGCATCGCCTGGCTCAACGAAGTCCACGGCGTGCCGACCCACGGCATCCTGGCGGTGACGTTCACCAACAAGGCCGCCGGCGAGATGCGTGCGCGCGCCGACGTGCAGCTGCGCAACGGCAGCCGCGGCATGTGGATCGGCACCTTCCACGGCCTCGCGCACCGCCTGCTGCGGCTGCACTGGCAGGAAGCGAAGCTGCCGGAAACGTTCCAGGTGCTGGACAGCGACGACCAACAGCGCCTGGTCAAGCGCGTCGTCCAGGGGATGGAGCTGGACGAGGGCAAGTACCCGCCCAAGCAGCTCACCTGGTGGATCAACGAGCAGAAGGACGAAGGCCGCCGGCCCGACCACATCCAGCCGGCGCCGAACGACGACTGGCTCGACGTGCGTCGCCAGGTCTACGCCGGCTACCAGGAACGCTGCGACCGCGCCGGGCTGGTGGATTTCGCCGAACTGCTGCTGCGCGCGCACGAGCTGCTGCGCGACACGCCGGCCCTGCTGGCGCATTACCGCACGCGCTTCCGCGAGATCCTGGTGGACGAGTTCCAGGACACCAACGCCATCCAGTACGCGTTCGTCCGTGTGCTCGCAGGCGATACGGGACACGTGTTCGTGGTCGGCGACGACGACCAGAGCATCTACGGCTGGCGCGGCGCGAAAGTCGAGAACATGCAGCAGTTCCTGCGCGACCATCCGTCCGCGCGGACGATCCGGCTGGAACAGAATTACCGCTCCAGCGCCAACATCCTGGGCGCGGCCAACGCGGTGATCGCGCACAACCCCGGCCGGATCGGCAAGCAGCTGTGGACCGATACCGGCGACGGCGAGCCGATCGACTTGTACGCCGCCTACAACGAGATGGACGAAGCCCGCTTCGTCGTCGAGCGCATCCGCCAATGGGTGCGCGACGGCGGCAGCCTGGGCGACGCCGCCATCCTCTACCGCAGCAACGCACAGTCGCGTGCCTTCGAAGAGGCGCTGCTGTCCGAACAGGTGCCTTACCGCGTGTATGGCGGCATGCGCTTCTTCGAGCGCGCCGAAATCAAGGACGCGCTGGCCTACCTGCGCCTGATGGCCAACCGCGCCGACGACGCGGCGTTCGAGCGCGTGGTCAACACGCCCACGCGCGGCATCGGCGAGCGCACGCTGGACGAAGTACGAAGGCTGGCGCGCGGTGCACGCGTGTCGTTGTGGGGCGCAGCGATGCTGGCCGCGCAGGGCAGTGACCTGGCCGGGCGTGCGCGCAACGCGCTGGCCGCGTTCGCCGCACTGGTCGACCAGCTGGCCGAGGAAACCGCGGAGATGACGCTGGCCGAGCGCGTGGACCACGTGCTGGCACGCTCCGGCCTGCGCGAGCACTGGGCACGCGAGAGCCGCGGCGGGCTGGATTCCGAATCCCGCACCGAGAACCTCGACGAACTGGTGTCGGTCGCCTCGCGCTTCGTGCGCCGCGAAGACATCGCCGCCGAGGAAGACGGCCAGGAGGGCATGAGCGAGCTGGTCGCCTTCCTGTCCTACGCCGCGCTGGAGGCGGGCGAAGGCCAGGTCGAGGCCGGCGAGGACGGCGTGCAGCTGATGACGCTGCATTCGGCCAAGGGCCTGGAATTCCCGCTGGTGTTCCTCGCGGGGCTGGAAGAGGGACTGTTCCCCAGCAACCGCTCGCTGGACGAGAGCGGACGGCTGGAGGAAGAGCGGCGGCTCGCTTATGTCGGCATCACCCGTGCGCGGCAGAAGCTGGTGTTGAGCTATGCCGAAGCGCGTCGCCTGCACGGCCAGGACATGTACGGCATCCCGTCGCGCTTCCTGCGCGAGATTCCCGCCCACCTGCTCAACGAAGTGCGTCCTCGCGTGCAGGTCAGCCGGCCGGCCTCCGGCTTCGCCACCCGGGTGACGCCCGGCCACGCCAGCCTGGAAGCGCCAGGCCTCAAGCTGGGCCAGACCGTCACCCACGCCAAGTTCGGCCAGGGTGTGGTGACCGACTACGAGGGCAGCGGCGCGCACGCGCGCGTGCAGGTCAATTTCGACAGCGAAGGCAGCAAGTGGCTGGTGATGGCCTACGCGAACCTGCAGGCCGTGTAACCCGTTCGATTGATCCAGATCACGGCGCACTAAGCCCATCGGGCGTGTAATGGCCGCACCCCATCATCACGAGGTGCGGCATGTACCGGCATATCCTGATTGCGACCGACGGCTCCGAACTGGCAGGCAAGGGCGTGGAACATGGTCTGGCGCTGGCGACGCGCCTGCAGGCCAGGGCGACCGTGTTGACCGTCAGCGAACCCATCAATACCGGCTTCGACGACGGCCTGGGCTGGAGTGCAATGGGGACCTCGCTCCCCGAATTCCAGGCGGCCCGGGAGGAGGCGGCACGCAAGGTGCTGGACGCGGCGGCTGCACAGGCGGCCACGCATGGCGTGGAGGCGCAGTGCCTGCACGTGACCGACCGGTACGCGGCGGAAGCCATCGTCGAAACCGCCGAGCGCCAAGGCTGCGACCTGATCGTCATGGCCTCGCATGGCCGGCGCGCGCTGGGACGCCTGTTGCTGGGCAGCCAGACCAGCGAAGTGCTGGCTCGCTGCGGCGTACCGGTGCTGGTGATCCGCTGAGTGCGGGGTCTCACCAGCCGTAGAGCTTCCAGTACACCGGCGAGATGTCGCTGTTGTCCTTGCTCTTGTCCAAGCGGCCGTCACCGTCGGAGTCGTACAGGTAGTACGCCGCCCCACGCGACGGCGTCACCTTGACCATGCGCAGGTTGCCGGCCACGCGGTATTCCTCGATCACGTCGCCGTTCTTCTCGGTGCGCACCGCGACCTGCGCGTTGGCCAGGTCCACCATGTTGGCGGGATCGCTGGCGGTCGAGGCACAGCCGGCCATCGCCAACAGGCAGGACAACGGCAGGGCAAAGGTCGTCATGCGGTTCATCGTGGCGTCCGGTCGGGGGAGAATGACGGCCCGATTATGCGCCCAATGCGACGGTGCGCGCGTGACGCCGTGCGCAGGAGCGGGGCGTAGAATGCCCGCATGACACGACTCGTACTGATCGACGGCTCCAGCTACCTGTTCCGCGCATTCCACGCGCTGCCTCCGCTGACCAACGCCGGGGGCGAGCCCACCGGCGCCCTGTTCGGCGTGGTGAACATGCTGCGCGCCACGCTGAAGGAAAAGCCCGACTACGTAGCCTTCGTGCTCGATGCCAGCGGCCCGACCTTCCGCGACGAACTCTATCCGGATTACAAGGCCAACCGCCCGCCCATGCCGGAAGAGCTGCGCGCGCAGGTGGAGCCGATGATCCGCATCGTGCAGGCGCTGGGTTTCCCGCTGCTGCGTGTCGACGGTGTGGAAGCGGACGATGTGATCGGCACGCTTGCGCTGCAGGGCGCGGCACAGGGCATGGAGGTCACCATCTCCACCAGCGACAAGGACTTCGCGCAGCTGGTGCGTCCCGGCGTTGCGCTGGTCAATACGATGAGCGGCAGCCGGCTGGATTCCACCGAGGCAGTGGTGGAGAAGTTCGGCGTGCGGCCGGAGCAGATCGTCGACTTCCTTGCCCTGATGGGCGACGCCGTGGACAACGTGCCGGGCGTTGAGAAGTGCGGGCCCAAGACCGCCGCCAAATGGCTGGCCGAATACGGCACGCTGGGCGCGATCATCGACCGGGCCGATGAGATCAAGGGCAAGATCGGCGACAACCTGCGCGCGGCCCTGCCTCGCCTGCCGCTGAATCGCGATCTGGTCACCATCAAGACCGATGTGGCGCTGGACGGCGGGCCGGAGACGCTGCCGTTGCGCGAACGGCATGTGGACGAGCTGCGCGAACTGTACGCGCGCTACGGCTTCAACCAGGCGCTGAAGGAGCTCGAGGGCGGGACGGTCGACACCTCCGCCGTGGCGGAGAAGGAACCGGGTCGCGCGCGCGGCACCGGTCGCGTGGCCGCGATGTCCACGGACGATGCGGCCATCGATGCGTCGCTGGGGGTTGCGGGCGAATACACGGCGGTGACGGAGCCAGCGCAGCTGGAGGCGCTGGTAACGCAGCTGCAGCAGGCGGATGAGTTCGCGTTCGATACCGAAACCGACAGCCTCGACCCGATGCGCGCGAACCTGGTCGGCCTGAGCTTCGCCACCGAACCCGGCAAGGCGGTCTACGTCCCTGTGGGACACGACTATCCCGGCGCGCCGCCGCAGCTCGGCCGCGAAGCGGTGCTTGCCGCGCTCGCGCCGGTGTTCGCCGATGCAGGCCGGCGCAAGCTGGGCCAGCACGGCAAGTACGATCTGCACGTGCTGCGCCGCCACGGCGTGGACGTGCAGGGCTATGCCGACGACACGATGCTGGAGAGCTTCGTACTGAATGCCGGCAGCAACCGGCACGACATGGACACGCTTGCCAAGCGCTGGCTGGGCTACGACACCGTCAAGTACGAGGATGTCGCCGGCAAGGGCGCCAAGCAGATCCTGTTCTCGCAGGTGGCCATCGACGACGCCACCCGCTACGCCGCCGAAGACGCCGACATCACCCTGCGCCTGCATCGCGCGCTGGCGCCGAAGCTGGCCGCGGAGCCGGGCCTTGAAAGCGTCTACCGCGATATCGAGATGCCGCTGGTGCCGGTGCTGGCACGCATCGAGGCGAACGGCGTGATGATCGACGGCGACGAACTGCGCCGGCAGAGCGCAGACCTGTCCAAGCGCATGTTGGCCGCGCAGCAGAAGGCGACCGAGCTGGCGGGCCGCACCTTCAATCTCGATTCGCCCAAGCAGCTGCAGGCGCTGCTGTTCGACGAACTCAAGCTTCCGGTGCTGGTGAAGACACCGACCGGCCAGCCCAGCACCAACGAGGAGGCGCTGGAGGCCATCGCCGACCAGCACGAGTTGCCGCGCGTGATCCTGGAGTACCGTGGCTTGGCCAAGCTCCGCAGCACCTATACCGACAAGCTGCCGGAGATGGTCAATCCCGACACCGGTCGCGTGCATACCAGCTACCACCAGGCCGGTGCGGCGACCGGACGGCTGTCATCCACCGATCCCAACCTGCAGAACATCCCGATCCGTACCGACGATGGCCGCCGCATCCGCAAGGCCTTCGTTGCGCCGCCGGGTCGCAAGCTGGTGGCCTGCGACTACTCGCAGATCGAGTTGCGCATCATGGCGCACCTGTCGCAGGACCCGGGGCTGGTGCGCGCGTTCGAATCCGGCGCCGACATCCACAAGGCGACGGCGGCGGAAGTGTTCGGGCGCAAGCTCGACGAGGTGACCGGCAACGAGCGTCGCGCCGCCAAGGCGATCAACTTCGGCCTGATGTACGGCATGAGCGCCTTCGGCCTGGCACGCCAGCTGGGCATCGGTCGGGGTGAGGCGCAGGACTACATCGCGCTGTACTTCAGCCGCTACCCGGGCGTGCGCGACTACATGGAACGTACCCGCCAGCAGGCGCGCGAACACGGCTATGTCGAAACCGTCTTCGGCCGCCGCCTGTACCTGGAGTACATCAACAAGGGCACGCAGGGCCAGCGTGCCGGTGCCGAGCGCGCGGCGATCAATGCGCCGATGCAGGGCACGGCGGCGGACATCATCAAGCGCGCGATGATCGGCGTGGATGCGTGGCTTGCGGATCACCGCGACCAGGCGCTGATGATCCTGCAGGTGCACGACGAACTGGTGTTCGAAGCCGACGCCGGCTTCGTGCCGACTTTGCTGAAAGAGGCGACAGCGCGGATGGCGGCCGCAGCGCAACTGAGCGTTCCGCTGGTGGTCGACAGCGGGGTCGGTGACAACTGGGAAGAGGCCCACTGAGCGGGTCTGGAAACGGTTTTCCTTCCGGAACATGGACTTGCAAAAGGTTCAGGAAAACCCTGTCAGGTACATTTGTATACTGGCGAGTTCAATAAACTGAATTCCTCCTGAATCTTACGGTTTTTTAACCGGAATCTTCACGAACCATCCATGTGCGGAGTGGTCATATAGCCCGTGACAGATGCAACGTCTGTCACTGATCTCTCCCATCCCCTGGAGCGATCTCCCCCGGAGCGACGACCCCTCCCCAGGTCCCGCTCCCCTGGCCCCGCCGATCTCCCCCTGGTCTGCGGGGCTTTTTATTGCCTGTCGTTTGCCCTCGCCGCCTGCGTTACCGTGCGCGCTATCCATCGCCACCGGGTGACGCATGAACGCAACGTTCGCCGAGATGCTCCAACTGGCCATGCCGTGGTGGGCGTTCGTGCTGAGGGCCTGCGTGGTGTACTTCCTCCTGCTGGCGATGATCCGCATGACCGGCAAGCGCACGATGGGCCAGTTCACGCCCTTCGACATGCTGCTGGTGGTCCTGCTGGGCAATGCCGTGCAGAACGCGCTGCTCGGCGCCGACACGTCGGTGGGGGGAGGCCTGCTGCTCGCGGCCACGCTGATCGCGTTGAACTGGATCGTGGGCCTGGTGTCGGCGCGTTCGCCGAAGGTGGAGCGCTGGGTGGAGGGTGCGCCGGTACTGCTGGCGCGCGACGGGCAGGTCTATCGCGACGTGTTGCGCCGCGAGCTGATCAGCCGGGAGGATTTCGAAAAGGCGATGCGCGAAGCCGGCTGCCTGGACATGGCCGACATCCGGTTGGCGGTACTGGAGAACAACGGGCGCATCACGGTGGTAGGCAGGCAAGCGTAGCGCCATGTAGGAGCGACGTGAGTCGCGACCGCATGCCATCCGGTGCGTGGGGGTTCCGCCGGCGCACGCGGGTCAAACATTCCCTGTTTGCCGCGCGGTGCGGGTGAGAGAAACGTCAACGACGTTTCATTTCTGCGGTCGCGACTGACGTCGCTCCTACAGGGAAGCCATCTCAGGCAGGGTCGGCCAGCCAGTCGCGCGGCCGCAGGTAGTCGAGCAGCCGTTGCTCGTCGCTGCCGTCTTCCGGCACATAGCCGTACTCCCAGCGCACCAGGGGAGGCAGGCTCATCAGGATGGACTCGGCACGCCCACCGCTCTGCAGGCCGAACAGCGTGCCGCGGTCGTAGACCAGGTTGAACTCGACGTAGCGGCCGCGCCGATACAGCTGGAACTGCCGCTCGCGTTCGCCATAGGGCGTGTCCTTGCGGCGGGCGACGATCGGCAGGTAGGCATCGAGGAAACCGTCACCGACGGCGCGCAGGTAGCCGAAGTCGCGCTCGAAATCCTCGCTCTGGTCGTCGAAGAACAGACCGCCCACGCCGCGCGTCTCATTGCGGTGCTTGAGGAAGAAGTACTCGTCGCACCACTGCTTGTGTGCGTCGTAGCGTGCCTGTCCACCGAACGGTTCGCACAGGTCGCGCGCGGTCCGGTGCCAATGGTGTACGTCTTCGTCGACCGGATAGAACGGGGTCAGGTCGAAGCCGCCGCCGAACCACCATGCGACGGTTTCGCCATCGCGTTGGGCGCGGAAGTGGCGCACGTTCGCATGCGTGGTGGGCAGATGGGGATTGCGCGGATGGAACACCAGCGACACTCCGACCGCGCGCCATGAGGCGCCTGCAAGTTCAGGCCGGTGCGCGGAGGCCGAAGGCGGCAACCGGTCGCCGGAGACATCGGAGAAGCCGATGCCCGCCTGCTCGAATACCGCGCCGTCGCGCAGCACGCGGGTGCGGCCGCCGCCGCGGATCGGCGACACATCGCCCGGTGGGCGCGTCCACGCGTCCTCGCGGAAGCGTGCGCTGCCGTCGGCGGCCTCGATGGCGGCGCAGATGCGATCCTGCAGGTCGGTCAGATAGTCGCGGACGGTGGTGATGTGATTCATGCCGCGCATTCTACCGGGGCGTCCGGATTATCCCGAATTCCGTCCGCACGTCGCGCCTGCAGAGCTGCCAGACCACCAGCCCGTGCAGCAAGGCGAACACGAGCGCACTTGCCCACAGCGTTGCCAGCGTCAGCATGCGCAGCGCCGCAAGCTCGGCCTTCGCCTGTTCGAGCTCCGGTTGGGAAGGCAAGGCTTGCACCCAGGAGAACGTGGCGTCGATGGCTGCGATGCCGGCGAAATTGACGGCCGCGCCCAGCACCATGAAGGTCACGAAACCCCACCAGCCCCAGGCCCGGCGACGCAGCAGCCCCACCGACACAATGAGGAAGGCGATGCAGATGGCCAGGAAGCCCGCGGCGATCGTTGGCAGATGCGTCAGCACCCACGACACCGGCCCTGGGATCGGTTGCGTTGCGAGGAAGCCCAGCACCGCATCGGTATCCAGCTGACCCAGCAGGATCCATGCCGCGATGACCTGCATCGCGGCGTACAGCGTGGCGACGATGCCGATTGCGATGGACACCTTCGCCGTGACGGTGACGAAGGCCGACCCTGCGGCACTGGCCGGCGCGGCGGATGCCATGGCTTTACTTCAGGTTCTGCTCGAACAGCTTGAGCACGCGCTTGTACTCGTCCAGCCACGAGTCCGACCGCGTGAAGCCGTGGCGTTCCAGCGGATACGCCGCCAGTTCCCAGTTGTCCTTGCGCAGTTCGATCAGCTTCTGCGTCAACACCACGGAGTCCTTGAAGAACACGTTGTCGTCGATCATGCCGTGCGCGATCAGCAGGTGGTCCTGCAGGCCGGCGGCGTATTCGATCGGCGACGAGGTGCGGTAGGCCTCGGGGTCCAGCTCCGGCGTGTTGAGGATGTTGCTGGTGTACTCGTGGTTGTACTGCGTCCAGTCCACGACGGGTCGCAGCGCGGCGCCGGCCTTGAACGTGCCGGGCTCACGGAACAGCGCCATGAACGTCATGAAGCCGCCGTAGCTGCCACCGTAGACGCCGGCGCGATCGCGGTCGCCCTGCTTCTGCTCGACCAGCCAATCCAGGCCGTCGAGATAGTCCTCGAGTTCCGGATGGCCCATGTTGCGGTAGATCGCGGTGCGCCAGTCGCGGCCGTAGCCCTCGCTGGCCCGGTAGTCCAGGTCGAGCACGATGTAGCCGCGTTCCACCAGCAGGTGGTGGAACATCTGCTCGCGGAAGTAGTTGGGGTAGCGCGCGGTGACGTTCTGCAGGTAGCCGGCGCCGTGCACGAACATGACGATGGGGTAGCGCTTGCCGGGTTCCATCGTCTTCGGGCCGTAGTACTTGCCCCAGACCATGCCGGCGCCGTGCTTGGATGGCACCTGCACGTACTGCGGTTCGATCCACTCGCGCGCCTTGAACGCCGCGCTGCGGGTGTCGGTAAGCAGCTTCGGCGCACCACCGTCCACGCCCACGACGGACAGTTGTGCCGGCGTGTAGCTGCGCGAGTGCCGGACCAGCAGCTGGCGACCGTCCGGCGATGCGCTGAAACTCTCCACGCCGTCGAGCGCGGTGACCTCGCGCAGCTGGTCACTGGCGAGGTCGAGCTTGCAGACCTCGTAGTCGCCCGGCCAGGCGCGGTTGCAGAGGAACAGGAAACCGTTGCCATCCGGTGCGACCTCCGGCTCGGAGACTTCCCATTTGCCCGCCGTGCGTGCGCGGAATTTCCCGCTGCCGGTGGCGGTATAGAGGTGCGAATAGCCGGATTCTTCCGACAGCAGCCACAGCGTGCGGTTGTCCGGCAGCCAGCCGAACTGGTTGAAACCCCAGTTCACCCACGCGGCGTCGGTCAGGCGGTGGCGCGGCTGCAGCGTGGCGCCGGGCAGGTCGACAGTGGCGATCCAGCGGTCCTTGTTGTCCACTGCATGGATCTGCACGGCGGCCTGCGTGCCGTCGTTCGTCCACGCCACGGCGCTGCCGTCGCTGTCGTTCTCCACGCGTACGTCGCGGTTGCCTTTCAACGGGTCCTTGCCGGCCGCTTTGCGCAGCGCCGCCAGCGGGTCCTTGTCGATACCGGGCAGCGGATCGAAGGCGAGCGGCTTCACACTGCCGTCGGCCAGATCCACGCGCCACAGCGCGTGCGGCAGCGGCGCGTTGCGGCCGACGCGGGTGCGCACGTCCTGGAATTCCTCGTAGCCGGACTCGGTGACGTACTTGGGCATCTTGCCGCCCTGTCCGGCATCGGCGCCCTTCTTGCGCGTCACCACCAGCAGCCAGCGGCCGTTCGGCGACAGCGAGCTGGATTCGATCTCGACATCGGGGCCCAGGTACACCGGCGCCGGTGCGCGGGTGGGATCGGCCTTGCGCCAGGCCTCGGCCTGCTTCTGCGCGGCCTCGCGCTGGGCGCGGTCGTCCGCGAGCGTGCGGATCGTCCGCAGCTGCTGTTCGCGCAGGGCGTCGGCCTTCGGCGGGGCAAGCGGATCGCGTTCCGTCTTCAGCTCGGCGACGGTGGTCGTGCCGGGGCCTGCGGCCCAGCGGTACCACGTGTTGCCCGCGCGCCAGATCACGGCGCCGTCATGGGCGAAGCGTGCCTGCTGTTCGGCCTCGTTGGTCCGGGTGACCTGCGCAAGCGCGCCGCTGCGCAGGTCGCGCACGAACAGGTCGCTGTTGCGCGACAGCAGCATGCGCTGGCGGGTCGCGTCGTAGACGGGGTTGCCGGCATCGAGCCGGGCGCGCTGATCATCGGCGATACGCCGCGCGGCGCTGCCGTCGAGTGCCTGCTCGAAGGTGTCGCGCACCACGCTGGCGTCGCGCTTGAGTTCGTACTGCACCTGCTTGCCGTCCCATGCCCACCACGCGCGCTCGACAGGGGGGCCGATCCAATCCGGCTCGGCCATCGCCTGTTCGATCGTCAACGGCGCGGACGTCTGGGCGTGCGCCGCGGGGGCGAGGGCGAGCGGCAGCAGCAAGGCGAGCAGGGCAGGGCGCATCGGGCATCCGTTAGTGCGAGGTGAAGGGGCGAAGATTACCAGCCCTGCCGCACGGTTCCGGCCGCCGATGGTCACGTCCGGCGTGAACGCGCGCGGGTTTCGCGCATAAGGCATTTCCCGCACAATCCCTGCTTGTCCACTCGCGGGGCGCGATACGCGCGAATGCAAGCCTACGTCTACAAGACCGAGCGCAAGGCCGACACCTTCGTCTACCTGGCGAAGCGCGACGACTTCACCCTCGTGCCCGAGCCGCTGCGTACCCAACTGGGGCCCCTTTCGTTCGTGCTGGAAGTGGCGTTGACGCCGGACCGCAAGCTGGCGCGCGAAGATGCCGGCGTGGTGCGCGAGAACCTGACCGCGCGCGGCTTCCATATCCAGTTCCCGCCCCAGGCCGATCCCACTGTTCGCCCCGATGCCTGATTTCCGGCTGCAGCCCCGTCCTGTCGCCCTGGTCGCCTTGCTGGCGGGCCTGCTGCTGGCCGGTGTCGGCGGATGGGCAGGCGGGATTTCCGCGGCCGTGGCGGCATGGCTGGCGCAGCCAGCCGTCGCGCTGGGCGTGTCGTGGCTGCGCGGCACCCGCGTGCTGGCGCCCTCGCGTGCCTGGCGTGAGGACGTGCCGGCCTTGATGCTGGCCTGGGCGGTCGCGTTCGCGGGTACGGCCCTGCTGCTGGCGTGGCCGCTGGCCTCGTTGCGCGACAGTGGCAGCCTGCCGGCCGCGCTGGGCGTCAGCGCGGTGGTGGGGGCAGTGATCGTCGCGCTGTGGCGGACGTGGCCTCTCTGGCACGGCCTGGAGCGTGATGGCGGCGCCCTGTCCGCGCATTGGCGTGGCCTGGTCGAACGCGACTTCCACGCGTGGCGCGGTCTGGCCGTGGCCACGCTGTTGACGCTTGCCGTGGCCGGTGGCCTTTCCCTGGCGTGGACGGACCTGGTGCCGGATGCGGCGCGTACCGGTGCCGCCGTGGCGTATGCACTGCTGTTGCCGCTCGTGCACTGGGGGGTGCAACGGCTGGACGGAGCCGGCGTGCTGGCCGTCGTGGAAATGCCTGGAAGCGAGGCCGATGCCTTCCACGCGACGGTCGAGGAGGAAGCACCCGGACATGCCCTGGACCTGGAGCAGGCGTTGTTCGATGCCGCCCGCACCGGGCGCGTGGACCGCGCGCTGGAACTGCTCGAAGCCGGCGCGGATCCGCATGCGTTGCCGGCGGAAGGCTCGCGCGACCAGCGCAGTCTCGGCGCGCTGGCGGCCGTGCTGCCCGACCTGCGCCTGCTACGCACGCTGATCGCGCATGGCGTGGACCTCAACCATGCCCATGCCGGCGTGACGCCGCTGCTGGCCGCCACGCGCGACAGCTGGCATGGCCGCCCGGACGCGGTCACCACGCTGCTGGCCAATGGCGCCGATCCGCGCATCGCCGACGCGGATGGCAACACACCGCTGCATCACGCCGCCCGCAGCTCCGATCCCGGCGTGGTCGCGCTGCTGCGCGACGCTGCCGCGGAACTGGATGCCTTGAACCATGACGGCCTCACTCCGTTGGGCGTCGCCTGTGTCGCCGGCAACTGGCGGCTGGCGAAATTCCTGCTGGAGCGCGGCGCGCGTCCGGATCCGCAGGGCGGGCAACCCGTGCTGCTGGCGGCGGCCTCGACCGAGGAAGACGATCCTGCCGGCGTGCAGTTGCTCCTCAAGCACAAGGCGAAGGTGGATGCGCGCGATGCCCAGCGCCGCAGCGCACTGCACGAAGGCGCGTATGCTGGCCATGCGGAAATCGCGGCATCGCTGCTGGCGGCAGGTGCCGACGTGCATGCGCGTGATGCACAGCAGCGCACGCCATGGCTGGAAGCCGCGCGCGGCGGACATCTGGGCGTGCTCGAGAAGCTCGCCGAGGCGGGCGCCGACCGGCAGGCCGTCGACGCGGATCGCCGGAACGCACTGATGCTGGCATGCGCCGCCGAGCATGCTTCGCCGGCGCTGGTGCGCCGGCTGCGGGAATGGGGCATCGATCCCGAGGCCACCGACGCCCTGGACCGGCGCGCGGTCGATCTCGCCGCCGAAGCGGGGCGCTGGGCGTTGGTCTCGGCGCTGGACCCCGGCTATGCCTTGCCCACCGCCGTGGCGACGGCGGACGACGAAACCCCACCCGACCGCGCGCCGGCCGCCCTGCTGCGCGAGGGCCTGGCGAGCGGCCAGGTGGAGGGCATGGAGGCGCTGGCGCGCCTGAGCTCGCGTGATGAGCTCGGTGCGCTGCTGCACGACGCCGAGATGCAGCGTCCGACGCGTCTGGCATGGTTGCTGAGGCAGGGCGCCGATCCTGAGTATCGCAATGCGCATGGCGACACCATCGCGTTCGCATTGCTGTCGCAGGGGCCGGCGGGCATGCCCGCGTTGGCGACATTGCTTGCGCGTGCGGTTTCGCCGGCCGGTGCCGGGGGCCTGGCGCGCTTCATGGCAGCCTGTGCGTCGGACGATCAGGCCGCGAGGACGCTGGAATCCTGTGCGCTGGACCTGCTCGAGCGTGGCGCCGACCCGTTCGCCCCCTCCCCGCAAGGCGATCCTGCGCTCTCGCTGGCGGTGCGCCTGGGTTGGCAGCGCGTGCTCGACCGGCTGCTGGATATCGGCGTGGACCGCGAGGCGCGCGACAGCCACGGCATGACCGCGTTGCACCTGGCGGCGGTACTCGGCCGCGAGACCGCTCTGAAACACCTCATCGCCAAGGGTGCGTCGCCCGAGTCGCGCGCCGCCGATGGCCAGACCCCGCTGGGTGTCGCGCTGGCTTGCGGGCGCCGTGACCTGGCCGACTGGCTGGACTGGCGCATCTGGTCGCTGCCGCGTCGCGCGTTGCGTCCCGCCGACCTGCCGGCGGCGGCCATGGCAGGCGATCGCGATGCGGTGCGACGGTTGCTGGATCTCGGCTTCGACGTGGACTCGCCCGACGCCCAGGGCTGCACCGCATTGCTGCGTGCCGCCGGTGGTGGATTCACGCCCACGGTGGAACTGCTGCTCGCGCGTGGCGCCGATGCGCAGCGTGCCGCCAATACCGGTGCGACGCCGCTGTCGGCTGCGGTGAGCATGCGCCAGGCCGACATCGTCAGCGCGTTGCTCGCGGCCGGTGCCGACATCGAATACCGGTTGCCCGGTGGCGTCACCGTGCTGATGCTGGCCGCCGCGCTGGGCCTGCCGGAAATCGTCGCGCGCCTGATCAACGCCGGGGCCAACGTGCATGCCGGCGATGCGCAGGGACTGACGCCACTGCATTGCGCCGCACTGTACGGATTCACCGCGCGCGAGAAGCCGCGCCTGGTGGCGCTGCTCGATACCCTGCTGCTGTCCGGTGCGGAATCCGAGCAGGTCGCGGCAGGGTCGGTGACGCCGCTCCTGTTGCTGCTCGGCTCGCGAGCCGAACCCGGCACCGCCTGCGACGAGGAGGTCGTGCTGGCCGGCCTGGAGCGCCTGCTGGACGAAGACGTTTCGCTCGACGTGCAGGATCCGCGCGGCTTCGGGCCGCTGCACCTGGCGTCGCTGCATGGCCTGTTGCGCGTCGTCAGCCGCCTGCTCCGCGCAGGCGCCGACCCGGAGTTGCGGGATGCATTGAACCGCACGCCGCGCGAGATCGCGGTGATGCGCGGTTTCATCGATGTGGCAGCGGAATTCGTTCCCGCCACGCCGGGCGCGGGCGCTTCGATGGCCCGCTTCCTGCGAGACCGCGGTTAACGCGCGGGCGGCGGGATGTCTTTGCCGGTGGCGTCGGCTTCGAAGAGTTTCTCCAGGTCGCTGATCGCATCGCGCGCGGTCTGGATCACCGCCCCGTCGTCGTCGTACACCAGGTACTGCGCACGCATCAGGCTTTCGTCGTGCTGGCGGAAGCGGCGGGTGTGCTCGGCAGCGGTCTCCGGCGGCATGCCCAGTTCCACCAGCACCTGCTGCGCCATCTCCAGGCTCGATCCCAGGGTTTCGCGGTAGGCCTCCGCGCTCAGGTCCATCAGGCGCCACGCATGCTGCCGGTTGCGCGCGCGCGCCAGCACGCGCGCCTCGGGGAACATGCGCCGGATCAGCCGCGTCGCCTTGATGTTGGTGTCGGGGTCGTCCATCGCCACCACGAAGACCTTCACGTGCTGCGCGCCGGCCGACCGGAGCAGATCGGGACGCGTCGGATCGCCGTAGTACAGCCGGATGTTGCCGAACCGCCGCAGCGTATCCACGGTCTCGGAGCTGTTCTCCAGCGCGACGAACGGGATGCGCTGCGCCGTGAGCAGGCGCGCGACGATCTGGCCGAACCGGCCCATGCCGGCGATCAGCACTTTCGGCTGCTCGTCCGGAATGTCATCGAACGCACGCGCCGACGGCCCGGATCGCCGCGCGCGCGCCGGCAGGCGATGCAGGCCCAGCAGCAGCACCGGGGTCAGCGCCATCGAGATGCCCACGATGGCAGTCAGCTGGTTGCGCAGTTCGGCGTCCATCAGGCGCACCCGCGCGGCTTCGCTGAAGACGACGAAGGCGAACTCGCCCCCCAGCCACAGGGTGCCTGCCAGCATCAGCGCGCCACGCGGGTCCAGCCGGCCCGGCCAGCGCCCGACGCAGAACAACAGCGTGAACTTCACCGTCAGCAGGATCAGCACGCCGGCGGTGACCAGTTCCGGCTGCCTCATCACGGCGTCCAGGTCGATGTCCATGCCGACGGCGATGAAGAACAGGCCCAGCAGCAGCCCCTTGAACGGATCGATCTGCGATTCCAGTTCGTGACGGAACTCCGAATCGGACAACAGCACGCCGGCAAGGAACGCGCCAAGGCCGGCGCTGAGGTCGGCCAGTTGCATGAACCACGCGATGCCCAGCACCACCAGCAGCGCAGTGGCGGTGAACACCTCGGGCATGCGGGTACGCGCCACGATGCGGAACAGGTGCCGCAGCAGCAGCCGTCCACCAATGATCACGATGGCGACGGCACCGATGGCATGCAGCACCATGGTCCAGGTCAGCGTTTCGTTCTTGGCGCCGCCCAGCAACGGAATAGCGGCGAGCAGCGGAATGGCGACCAGATCCTGGAACAGCAGGATCGCGAAGCCGAGCCGGCCGTGTTCGGTGGTGAGTTCCTTGTGTTCGGACAGCAGTTGCAGGCTGACGGCCGTGGACGACAGCGCCAGCCCCAGCCCTATCACCAGCGCCGTCTTCCAGTGGTGCTCGAACAGCAGCGCCACCCCGCCCAGCACCAGCGCACTCAGCATCACCTGCAGGCCACCCGCGCCGAACACCGGCTTGCGCATCACCCGCAGGCGCGCCGGCGACAGCTCCAGGCCGATGACGAACAACATCATCACCACCCCGATCTCGGCCGCATCCAGGATGCGCTCGGCGTCCCGCACCAGCGCCAGCCCGTCCGGGCCCAGCACCACACCGGCCACCAGGTACGCCAGCACGGCACCCAGGCCAAAGCGCTTGAACACCGGCACCGCGATCACCGCGGCCAGCAGGAACACCAGCGTCAACTCCAGACCACTACCGTGCATGCGTCACCTCAGGCGGATAGTATGCGGCGGACGGGCCCGGACCGGGCTGCGCGATTCCATCGATCAAGGAGGGGACGATGAAGTATCGGATGATGTGGGGCATCTGCGCTTGCGTGGGGCTGCTCGTTTTCGCGGGTAGCGTGTGGGGGCAGGGCGCCGGTGGCGTGCGCAAGCAGCTCGAAGCCAGCCTGCTGGTGCAAGGCGAAATCACGGTGGACGAGCAGGGCGCGATCGTCGACTACACGCTCAAGGAGCCTGACAAGCTGCCCGCGGACGTGGTCGCCTTCATCCGCGGCAACCTGGCAGGTTGGGCGTTCGATCCGCCGAGGATCGACGGCAAGGCGGTCAGGATCCGCAACGACATGAGCCTGTTGCTGGTGGCGAAGAAGGTGGATGACGACAGCTTCCTCATGCGCGTGCAGGCGGCCAGCTTCTACCCCCAATCCACGGGCGAGGGCTACGAGATCGTCCGCAGGAAGATGGACCCGCCCCGCTATCCGGTAGCGGCGGCACGGGGAGGCGCGCAGGGCACGGTGTATCTGGTGCTCAAGGTCGGTCGCGACGGGCTTGTGCAGGACGTGATCGCCGAACAGGTCAACCTGCGCGTGGTGGCCAGCGAGAACATGATGCGCCAGCTCCGCGAGATGTTCGCGGAGGTATCCATCAATGCCGCCAGGAAATGGCAGTTCACGCCGCCGACGCGCGGTGACGACGTGGGCGCCGAGTTCTGGTCTGTCCGCGTGCCGGTGGATTTCAACATGGGAACGAAGCTGCCGCGCTACGGACGCTGGGTGGGCTACATTCCGGGGCCACGCCAGAAGGCGGGCTGGGTGGATCAGGAACTCGCGGAAATGTCGCCCGAAGCGATGGCGGCGGGTGAGCCTCGCCAATTGGGCAGGGAAGGCCTGCGTCTGCGGACGCTGCTGTCGCAAGGGGGCTGAAAGGGATCCATCAAGGAGGACTCCCTATGCCGCACAGCATGCCATGCCGCATGTTGACGGCGGGGGGATGGTACGTCCGTCGGACAGCACGGTGCGTGTATGCCGGCCCCGCGCTCGGCGGGAAGCCGCCCTCGAGAGGCGGGAATCAACCACCCAGAAGTTGCAGCAGGTGCTTCCCGTACTTCCCGGTAGATGTCGCGGTCACCACGGTCACCGCATACGCAAACACCAGCACCACGGCGGCGAGCACCGCAGCCGCAAGCCATCCCAGGACGCGATGCGCAGCGATGTACTTGTGCTGGTTGCGGATGAAGCATTCCGCGACCAGCAGGTTGGGAACGAAAAACAGGTACAGGATCGCGTAGTCGAACGGACCGCTGGTGTTGCCTGCGCCCATGCCGAGTCCGCCGGTCAGGTCCTTCCATGCGCGGATCTCGAGATCGAACACCCATGAGCCCAGCACCATAGCGAACAGTCTGATCGCCCATGCGCGGTGCAGGTCGAAACGTTTAGCCCGCGCATGCAGGTACGCCATCACCGCACTCAGCATCAGCACTGCGCCCCAGATGGCGAACGCGATGGAGGCGGCCGGGGTATACGCGCCGTGGGTGAGGATGAATGACATGCCGCCAGCGCCCGCCAGGATGCCGGCGGTCACATAGGTCCGCCCCGTCCAGCGATGCACGGCGCGATGGCGGGTGCGGATACGCGCCGACAACAGGATCGGCCACGCCAGCACCAGCACCGTGCCCATGACGAAGTGGACACCGATGCCGATGTTGGCGATCCAGTCGGACACGGTCGGCATCGGCAGGCCGTCCACCAGCGCGCGCCACTGCGCGAAGTTCTTGAACGTCGCCCCGGTGGCCCGGAGCGCGATGTAGGCGCCGAAGGCCAGCAGGCCGATCAGGGTCACGAAACGGAAGACGCGAGCGATGCCGCGGAGCCCTCGTTCCGCGACGGAGGCCGGCGGCGCCCCGGTCCGGTCCATGTGCAGCGTGCCTGGCTCACTCACGGCGTTTCCTTCCTGGGCTGTACCGGGTCGCCCCCGGCGCCGACAGCGTCCGGTCATGGCGAGGGGATGTCGTTAGGGGAGTCGCAGGGCGCGATGAGGAAAGCTCAGGAACGGGTGGCCGGCCCGAGCGCGTCGGCACCTATACTGGATCGGGCGGGGCAGGCTCCGCCGGGGGACCGCATGCCGCAAGCTGATCCGAGCCGCCTGGCCTTCGACGACGTGGTCATCGACTTCGTCGGTCGGCGGCTGATGCGTGCGGGCGACGAGCAGCCGCTGGAACCCAAGGCCTTCGCCGTGCTCGCGCTGCTGGCAGGTTCGCCCGGCCGGGTGTTCACCCGGGACGAGCTGCTGGATGCGGTCTGGGGCCATCGCCACGTCACCCAGAGTGTGCTGAACCGGATCATGAGCCTGCTGCGCCAGGCGCTGGACGAGGACGCACAGCACCCGCGCCTGCTGCACACCGTGTACGGCATCGGCTATCGCTTCGACCTGCCCGCCGCGGCCGGCATCGCGGCCGTGTCCGCGGAACCGGAGGGTGCTCCGCGTTGGCGGCAATCCCGGGTCATCGTGTCGGCGTGCGTGCTGCTGCTGACGTTGGGTGGCGTCATCTGGGTGCAGCGGAACGTCTCTCTCGAAGCGCCTGGTGAACCCATCGCAACCCAAGCCCGGCCTTCGCTCGCGGTGCTCCCTTTCGCCGACCTCTCACAAGCGCGCGACCAGGGCTACCTTGCCGACGGCCTGGCCGAAGAGATCCGCAACCAGTTGGCGCAGGCACCTCCGCTGCGGGTCGTCGGGCGCACGTCGAGCGGCGCGTTCAAGGGGAGGAGCGAGGATCTGCGCGCCATCGGCCGAGCCCTTGGCGTGGCCTACCTGCTCGAAGGCAGCGTGCGCCGCGAGGGGAGCCACCTGCGTGTCACCGCGCAGCTGATCCGTGCCGATGATGGCTCCCACCTGTGGTCGAAGACCTACGCGCGCGAACTGCGCGACGTATTCGCCGTACAGGACGAGGTTGCGCGCGATGTGGCACGAGCGCTCAGCGTGAAGCTGGATGTGGCCAGGTTCAACCGTGAGCAGGGCGGCACCACGCAGGTCGACGCTTACGAACGATTCCTGCGCTGGCGCAGCATCGTGATGCGCGAGCAGTTCGACGTCGAACACGATCGCCTGCGCCTGCAGCTCGCGCGCGAGATGGTGGCGCTGGATGCGCAATGCGTGCTGTGCTGGGATGCGCTCGCGGTCTCGCTGAATGCCATGGCAGAGGAACTCGACGACGTGCAGGCCGATCGGTTGCGTGCAGAGGCGTTGCAGATTCGGAACCATATCGCCCGCATCGCGCCTGAGAGCTGGGTGGCCAGGCGCGACCGGTCCAATGCGCTGTGGCGCGAAGGCAGCCGGGCCGAGGCCATCGCGCTGGCCAGGCAGATCACCGATGCCGGACCGTTGACCAAGGAGCGCACGTGGGACTACGCCTACATGCTCTATGCGATGGGCCATCTGGAGGACACCATCGCGCTGGTAGAGCAGGTGCGTGCCACCGAACCCAGGGCCCTGTTCCTGTCGCGCGACCTGCAGTACGACTACACCGCCGCGCGTCGCTATCCGGACGCGGAGGCCGAATACCAGCGCGGTCTTCGGCTGGAGGGCAGCCAGCGCGAGCCGGATTACGTGGCTTTTTTCCGTCAACTCGCGGGGCGGCGGCCTGGAGGGACGCCTGAGCTGCAAGCCCTGCATCGCCGTCTGCTGCGGTACGACGGTCTGGATACGCCATTCTTGCGCGATCTGGGCGAAGTGCTGGACGACCGGGAAGCGATGCTCGTGCTCGTGCGCCGTGCGCTGGCGGACGATGCTTACGCTGGTGGAGTGGAGGTCGCATACACACGCACCAGCGTGGCAGACGCACTGGGGGATGCGGACTTGGCGGTGAGGTCGTTACGCAGGGAACTGGAAGCCCAGCCCGGATTCGAGGACGGCACCATGGCGCAACACGCCTACGTCGCTTTCTGGAACGTGCCGTACTCCGGCACACGCGCGCACCCGGACTTCAAGGCCCTGCTCGTGAAAGCGGGCGTGGTCGATTACTGGCGGCAGACGGGTCGATGGGGCGACGGTTGTGGTCCGGTGGGAGCTGACGATTTCCAGTGCCGATGAGCGCAACCGCCTTTGCTTGGCCGCGCGTTGGCACTTGCACTTGCCTGCCGGGTCGACGTCTCACGGGAGGAGGCGGTCGTCATGGCGCTTCCCGTCCCTCGTCTTGCGCATCGCGAACCTCGAAGCCGATTCCTGACCTCGACCGTGCACGCGTTGGCTCGTGGCGATAATATTCGGCGGAAGGGCCCGGACCGGGCAGCATTTCCACGGATGAGGGAGAGGACGATGAAGCAAGGAGTCATGTGGCGCGCTGCGATCCTGGTTGCCGCCCTGATGCTGGCACAGCCAGCCTTGGCCCAGGGGGCGGCGGCCGTACGCAAGCAGGTGGAGGCCAGCCTGCGGGTGACCGGATCGATCACCATCGCCACCGATGGCAGCGTTGAACGCGTGGAGCTGGATGCGCCGGAAGCGTTGCCGAAGGGCGTCGCGGCGCTCGTCGGCAATCATGTCGCGACATGGCGCTTCGAACCGGTGCTGGTGGATGGCAAGCCACGCCGTGCGCTGACCAAGATGAGTGCGCTGGTGGTGGGCAAGTCGATAGGCGATGGCCAGATGCAGGTGTCCATCCGTGGCGCGGATTTCGGCGACTACACCGCAACTCCCGAGGCCGAGCGCGTTGTTGCGCTCAAGCTCAAGCCGCCCAGCTACCCGGCCGGTCCGGCCCGGGGTGGTGCACAGGGAACGGCCTACCTGCTGGTCAAGGTCGAGCGCGACGGCAGCGTCGGCGAAGTGGCGACCGAGCAGGTCAATCTGCGCATCATCGCCAACGAGGCGCAGATGAACCAGTATCGCGAACGTTTCGCCACCGCCGCGATGGCGGCGGCCCGGACATGGACGTTCACCCCGCCGACCGCAGGCGAGGAGGCAACGCAACCGTACTGGGTGGTGCGTGTGCCAGTGGACTTCACCTTCAGCGGCCAGCAGCGCCAGGGCAAGTGGGAGGTTTACGTACCCGGCCCGCGATCACGTCCGATCTGGGCACCGGATGAAGATCAGCCCGGGTTCGCCCCTGGTGCGCTCGCCGAGGGTGGCGTGCACCTTGCCCGCAACAAGAACAGCCCCCGGTTGCTGACCCCGCTGGATGGCGCCTAGGACGGCGTGACTGCTCTTCACGGCCGATACGCGCGCGAAGGAAGCCAACGAAAAAGCCCCGCATCGCGGGGCTTTTTCTTGTCCGCTGCCGGAGCAGGTCAGCGCTTCATCGAGCTGAAGAACTCGTCGTTGGACTTGGTGTTCTTCATCTTGTCCAACAGGAACTCCATCGCCGCGATCTCGTCCATGGGGTGCAGCAGCTTGCGCAGGATCCAGATCTTCTGCAGCAGTTCCGGTTCGATCAGCAGGTCCTCGCGGCGCGTGCCCGAGCGGTTGATGTCGATGGCCGGGTAGACGCGCTTCTCGGTGATGCGGCGGTTCAGGTGCACTTCGCTGTTGCCGGTGCCCTTGAACTCTTCGTAGATCACTTCGTCCATCTTGCTGCCGGTCTCGACCAGCGCGGTGGCGATGATGGTCAGCGAACCGCCTTCTTCGACATTACGCGCGGCGCCGAAGAAACGCTTTGGACGGTGCAGGGCATTGGCGTCCACGCCGCCGGTCAGTACCTTGCCGGAGCTCGGCACGACGTTGTTGTAGGCGCGGGCCAGGCGGGTGATCGAGTCCAGCATGATCACCACGTCCTTCTTGTGCTCGACCAGGCGCTTGGCGCGCTCGATCACCATCTCAGCGACCTGCACGTGGCGCGCGGCGGGTTCGTCGAAGGTCGAGCTGACCACTTCACCGCGCACGGTGCGCTGCATTTCGGTGACTTCTTCCGGACGCTCGTCCACCAGCAGCACGATCAGGTGCACGTCGGGGTGGTTGGTCGTGATGGCGGTGGCGATCTGCTGCATCATGATCGTCTTGCCCGCCTTGGGCGGCGACACGATCAGCGCGCGCTGGCCCTTGCCCTGCGGTGCCATCAGGTCGAGGATGCGGCCGGCGATGTCTTCCGACGAACCATTGCCACGCTCCAGCGTGAAGCGGCGGCGCGGGAACAGCGGGGTCAGGTTCTCGAACAGCACCTTGTTCTTCGACGCTTCCAGCGGTTCGCCGTTGATCGTGTCGATGGTCGACAGTGCGAAGTAGCGTTCGCCGTCCTTCGGCCAGCGGATGCGGCCGGCCAGATGGTCGCCGGTGCGCAGGTTGAAGCGGCGGATCTGGCTGGGACTGATGTAGACATCGTCCGGGCCGGCCAGATAGCTGGCCTCGGCGGCACGCAGGAAGCCGAAGCCGTCCGGCAGGATTTCCAGCACGCCGTCGGCGGCGACGCCTTCACCGTGGCGGGTCAGCACCTTCAGCAGCGCGAAGATCACGTCCTGCTTGCGGGCGCGGGCGACGCCTTCCTGAATGTTCAGCTGCTCGGCGATGTCCAGCAGCTTCGGTGCAGGCATGCGCTTGAGGTCGCCCAGCGAATACTGCGGAAAGCCCTCCGGCACGTTCGGCATGGCGCGCGGCACGAACGTGTCCTGGCCGCCGCCGTTGCCGTCCTGCGGCATGCCGTCGTTGCCCTGGCGCTCGCGGTTGCGCTCGCGGCGGTTGCGGAAGCGGTCGCGGCGGTTGTTGTTGAAGCGGTTGCCGTCGCGCTGGTCGCCCCCCTCGTGCTGGCCGCCGCCCTGCGCCTGGGGCGCGGGGCCGTCACCGCCGCCGTCCTGGGACGGTGCGGGTGCGGCGGGTGCGCCAGACGCTGCGGGCGCAGGTGCGCGTTCGGTCGCGACGGGCGGCAGCGGAAGCTGCGGGGCCGGATCGGACGCGCGCTCGGTGGGCGCTGCGGCGGTGTCGGCGGTCGGGGTTTTCGGAGTGCGGGCTTTGCGCACGCGCTTCTCGGCGGGAGCGCCGGTTTCGTTGCTGCTGTCGGACAAGTTGCGAATCCTCGCTAGGTGGCGAGCGCCGGCGTTGCGGCGGCGGGTGAGGTGAAGAGTGGGTATTCAGATGGGTGCGGCGCATCCCCTGCGCCGGATTTCGGGTTCGACACTACCACCGGCCCGGGATGGCGGCAAGCTGCGCAGGGGCGGTGGGTTCAAGCGGATTCAGCCTTTGCGCGCCCGCTTGGCGGGGGCGGGGCGGCGTCAGGCTGCCTGGGTGCCCAGGGCCTTGTCGATCATCTGGGTCAGCTGGCCCTTGCCGACAGCGCCGATCTGGGTGGCCTGGATCTGGCCGTCCTTGAACAGCAGCAGCATCGGGATGGAGCGCACGTGGTACTTGATGGCGGTGGCGCGGTTCTCGTCCACGTTCACCTTGGCGACCTTCAGCTTGCCGCCGTAGGTCTCGGCCAATTCGTCGAGCACGGGCGAGATCATCTTGCACGGGCCGCACCATTCGGCCCAGAAATCCACCAGTACGGGTTCGCCTGACTGCAGCACGGCAGCATCGAAATCGGCATCGCCGACGTGGGTCACTTTGTCGCTCACGGGGATCTCCTGCGGGGTCCGCGGCCGGGCGCGGACGGGTTCGGGCCGGGACGGCCACCACTATTGGGGTAAACTGGGGCGTTCCGCGACCTTTTCAAGGTTACCCAGGTGGTCGCGCAACCCGGCACAGGGGGCGCAGTGTGCGACGCCGGTACGGCCGATGCAAGCACACCCACCGCATTCATAAGAGACGCGCGCGGAACACAGCGACGCAAAGAAGAAGGCATGAGCGACAAACCGTTAACCGATATAACTTTCTCTTCGTTCGACCTGCATCCGGCGCTTCTGGCCGGGCTGGAAGCCGCAGGTTTCTCCCGCTGCACGCCCATCCAGGCGATGACGCTTCCGGTTGCCCTCGCGGGCCGCGACGTGGCCGGCCAGGCGCAGACCGGCACCGGCAAGACGCTGGCGTTCCTGGTGGCGGTGATGAACCGCCTGCTGATCCGCCCGGCGCTGGCCGATCGCAAGCCCGAGGATCCGCGCGCGCTGATCCTGGCGCCCACGCGTGAGCTGGCCATCCAGATCCACAAGGATGCCGTGAAGTTCGGCGCCGACCTCGGGCTGCGCTTCGCGCTGGTCTACGGTGGCGTGGACTACGACAAGCAGCGCGAACTGCTGCAGCAGGGCGTGGACGTCATCATCGCCACCCCGGGCCGCCTGATCGACTACGTCAAGCAGCACAAGGTGGTCAGCCTGCACGCCTGCGAGATGTGCGTGCTGGACGAAGCCGACCGCATGTTCGACCTGGGCTTCATCAAGGACATCCGCTTCCTGCTTCGGCGCATGCCCGAGCGCACGACGCGGCAGACGCTGCTGTTCTCGGCCACGCTGTCGCACCGCGTGCTGGAGCTCGCCTACGAGCACATGAACGAGCCCGAGAAGCTCGTCGTCGAGACCGAGTTCATCACCGCGGCCAAGGTACGGCAGAAGCTCTACTACCCGGCCGATGAAGAAAAGATCCCGCTGCTGATCGGCCTGCTGTCGCGCAGTGAAGGCGCGCGCACCATGGTGTTCGTCAACACCAAGGCGTTCGTCGAGCGTGTTGCCCGAGCGCTGGAACGGGCCGGCTACCGCGTTGGCGTGCTGTCCGGCGACGTGCCGCAGAAGAAGCGCGAATCGTTGCTGAAGAAGTTCCAGGCCGGCCAGCTGGAACTGCTGGTGGCCACCGACGTGGCCGCGCGTGGCCTGCATATCGATGGCGTGTCGCACGTGTTCAACTACGATCTGCCGTTCGACGCCGAGGACTACGTGCACCGCATCGGCCGCACCGCGCGCCTCGGCGCCGAGGGCGATGCGATCAGCTTCGCCTGCGAGCGCTATGCGATGTCGCTGCCCGACATCGAGGCCTACATCGAGCAGAAGATCCCGTCCGAGCCGGTCACCGCCGAGCTGCTGACGGCGCTGCCGCGTCCGGAGCGTCCGAAGCCGGCAGCGGGTGAGGGCGATGACGAAGAAGAAAGCGTCAGCCAGATCTTCCGCGAGGCCCGCGAACAGAAGGCGGCGGACGAAGAGCGCCGGGGTGGTGGCCGCAAGCCCGGTGGATCCGGTGGCGCCGGTCGTCGCGACGGTGCTCGCCGCGACGGCCCGCGCTCGGCCGATGGCAAGCCGCGTCCGCCGCGCGCACCGCGTGCGCCACGCCCCGAAGGTGAGGCTGTCGCCGCGGCTGCACCGGCGGCGCGCGTTGCCGAAGTGCCGCGTCCCGAGGCCGCCGCGCTGCCGGAAGGCGAGCGCAAGCCGCGCAAGCGCCGTCGTCGTCGCCATGGCCGTCCGCTCGAGGGGGCCGAAGGTGCCGTGGCGAACGTCGCGCCGGCCGCACCGAAGCCCGCAGCCGCACCGAAGCCCGCCGACGAGAATGCGGGTTTCCTGACGCGCCTCGGACGCAAGATCCGCTCGCTGGTGTCCGGCGGCTGATCCGTCCGCTCGCACGCGTCGTGGAGAAGCCGGGCTTGTCCCGGCTTTTTCTTTGCGCGCCGGCATCGCCAGTGTCTTGATCGGTCCGGCATAATCGACGCACATGAGCGTCCTCCGATTCGAAAACGTCAGCAAGCAATACCCCGGCGGCCATGCGGCGCTGGAGGATGTCAGCTTCGAGGTGGCCGAAGGCGAGATGCTGTTCGTCACCGGCCATTCCGGCGCCGGCAAGAGCACGCTGCTGAAGCTGATCCACCTGAGCGAGCGACCCAGTCGCGGTGCTGTCCTGTTCGCCGGCAAGAACCTTTTGAAGGTGCGTGGCGGCCGCATCCCGCTGCATCGTCGCGAGGTCGGCGCGGTCTACCAGGACCACCGGCTGCTCACCGATCGCACGGTGATGGAGAACGTCTCGTTGCCGCTGATCCTGCGCGGCGATCGCCGTGGCGACATCGGCAAACGCGTGCGGGAAGTACTGGCGCGACTGGGGCTGGGCCATCGCGAGAAGGCGTTGCCCACCCAACTGTCCGCCGGCGAACAGCAGCGCGTCGGCATCGCGCGCGCCATCGTCGCCGAGCCACGCCTGCTGGTGGCGGACGAACCGACCGGCAACCTCGATCCCACGCTGGCGGCGGAGATCATGTCGCTGTTCGCGTCCATGCCCGAGCGCGGTACCAGCGTGCTGGTGGTCAGCCATGACCTGTCGCTGCTCAAGCGCATGAAGAAGCGGGTGCTGATCCTCGACCACGGCAAGCTGGTCGACGACATCTCGCCGGCGGACCTGGCCGAATGAGCGACGCGAAGAACAGCCGTGCGCAGGCGCGCTCCGGGTTCGGCATCTGGCTGGACCAGCATCTCTACAGTTTCGTCTCCAGCCTGGGGCGCACCGTGCGGCGGCCGTGGGCGACGTTGCTCACGATCGGCGTGATGGCGGTGGCGTTCGTGCTGCCGCTGGGCCTGTGGCTGGCGTTGCTGAACGTGGGCCTCTTCGCCGGCGATGTGCAGCAGTCGCGCGAGATCGACCTATTCCTGACCCCGGACACGCCGGTGGCGCGCGCGCAGGCGCTCGCCGAATCGTTGCGTGGGCGCGACGATGTCGCCCGCGTCGAGTTGCGCACGCCCGAACAGGGCCTGGCGGAATTCCGCGAACGCAGTGGTCTGGCGGGTTCGCTGGATCTGCTGGACGGCAATCCCCTGCCTAGCCTGCTGGTCGTGGTGCCCGAGGGCGACGAGGCGCGACTGATCGCCGCGCTGGAGGCGCTGCCGGAAACCGACCTGCTGCAGCACGATGCGGCCTGGCGTGAGCGGCTCAGCGGCTGGATGGGTTTCGGCAAGCGGCTGGTATGGGTACTCGCCGCGCTGTTCGGCCTGGGCGCCCTGCTGGTGGTCGGCAATACGGTGCGCCTGGACATCCAGTCGCGGCGCGAGGAAATCGGCGTGCTGCAACTGCTGGGCGCCAGCGATGGCTTCATCCGCCGGCCTTTCGTGTACCTGGGCGCCTGGTACGGCCTGGCCGCCGGTGCGCTGGCGCTGGGCCTGCTGACGCTGGCGGCGCTGGCACTGCGTGATCCGCTGGCGGCACTGGCGCGGAGTTACGGCAGTCCGTTCGTGCTGGTCGGGCTGGACCCGGTCGGTGCGACGGCCGTCGTGCTGGCGGCTACGGTGATCGGCTGGGTGGGGGCATGGCTGGTGACTGGCCACTTCTTGCGTCAGACTCGACCGACTGAAACCTGAGATTCCTCACCTTCATGGCCCAAGAGCTCCGGCACCTGATCAGCGACGCGCCCCGCGTGATGGTGGTGGACGGGTCCAAGCTGGTCCGCAAGCTGATTGCCGACGTGCTGCAGCGCGAGCTGCCGGGGGTGCAGGTGATCGGCTGCTCCAGCGTCGCCGAGGCCCGTAACGCTCTGGCGGGCGGCGAGGTGCATCTGGTGACCACGGCGCTCGCCTTGCCTGATGGCGACGGACTGGAGATCGCGCGCAGTGTCCGCGAGGCGGCAGGGCAGGCCTACGTGCCGGTGATCGTGGTCTCAGGCGATGCCCAGCAACATCTGGAAGAGCGTCGCTTCACCGAATTCGTCACCGATTACTTCGACAAGTCGCTCGGGCATGAGGCGCTGGCCACCTTCATCCGTGGCTACGTGCAGCCCGAACCGATCGTGGGCGCGACCATCCTGTACATCGAGGACAGCCGCGTCGTCGCCGAGACCACGCGGCGCATGCTGGAGCGCCAGTCGCTCAACGTGGTGCACGTGCTGAAGGCGGAAGACGCATTCGCGCTGCTCACGGCGGAATCCCTGGGCCTGTCGACGCACAAGTTCGACCTGGTGCTCACCGACGTGATCCTGAAGGGCGAGTTGAGCGGGCGCGACATCGTGCAGCGCATCCGCGTGGACTTCGCCTACGGCAAGCGGCGGTTGCCGATCCTGGTGATGACCGGTGACAGCAACCGCGACAACCAGGCCGAATTGTTGCAGGCCGGCGCCAACGATCTGGTACTGAAACCCATCGCCGAACGTCTGCTGGTGACCAAGGTGTTGTTCCAGCTTCGCCTGGCGCGCATGGACGAATCGCGCAGCCTGGTCTGAGCCGCACGCGACACGCATGACCGACGACGACCGCATCAAGCTGGAGCCTTCGTGGAAGGCGCACACCGGCGACTGGCTGCAGCGGCCGGACATGCGCGATCTGTCGGCCTTCCTGCGCCAGCGCAAGGCGGCCGGCGCGCGTATCTATCCGCCGGGGCCGCAGATCTTCGCCGCGTTCGATGCCACGCCGTTCGATGCGGTGAAGGTGGTGATCCTCGGGCAGGACCCGTACCACGGGCCCGGCCAGGCGCATGGCCTGTGCTTCTCGGTGCTGCCGGGCGTGCCGGTGCCGCCGTCGCTGGTGAACATCTACAAGGAAATCAACACCGACCTCGGTATTCCGCCGCCCGATCACGGCTGCCTGCTGCCGTGGGCACGCCAGGGCGTGCTGCTGCTCAATGCCGTGCTGACGGTGGAAGAAGGCCGGGCCGGCGCCCACCAGGGCAAAGGCTGGGAAGGCTTCACCGACCACGCCATCGAGACGCTGGCGCGCGAGCGCGAAGGTCTGGTGTTCCTGCTGTGGGGCAGCTATGCGCAGGCCAAGGGCAAGGTGATCGACACGCGCCGCCATCGCGTCCTGCGCGCGCCACACCCTTCGCCGTTGTCGGCGCATCGCGGCTTCCTGGGGTGCGGGCATTTCTCGGCGACCAATCAGTACCTCGCGCAACGCGGGCAGGCACCCATCGACTGGCGGTTGCCGCCGCGCGCCCAACTGGTGCTTTGAAGCGGACGTGGGCCTTTGTAGGAGCGGGCCATGCCCGCGATGCTCTTCGATCGGATCGCGCAAAAGCATCGCGGGCATGGCCCGCTCCTACATTCGCGTTTCCCGTGCGGTCAGCGCGTGCGGCGGCGCTTCTGCGGCGGAGAGACCGGAGGCGGCGGGGTGACCGGGATGTTCTTGATCTCGGCCTGCAGCTCTTCCAGCATCGGCACCATCTTCTGCTGCACGGCCGACATGATGTTCTGCATCAGGGCCGGGTTCTTGTCGAGCATGCGCTGGCCGGCGGCGCTTTCGTAGAATTTGGTGATCGCACGCACGTCTTCGCGCGTGTAGGTCTTCTTGTAGACGTCCAGGTATACCGGCCGCATCTCTTCCCACGACAGCGTCCTGCGGATGATTTCCTGCGTCTTGGCCTGGATCCGGGTGACTTCGGCCTTCTGTTCCCCGGTCATTTCCTTGCCGGCGAAATGCTTGTCGAACTCCTGCTGCTGCACCGCTTCCATCTGGGGGATCATCCCGGCCAGCAGGCTTTCGGCGCGCGACGCCTTGAGCAGGCGGTCGACGTCGGCATCGGTGGGTTCGGCCGCGAAGGCCGGCGCGGATGCCGCCAGGGCGAGGGTGAGCAGGAGGCGCAGCAGGGCACGGGCCGTGATCGACGGGAAGTAGGACATGCGGCGTGGACGGCGGGAACGGGGTCGTAGGGTGCCTGCGCAGGAGTAAATCTGGTGTTAATCGTCGGCCAATCCACGCGCTTGCACTGCGAACGGACACGCATCCTGACTACAATCCGCACATGGGGAGCACCGCACTCGAGATCACGCCGACGCTGGCGATTCCGGACGACGAACTGGTCGAGCGCTTCGTGCGCGCGAGTGGCGCGGGCGGCCAGAACGTGAACAAGGTGTCCACTGCCGTGGAGCTGCGCTTCGACGTGGCCGGCTCGCCGTCGCTGCCCGAGGCGCTGCGTGAGCGCCTGCTGGCCAAGCGCGACCGCCGGCTGACGGACGAGGGCGTGCTGGTCATCGATGCGCAGCGCTTCCGCACCCAGGATCGCAACCGCCAGGATGCGCGTGAGCGGCTGGCCGCCATCATTGCCGCTGCGCTGGTGGTGCCGAAGAAACGCGTGGCCACCAAGCCTTCGCGTGCCGCCAAGGCGCGTCGGCTGGATGCCAAGCGCGAGCGCAGCCATATCAAGCGCGGCCGCTCGCAGAAGAACCAATGGGAGTAATTGTTTGAGCGATGACATCATTCCGCGCATTCCACCCAACATGCCGCAGGTGCCGCCGAACCGGTTCACCCGCTGGCTGGGCCGCACGTTCCTGCGCACCTTCGGCTGGAAGGTGACCGGCACGCTGCCGGACATTCCGCGGCTGGTGATGATCGTGGCGCCGCATTCGTCCAACTGGGACGGCATCTGGGGGATGGCGGCGAAGATCGCCATGGGCTTCCAGGTGCGTGTGCTCGGCAAGGCGCAACTGTTCTGGTGGCCGCTGTCGCCCCTGCTACGCAAGCTGGGCGTGGTCCCGTTGGATCGCAGCTCACCGCAGGGCACTGTGGAGCAGGCCGTGCGCATGCTGCGGCAATCCGAGAAGATGTGGTTCGCTCTGACGCCGGAAGGCACGCGCAAGCGCGTGGACAAGTGGAAGGGCGGCTTCCTGAAGATCGCCCACCAGGCGCAGGTGCCGATCCTGATGGCGTACTTCCACTACCCGGAAAAGACCATCGGCATCGGCGACGTGTACTACCCCACCGGCAACATGGACATCGACATGGCCGCGATCCGCGACTGGTACCGGCCGTGGCAGGGCAAGAATCGCGGGACGGTGTGACCGACCCGTACCTGAAAACAGGAAGCCCGCCGGAAGGCGGGCTTCCTGTTGTTGCCGTACTGGAGGAGCTTAAAGCGCGCTGCCACCGAACTTGTGGGTGTACTGCAGGTAGAAGCTGCGGCCCTCGGTGTCGAACCACGAGATGTCGTAGTAAGGATACGAGGTGTAGGTCGGATCGACCGGCGGCGCCTTGTCGAACAGGTTGACCACGGACAACGAGATCTGCGAGTGGTCGGTGAAGCGGAACTGCACATTCGCGTTGTAACGGTAGGTTGCGCCGATCTTCGGGCCCGGATCGCCTTCCTCCCACACCTCATCGTAGGACCAGCCGTTGGGCAGGCTTCCCAAGCGACGGCCCTGGATGGCGGCGCTCCATGCGTTCTTCTCCCACGACAGGCGCAGGCTGGCCTTGGTTCGCGGGATGTCGTAGCCGCTGTTGATGGCGAACATGTCCACGACCGCTTCATCCGGATACTCCTGGATGTCGTGCTTCTCCACCCAGGTGTAGCTGCCGGTCAGACGGAACAGGCCTATGCCGGTGTCCAGCTTGAGATTGGCCGTGGCGTCGATGCCGCTGGTCTTCTCCTGCGCGATGTTGATCGGGTTGACGTGTACGCCGTAGATGGCGCCGGTCTGCGTGCGCGTCACGCGGGCCAGCATGTCGATGCAGGTATCGGACGTCGCGACCGCGCCATTCAGGCCCAGCCGGCAATCCCGCTCCCAGCGCATGACTTCGTTCGCGCGAAGGTCCTGTACCTGGTTGCGCATGTCGATGTTGAAGTAGTCCAGCGACAGGTCCAGCCACGGCGCGGGTGACCAGACGAGGCCGGCGGTCCAGGAATCGCTGGTCTCCGGCTCCAGGTCCTTGTTGCCGACGCGGCTGCGGATGATGCCTTCGCTGCCGTAGCTGCAGTCGTCGTAACTCTCGGCATCCGGCTCTTCCGTGTCGCAGCGGTAGAAATCGGTGACCGAGGTTTCATCGTTGCCCGGGCCCGTGAACACGTAGTGCAGGTCGGGCGCACGGAACGCGGTGCCGTAGGAGCCGCGCACGAGCAGGCTGTCGACGGGACGCCACTCCAGGCCGGCGCTCCAGGTGAACTTGTTCGGATCGCGGCCGGCGAAGCGGTACTGGTCGAAGCGGCCGGCGACGCTCAGGTTCAGGCTGTCGAGCAGCGGCATGCGAAGTTCGCCTGCCACCGCCCAGCGGTTGCGGCTGCCCTTTCCGTCCGAATCCTTCCAGCTGTAGTAGTAGTACTGCGTCGCCAGCGGGTCGGGTTTCAGGTCGTAGGACTGGCGACCGAGTTCGGCGGTGGCCGCGAATCCTGCATCGCCGCCGGGCAGCGAGAATAGCGAGGCGTTCGTCAGCGTGAACGACAGCGACTGCGTTTCGGATTCGGGCTTGTAGGTGGTACGGGCGAAGATGCTGTCGTACTCGGCACGCGTCAGCGGCGTGTACATGCGTTCGTGGGGCGCGTCGTAGATCGGATAGCCGTCTTCGTCATAGCCGAGCTGCGGTCCGAGGAACAGGTCGTTGGCGCGCGCGGCGATGATCTGCGGCCAGCTGATTTCGGCCCGGTACTGCGAATGGCTCAGTGCGGCTTCGTAGTCCCAGTTGCTGCCGAAGCTGCCGGAAAAGCCGGTGGTGACGCCGAAGGTCTTCTGGACGGTGTTGACCATGCCATTGCGCAGGCCGCCCATCTCTTCGACGGTGAACTGGCGTTGCCAGTACTCGAGCTGCTCGGTGTTCTGGTTGTAGAAGTAGTCCCACTCGGTGCCGTCTTCCGTCATCAACGCCCAGCTGCGTGGTGCGCGGAACAGCGACAGTTCGTGGCGGCCGGCCTGCACGTCGGCGAACCAGCGCGTGCCATTGCCGAACTCGTAGTTGAACGTGGCGTAGGTGTTCACGCCTTCGCGCTTGCTGATCATGGTGCGGTAGGCCACCGCACGGTCGCTGCCGCAGTAGTAGCCGTAGTTGCGGCGATTGGCGTAGTGCATCGTGCCTTCGTTGAGGTTCGACAGGCTGTCGCAGGTCTCCTCGCCCGGATCGATGTAGTCGTCCCACCAGTCGGTGATCAGGAAGTTGCGCGGCGGATAGCCATAGCGGGTCGGATTGGGCGCGTCGTAGCTGGAGTCCTGTTGCGCGCGCTGATAGCCCCACAGTGGACTCTGGTCGCGATACTCCATGCCCAGAACGGCATCGAAATTTCCGCGCGAGAATCCGCCGGAGATGTTGAGGCGCATCGATTCCGCGTCGCCGCGTTCGGTCTGTCCGTAGCGATAGTCGACGGTGATGCCGTCCGCTTCCTTCTTGAGGATGAAGTTGACCACGCCGGAGATCGCGTCCGAGCCGTAGATCGCTGACGCGCTGCCGGTCAGTACCTCGATGCGTTCGATCATGCCAAGCGGCAGGCTGGAGATGTCGGTGAAATTGCTGCGGCCTCCGAAAGGCAGCGGGAAGTCTGCGATGCGACGACCGTTGACCAGCACCAGGGTGTGGTTCGGGCCCAGGCCACGCAGGTCGACCTGCTGTGCGCCGGGGGAAAAGTCCGCACCGCCGGCCGATTGCTGGCTCTGGGTCTCGCCGCCGTTCTGAGTCAACGACTGCAGCACATCGGGAACGCTGGTGAAACCGCCTGCCTTGATGTCCTCCGCGGTCACCACGGTGATCGGTGCCGGTCCCTCGATCTGCGCGCGGGGGATGCGCGAGCCGGTGACCTGCAGGGTTTCCAGCTGGGTCACGGGTTCCTCGACCTGTGCGGCGCCTCCGCCCGGAGGTGTTTCCTGCGGCGCCGGGCGCGGTGGCGGTGCGCGGCGCGGAGTAGGGTCGGCCTGCACGATCAGCACCGCGCCGGATGCATCGCGTTTTGCCTGGAAACCACTGCCCTGCAGCAGGCGGTCCAGCGCCTGGTCGGTCGACGTGGCGCCCTGCACCCCGCTGGTGCGCCGGCCCTTCAGCTGATCGGCGCGATAGACAAGTTGCGTGCCGGATTGCTTGGCCAGCGTGTTGAGCGCTGCCGTCAGTTCGCCCGCAGGCAGATCGATGCGGCCTGGGGCCGCCTGGGCCTGCGCGGCGAGCGCCGCGCTACAGGCCATGCTCAACAGCAGGACGCGCACTGGGTACTGCATCGACGACTCTCCCCGTGGTGCTCGGAATGGCACCTCTCGCTATCAGGACGAACGAGCCGCGCAAATCCCCCCATGACCTTCGTCGTGGCGTGCGTGGCCCTAGCGTGTGTGCAGCACGATGCGGTCCGGGTGCCGTTCGGCGCGCACCGGGAATCCCTGTTCCAGCAGATGCGCGAAGCCGTCGGCATTGGACCAGCGGAAGTTGCCGCCCACGCGCAGGCCGGCGACGGCGTCGTCGCCCAGCTCCAGCTTGCGCGTGTTGAAGCGGTTGAACTCGGCCGCGGCCTCCGCCAGCGAGGTGTCGTCGAAGGTCAGGAAACCCTCGCGCCACTCCAGGTAACGCTCCGCATCGGCCACCGGCAGCGAACGCACCAGCACGCCATTGCGGCCGGCGGTCGCCACGCTGCCGGCCGGCAGCAGCGCAACCGGCTGCGCACGGCCGTCGGCGCCGGCGCGGCTTTCCAGGCGCACCTTGCCTTCGGTCACCACCACGCGCACCGCATCGGCATCGCGTCGCACGGAAAAGCGCGTGCCCACGGCCGCCACGCGGCGGCCTTCCGTTTCCACCACGAACGGGCGCCGCGTATCGCGGGCCACATCGAAGAAGGCTTCACCCTGCACCAGGGCGAGGTGCCGCTCGCTGCGGCTGATGCGCAGCTCCAGCCGGCTGCCGCTGCTCAGCGTGGCGGTGGAGCCGTCAGGCAGCGTCACGGTCTGTATCTGCCCAACCGCACTGGCGTAGGTGCCGTGTTCGCGACCGGTCATCTGCCAGCCGCCCCAGACGGCCGAGCCCAGCGCCACGACCGCCAGCGCGGCCGCCATGCCATGCCGCCATCCGCCGCGCCGCGCCCGGTCGTCCCGGTAGCGTGGCGCGAAGGCGACGCCCCGAAGGTCGGGAACCTGGTCGGGTGATCCTTCCGGCATGCGTGTAGCGGACCAGGCGCGAGGCGGCGGCGAACCCGCAGGCAGCCCCGCCGCCAACGCCTGCAGGCGACCGGCTTCACGCCACGCCGATTCTAGCCTCAGCCACGCCACCTTGTGCTGCGCGGACGCGGCCAGCCAGGCATCCAGCGCATGCTGGTCCTGCGCGCTCCAGTCATCGCCATCGCGACGGACCAGCCAGTCGGCCGCAGCTTCTTCAATCCGTCTGCTGTCGGTCATGTCCGTCGTCCTCGTCCATGACGGGCCGGGCAGCCGTTCGTGCGGCCGGTCCATGCACGGCGTCGCCGCCGTACAGGTGGTCGGCGAGCAGGCGCATCCCCTTGGCCAGATGTTTTTCCACTGTCTTCTCGCTGATGCCCAGTTGCCGGGCGACGTCCTTCTGCGGCAGTTCCTCCACCCGCCGCAGCCACACCACTTCGCGGCAACGGTCGGGAAGCCGGTCCAGGGCCTCGACCATGCGCTTGAGCGCCTGTCGGGTCCCGGTCCACCGCTCCGGCGACACCTCATCGATCAGGTAGACGTTCGAGGACTCGAAATCACCCACCGACTCGATCGACACCACCCGGCTGCGGCGCAGGCGGTCGGTCATCAGGTGGCGGGCGGTGGCGAACAGGAAGGCCTTCGGCGCGTCCGGCCGCGTGCGTGCCGCCGCCTCGTAGACCCGCGCGTAGGCCTCCTGCCGCAGGTCGTGCCATTCGTCGCGATGGGGCCAGGCACGCTGCAGGAACAGCACCAGCGCCCGTTCGTGGACGAGCACCTCGCGGATGAACCAGTCGTCCAGTTCGGTGGGCATGACCGCACTCTAGCCGATCGCACATGCCGTACGCGCGGTCCGCCCGGATGGGGGGAAGTGCGCGCCGGTTCGTCTCTCCTTGGCATCGGTGCGTGGCATCCTGCCGCCACCTTCGACGTGGGAGTGGCGGCATGGTGTCTGTCTTTGGTGCGATGCGACGTGGCGTGGTGTGCATGCTGGCGCTGGCCTTGTCGTTGCCTGCGCTGGCGGGCAAGCCGGCGCATTACGTACTGGGCGACACCGGCGCGAAGACCCCCGGGAAGGTGCAGCCGGGCCTGCTGCTGATGGGCGGCGGCGACCGCAACTTCGACGCGCTGCGCTGGTTCATGCGGAAGGCGGGCAACGGCCACATCGTGGTGCTGCGGGCATCGCAGGCCGGCGAGATCGGCGAGGAATTCTTCAACGAAGTGGGCGGCATCGCGTCGGTGGAAACGTTCGTCTTCAGCGACCGGGACGCGGCGACGGATCCCGCCATGCTGCGCAGCCTGAAGCGCGCCGATGGCATCTTCCTGGCGGGCGGCGACCAGTCGCGCTACGTGCGCTACTGGCGTGGCACCCCGGTGGGCGATGCGCTGGACGCGCACGTGCGCGCGGGCAAGCCGCTCGGCGGCACCAGCGCCGGGCTCGCGATGCAGGGCGAATATCTCTATGGCGCGATGGATGGCGGCAGCCAGATCAGCCCGCGCGCGCTGGCCGATCCGCTCGGTCCGGACAACACCATCGAGACGGATTTCCTGCACCTGGCGTTGCTGAAGGGCGTCATCACCGACACGCACTTCAGCGAACGCAACCGCCTCGGCCGCCTGATTGCGTTCGTCGCCAAGGCCGAAGCGATGGCGCAGCGTCCGCTTGTCGGCCTGGGCGTGGATGAAGACGCCGCGGTTGCCGTGGAAGGCGATGGCAGCGCGCGCGTCTATGCGACCGCGCCCGGTGCCGGCGCGACGGTGGTGAAGGGTGGCTTCGCGCAGAAGCAGGTCGAAGACGAGGCGATGAACCTCGATCGCGTCGAGACCGTGATCGCCGGTGTCGGCTCCGTGCTGCATCTGCCCAGCGGCCGCGTCGAGAAGCCCGCCGCCGAACGCCAGTACGCCGTGCGCGACGGCGTGCTGGTGGCGGTGGCGTCGCCGGTACTGGTGATCCACGGCGGTGCGGGCGTCGAGCGTGCCGGGATGACGCCGGCCGAGGAAGACGCCGCACGCACCGCGCTGGAAGCCGCGCTGCGTGCCGGCCATGCGCAACTGGAGAGCGGCAAGCCAGCGCTGGACGCCGTGACCGCCGCCATCGCCGTGCTGGAAGACGCGCCGCAGTTCAATGCGGGCCGCGGCGCGGTGTTCACCCACGACGGCAGGAACGAACTCGATTCCTCGATCATGGACGGCGCCACCGGCAAGGCGGGCGCGGTCGCCGGTGTGCACCGGGTCAAGAATCCGATCACGCTGGCGCGCGCGGTGATGGAAAAATCGCGCCACGTGATGATGGTCGGCGGCGGCGCGGAAGCTTTCGCGAAGGAGCAGGGCATCGCGCTCGTCGACCCGTCGTACTTCCGCACCGAAAAGCGCTGGCAGCAGTTGCAGAAGGCACTGCAGGAAGAAGCGCAGGCGCAGGCGAGCAATACGCCGCTGGCGTTGCCGGGCAAGGCCTACTTCGGCACGGTCGGCGCCCTGGCACTGGATGCGAAGGGACAACTGGCTGCGGGCACGTCCACCGGCGGCATGACCAACAAGCGCTACGGTCGCGTGGGCGACGCACCCATCATCGGTGCAGGCACCTGGGCCGACGACCGTTGCGCGGTTTCCGGTACCGGCTGGGGGGAGTACTACATCCGTGCGGCGGCCGCGCACGAGATCTGCGCGCGCGTGCGCCTGTCCGGGCAGGGCATCGCCCGCGCGGCCGGGGGGGTGATCAACGGCGACATTCCCAAGGCCGGCGGCGACGGCGGCGCGATCGCCCTCGGCGCCGACGGCAGCATCGCGTTCCCGTTCAACACCGAAGGCATGTACCGCGGCTGGATCGGCGCCGACGGCGTGCCGCACGTCGCCATCTACAAGGAAGACCCGTTGCCTGTGCGCTGAGGCGGCGGCTGGACTCCAAGGGGCGCGCTGGGGTTGGCGATGATGCGGGTTGATCGAGGCGTCGGAGCGAGCATTGCAGCCTATCGTGACGGACGGGTCCGCACGGTCGCGCCGAGCCTGTTTCCCGTGCCGGGTGCCCCGCCATGTCAGGGGGCGCCATCCTCATCTGACGAGGGGAAGGGTGCGGTCGGCTGAACGTTTTTCCTTCCGCAGACCCCCTTGGGGGGGGCGATAACGTGACGTATTGCTCAAAAGCGTGAGATGTAAGCTAAGATACGGATCACATTTGTGAGTGGCCCCTCCATAGCCTGGAAGGCGTCTTGGGTCACCGCGTCAAACGGGGCAAGCGTAAGGCCGTTGAATCCACAGGCCTGGGGAGCGCCTCTCCAACAGATCGTGTCAGGGGATCCGTTCGTCGATGTCGTACCACGCTATTGATGGCCAGCGCCCGAGCGGCGCCTTTTTCGCGCGTCTGTCGTCTTCCACCGCTGTCCGGGCCCGCCGCTGGCGCCGCCGCGCGGAGCAGGCCGGGTTGCTGTTCGCCGGCATCCTGGCGGCCGGTTCGGCCCTGGCACTGATTACCGGCGCCTGGACGACCAACGGATCGGCGTCGGCCACCACCACGCTCAACGGCATCAGTGTCGTGTGGACGGGCACCTCGGACGATCCATATGCCAACGGCACCTTCAACGGGACGAACGGCGGCCGCTGGACCGACCCCTATGGCGGTACGGTGAATGGGGGGGCTTCGCTGACGTTGCTGCACGAAGTCAGCAGCCGCAACTACACCATCACCTTCAGCAAGCCGGTGGACAACCCGGTGCTGCACATCGACCGCCTGGGCGGCGCGATCGGCTCCGATCCCAACAGCTCGCGATGGACGTTGAACAGTTCGGTCTCGCAGGGCGGGACCGTCTCGCTGACGCGGCTCAGCGGCAATCCGCAGTTCCTGGTGAACGGCAGCACCTTCGTGCGCGAGACCGGTGATGGGTTCTCGGGCGAAGCCGATGCGGAATGCCGCGCGGGCAACACGGCCTCCATCGCGCGTGGCACGGCCTGTGGTTCGATCCGTTTCAATGGCACGGGCATCACCAGCCTGACGTTCAACGTGGGACTGCAGGGACCGACCGGAGGCGATCAGCTGGAACTGCGCTGGAGCCTTGAGGGTTCCCGCGTGATCGTGCGCAAGCAGTCCGCGGGCGGCACCGGCACCTTCGGCATCACCGCCAGCAATGCGTTGTCGCAGACGTCCAACCTGACCACCACGGCGCAGAATTCGCCGGTGGCGTCGGCGACCTATCCGGTCACCAACCACGCGGCCGCGATCACGCTGACCGAGTCCAGCGTCCCCGCCGGCTATGTGCTCACGTCCGGCGCCTGTACGGACCAGAGCGGTGCCGCCGTGAGCGCCACCGTCGACACGGCGACCCGGCAGATCACCATTCCCGCCGCGAACTACCGCGCCAACCAGACCATCACCTGCACGCTGACCAACAGTGCGCAGGCCACGCTGGCCCTTGCGAAGACGTGGGTCAACGCGGCGATCAACGATACCGCCGCGCTATCGGCGACCGGGGGCGCCACCAACGCCACGCTGTCGTCCACCGCCAACAGTGCATCGGAAACCGACACCGGAGCCGCCGTGCAGGTGGTGCCGGGCAACGTCATCACCCTGGGCGAAACCCTGGGTGCGGGCAACGCGCGCACCTACACCCCGGGTGCGTGGAGCTGCACCGGAGGCAGTCTCAGCGGCAACACGCTGACCCTGACCAGCGCGCATGCGGGCCAGGCCATCGTCTGCACGATCACCAACACCGCGCGCGTGACCGACCTGTCGGTGGTGAAATCCACCGCTTCCGGCCCCTCCCTCAGCGGAGCGCTGCGGAACTTCACCGTGACCGTGTCGAACGCAGGCCCCAGTGCGGCGGATGGTGCGCTGGTAAGCGATACGCCCGGCGGTGGCCTGAGCTGCCCGGCCGCGGGCAATCCCATCACCTGCAGCGCCAGTGGCGGCGCGGCGTGTCCGGGCGCTGCGGCGCTTCCCAACCTGGTAAGTGGTGGCGTGGCCGTACCTGTGCTGCCTGCCGGAGGGCTGGTGACCTTCATCGTGCCTTGCCAGGTGACGGCGACGGGGCTGTAGGCTTCGGCGGCGCGCTTCCAAAGCGTGCGTCGAATCTCCATCATGCGGCGTCCTTCTCCCGCCTCCTGATGCAATGAGTCGTACTGCCTGGCTATGGGTAGTGGTAGTGCTCACCACCGCTGCCCTCGCCGCCACCTTCCTGTTCACCCCCCGCTTCCCGGTCCCGGTGCCCGATTCCGGCCCGCCAGCCACCCCGTTCGGCTGGCCCGGCCAGCTGTCGCTGGCGGCAGGCGATGGCGTGCGCGGCCTGCGGGATGGCGCGGGGCTGCAGGCCCGCTTCGACGACCCCTGGGGCATCGTGGTGATGGAGGACGGCACGCGTTATGTCGCCGATGCGGGCGACAACAACCGCATCCGCCGCATTGCCGCCGACGGCACCGTCACCACACTGGCGGGCGGGCGCGAGGGGTTCGCCGATGGCACCGGTCCGGCTGCCGCCTTCCACACGCCGTCGGCGTTGGCGCGCGACGATGCAGGCAATCTCTACGTGGCCGACACCGGCAACCATGCCATCCGCAAGGTCACGCCACAGGGCGTGGTGACCACGGTCGCGGGCACGGGTGAAGCCGGCTACCGCGACGGACCTGCGCAGCAGGCACAGTTCAATGGCCCCATCGGCGTGGCGGTGGACGGCAGCGGTCGCATCTATGTGGCCGACACCTACAACGACCGCATCCGCTTGATCTCGCGCGAAGGCAACGTCACCACGCTGGCGGGCGGAGAACATCCCGGATTCCTCGACGGTTCGGGAGCGGAGGCGCGGTTCGACACGCCGACCGGCATCGCGGTCGATGCGACCGGCGTGGCCTGGGTGGCCGATCTCCGCAACAATGCCATCCGCCGGATCGGGCCGCAGGGTGGCGTCAGTACGCTGCCGATGCAGCAGGACCTGCCGGCGCTGGCCGGCCCGCGTCGGCCCCTGAGCCTCGCGTTGACGCACGATGGCCAGTTGTACGTCGGCGAGATGTACAGCGGGCGCGTCATGCAGGTGATGCGCGACGGTCGCTGGCATGCGCTGGCGGGGCATGTATCGGACCAGCGCCTGTCGCGCACGGCCGGCCTGGCCGTCGATGCTTCCGGCGACGTGCACTTCACCGACGCGGGAAGCCATCGCGTGCATCGCATCACGCCACTCGCGACGGGTGCAGTGCCGATGCCGGCGACCGTGGGGCCTTCGGCGGACGATCCACTGCCGGAGACGGCGGGCCGCTGGCCACTGCAGCCGCAGGACGCGTGGCACGAAGTGGTGGGCACGCTGGGCGAAGTCCGGGGCGACTACGAAGGCGAGAGCCGCCACCATCTGCACGGTGGCCTCGACATCCGTGGCGACGTGGGCGCCACCGTGTTGGCCATCGCCGACGGCAAGGTCAGCAGTCCGTCCGCGGCGTGGGGCTTCGATGGCCTGGGCGAAGGGCTTGGCGTGGGCCCGCTGGACTACATCCACATGAAGGTGGGGCGCACGCCGCGCGGCGACCTGCTCGATCCGGCTCGCTTCCAACTGCTGCGGGATCTCAGCGGCGATCCCGGCCGCATCCGCGTACGCCGCGGCACCCGTTTCGCTGCCGGCGACGCGCTGGGAACGATCAACCGCATGGCGCACGTGCATCTCTCGATCGGGCCGTCGGGCTACGAACGCAATGCCATCGCGCTCGGGTTCACCGGTTTCACCGATGCGTACCCGCCGCGCATCGACGACGTCGCACTGTTCGACACGCTCGACCAACCCATCGACCAGCATCAGGACGGCCGTGTGGTGGTGCCGCGCGAACTGCAGGGCGTGCGCATCGTCGTGGACGCCTGGGACCAGGTGGATCGCAACCTGCCGCGGCGCCGCCTGGGCCTGTATGCGTTGGGTTACCAGGTGCTGCATGACGACGGCACGCCGGTGGTCGGCTTCGAGGCGCCGCGCATGACGCTCGACTTCCAGCGCCTGCCGTCCGATGACGCGGTGCAGGTCGCCTACGCGCCGGGCAGCGGCATCACCGTGCATGGCAGCGCCGTGACACGGTTCAAGTACAGCGTGACCAATACCGTGCGCGATGGCGCCTGGGGCGAAGGCGCGTGGCACGCAGGCGAACTGCCGCCGGGCGACTACCTGCTGCGCATCACCGCGCGCGACTACAGCGGCAACGAGGCGCAGGGCCGTCGCGACCTGAAGCTGCGCCTCCAGTAGGCGGCGTCCCGACCCGCCGTCGTCGGTCGCGCAAGATCGTGTCGATCCGCGCCATGCCCATTCGTCGTCTCCCTGAAAGCGGCGGAAGGTCCCGACCGCGTGACAGGAGATCTCAATGAAAGTCATGGTCATCGTGAAGGCCAGCCCCGCGTCCGAAGCCGGTGAAATGCCCGGCACCGAACTGCTGGCCGAGATGGGCAAATTCAACGAAGCGCTGGTGAAGGCCGGCATCATGCTGGCGGGTGAAGGCCTGCATCCGTCCTCGCGGGGCGCGCGGGTGCGCTTCGAGGGCAGGCAGCGCAGCGTCATCGATGGGCCCTTCGGTGAGACGAAGGAGCTGGTCGCGGGCTTCTGGCTCTGGCAGGTACGCAACCTCGACGAAGCGATCGAATGGATCAAGCGCGCACCGTTCGATGGCGGCACCGAGATCGAGTTGCGGCCGGTGTTCGAGGCCGATGACTTCGGGGATGCGCTGACGCCGGAGCTGCGCGAGCAGGAAGCGCGACTCGCCGCACAGATCCCGCCGCAGAACCAACGTTGAGGTCATCGCCATGAGCCACCAGATCTTCGTCAACCTGCCCGTCCGCGACCTGGAAGCCTCTAAGGCGTTCTTCAGGGCGCTGGGCTACGCAAACAACCCGCAGTTCACCGACGAGAACGCGGCCTGCGTCGTCATCAGCGAAAGCATCTACGTCATGCTGCTGGTCGAGCCGTTCTTCCAGGGCTTCACGCGCAAGGCGATCTGCGACTCGCGCACGCACACTGAAGTGATCCTCTGCCTCTCCGCCGAAAGCCGCACCGCCGTCGACAGCATGGTGGACAGGGCGCTCGCCGCTGGCGGCGGCGAACCGATGGAAGCCAAGGATTACGGCTTCATGTACCAGCGCGGCTTCCAGGACCTCGACGGCCACCTGTGGGAAGTCGTGCACATGGACGAAGGTGCGATGCCGGCGGATTGATGTACATGAATGTAGGTGGAGAGGTGCGCTGACTTGAATGTGAAAGCTTGCGCAGGCGACACATCTGAAGTACAGAAGAGCCGACGCATGACGCGAGAGGTGCACGAATGCTGGGCAGGAAGCCAACACGCCATCGACGTTCTTCGGGTCATGCGCCATCGCTGGCGCTGATATCGGCGATGATCATTTCAACCGCAGGATGCCAGGGCATGGCGATGACGCAGGAATCGGGCAACGGAAAGACCGTGGGCAGGATCGACAACACCGTCGCCGACTGGCCATTGACGTTCGTGCAGCACAATTTCGGTGCGCACTGTTTCGACACCATCGGCTGCAGGATCACTTATTCGGGCTTCACCCATGGGGTCGACACAGACGATGAGGTCAGCCCCCCTTTGGCGTCCTATCGGGGGACGCGGGAACAGATCTTGAGCGCGGGACACATTGCGCGGCGGAATTTTCCGCCGCCCGCCCACGTGAGTTGGCGGTCGAAGGATGGGGTGGCGCATGAAGCCGACGTCGATATCGCTGCAATCTTCAGCGACAGGAAGATCGTCCATCAGGTGCCGCGCGAAGACATACGCGAGGACGTTTCGATCACCGATCCCGACATCGTGCTGGAAGTCGAGGACCGCACGATCACGGTATACATGCGTGCGTTCATTCCCACCAAAGCGCTGCAGGTGGCCGGCAATCCCTACAGCGGTCATCGCAACGATCTGGTGCGCGTGTGGAGCAGGACCTACTGAGGCAGTAGTCCAAGGAGAAGGACATGGGCGGAGAACGGCACCCTGACGGCGTCAGCACGATACCGGCGACGGCATCGGACCTAGCGAGCTTTCCACACGCCAGCGAGCAGCTCGCGGGGTTATCCGCGCCCGTTCTCCACGACAGTGGCAGGTCGGACGACCGTCTTTTCATCGCCGCGTTCGACGGCACCGGCAACAGCATGATGAGGGATGCGCCGGAGAATCATACCAACGTCGCGCGGATCGCCAGGCAGATCGAGTCGCTGAGGGATCCCGCCATCGCCCAGGGTTACGTGGAAGGGCCGGGGACGCAGGGAGGGCTGAGCGGTACTTACGATCTCGTCAGCGGGTACACATACGAAGCACGCATGGAGGATATGTATCTTCAGTTCGTGAAGCAGTCGGCTGCCTGGTTGAAGGAGAATCCGGGCGCGGACATCCGCCTCGCCGCCATCGGATTCAGTCGTGGCGCGGAACAGGCGGCCGGTTTCACCCGGTTAGTCGAAGAGCGTGGCATCAAGAATCCCGAGGGCGCGCAGGTGACGCGTGACGGAGACGGTCGCGTCCTGCGCGTCAATTACATTGGCCCACCGTTGCGCGAACCCGGCACCGTCATCCAGGCCGTCGGCCTGTTCGATCCGGTCGGCACGGGTGAACCGCGCGATCACGACCGCCGCCTGCCGCCGTCCGTGGTGTCCGGCTTCCAGATCACGGCCGACGACGAGCGGCGCAACCTGTTCCAATCCACGCGCGTGATGGATCCCGGGGTGACCGATGGCGGGCGCTTCCTCAACGTCACGGTGGCGGGTGCGCACAGCGACATCGGCGGCGGCTACTCCCAGGACGGCATCGGCATACGCAGCGGCAACCTGATGATCGATTACCTCAACGCACTCAGCGACACGCCCTATCTGGAGAAGCGCGAAGAGCCGACCGATCCGGCACGCAACGCCATCCATCGCTCCGAAGAGCACCAGTTCTTCTATCGCACCTCGGTGTACGACAAGGCCGGCGCACGCGGGATGCAGGAGGAACTCGCGCCCGGAACCCTGTGCAGGATCGACTGCCTGGATGCGCAGCCGCGCAACGAAGCGCTGGTGCGCGAACTGGCGTGGCAGCCCGTCGAGATCGGCCCGGTGCCGGGGACCCGTTCGGACACCGCAGTGCCGGCCCGTGCAGGCGACATGGTCGGGTCGTTGCTCGATGCGGCGAAGCGCGGCGATGGTGCGGCGATCGAACGCATCTCGCGCGATGGATTGCAGGGCGAGGCCGGACAGGCGTGGCTGCAGGCGGGCCAGCAGCGGCTGGAGGCCACTTCGCTCGTGCAGGCGCCCGCGATCGAACGGCCGCAGGAGCCGGCGCTGGCGCGTTGAGGTCCGCTTCGCGATGGCGTGACCGCGTGCGCTTGTTCCCCACCGTGCCACTGCGCTTTAATCCGCGTGGGGACACGCGATGCCACGGGAGGCGTCCATGGAGTGGGGAATACGCAGTGCGGGCATCCTGCTGGGATGTCTGCTGGCGCCGCTGGCGCACGCGCAGGTCGAGCTTGAGCCGTTCCTGAAAAAGGACGTGCTGGAGACCCTGAAGATCTCGCCGACGGGCGAGTACTACGCGATGACAGTGCCGCTGGAGGACCAGACCATCCTGGCCGTCATCCGGCGCAGCGACAAGCAGGTCACGTCCAAGGTCAGCGCAGGCCGCGACAGCGTGATCAATGGCGTGTGGTGGGTCAGCGACGAGCGCGTCGTCGTCTCGGTGGCGAAGAAGTACGGCTCGCGCGACCAGCCGTATGCGACCGGCGAGCTGTACGCGACCAACGCCGACGGCAGCGCGCGGCGGCAGATCTTCGCGCGCTACGGGCTGGAGGGCACGGAGCTGCAGCCGCGTGCCGCCTATCTCATCGATACCTTGCCGGATCAGTCGCGCAAAGTGCTGGTGGGCATGTACGCATTGGACACCTCCTCCCCGAGCACGCGCGTGGAGATGCTCGATGTCTTCAGTGGCGATCTCGATACGGTGGCGACAGCGCCCGTGCGGAACGCGCGCTTCGTCGTCGATCCCGCCCGTCGGGTGCGCTTCGCGATCGGATCCGGCGATGACAACATCAGCAAGCTCTACCATCGGGCGGACGATGATTCGCCGTGGACGCTGGTGAACGATGAAGGCAAGAGCGGGCACGTGGAGTGGCCGCTCGGCCTCTCCACCGACGGGCGCACGGCCTACCTGCAGGTACAGCAGGCGCAGGGGCCGGATGCCATCGTGGCGATGGATACCACCAGCGGGGGACGCACCCAGGTGATGCGCGACGCGGTGGTCGATCCGCACGACATTATCTATGCGGATGATGGCCGCACGCCCGTGGGCAGTTTCTTCATGCACGAGAAGCTGCGCACCGCGTTCTTCGACGAGAAATCCACCACCGCGCGGCTGTACCGCAAGCTGGAGCGCTCGTTCCCCGGCGCGTCGATCGAGATCACGTCGGGCACGCGCGACGGCCGGCTGAAGATCGTCCATGCGTGGAGCGATACCAGTCCGGGCGATTTCTTCCTGTTCGATACGACGAACAACTCGGCGGACCTCGTCTTCAGCCGGCGCAGCTGGCTGGACCCCGCCAAGGTCGCACCCAGCGAACTGGTGACGCTGCGGGCGCGCGACGGACTCGCCCTGCATGGCTACCTCACCCGGCCGCGCGGGCAGCACGCCGCACCGCTGCCGATGGTGGTGATGCCGCACGGCGGCCCGTTCGGCGTCTTCGACGGATGGGAGTTCAACGACGAGGCGGAGATGCTGGCGCGTGCGGGCTACGCGGTGCTGCGATTGAACTACCGCGGCTCCGGCAACTACGGCAGTGCGTTCCAGCAGGCCGGCGCGCGGCAGTGGGGGCGCACCATGCAGGACGACGTCACCGACGCCACGCGGTGGGCGATCGAACAGAAGATCGCCGACCCGCAACGCATCTGCCTGTATGGCGCCAGCTACGGCGGTTACGCGGCCCTGATGGGCGCGGCGAAAGAGCCGGACCTCTACCGCTGCGCCGCCGGCTATGTCGGCGTCTACGACCTGGAGCTGATGCACAAGCAGAAGTCCCGCAGCGCGCGCTGGATGGGCACCTACATGGACGACTGGGTGGGTGACGATCGTGCGCGTCTGGTGGACGTCTCACCCACCGCGCTGGCGTCGCGCATCCGGGTGCCGGTCTTCCTGGCGGCGGGCGGCAAGGACGAAATCGCGCCGCAGGCCCACAGCGAACGCATGGAGAAAGCGCTCAAGGCTGCTGGGGTGCCGGTGGAAACCCTGTACGTGCGTACCGAAGGCCACGGCTTCTACGCCGAAGCCAACCAGCGTACCTACTACACGAGGTTGCTGGACTTCCTTTCGCGCCACCTGGGCGGCGCGAAGGCGAAGTAGGCGCGGGTCAGGCGCCCACGCGCCGGCGCACCGCGTCAAAGTCGCGCACCGGCCGCACCTCGATGCTGCCGGTGCCGATCCACGGGAATTCCTGCGCGATCTTCACCGCTTCGTCGATGCTGTCGGCCTCGATGAGGTTGTAGCCGCCCAGGATCTCCTTCGTCTCGGCGAACGGGCCGTCGACGATGCTGGTCTTGCCGTTGCGTACCCGCACCGTGCGCGCGGTGCTGCCGTGTTCAAGCTGCTGCGAATCCACCAGGGTGCCCTGCGCCTTCAGTTCGTCGGCGTGGGTGATGCAGCCATGCATCATCTGGTCGAACGCGCCGGCGGGCAGCGCATCGAGCAACTGGTCATCCGTGTAGACCATCAACAGGAACTTCATGCGCCCTCCCGGCGTGCCATGCAGGCCGGGATTGTGCCACGGTGCGCCGACCGGCGACGTTCATGCCGCGCGTGGCGGCACCGCGGCGTTCATTCGCCGGCGGGCGAACGGAACCATGCTTCCACGGTGCCCTTGACCTTCATCGTCATCGGGTTGCCGCGGCGGTCCTTCGACTTGCCCACGGGCACGCGCACCCAGCCTTCGCTGATGCAGTACTCCTCCACGTTGTCGCGCTCCACGCCGTTGAAGCGGATGCCAACACCACGATCCATCGCCTCTGCGTTGTAGAACGGGCTGCGCGGGTCGGAGGCCAGGTGGTCGGGGGGCGTGTCGGACATGGGAATGCGTCGTGCGGGATGGGAGGCGGAAGGATAACCGAAGCGCGCCGCTCACCAGGCCACGCGGTTGCGGCTGCAGGTGAGCGTGGCCTGCAGGGTCAGCCGCCCGGATCGCGGGTCCGCGCACAGCCGCTCGGGATGCGGGACGGCCGGAGCATGGAACGCCGCACCATCATGGAAGACCAGCCGGTTCCATTTCGCGGGCACGCTGAGCACGCGGGTGAACCAGGCATTCGAACCGTCCGGATACCCCGCTGGCAGGGCGTAACGCCGAGAGAACTCCTCCGGCGGCAGCGCGTCGGCATCGTGTTCCATCTGTTCCACCTGCTGCGGCGAGACGCGGGGCAGGAAAAACTGCAGGCCACCCAGGCCGGGGTCCTGGAAGAGGAACAGTTCGGCCATGGCGATGCACTGGTCCGCCTCGAACGCACGCGTGCGCCCGGGGGTCCAGTGCGCGGGGGCAAGCGTGGCCGGCGGCGACGTCAGCAACGACAGCCGGCCCGCGCTGAACAGCACGCGCCGGGCGCCCATCGTGCGGCGCGCATGCTCGCGGAACACGTCATGCAGCAGATGGATGAATTCTTCCGGCATGCGCAAATGGACGCCGGGAAAGACCGACGCGGGCGCCGGCTGGAAATCCTCGCGGTAGGCCTCTGCATAGGCGGGCAGGCGATCCGGCGCGAGCAACGCATCGTCGACGATCACGCAGGCATGGCCATGGCCGATGGCCAGCTGCTGCACCACGGGACGGGGGTTGAACATGGCACGGCCTCCCCGGCAGGCCGGCGTGCGGACCGGCCCCGCCACGATAGACCCTGGCGGTGGCGGTGACAAAAAACGCCGGGGCGGCCCACCACGACCGCCCCGGCGGTGCTGCCGTCGAGGAATTACGGCATCAGCACCTTGTCGACCACGTGGATCACACCGTTGGTCGCTTTCAGATCGGCGGCCGTGACCTTGGCCGTGTTGCCTTTCGCATCGGTGAGGGTGACGCCGCCGTCGGCCAGCTGCGCCTTCAGTTCGCCGCCTTGCACGGTCTTGAGCGTAGCGGTGCCGCCGCCCGCTTCGATCTGCTGCGTCAGCGTGGCCGCATCCACATTGCCGGCCACCACGTGGTAGGTCAGCACGGCGGTCAGGTCGCCCTTGCTTTCGGGCTTCAACAAGGTGTCGACGGTGCCGGCGGGCAGCGCGTCGAAGGCGGCATTGACGGGGGCGAAGACCGTGAACGGACCCGCGCCCTTCAGCGTATCGACCAGGCCCGCTGCCTGCACTGCGCTCACCAGCGTGGTGTGGTCGGGCGAGCCGATGGCGATATCCACCACATCGTTCTGTTCGGCGGGCATGGCTGCATCGGCCGTCACGTCCGCAGTGGCTTCGGGTACCGGCATCGGCGCGGCACCTGCCTCGGCATCGGCGGTCTTCGGCGAACAAGCCGTGGCGGCGAGGGCGGCCGTCAGGGCGACGGACAGGAAGGTGTACTTCATGGTGTGCTCCAGGAGTGGGAAGAGGTGTCCCGCGCTGCGGACACGCAGTTCCTTACGACGCGCTCACCCGACTGGATGCATCACGCGGCCTTAATGTCCTGCAGGACGCGGCATGGCTTCCCCGGGCGCTGCCGGCGCGGCATGCTGTGCACCCGCCTCCTCCCTGCGACGCCGATGTCATCGCCCGACCACGAATTCGACCCCGACGACAACTTCCGCCATGCCTTCGATGACGAGGACGACATGGACCTGGACGACACCGAAGCACTGGTGTGGAACCTGCTGGTCCTGATCAACCCGGGCGACGAAGAAACCGCATTGCGACAGTTCGCGGCCTACCGCGAAGCGGGCGGCGACGAAGGCGTCGAACCCGACCAGGTGGTGTGGACGCTGAAGGACGCCATCGACTGGACCTCCGGTTTCTACGTGGACTGGAAAGACGCGGAGTCCTTCATCGACTGCGTCAACCAGCTCGCCGCGCGTTACGCCATCGAGATCGACTGGGGCGGCGATACCAGCGATGAGGACTTCCTGGACGATACCGACGTGCCCGCACTCATGGCCATCGCCCACGACCGCCTGCGGGAACACGGCTACACCCTGTGGAACTGGAACACCGGCGGGGATGCGTATGCGGGCTGGATGGCACTGCGCCGCGACGACGAAGGCATGCAGCAGCTGGCCGCGGTGATGGGCGTCGAGATACGACCGGGCAGCGACGCCTTCTGATCCATGGTTGTCCATGGTCCCCGCAGTACCCGGGTTAGACTGCGTCGTTGCCGGCTGTCGGACCGGTTCCCCTTGAAGCGAATGCCATGTTGCCTGGAGCGATCATGCCCGTGATGCGCCTCTTGCTGGCCTGCTTGTTCTACCTGCTGCCGGCACTCGTGCTGGCGCAGGATGCAACCACGTTGCTGACACCTGCCAAGCCCAAGGCGCCGGAGGCCATCGCACTGGCCGATATCCCGGGGCGCGCCGATGCCGACGAACGTTACGCGGAAGAGGTGGCGCTGCGTGCAGCCAACGCGGACTCCTCGGGCAGGCTGGTGCCACGGTTGGCGACGATCGAGCAATCCGTGGACCAGAAGGCGCGCCTGTTCCGTTACGGCGAGCTGCGCACCCTGCCGGTGGTGCGGCTGGAAAGCATGGAGCGCCACTGGAAGTTCGATGCACGGCAATACGCGCGCTGGCGCGCCGACATGCAGGCGCTGGTCGGGCCCTACGCGCAGGATGCCGCGGAACTCGCCCTGCGCCGCGCGGACTGGGACCTCACGCGCGAGGCGATGACGTCCGGGAGCACGCCTGAAGCCCTGCGCCTGCGCGTCGACGCGGTCGCCGCCCGCCTGCAGCAGGCCGAACAGGCGCTTTCATCGCCGCTCGCCGAACAGATCGGACTCGGCCGTCGCGCCAATCTGCTTGCTGCGCGCATCCAGTCCGGGCAGCGGTCGGTGGAAGAGGCCATTGCGTATTCCGACCGTCGGCTGCTGCGGCTGGATGCGCCTCCGTTGTGGCGCGTGCACGGCACCACGACGCTGCGCCAGGACGTGACGGACAAGCTCACGCGCGAGCTCCAGTCGGAAAACAGCTTCGTCGCCCAGTACGCGGCGGCGGACGTGGGCAACCAGCGGCTGCTGCACATACTGCAGGTGCTGTTGCTGGTCGTGCTGCTGTGGGTGGCGTGGCGCCATCGGCGCAGCGGGATGGACCCGACCGCAACGGTAGCGACCGATGCCGAGTCGCGCGTGATCCGCCGGCCATTCTCCACCTGGCTGCTGCTCTCGATGATCGGCACGCTGCTGCTGGAGCCTAACGCCCCGATGTTCCTGCACCAGATCGCCATGCTCGTCGCCCTGGTGCCGGTGCTGCGCCTGATGCCGCAGCAGGGACGCCGCCTGCTCGGCCCATGGCCGTATCTGGCCACCGGGTTCTATCTGTTGCAGCGGCTGGCCGTGCTGCTGATGGCCAGCGACTATCTCTACCGCATGTACTACCTGGCGCTGGCGGCATTGGCGCTGGTGGCGACGGGATGGCTGCTGTGGCGTTCCCGCAGGCAGCAGTTCGCGGGGGTGGCGGGACCGGCGGGCAGGCTGGTGCATGCGCTGGCCTGGGTTGGCGTGGTGGTGCTGGTCGTATCGATCGGCGCCAACGTGCTGGGCAATGTGTCGCTGGCGGAAATGCTGGCTTCGGGAATCATCGAGAGTGGCTACTTCGCCCTGGTGCTGTACGCGGCGGTCACGGTGTTCGAGACCTTGCTGCGCCGGCTGGGCACGCGCCGCGAGGTCAGGCGCCTGTGGCTGATGCGCCGGCATGGCGGCAACGTGCTGGAATCGCTGGCAAGGTGGGCGCGCGTGGCGGCGGTGATCGGCTGGATCGTCTACACGATGAACCGCTTCCGCATCTTCCGGCCGGTATACGACGTCACGAAGGCGATCGTGACGCACCGGTTCGAGTACGGCGAGCTGTCGATCAGCCTCGGCCACATCCTCGTGTTCTGCATCGGCGTGGTGCTGGCGGTCTGGACCGCGAAGACGCTGCGCGCCCTGCTGCGGGAAGAAGTGCTGCCGCGCATGTCGTTGCCGCGCGGGGTGGATAACAGCGTGGCTTCGCTGAGCTACTACGCGCTGCTGCTGCTCGGCCTGCTGGCGGCGCTCTCGGCGGCCGGTTTCAAGCTGGGCCAGCTGGCGTTCCTGTTCGGCGCGCTCGGCGTGGGCATCGGCCTGGGCCTGCAGGACGTGGTGAAGAACTTCGTCTCCGGCCTGATCCTGATGTTCGAGCGCCCGGTACAGCCGGGCGACGTGGTGGACATCAGCGGCACGGCGGGCCGGGTGCGCAACATCGGCATGCGCGCGACCACGGTGCGCACCTTCGATGGGGCCGACGTGGTGGTGCCCAACGGCATGCTGCTGTCCGACAAGCTCACCAACTGGACATTGAACGATCCCACCCGCCGGATCGACATCGACCTGGGCGTCGCCTATGGAACGGATGTCACGCGGGTGATGCAGCTGTTGCAGGAAACCACGCGCGCGACGCAGGGCATCGCGGACGATCCCGCCCCGGCCGTGCTGTTCACCGGATTCGGTGCCAGTTCGCTGGATTTCGCGATCCGGGCATGGACGCACGACTTCGACAACTGGTCGGCCCTCCGCAGCGAGTTGATGACCCGGCTGCATGCGGCGCTGGATGCGGCCGGCATCGAGATTCCCTTCCCGCAGCAGGACCTGCACCTGCGCACGGTGGCGGATGACGTGCTGCAGTCGCTGCACTCCCCGCGCGCGCCGGAACCGGGTGGCCACGAAGCCGGCTGAGCGCGGTCAGGGATGCGCGGATGCGCTCCGTACAGGCACTGCGGCCGTCGAAGGCGTGGACGCGACGGCGACGGACGTTGCAGGCGAAGGGGCGTGTGGAGAGGTGATGCTGGCCGTGGCTTCCGGCATCGCGGTATCGGCATCCGGCAAAGGGGAGCCGGGTGTCAGCATTCCGCCGCCGCCCTGCATCGCCTCTTCCGCTGCCTTTGTCATCACCACGATGCTGATGCGGCGATTGATCGGGTTCTGCGGATCCTGCTTGTCGAAAAGCACCGACGACGACAGGCCCACCACGCGCGAGACCTTGTCCTCGTGCATGCCACCGGCCACCAGCGCGCGTCGCGCCGCATTGGCACGCTCGGCGCTGAGCTCCCAGTTGGTGTAGCCGCGATTTGACGCGTACTGCGTGGTGTCGGTGTGGCCGGTGATGCTGACGCGGTTGGGAACCTGGTTGATGAAGCCCGCCAGTTCGCCCAGGATCGTCTGCGTGTAGGACTTCAGCGTGGTGCCGCCGAGGTCGAACATCGGCCGGTTCTGCTGGTCGACGATCTGGATGCGCAGCCCTTCCGGCGTCAGATCGAGCAGCAACTGGTCCTTGAACGGCTCCAGCGCCTGGCTCTTGCCGATGGCTTCCTCCAGCGCCTGCATCAGCGTCTCCAGGCGCTTCTGTTCCTGTGCCTTCTGCTGTGCCTCGACCTCCGCTTTCTGCGCATCGGCCGAAGGCTTGCTGAAAGGATCGTTGGCGTCGCCACGCGGTATGTCCATCGTGCCGCCCAGCTTGATCATCGAATTGCTGGCGCCACCGGGACCGGCGGGGCCGGGCGCGGGCGAGAAGCTCTTGCCGCTCAGCGGACTCGGGTTGCGGAAGTACTCGGAGATCGCCGCGCGTTCCTTGTTGGTGGTGGCACCCATCAGCCACATCACCAGGAAGAACGCCATCATCGCGGTCACGAAATCCGCGTAGGCGACTTTCCACGAGCCGCCGTGATGGCCGCCGCCGGCGACCTTCTTGACCCGGCGTACGATGATGGTGGGGCGCTGCTCGCTCATCGTCGCGGCTTACTTGTTGGCCTTGAGGTGCGCTTCGAACTGGACGAACGGCGGGCGCACGTCGGAGGGCAGCGTCTTGCGGGCGAACTCCAGCGCCACCGCCGGGTTGTAGCCGCGCAGGCAGGCGAGCAGGGCGGTCTTCACCGATTCGTACATGCGGCTGTCCTGCTCGACCTGCGCCTCGATGGCGGCGGCCAGCGGCGAGACGAAGCCGTAGGCCAGCAGGATGCCGAGGAACGTGCCGACCAGCGCCGCGGCGACATGCGCGCCCACCGCAGCGATGTCGCCGCCGATCGAGCCCATCGTCACGATGATGCCCAGCACCGCCGCCACGATACCGAAGCCGGGGAGGCCGTCGGACACTTTCTGCAGCGCGTGCGCCGGTGCCATCGCTTCGTGGTGGTGCTTCTCCAGTTCCAGTTCGAGCAGCGGTTCCAGTTCGTGCGGCTCGATGTTGCTGCCGACCATCAGGCGCAGGCATTCGGTCAGGAAGTCGAGCAGGTGGTGGTCGGCGAGGATCTTCGGATACTTCTGGAACAGCGGGCTGTTGGTCGGATTCTCGATGTGCTCTTCCAGCGACATGAAGCCGTCGCGGCGCGCCTTGTTGAGCATCTCGTGGATCAGCGTCAGCACGTCCAGGTAGTCGGCCGACTTGTACTTCGCGCCCTTGAACACCGACAGCGAGGCGGCCAGCGTGCCCTTGACCACCTTGGTCGGGTTGCTGGCCATGAAAGCGCCCAGTGCCGCGCCGCCGATGATGACCAGCTCGAATGGCTGCCACAGCGCGCCCAGCTTGCCGTGCGAGCCGAGGTAGCCGCCGATCACGCTCAGGGTGACGATGATGAAGCCGACGATGATCAGCATGGCGAGCGCACACACGGTGGGGTTGTCCAAGGATCGGCCTGACCACCGGTTTCTTGAGCCGCGACCGCCCGTCGGCCGATGCGCGGGAATGACCTTCGGCAGGGTTGACTACAGTTGTCGTCACGGGCATGTTGACGACAACTGTAGTCACAAGGCGATCCCATGCCCGGCAAGGCCCGCAAGTCCATCGGCGACCAGGAACTGGCGCTGCTGCAACACCTGTCCGACCACGGCGAGGCCAGCGTGGGCGAAGTGGCGGCCGCGTTCGGCGAAGCCCGCGGTCTGGCCCGCTCCACGGTGCTCACGATGATGGAGCGCCTGCGCGCCAAGGCCTACCTGCGGCGCCGCCAGGTGGAGGGCGTGTACCGGTACGCGCCGGTCGCGCAGTCCAATGAAGTGATGCGGCATGCGGTCGGCAGTTTCGTCGAGAAGACGCTGCAGGGCTCGCTGTCGCCGTGGGTGGCGTGGATGTCCCAACGCACCGAGGTGAGCGACGACGAACTGGCGGAGCTGGAAGCGATGGTCGCCAGCCTGCAATCCCGGCGTAAGGAGGGCTGACATGGATCTCGTCGCTTTGGCGGACAACCTGCTTTCCCGCTTGCTCGGCGTCGGCATGCAGTCGCTGTTGCTCGCAGCCCTGGTCTGGGCGCTGTGCCGCTACCTGCCGCGCCTGGATGCGCGCACGCGGGCCTGGCTATGGTGGCTGGTGGCCGCGCAGATGGTGGTCGGACTGGTGTGGCACGCTCCCGTCGCACTGCCGTTGTTGCCGGCGGAGCCCGCCACGGCGCAGGTGGCGATGGTCGCGTCTGGGGAGGCCTTACCTGCGTTCGCCGCGGCGGGCGCGACGGAGCCCGTCGTGCCTTCGGCGGCGTTCGCGCAGGAGGCATCCCTCGATGCCGGCGTGCTGTTGCTGATCGCATGGCTGGCCGGCGTGGCGGTGATGCTGGCCAACACGGTGCGCCAGGCGTGGCAACTGCGGCGGCAGATCGCGCGCGCTCGGCCGTGCCGGGATCGCCAGGCGCGCGAGGAATACCACGCGCTGGGTCGCCATCTCGGCATCCGGGCCTTGCCGGTGTTGCAGGTCAGCGACGACATCGATTCGCCGCAACTCGCGCGGCCGTGGCGACCGGTCCTGATGCTGCCTGCCGCCGCGTTGGCCCGCATGAATGCTGACGACCTGCGCATGTCGCTGCATCACGAACTGGCCCATCTGCAGCGTCGCGACCTGTGGTGGGCGTGGATGCCGGCACTGGCGCAGCACCTGTTCTTCTTCCACCCCGTCGCCCACTTCGCGGCACGCGAATACAGCCTGGCGCGTGAAGTCGCCTGCGATGCCGCCGTGCTCGCGGACGAGCGCCACGCTCCCCGCGATTACGGGCGCCTGCTGGTGAAGCTGGGCGTTTCCACCGCTCCCTCGCCGGCGTTGGCCGGCGCCTCCCCCACATTCCGCATCCTCAAGAGGAGACTGCTCATGCTGCAGCACACTGCTTCCCCCCTGCGCACCAGCGCCCTGGCCGTCACCGTCGGCATCGTGCTGCTGGGCGTGGTGCCCTATCGCGTGATCGCCAGCAGCACCCCGGTCACGCCGGTGGCCACCGCAGTGCCGGTGGCAGCGACGCCCGTCGCGGCACCCGTGATCGCCGCGCAGGCCGATCCGGTAGCCGCGCCGACGCCCGTGGCTGCCCCGCGTGCCGTCGTGGTCGCGGCAGCGGGCGACATGCCGGCACCGCCGGCACCCCCTGCGGCGCCCCGCGTGCGCGCACCGGCGGCGCCCACTCCGCCCGCACCGCCCCCGATGCGTGGCACATGGAGCATCGGCGGCGCACGCGATGGCGACGCCTACGTGCTGATCCAGGACAACGAGGTGACCATGGCCGGGCACAGCGACGACATCCGCATCGCCAGGACATTGCAGCAGGGCAAGGCGCCGGTGTTGTGGATACGCGAGGACGGCAAGCAATACATCCTGCGCGATGCCGCCACCGTGCAGCGCGTGAAGGCCGCGCATGCGCCGGTCGAGGCGTTGGGTGCACAACAGGGCAAGCTCGGCGAACAGCAGGGTGCGCTCGGCGAGCGCCAGGGGGACCTGGGCGTGAAGCAGGGCGAACTGGGGGTGAAGATGGCCGCCATCGCCACCGAACGCGCGTCGGCTGCGCTGCAGGGCAGCCGTGCCAGCGATGCGGAGATCGACCGCCGCCTGGACGCGCTCGCACAGGAGCAGGAAGCGCTGGCGCGCCAGCAGGAAGTCCTTTCGCGGCAGCAGGAGCCGCTCGCACGGCAGCAGGAAGCGCTGAGCCGCAGGCAGGTGGCCGCCACGGAACAGATGCAGCGTGAAGTGAAGCGCCTGTTGGACGACGCCATCCGCAGCGGCAAGGCGCAACAGCTCTGACGCAGATCGCGGGGCCGGGCTTCTCCGGCGCCTTCATGGCGTCGGCCCCAGCAGGGGTGCGGTCGGGGCTGAAGCCCCTCCTACAGGGAGCGTTCGCCGTCTGCCGCGCCGCTCCATTGCGAACGCGCGAGACGGATGATCGCGCGGACCTGTTCGCGGTCGCGGTGGCGGGAAATGGCAATGGCGCCGAGCCGCAATGCTTCTTGGCGCAGTTCTTCGGTCAGGTCGTAGTGCGCCCCGCTGCGCTTGTCCTGGAAGGCGCGGGGCGGCATACCCAACCGTTCCGCCATCGCATGCAGCTCTTCCAGCGTGTCGGCCATCATGTGTGCCCAGCGACGGCCGCGCCACAGGGTGACGGCGTCATCCACGTAGACGCTCATCGCGGCGCAGTTGCTTTCGGTGGCCGCACCATGCGATCCATCAGGTGCTCCAGCGTTGCGGGAAGATCGCCGCAACGGCCCATGTGCACGGACGAGGTCTGGATGATCGAACTCCGCTTCGCCGTGAGCCAGTGGAAGCGGGCGCGCGGCGGCAGCAGCCCGATCGGCGCAGCCGCTTCGCCGCCGCGGCAGATGGCCGGGATGGTGTCCAGGTGGCGGCGCAGCGACTCGATGTCCAGCGTGGCGTCGAGGGCCTGCAGGCGGGCTTCGTCCAGTTCGATGCGCGCTTCCAGGAATCCCGCGCGTTCGCACGACAGGATGACGCCGACGTTGACGAACTCTTCGCGTTCCACGCGCGGTACCACGCGGATCACCGCATAGTCGTAGGTGTCATGCGCGCGCATGGATCGCCCCCTGCACGAACGCGTCCCGCTGTGTCAGGCGTCGGATCAGGTAGTCGGTGTAGGCCGCGCGCTGTGCCGGCGGATCGCCGAAGCTGTCCGGTCCCTGCAGCCAGGCGTCGGGGACCTCGGCAACGATTCCCGCCATCACGGCATCCGGCAGGTGCGCCGCCATGGCCGCATCGATGTCCGCCAGGCGCGAGGCCCAGCGCAGCAGCACGTGGTCGCGGATCAGCGGGAACGGCTTGCCGGCGCCGGACACGTCGCCGTCCCAGCCATGATGGAAGTACAGCGACGCCCCGTGGTCGATCAGGTACAGCCGCCGGTGCCACATCAGCAGGTTGGTGTTGCGTGCGGTGCGGTCCACGTTGCTGATGAAGGCATCGAACCACACGATCCGCGAGGCGAGGTCCGCATCCGGTTGTTCGGCCACGGGATCGAAATTCACCGCGCCGGGCAGGTAGTCCATGGCCAGGTTGAGCCCGGCGCTGGCCTTGATCAGGTCCTGTATTTCCGGGTCGCCTTCGGTGCGCGCCAGGTCGGCATCCAGTTCCATCAGTGCCAGGTCCGGCATCGGCAACTGCAGCGCTTTCGCCAGGCCGCCGGCGATCAGTTCGGCCACCAGCGCCTTGGGTCCCTGGCCGGCACCGCGGAACTTGAGCACATAAAGGCCGTCGTCGTCGGCCTCGACCACGGCCGGCATCGAGCCGCCTTCGCGCAGCGGGGTGACATAGCGGGTGGCGGTACGGAAAGGCAGCGTCATCAGGCCGCTAGGATACCCGTGCAGGAGGGGCTTCAGCCCCGACCGCAGAAACGTGGGCGCCGGTGAGCTCTGCCCATCGATGCGGCGCGTGCCGGACATGCTTCATCGTGTCGGGTGGCGTGCGTGTCGGGGCTTCGGGTCCTCCCGCGCGTGCTCAGGTCGACCGCGCCACGCCCATGCGCCGCAACATCAGATAGACCGCCACGCTGGAGGCCGCGCCCAGCAGCAGCGCGAACACCAGGCCATGCGTCCCGTGCGCGAACGGCAGACCGGGCAGGTTCATGCCGAAGATACCGGCCACCAGACTGGGCGGCAGCAGCAAGGCCGTGATCATCGAGAGCACGTAGAGATGGCGGTTGGTGCGTTCGGCCAGCTTCGCGGCCACTTCATCCTGCAGCAGGCGCGCGCGTTCCTGCAGCGTGCCTACATCGCCATCGAGGTCGTCGAAGCGCTGGTTGAGGCGCGAGACGGCGGGCAGAAGTTCGTGTTCGGCGTCGGCGGGGTGGCGCTGCTCGAACTGCTTGAGCACGCGCCGCATGGCGGTGAGCGGGCGGTGCAGGCGGACCGTCTGGTGGCGCAGCTGCGCCAGGTCGCGGCGTTCTTCGCCGATGCTGTCGGCCAGCACGCGGTCCTCGATCCGGTCCAGTCGCACGGAAAGGCTGTCGCTGCTGCGCTCCACCGTGTCGGCGAAATGGTCGGCGATCACTTCCAGCAAGCGCACCGGGGAACCGGCGCGCATGCCGCCCGCCATGCCGCGGCGTGCCGCCTCGACCGAGCGCAGTGCCTGCCGCCGTGCGGTGACGAGCAGGCCCGGCGTCGCGGCGAAGTGCAGCCAGCCGATGCCATCGTCGCCACGCAGCTGGCCCTCGACCGCGAGATCGACGCCTCGCTGGTGCACCCAGTCGACGAATACGCCGTGCGCGGCATCGTCTTCCAGTTGCAGGTTGACGTGGGTATCGGGCGACACCAATGCGGTGCGCGCGTCGTCCGGGATCGGCAGCATCGCGACCACCTGCGCGCTGCGTGCGTCGCTCAGGTCCAGGTGCAGCCAGTGCCAGCCATCCGCGAAGGCATCCAGCGCGTCGGGCCCGCACTTCGCCGCATTCAGTATCCGTGCCCGGCCTTCGGCATCGAAACGATAGAGCCAGAGTGCGGCGGGCAGTCCGGCAAAGGGCGACGCAGGCGCTTCGGGATCGGCGGGCAGCGGCATGTGTTGCACCCGTGCGGCAGCCGGGAGACGGTTGGGTGACGGTCAGGCTACCGCCGTCATGTGCCGGTCTTGTGACAGCAGCGGGCGGCTAGCCGGCGGGCTGCGCTTCCGCGCCACCACGCTGGAGCAGGTCGGGCAACGCTTCGCCATTGGGCGTGAACGCCAGCGAGGCCGAATTCAGGCAGTGGCGCTCGCCGGTCGGCGGCGGACCATCGGGAAACACGTGGCCCAGGTGGCTGTGGCAGCGCGCGCAGACGATCTCGGTACGGACCATGCCGTAGCTGCTGTCGCGGATACGGCCGACATGCGCTTCGTCCACGGGCTGGAAGAAGCTCGGCCAGCCGGTGCCGGAGTCGAACTTCGCGCTGGAGCGGAACAGCGGCAGCCCGCACAGCCGACAGGTGTAGACGCCGTCCTGCTTGTTGTCGAGGAAGACGCCGCAGAACGGCGCCTCCGTCCCATGGTTCAGCAGCACGCGGCGCTCCTCGTCGCTCAGGTCCGCTATCAGGCGCTCGCGTTGCGCGTCGGTGGGGGGCGACAGGTCGAAGGTCGTCATGATGGGCACTCCGCGGGAAGATGGCCCCGATATGGTGCCGCGATCGCCATGCTGCAAGCCTGGGTTACCATCCGGATCGGTTTCAGGGAGGTAGGCACGGATGCGCTTGTCTTGTTCACGGGCCGGGTGGGCGCTGCTGCTCCTGATGGCGGCGATACCTGCACTGGCGCAGCGAGTGCCGCCCGCCCCCGGCTGCCTCGATGCGCGCCAGATGTCCGAAGTGCGGCAGGCCTCGTCCCGCCAGCTTGCGGTGCAGGGACAGGATGGCCAGCGTTTCCGCATCACGCTGGACGGAGATTGCCCGGGTGCAGGCGAAGCGAGCGCCGTGCTGCTCGCCCACGAGGGCTGGGTCTGTGGTGCGGGTGACGAGTTCGTCCGCATTGGTGCTTCGGTCTGTGCCGTGGCCGGGGTGGAGCGGATCGATGCGCGTGCCTACGCCGCGATGGCACGCGAGGCGTCCATCCGGCGTGCGGACGACGAAGTTAAGACGCTGGAGACCGTGCAGGTGCGTGCACCGCAGCGCAAGGGTTTCGCGGGCTCGCCAAGTTTCTGTTTCAACCCGCGCTACCTGCGTGCATGGTCGGAGGACAGCAAGGGCATGCTGGTGGAACTCTCGCCACGCCGCTCCGGCGGTCATCGCTACTACCGCGTGGAGCTGGCGCAGACGTGTCCCGATCTGGATTCGGCGCCGGCCATCGTCTTCCGGTCCGGCGTGGGCATCGGCCTGATCTGCGGTAATCCCGGTGATCGCGTGATCGCCCAGGACAGCGGTGGTGGCAGCCTTTTCGATGCCGGGGATCCGGCGCTCGCGTTCGCCGATGATCCGCGGCGGTCGGCGCGCATGGGTATGCGCGTGCAATGCAATGTGGCAGCCGTGTACCCGCACGAACCGGAAGGCTGAAACCGAAAGGCCCCGCACCGGATCGATGCGGGGGCCACATGCGATGGTGCGGGGTCAGGGCGTGGAAGTGACGGCCTGGCCGTTCCGGAACTCCTTGCGCAGCCAATCGTCGATCAGGCGCTTCTCGTAGCGCAGGTTGTCGTTGTTGTTGAGATTGGGGCCCATCAGGAACCCATGATCGACCAGTTTGCGTTCGCCCTCAGCCACGACCTGGCCGTCTGCCCCTTTCAGGGTGAAGTTCAGCGTCATGCGCGGGGGGTAGAGGTCCTTCACGATGCGGATGTCGTCCATCCCGGGGCGCACCGTCGGCTCGTAACGGCCCGCACGGTCGATGTCGGTGATCACGATGTCCAGGGTCTGGCCGCGGGCAAGCTGTTGGCCGGCCTCATCGCGGAGGTACTTCGCCAGGTCGGTGACCCAGCTGCCGCGTTCGGCTTCCCAGCGGTTGCCGCTGTACTTGATTTCGCTGAACCCGGCGGGATCAGTCCAGCTCACGCTGACAGCGCCCCCTTCGGCCGGCAGGCTGCGCGGAATGTCGGGGTCGGTGACGTTCTTCTGGCGTGCCATGCCGGGCACGGCGGTCGCCAGCGCGACGATGGCGGTGAGCAACAGGGCAGGCGTCTTCATGGCCGTTCCTCGGTAGGTGTCACATTCGAGTGTGCGCCTGCTCTGCGGGCGCGGCAACGTCAGAGCCGGGTCTGCAAAGGCGGCGTTCAGCCCGTGTTTCCACGCCCGTCAGAGGTTGCGCAGGCGCTCCACATCGCGGACCGGCGGCGCGCCGAACATGCGGCTGTACTCGCGGCTGAACTGCGACGGGCTCTCATAGCCAACGCGATGGCCGGCGCTGGCGGCATCCATCACTTCGCTCAGCATCAGCCGACGCGCTTCCTGCAGGCGCAACTGCTTCTGGTACTGCAGCGGGCTCATCGCGGTGACGGCTTTGAAGTGGTGGTGCAGCGCCGAGGCGCTCATGTGCACCTCGCGGGCGATGTGGTCGATGCGCAGGGGCTTGGCGTAGTGCTGGCGCAGCCAGTGGATCGCCTTCGCCACGCGCTGGCCCTGGCTGTCGGCGATGCCGATGTGGCGCAGCATCGCGCCCTGCGGACTGCACAGCACGCGGTACAGGATCTCGCGTTCGACCAGCGGTGCGAGCAGCGGGATGTCGTGCGGCGTGTCGAGCAGCTTCACCAGGCGGATGGCCGCATCCAGCATCTCCATGCTGCTGGGCTGCAGGAACAGGCCGCGCGACGGTGGTGGAAGTGGCGTCTTCGCCGACTCGGCCTCGGTGACCATCTCGGCGATGGTGGCGGAGGACAGCTTCAGCACCAGGCACAGGTAGGGCGCCTCGGAGGAGGCTTCCGTCACCTGGCCGGTCACCGGCAGGTCGACCGAGGCCACCACGAAGCGGCTGGCGTCGTACTCGTAGACCTCGTCGGCCAGGATCGCGCGCTTGGCGCCCTGCACGATCAGGCATAGCGCGGCTTCCTGCACGCCGCGCATCGGCAGCGCCATCGGGGCGCTGAGCCGCGAGAAGTTGAGCGCCGGGATCGCGGTGGTGTGGAAGCCGTCCTGGCCGGTGGATCGTTCAATCAGCCCGGCCAGTTCGCGGACGCGGTCATCGAGCTCAGGGGCGGTATCGGGCATGGGAAGCGCCTGTGGGACATGCGGTGGGGATGAAAGCGAGTCTACGCAGCGCGCAGGGGGATGGAACGGGGCAAGGACGGCAGTCGCAGGATCAGGCAAGGATCGCGGAGGAACCGGATATCGACCCCGTGATGCCGGCGCCCAGACTGGTGAGCGAAAGGCCAAAGTCTGTAAGGAGCCCACCAACTATGGTGGCTGGAGGAACACAAACTATGGTGGTCCCCTCAACCGCGCCTAAGGCCTAGAAGTTAGTCCGAGCCGAACCCAGTTCGCCGGACGGCTCAGCTCAGGCCGGTAGATATCCGCTTCTGTTCGAAAGCAGGCGTCACCGGGGTCAAGCGGCGAGGGGGGGGGCGGGGGCTCGATCCGGCCTGCCGGCTCCGGCGAAGGACCGTCGCATTCGTAAAGCCTCCAACAGGGGGGCAAGCCCAAACTGCCGCGCCAGCTTTCGTGAGCTGCCCGCCGAAGCCTTGCAGGTCTAATACGTAACAATTCTCGGAAATTTGTGGTAACTCAGCGCCAAGGACGGAGGAAGTGAGATGTCGGAGATCGAGCAGAGAAGGATCGACCCTTGCTCTTGCGGCAGCGGCAAGCGGTACAAGCATTGTCACGGAGCCTTCCCGGCTCCCTGGAACGACATCCTGGAGAAGGGTTTCCAAGCTGGCAAAGCGCGGCACGATGCCGAACAAGCCCGCCGCCGACACCAGCAAGGTCACGGCAAGCCAATCATCAGCGCGAAGCTAGGTGACGTCCAATTTGTGGGCGTAGGGAACAGCGTGCGCTATGGGACCTGGAAAACCTTCGAGGACTTCCTTGATACGAACCTAAAGCTCGTCTTCGGAAAGCACTGGGCAGACAAAGAACTAGCCAAGCCCGAGAACGAACGTCATCCATTGTTCTCGTGGATCGCCGAGTATGCCCGCCAACTCGATCTGGCGCCTGCCGCTCCCTCAGGCATTAAGACCATGAAGTCCGTGGGTGCACATTCTGCCTACTTTGGGCTCGCCTACAACCTGTATCTATTGCAGCACAACTCGGAGCTGAAGAGGCGGCTTCTTCGGCGACTTCGCTTGAGGTCTGAATTCCATGGAGCGTATTACGAGACATGCGTTGCGGCTACCTGCATCCTCGCTGGTCTGAAGCTAGAGCTAGAAGATGAGGGCGACGCAAGCTCAACTCATTGTGAATTTTATGCCGTTGAGCCTGTTTCAGGCCGGAAATTTTGGGTGGAAGCTAAGTCTCGATCTCCAGGCAAAGATCACACGAATATTCGCGATCAACTTTACAAGGCGTTCAAGAAGAGTGCCGATGTGGAGCGGATCGTTTTTGTTGATCTCAATGTTCGTGATGAAACTTTAGATGAGACGGTGGCGGACGTTCTCACCTCAGCAGTGCGTGAGTGCGAACTAACGATGACGATTGACGGTCAGCCTACACCCAAGGCTTTCATCTTCGTGACAAATTTTCCAGCTCATCTGAATATTCAGGCGAAGCCACCCAGAAGAATGATTGTTCCCTTGGGCTTTAAGCGACCAGAGTTCGGAGTGGGAGTGGGCTACCGAACTGTAGAGGAAGCGTTCAAGGCAAAGCGGGCGCATGCACCTCTCTATCTATTGATGGATCGCTTCAAGGCTTACTCGATTCCCTCTACGTTTGACGGAGAGATTCCTCAATTCTCTTTTGGTACGGCTAAGAGACGTTGGGTGGTGGGCGAGGAATACACGGTCGGTGACACTGAGGGCCTATTCGTGTTGGAGTCGGGGATAGTTCTGCCGGAGAGCAAAGAAGCCGCCCTGGTTTTCAAGCATGGAGGTGACCTTGTCATACATAGGGACACTCTCTCGGACGCCGAATTAGAGGCATATAACGCCCATCCTGAAACGTTCTTTAGCATCCTCGACAGGAACGCGAGGAAAGAGCGACCCGAGACGCAGCTTGAATGGTTTGAGTTCGCTTACTCGACCTACAAGGACACGGCAAAGGAGCAGCTGCTGGAGTTCATGAAAGATGCGCCCAACATTGAAGAACTCAGAGAGCTGGACCAGGACGAGTTAGCAATCCGCTACTGCGGAGGATTCGCACGGGGCGCTTGCCCTGGTAGTCACTAGAAGAGCATCTGATGCTTCCTCAGGCTCTTCTAGGTGAACTACTACCTATAGACCTGGACGAAGAAATCTAGGTCAGAGTCTTTGTCTTGCGAGCTGTTGTCGCAGGGCATCGTCGTCAAGATCGTCGAGCCCGGTGGCGCGTTGGACACGAAGCTCTCCGAGCGGCTCGCGAGGGAGGCATCCGATGCCAGGCCGGCGCACGAGGACTGTGCACGCCGGGGAGCAGATCGTCTAGCGACTTGCGGGTTCAGCGCGCCGAGATCGGCCCTAGGGGGGGCGGCTTGCTGCACCCTAAGGGCTCATTCAATCCGGACGATACTCAGCTCCGATGCTCGACTCTGGCCGACGTCCGAAGTCCGACTAGGGTCGGGGATGTCCGCTTCCGACCCGAAGCGGACATCGGAACGGGCCAAGAACGGCTGTTTCGACGCCAGATAGGGAGATCTGAGGGCGCATTGGGGAGACGAATGGTGTCTGGGCTGCTGCCGACGACTTAGGAGAGTGCCGTGCAGGACAACAATAAACCGTACTACCTTGCTCATTTGGTTGACTGTGTCAATCGGATGCTTCGATTTCGAGACGTAAACAACTACCTTGCACACAACCGTGCCAACTCGGGAGCCAGCAGGCTCGATAAAGCCAACAATAGAATTATCGAAGGCAACATTGGCTGCTTGATCCTTTCCAGTGGGAACCATTCGCACGGAGTGGAATGGGTGGCGGCTAGTTTTAATATGAAAGACTATCTCAAAGAGGTTCTCGCTTCTGAGGGTAGTTACGTATTGATAGAGCCTCAAGGAAAGTGCATACGCTCCCACATCAAAGCCGGCGACGAAGCTTCGAGCTTCCCTCCCTTATTTCCTGCTTTGGAAGACGATAGAACGCATGACTCCGAATACCTACTGCTTAACTTCCTTGGAAACGCCATAGAACAAGGGAGGGTAATCCCCCCGCGGATTAGCTGACACCAGAAGTGGAATTTTCTCGTACGCTTTCCCGAGGAGGTTCCATGAAGAAGTCCCGATTCACCGACAGCCAGATCATTGCCGTGCTCAAGCAGGCCGAAGGCGGTACGCCCGTGCCTGAGCTGTGCCGCGAGCACGGCATCAGCTCGGCGACGTTCTACAAGTGGCGCAGCAAGTTCGGCGGCATGGAGGTGTCCATGGTCGCGCGGATGAAGGAGCTGGAGGAAGAGAACCGGCGCCTGAAGAAGATGTACGCCGACGCCCAGCTCAGCGCCGACCTGCTGAAGGAGGCGCTGTCAAAAAAATGGTGAGGCCATCTCAACGCCGGGAGATGGCCCGAACAACGGTCGAAGGCGGACGCACGAACATCCAGCACGCCTGCCGGACATTCGAGGTGAGTCAGACCTGCTACCGGTACCAGGCCAAGGCTTCGGACGAGAACGCCCGGATCGCGGACTGGCTGGTGCGATTGACGACGACGTATCGCGACTGGGGCTTCGGTCTTTGCTTCCTGTACCTGCGCAACGTGAAGGGCCTGGGCTGGAACCACAAGCGGGTGTACCGCATCTACCGGGAGTTGGAATTGAATCTGCGGATCAAGCCAAGGAAGCGACTTGTGCGCGAGAGGCCCGAGGCGCTGGCCGTGCCGGAGTCGATCAACCAGATCTGGTCGATGGACTTCATGCACGACCAGCTGGCCGATGGCCGCAGCTTCCGGTTGTTCAACGTCCTGGACGACTTCAATCGCGAGGGGCTGGCCATCGAGGTGGACTTGTCGCTGCCCTCTGCCCGGGTGATCCGATCGTTGGAACAGATCATCGAATGGCGTGGCAAGCCGCGTGTCATTCGCTGCGATAACGGACCTGAATACATCAGCGGGGCACTGCTGGCGTGGGCGGAACGCAACGGCATCCGGATCGAGCACATCCAGCCGGGCAAGCCACAGCAGAACGCCTACGTTGAACGTTACAACCGCACGGTCCGCTACGCCTGGCTGGCCCGTACCCTGTTCGACACCATCGAGCAGGTGCAGGACAAGGCCACGCGCTGGCTATGGACTTACAACCATGAGCGCCCGAACATGGCGCTCGGCGGCATCACACCAGCCATGAGGCTGGCGATGGCCGCATAGCTCCACTTTTGGCGACTGCTAAAAATGGGGGGATTACCGGAGGGTTCCGGATACTGGAAGACTTTCCCTAATAACCGAGAGGATTCCTTGCGAGAGTTGTTCTGCGGTCATGTGTGGGTTCTTGGCCAGGTTCAATCAAATCACCCTTGATGTCTTCTACTTGCACGACACACAAGACCGACAGCCGGAGGCCTTCCTCAACTCCTTGGATCAACACGATGTTCGGTTGATCAAGGTTGCGTTTCACACAGCTGTTGACCTGCTCGAGGTTCGTGAGAATCCGAGGGTCACAATCGGACCGAGGGCACGGGAGCAAATCAAGATGTTCGGCGGATCGCCCAACCAGATCCTGCAAGCTGTGAGGCCAAGCATTTAAGTGCCTGCGTGTTCGCCCGAGCCGACGGTTCTTAACGGTCGGCTTAGCTCAGCTGCTAGGGGTGAAGGGAGTGGCATCCGCTTCTGGCTGAATGCGGACATCGGGCTAAGCGCCTGAAAGACGGGATGCCAGTCTTCTGGACGGACCGGCACCAGGCATTCCATGGGAGATTCAGATGTTCTCAGACTCCTTCTTCGAAGCTTTAGGGGCTTGGCAGCGAGGATGGCGCGAAGACCAAGCAGAGCGCATCAAGCGCGCAAAGAATCTGCTGAGAGAAGCGGATAGCTTGCCTACGCAGTTTCGAACGGTCTCTGCGCCGTGCTTTAGAAAGCGATTTCTCTACATTGGCGACTTTTCTCGGTTGTTAGCACCTGATGGCTTCGTTCCCGATGGCATTGCAAGTTGGACGCTGGATGCGGATTTCGCAGATACATTTAAGGGGGTTGAGCGGGAGGGCGCGGTGACCGCTGCCATCTTTCGATGCGAGCCTGATATGGACGAAGTGGTCGTCAGCATTCCCGCGCTTTGGGCATCTGAGGAATTCCGGCGAGCGGCTGAGGACTATCGGGTCCGCAACGGCGTTGAGGCAGAGGCAATCTGGAAGATCGCGAGCCGTCAACACGAGGTGGTTCTCAATAGAAACGCGAGGTGCCTGGAAATCGTGGCCTTCTCTGGGAGAAGCAGCCCGTTCGAAGAGTTGTGCGCGGCAGCGGGCGTGCCGCCGGAAGACTACGATGCGGCCTGGAAGCTTTTGATCGATCTGGGAAAGCAGCCTGAAGCTCCGAGATATGTGCGCGCCGAGCAAGTTAGACGGATTCTTGAGCGAGTGCAGGCAAAAATTGAGTCACTCCAGGCTAACGTCCCGTGAGCCCCGGATGTCCGCCTTCGACCGCGGATTCATATGATCGACGCAACACACGGATAGCTGCATAGGGAGCAGGAGTGTTGCGGATGAAGCGCAGGAAGAGGACCTATTACACCGACACCCAGAAGGCACTGATGTGGGATCGCTGGCAGCAGGGCGAGTCGCTGCACCAGATCGCGTCCCTGTTTGACCGGCACCACAGCTCCGTCCGGAACATCCTGGCCGAGCACGGCGGCATTCGTCCGCCGATGAGGCGAAGATCTCCAAGGGCGCTGAGCCTGGCTGAGCGCGAGGAGATCTCCCGCGGCTTGGCGGCGGGACGATCGATCCGCATGATCGCTGCGTTACTCGAGCGGGCGCCATCCACGATCAGCCGCGAGATCGGTCGCAACGAAGGCGCTGAAGGCTACCGCGCCAGCCAGGCCGACCGGGCTGCTTGGGACCGGGCGCGGCGTCCCAAGCCCTGTAAGCTGGCGCTGCATCGAGCCTTGGCCGCTCGCGTGGCAGAGAAGATTCAGCGGCAGTGGTCGCCTGAGCAGGTGGCCGGCTGGCTCAAACGCACCTATCCCGATGATGCGAGCCGCCAGGTGTCCCACGAGACGATCTATCGCACGCTCTACATCCAGTCGCGCGGAGCCTTGAAACAGGAGCTGCTCGCGCACTTGAGGCGCACGCGGGCGATGCGTCGTTCACGACATGACACCCAGAAGACAGAGAACCACGGCCGGATTACCGACACCGTCTCGATCAGTGAGCGGGCGGCCAATGCCGAAGATCGGGCCGTGCCGGGGCACTGGGAAGGCGACCTGCTGTTCGGTGACCGGAACAGTCAGATCGCTACGCTGGTGGAGCGACAGACACGCTATCTGATGCTGGTGAAGGTGGCCGGCAAAGACACCGAAACCGTGGTCAACGCGCTGATCAAGAACGCACGCCGCTTGCCGAAGCAGCTCTACCGATCACTAACCTGGGATCGAGGCAAGGAAATGGCGGCGCACCGCCGCTTCACTTTGGCCACCGATATCCAGGTCTACTTCTGCGACCCGCACCATCCTTGGCAACGCGGCACGAACGAGAACACCAACGGCCTGCTACGGCAGTACTTCCCCAAGGGCATCAGTCTGGCGGATATCTCGCAGGCCAGACTGGATGCCGTGGCGCGTCAGCTCAACGAACGGCCACGCAAGACGCTCGGCTACGAAACACCGGCAGAGCGATATCGACAAACTGTTGCGTCGATCGGTTGAATCCAAGACCCATAGCAGACATCGGATCTTCGAATACCTGGCGCCAATCGCGAATGCCTAGGCCGGTATGCCATGGGGCTCAATGATTCCTGTAGCAATGCCAATACAGACGAGAAGGATAAGAAGCACTGAGAATGCCACTCGGCGTGTCAGTGCATGAACTGTTCGCTTTGAGTTTCCTTTGTCGGTAAGCATGTAGTACATGCCCGCGCCTAGGTTGTAGAGGATCAGGACAAAGAATCCGATGATGACGAGCGTTTTCATGGTGACCAAACAGAGTGATGAGGGTTAGGCGCCTCAGAACGCGGCTTGCGAGCGTGTACGTGCGAACCAGTAGGTTCGAATCGTGAACGCCGCTCCAAGGACGGCAAGGAAGACGCCATAAGAAAGCGCGGTAGCCAGAATCTGCTTCCACATCCGACCGTAGAAGGGATCGGCATGGATGAAAGACCAGTACACGCTGGCGAGAAAAGCGGCCAATGAGGCAGCAAGGGCAATGGCATCGAACACGCGTCTTGCCCGGCCGCGATGCGACTTGGGGAAGACCGCATAAACCCACCCTAGGATCAGCAGCCAAGGAAGGAACAGGATCAGGGTCAGGTTGAGTTCGACGGTGGGGTTCATGGCGCTTTGGGGGGTACGGATTGGTCCGGGTGCTAGTCTGTGGAAACCAGATCAGAACCGTCAGGCTCAGATTTTGTGAGAAAAACCAGATCAGATGAGTCAGCGCCTACGGCTTGGCAGCCCGCACCGGGCCGGACGCTGAAGCGCTATGAGGCGTTGGCACGGGACATAGCGTTTTCCATCCGCCAGGGGCTGCTTGCCCCCGGCGATCGTTTGCCCTCCGTGCGACGCGCCAGCGCCAGCCGCGACGTCAGCCCTGCTACGGTCTTCGAGGCGTACTACCTGCTGGAGTCACAGGGCTTGATCGAGTCGCGCCCGCGCTCGGGCTACTACGTCGCCCAGGCGCCGCGGCAGCACCCGATGGAGCCACAGCGCCACTCCTCCCCCGATGGACAGGCGCGCCCGGTCGAGATCAGCAGTCTGGTGTTCGACATCCTGCGATCGGTAGGTTCGCGCGATGTCGTGCCACTGGGATCGGCCTTTCCCAGTCCCTTGTTCTATCCGCTGCCGCGCCTCGGCAGGGCGCTCGCGCTGGTGGCCACTCACATGGACCCATGGAGCACGGTCGACGACCTGACGCCGGGCAACTTCGAGCTTCGTCGCCAGATCGCGCTGCGTTACATGCTCGGTGGGGCCACGGTAGATCCTGCCGGCATCGTGATCACCAATGGCGCGATGGAGGCGCTGAACCTGTGTCTCTCGGCCGTCTGCGCACCGGGCGATGCGGTCGTCGTCGAGTCGCCTTGCTTCTATGCGTGCCTACAAGCACTGGAACGTTTGGGCCTACATGCAATTGAAGTGGCCACCGATCCGCGTGAGGGAATCGACCTTCATGCGCTTGAGAAGGCGTTGGTCGAGCACAAACCCAAGGCGTGCTGGGTCATGACCAATCACCAGAATCCGCTCGGCAGCTCGATGGGCTCCGAGAAGAAGCAGGCGCTTGTTGAGCTACTGGCGCGGCACCAAGTGCCAATGATCGAGGATGACGTCTATCAGGAGCTCTACTTCGATACCCATCGGCCGGCCAACAGCAAGCGTTTCGACGATGAGGGATGGGTCATGCATTGCGGCTCCTTCTCTAAGTCTCTGGCGCCCGGGTATCGGGTGGGCTGGGTCGCAGCGGGTCGATTCGCCGAACAGGTGGCTCGCCAGAAGCTCACGGCCTCACTGGGTACCTCCATACCCGTGCAGCTGGCGATCGCCAAGTATCTGGAGCGAGGCAGCTATGAGCGCCACCTGCGCTCACTGCGCTCGACGCTGCAGTTACAGCGCGACGAGTACATCCAGGCAGTGGCTGAGTACTTCCCTGTCGGCACGCGCATTAGTCGCCCTGGCGGGGGCTACTTTCTCTGGATCGAGCTGCCTGAGCAGGTGGATGCCTTGGCGCTGGCTCGCCGCGCCGGCGTCGACGGAGTCAGCTTGGCGCCAGGTCCGATGTTCACCGCTGCAGGCGGATTCGATCACTTCATTCGCATCAACTTCGGACATCCGTTGTCAGCGGCGGTTCGATCAGCCCTTAAACGACTGGGTGAGTTGGCGAGTGCGAATGCTGTCAGGTGACGTTGCGTTGCATGAGGATCCTGGCGTTAGTAGGCATCGACGCGCCACTCCTTTTCCGCTTTTCCCACGACTTCAGCGATCCAATCCACGAAGGCGCGCACCGTAGGCGATAGGTGGCGATTCTTCGGGTAGAGGGCCGACAGGGGGACCATAGGCGCCGTGTAGTCTGGAAGGACCCTGAGCAGGCGTCCGCTACGGAGGTGGTCGAGCACCATGTAGCTGCCTGGCCGCACCAGGCCCAACCCCTGCAGCCCACTTACAACATAGGCATCGGTGTCGTTCACGATCAGGCGATCCCGCATTCTGATGCTACGGCTCTCGCCATCGACCACAAAGTTCCACTCCATAGATCGCGCCGTTCGGCTTGACAGGTATCCCACGGCGTAGTGATCGCAGAGGTCTTCCAGCGTGCTAGGCGTGCCATGAGTAGCGAGATACTCCGGTGAGGCGCATGTCACCCACTCGAAAGCACCAATACGCTTTGCGACCAGTGTTGGTGAATCTTCCGGCGTACCTGCGCGAATCGCGCAATCGACACCCTCCTGAATCAGCTCGACGGTGCGGTCGGCCGCAGTGAGGGTGAGCTCAACATCCGGGAAGCGCGACTGAAAATCCTTGATGCGAGGCAGCACCACCAAACGGGCAAGCGAGAGCGTCATGTCGACGCGCAGACGCCCGCGAGGCTGTCCGGCGCTTCCTGGGAATCCGGACTCCACTGCTTCCAGATCATCTAGAAGCCTTCTGCAATTGTCGTAGTAGAGCGTGCCATCGGGCGTCAGGCTGATATGGCGCGTCGTTCGCTGCAGCAGACGCACACCAAGAAATGCTTCGAGCTCCTTCACTGCGCGGGTGACCCGCGAGGGGGGCAAAGAGAGGCTATCTGCAGCGCGACTGAAGCTGTGCATTTCGACGACGCGAGTGAAGATCTGCATCGACTGGAAGCGATCCACAGGTCGTGTCCTCCGGCGGAATTTTGTTGCCTGAACAGCAATAAGACTTCAAAGCTTGTCCCGGCAGGGACATATATACCAGCACTTTCCGGGCTGGTCTCGCATCATTTATTCCATTTCAAGCAATAAAGATAGCCAGTTTAGGACCTAGATGACTGGTAGGCGGAGGGACAGACTGCCAGCCGTCCAACTCCCTCAGGCCCTTTTTATGAAAGCCCGCAAGACACCCCATGTAGCAGTTCTAGCGTTTGCAATTGCCCTGGTAGGTGCAGGGATTGTTATCGCCCGGACCGGCAATGAAGCTCACGCTGAACCGGCCGCCGCTCTACCGGTGGTCAAGATCCAGTACGCCATGGAACGCCCGGTGTCCGACACCCAGGACTACACCGGTCGCCTAGAGGCGGTAGACGTGGTCGACGTTCGACCCAAGGTGCCGGGCACCCTGTTGAAGGTCCACTTCAAGGACGGGCAACAGGTTCAGCAAGGCGACTTGTTGTTTACCATCGATCCGGCACCGCTCCTGACGCAGGTGAACCAGGCCCAAGCCAATCTGGCCAAGGTCAGTGAGCAGCGCCGGCTAACCGAGCTGGAGCAGGCCCGTGCCCAGAAGTTGATCGCCTCTAATTCGATCTCCCGCAAGGACTTCGACGCCCTCGACCACGGCGCACGCGAGGCTGCAGCTTCCCTGAATGGCGCCAAGGCAGAACTTGCCCAGGCGCAACTGCAGCTGAGCTACACACAGGTCCGGGCCCCCATCTCCGGACGCATCTCTCGCGCGGAAATCACGCCAGGCAATGTCGTAAGCGCCGGCGGAGATTCGGTTCCACTGACCCGCATCGTCTCCGACAGCAAGCTCTACGCATCTTTCAGTGTCGATGAGCAGAGCTACCTTCGCATCATCGCTCCGTCCCTCAAGGCCGGCACGCGTCCGTCGGTGAAGGTGGGGCTGGCCAATGACCGCGCGTACTCGTACTCGGCCACCATCGAAACACTCGACAATCAGATGGACACGCGCTCAGGCACCGTGCGCGTTCGCGCTCGCATCGATGAGGTCAGCCCCGAGATGCTGCCCGGTCTGCAGGCGCGCATCCGGCTCCAAGGTGGCGTTCCGTACAAGGCCGTCGTGATCGACGATGCACTGGTAGGCACGGACCAGGACCGCAAGTATGTCTTGGTGGTGAACAAGGAAAACAAGGTCGAACGACGCGTTGTCGAGACCGGCGCACTGCAAGGCACCAGCCGCATCCTGCGTGGTGGTCTGCCGGCCGGATCCAGAGTCATCGTCGATGGCGCCTTCCGCGCCCCGGGCACGTTGGTGTCAGCCGTAGCCGCTGAAACGCCTAAGCCAGCCGGAAACCCGGTGGCAGGAGGCCGGAAGTGAACATCTCCAAGTTCTTTATCGATAGGCCGATTTTTGCGTGTGTCCTATCGGCATTGATTCTGCTTGCCGGCATCGTTGCTTCACTGAACATGCCAGTGTCCGAGTATCCGCAGGTCATTCCGCCCTCGGTGGTCGTGCATGCACAGTACCCCGGCGCCAATGCCAAGACGATCGCTGAGACAGTGGCCGCACCACTGGAGCAGTCGATCAATGGCGTGGAGGACATGCTGTACATGGACTCCAAAGCCAGCAGTGACGGTCATCTGTACTTGACCGTCACCTTCAAGCTCGGCACGGATCCGGACAAAGCCCAACAACTGGTGCAGACGCGGGTGTCGCAGGCCCAACCACGCCTGCCCGAAGATGTGCAGCGCCTAGGCGTAACAGCCATCAAGAGCTCGCCGATCATCACGATCGCCGTGCACATGGTCTCCCCCAAGGGTACCTTCGATAACAACTACATCAGCAACTACGCGGTACTGCATGTAAAGGACCGCATGGCCCGTATCCCGGGCGTCGGTGACGTCGTTCTGTGGGGACCAGGCGGTTATGCGATGCGCGTCTGGCTGGACCCGGCCGCCCTGGCTGAGCGTGGTTTGAGCGCGGCTGATGTTGCCGGCGCCATTCGGCGCCAGAACATCCAAGCCGCCGTGGGCACCATCGGCAGCGCACCGACAACGCCCGAAGCCGCATTCCAGCTCACCGTCAATGCCGATGGTCGGCTCAAGACGCCGGATGAGTTCAAGAACATCATCATCAAGTCCGATGCGTCGGGTGCGATCACGCGCTTGGCTGACATCGCCCGCGTCGAACTCGGCGCCGAAGACTATGGCATTCGCGCCACGCTCAATAACCAGCCAGCCATTGCCGTCGCGGTGCAGGAAGCGCCGGGTGCCAACTCCCTGGAGATCTCCCGGGAAGTGCACAGCGCCATGGAAGAGCTGGCCAAGGAGTTCCCGGAGGACCTGGAATACCGCGTGGTCTACGAGCCCAGCAAGGCGGTTCAGACCGGTATCGACGCTGTCATCAAGACCTTGCTCGAGGCCGTGGCGCTCGTTGTGCTGGTGGTGTTCCTGTTCCTGCAAACCTGGCGCGCCTCGATCATCCCGCTGCTCGCAGTGCCGATATCGATCGTGGGCACTTTCACCTTCCTGCTACTGGCCGGTTACTCGATCAATACACTTTCGCTGTTCGGACTGGTGGTAGCCATCGGCATCGTGGTCGACGATGCGATCGTGGTGGTGGAGAACGTAGAGCGCAACATCGCCAGCGGCTTGTCGCCGCGTGAGGCTACCTACCAGGCGATGCAGGAGGTCAGCGGCCCGATCATCGCAATCGCGCTAACCCTGTCGGCCGTATTCCTGCCGCTGGCGTTCCTGAGCGGTCTGACCGGTGAGTTCTATCAGCAGTTCGCCGTCACCATCGCTATCTCAACGCTTATCTCGGCGGTGAACTCGCTAACCCTGTCCCCAGCGTTGTCGGCCCTGCTGCTCAAAGGCCATGGCGAAGCGCCTGACCGCTTCACGCGCGTGACTGAGAAGCTGTTCGGTCGGTTCTTTGGTCGCTTCAATCGCTTCTTCGATCGTGGGTCGGAGTCCTATGGCAACAAGGTGGGCGTGCTGCTCAAGCGCAAGGGCACGCTGCTGGTGGTTTATGCGGTCCTGCTGGGCGGTACGTGGTGGCTGACCGACCGAGTACCGGGTGGATTCGTTCCGGCACAGGACAAGGAGTACTTGGTCAGCCTGGCACAGCTGCCTGAAGGCGCAACGCTCGATCGCACCGAAGAGACCATGAAGGCCATGAATGATCTCGCGCTGAAGCATCCCGCGGTGATGGGGACTTCCAGCTACAGCGGACTGTCGATCAACGGCGTGACCAAGAGTTCGAGCACCGCGCTGACCTTCGTCCTGCTCAAGCCGTTCAAGGATCGCCCTGGCGTCAGCGCCGATGACGTCGCAGCAGATCTTGGTAAGGAGTACGCAAAGATCGGCCACGCCTTCGCCGCCATCTTCCCCGCACCGCCGGTCTACGGACTGGGTACGCTGGGTGGATTCAAGTTCCAGATCGAGGATCGTGCCGACCTGGGCTACGAAGAGCTCTACAAGGCGACGCAGGCCTTCATCCAGAAGGCAGCCGAAGCCCCCGAACTGAGCCCGCTGTACTCCACCTACACCGTGAACGTCCCGCAGTTGAAAGTGGACATTGATCGGGCCACGGCGCAGCAGCTTGGCGTGGAAACGCCGGCGGTGCTGAGCACGCTGCAGGCTTTCCTTGGCTCCTACTACGTCAACGACTTCAACTTCCTGGGTCGCGTGTACCAGGTCCGCGTGCAAGCCGACAGCCAGTATCGCTCCAAGCCCGATGACATCGGTCAGCTGCATGTGCGAAGCGAGTCCGGGCAGATGGTGCCGATTGCCTCGGTGGCCTCGGTGAGCCAGACCTATGGTCCTGACCAGGTGCTGCGCTACAACGGCTTCACCTCGGCCGACGTTACTGGCAGTCCCGCACCGGGCTACTCCTCCGACCAGGCCATGGCGGCCATTGATCGGATTGCGGCTGAAACGTTGCCGCCAGGCATGACCTACGAATGGACCGATCTGACCTATCAGCAGATCATCGCGGGCAACAGCGCCATCTGGATCCTGCCACTGTGCGTGTTGCTGGTCTTCTTCGTGCTGGCCGCTCAGTACGAGAGCCTGACCCTGCCGCTGGCCATCATCCTGATCATTCCGATGAGCATCTTCTCCGCGCTGCTCGGAGTCTGGCTGACCGATGGCGAGAACAACATCTTTACGCAGATCGGATTGATCGTCTTAGTGGGACTGGCAACAAAGAACGCCATCCTGATCGTTGAGTTCGCGCGAGAGTTGGAAATTTCCGGCATGCCGACCTTGAAGGCGGTCGTGGAGGCTTCCCGCCTGCGCCTGCGCCCGATTCTGATGACCTCACTGGCCTTCATCATGGGTGTAGTGCCGCTGGTGCTCTCCACCGGTGCCGGCGCCGAGATGCGCCAAGCCATGGGCATCTCGGTGTTCTTCGGGATGATCGGCGTGACGCTGTTCGGCCTGTTCCTCACCCCGGTGTTCTACGTGGTCATGCGCGCTATCACCGGAGGCAAGCCGCTGCACTCGGCGGCACACCACAAGGCGCCGGGGATCGTTCCCCATCACGCTGAGCTCGCTCATTCGGAGAACAAGTCATGAAGCTCGAGAACCTGACAACTTCTGGTGGCACGCAACGGTTTGCCCGCCCAATGCTCGCCATCATGTGTGCACTGTTTGTCTCGGCTTGCTCGCTGGCACCGAAGGAGAATCGCCCCAACTTCGATATTCCTTCCAGCTATGGACAGGCCAGCAACCTGGCTCAGCCCGTACTGGATGCCAGCGAAGAAGCCGGCGTGTGGAAGCCGGCGGAGCCAGCAGACCAGACGCACGCATCACCGTGGTGGAACCTGTTCGAAGATTCGACACTGGTGCGCCTGCAGGAAGAAGCCCTGGCCGCCAATCCGGACGTGAGCATCGCCCTGGCCCGGATCAAGCAGGCCCGTGCGTTGACCTCGCGTAGCGAAGCGGCCCGCTTTCCCGAGATCAACGCGGGCTTCGGGCCTACCCGTCAACGGACCAGCGGTGCCGCCGCCGGCCAGGGAGATGGAGCGCCTGGCTCCACCCAGACCCTGTGGCGGGCCCAAGCCTCCATCGCCTATGAGGTCGACCTCTTCCGTCGCGTGAGCTCCGGGGTTGCCGCAGCTCGTGCAGAGTCCGAGCAGCAGACCGCGCTGGCCCATCAAATTCTGTTGGTGGTGCAAGCCGACGTCGCCCGGACCTATTTCAGCCTGCGCCAGCTGGAGGCAGAGCGCGAGTTGCTGCGGGAAACCGTGACGCTCAGGGAGGCGGCTACCAAACTGCAGGAAGAGCGTGAGCAGGTGGGTACAGTGGCCGGCTATCTGGTCGACCAGACGATGACGGAGTTGTTGTCGGCACGCTCTGAACTGTCCAGCATCGAACAGCAGTACGCGCTGACCTCTCACGCCCTTGCCGTGCTGGTAGGCAAACCGCCTGCAGGCTTCTCCCTCTGGGTCAACAAGATCCAGAGCGTGAAAGTCCAGATACCTGCCGGTATGCCATCCGCGCTGCTGAAACGGCGGCCGGACATCGCGGCGGCCGAGCGCGCGATGGTGGCGGAGAACGCCCGCATCGGTGCCGCCAAGGCGGCGTACTTTCCTTCGCTCTCGCTTACCGGCTCCGGTGGCTATGAGTCGCTGGAGCTGAGCAATCTGACCAACTGGTCGCAACGCACCTTCTTGTTGGGTCCGTTGGTGGTTGCAGTACTAAATCTGCCCATTTTCGATGGCGGCAAGCGCAAGGCCGATGTAGCACGTGCCCGCGCGCTCTATGACGAACGCGTGGGGCAATATCGCAAGACCGTGCTCCAAGCCTTTCGTGAAGTAGAAGATGCCCTGGTATCGATCAGGACTATCGATGAACGCGTGGTCTACCAACAGCAGGCGCAGCTGGCGTCCTCGCGCGTGGCCAGCTCGGCAAAGAACCGTTTTGATACCGGCGATGTCGACTATCTGCTGGTCGTCGATGCCGAGCGGACCCATCTTCGCAGCCGTCAGCTGCTCATCCAGTCCGAGGGCGAGCGAGCGCGGGCAACCGTCGATCTGATTCGTGCCCTGGGTGGTGGGTGGGATGCCAAATCCGTGGGTCTGGCCACCGCAAAAGACTGAGCGCGGTAGATCGAAACATAAAAAGACCTGATTCGACCTTCGGTGGCATGACGCCCTGATCCCAGCTGCGATCAGGACCTGTCTCGTTGCACGCGTTAGCCGTCTCCCAACCCAGATCGGGAGCCCTCATTGCCGAGGGCTCTGCCTACCTGCGCCCCGCATTGTTCACGCCAGCCGCGTCTCGTATCTACGCCGCCAAGCGGAGCACCAGTCAACTTCGCTGCCTCAAGGAGTACCCCATGTCTGTTGATGATCTTTTCGAGCCTTTAACGCTGCTGCACGGACCGGCAATGAGGAACCGCTTCATGCTGGCACCGCTGACCAACCAGCAAAGTGAGGACGACGGATTTGCTTCCGAGTTCGACCAAGACTGGATTCGCCAAGTAGCACAGAGCGGCTATGGCCTCATTACTACTTGCGCAACCACTGTGGAGGCTGGCGGCATCGCCTTTGCGAGGCAGCTGGGCATTCACCGAGACGAGCATCTGGAGGGCTTGACCCAAATGGCCTCATCCATCCGCGCTGGTGGTGGTCTGTCAGCTGTCCAGCTGCATCACGCCGGCCACCGCGCCCGTCCTGAGCTGGGCGGCATCCCTTCTCCTGCCTCCAGCCACACGTTGCCAGGTGTCAGGGCACTGACGACCGAAGAGGTCGAGCGCATTCGCGACAGTTTCATCACCGCGGCCCAGCGTGCTGAGACGGCCGGCTTTGATGGCATTGCCATCCATGGTGCCTTTGGCTGGATCCTGTCCGAGTTCATGTCGCCCTATCTCAATGATCGGACCGACAAGTACGGCGGCAGTGTAGAGAACCGCGCACGACTGACGCTTGAGGTGATGCAGGGTATCCGTCGCGCGTGTGGTCCGGATTTCCAGATTGGATGGCGTCTGTCGGTAGAGCGCTACGGACTTCGCCTTGAAGAGCTGCGAGAAATCACCGCCTTCATTCTCGATCGCGAGATGATCGACTACTTGGATCTGGCGCTATGGGATTCGGCTCAGATCGTGCAGGACGGAAGCTTCAGAGGGAACTCCATGCTCAGCGTCTTTACCAGCACTCCGCGCAGGGGCGTGCGCGTGGGCGTGGCGGGCAAGATCATGAGCGCACAACGCTGTGCGCAGCTTCTGGATCAGGGGTGCGACTTCGTCCTGATCGCCCGCGCGGGGATCCTTCAGCGTGACTTCCCCTTGCAGGTGAAAGCCAATCCTTTTTACGACAGTGTCCCAACGCCCGTGCCTGCGCAGCACCTGCGATCTGGAGGTCTGAGTGAGCGATTCATCACTCACATGCGTGGCTGGCCCAGCTTCGTCATCCCCACGAGCAAGTAAAGCTCGGGCTACTGGGCCACGAATCGATTGTTCAGATGTTTGAACAGTAAATTCGTTCGGCTCTTGTATATGCCAAACAAAGCGCTGGATAGACTCGATTCAAGCCAAGTACTGCCGTAGATGCGCCATCCCAACCACGTCGGCGTAGGGCATCCGTAGAAAGTTCAGTTGTCCCGACCCGTTGGTAGCTCACGCTCCTTGCCGCTACCGCCACTTCTTCCCCGAATGCCGGCTTGCCCGGCCAGATGGAGATGACCATGACAGACAATGCTCTTGAGAATCAGCCGCCAGGCTATGTGCCGCCGAAAGTCTGGGCCCCCAAAACCAACTATGGCGGCACGTTCGGCAGCATCAACAGCCCGGTCTCGGGCGCCAGGTTCGAACGTGAACTGCCGGTAGGCAAGCACCCTCTTCAGCTGTACTCGCAGGGAACACCGAATGGCCAGAAGGTCACGATCCTGCTCGAAGAGCTTCTGGAAGTAGGTCATAGCGGCGCTGAGTACGACGCCTGGCTGATCGACATCTTCAAGGGCGATCAATTCGGCAGCGGCTTCGTGGAGATAAATCCCAACTCCAAGATCCCCGCCCTGGTGGACCACTGGACCGATCCGCCCACCAACGTCTTTGAAAGCGGTTCGATCCTGATCTACCTGGCTGAGAAGTTCGGAACCCTTCTTCCGAGCGAACGTCGAGCTCGGACCAAGACCCTCAACTGGCTCATGTGGCAGATGGGAACCGCGCCCTTTGTGGGTGGTGGACTCGGTCACTTCTTTGCCTACGCTCCGCTGAAGATCGAGTACGCGATTGATCGGTACGCCATGGAAGTCAAACGGCAGCTCCATGTCCTGGACACACATCTGGCCGCCAATGAGTTCCTTGCCGGCGATGAGTACACCATTGCGGACATGGCAGTCTGGCCTTGGCAGCCGGGCAGCCTGTTCGGGGTGTATGGCACCCACGAGTTCCTCGCCGTGCAGGAGTACACAAACCTCATGCGTTGGTACAAGGCTGTCGGCGCACGCCCTGCCGTGGAGCGCGGCAGGCGCGTCAACCGTACCAACGGCGCGCCTGGCGAATTCTTGCTCGAACGGCATGACGCCAAAGACTTCGACACCCTGACCAAGTAACGGTCCACGTCCTTCTCGTGCGCCAATGCCGGGCCTTCGGGTCTGGCAGCGGAGTCTTTCGTTCCGAAGAAGATGCTCCGACGAGAACCTGGCTGACTCTTCACCCACCACCGAGATAATCATGAAACTGTATTACTCCCCCGGCTCCTGTGGACTGGCCTCCCAGATTGCCCTGCGCGAGGTTGGTCAGACCTTCGAGCTGATCAAAGTCGACTTCAAGACCAAACAGACCGTCGAAGGTGACTACTTCAAGGTCACGCCTAAAGGCTTCGTGCCGGCGCTCAAGCTCGATGACGGCGATATCTTGACCGAAGGTGCGGTCATCCTGCAGTGGATTGCGGACCAGAACCCACGTCACGGCCTTCTGCCCGAATTCGGTACACGCGAGCGCTACACAGCGCTGGAGTGGCTGAATTTCGTGGCCAGCGACCTGCACAAGAACATGGCGGTGATGTTCTCCTCCGTCGTGGATGGCACGACAAAGCTGAAGTTCGCCCAGGTCAATCTGACCAACAAATTCGAGTACATCGATGAGAAGTTGACGGGTAAGGACTACGTTCTTGGCGACCGGTTCTCCATCGCTGATGCCTACCTCTACAACGTGCTCTCCTGGGTGCCGCGCGTGAACCTGGATATCTCCGGATATGAGCACATCCAGAAGTTCATGGCGCGCATGGAGACCCGTCCCAGCGTTCGCGCCTCGCTGGAAGCCGAAGGCTTGGGCGCCGGCTGAGATCTGACTCCTGAACCTTGTTGCCGGGATGCACCTACCCGGCGACACCCCGAAGAACCACAAGGACTACCGATCATGATGCAAGACTGGAATGCCTACCGCGCCGCCTTGATTGAGCGCGTGGGCGATTACGCCAAGCTCAGCCCGGACACGATGCGCGGCATGGCACTGATGGACAACGCACCGAGCAAGACCGGCCACTTGGATGCCAAGGTACACGAGCTGATCGCGCTTGCCGTGGGCGTGACCACGCGCTGCGATGGCTGCATCTCCGTGCACACCCAGAAGGCGGTCGATGCCGGCGCCACGCTGGAGGAGATATCCGAAGCGCTGGGCGTGGCTATCGCGCTCAACGCCGGCGCCGCGCTGACCTATTCGGCTCGTGTGTTCGACACCTACAAGCAGCTGCCCAAAGCGTGAAGTTGGTGGTGGTGTGGGCTGGTCGCCGAGTAGGTGGCCAGCCCATGCTTTTGAAGAGATTCCGACCGGCACACCGCCTATGGCGCCACCACGATCACCGTTGGATGGTGATTAGTGCATGGTGGGATGGTGGGCGAACAGGCCGGTGACCCAGTCCACGAACACTCGGACTTTGGCGGACAGATGCCGGTTCTCCGGGTAGACGACATGGATGGGCAACGGCTCGTTGGTCCAGCCCTCCAGGATGCGAATGAAGCGTCCATCCGCGATCATGGGTGCCATCAGGAAGTCGGCCATCTGGACCACGCCCAGTCCAGCCAAGCCTGCCGCCGTGTAGGCATAGCTATCGCTCACGGCAATGTGACTGGACAGGGCTACCTGAACCCGTTGACCGTCGCGCTCGAAGTACCAGTCGAACATTCGACCGGTTCGTGCGGAAAAGTAGTTGACGCAATGGTGCTCCACCAGGTCATCTGGATGCTGAGGTGAGCCGCGCTGCTCCAAATAGGCCGGCGAGGCGCAGGTCATGTAGTGCATCGTGCCCACACGCTTGGCGACGAGCCTGGAGTCGGTCAGGCGGCGTCCCCCGCGGATCGCGCAGTCCACGCCCTCTTCGACAAGATCTACCGGGCGGTCACTGCAGCCCAACTCCAGGCGAATGTCCGGGTAGAGCTTGAAGAACTCCGGCAGTGCCGGGATGACGACCTCGCTAGCCAGGCCCGTGGGCGCATCCACGCGCAGCCTGCCCGAGGGACTTTGGCGGTTGCGCAGCACGGAGTCTTCCGCATCTCGCACGTCCGAGAGGATCTGCAGGCATCGTTCGTAGTAGGCCGCCCCATCGGCGGTGACGCTCACCCGACGGGTGGTGCGGTTGAGCAGCTTGACCGCAAGCGTCGTCTCCAATGATTGAATTGAGGTCGAGACCGTGGCCTTGGGAAGCTTCATGTTCTCCGCAGCGCGGGTGAAGCCACCGGCGTCCACGACCTGAACAAAGACTTCCATGGCTTGTAGCTTGTTCATTGGAACTCCTCGATGCACGCGATGTAGACGCTCGTGGCGTGGACGACTCAGATTCGCTCGCCGTTCCTGATGCGGTAGGTGGGCTTGTACATGGTGACCAGCTCTTCGGCCGCAGTGGGATGCACGGCCATCGTGCGATCAAAGTCTTCCTTGGTTGCGCCGGCCTTCAACGGGATGCCCAGCAACTGGGCCATCTCGCCGGCGTCATGCCCCAGGATGTGGGCGCCCACGACTTTGCGGGTCGCAGCATCGACCACCAGCTTCATGATCGTTTTCTCCGAGCGCCCTGAGAGAGTGGCCTTCATGGGCCGGAACTGGGCGCGGTAGACCTCGATCTCCTCGTACCGTTCAGCAGCGGCCTCTTCGGACAGGCCCACGGTGCCGATCTCGGGTTGAGAGAAGACGGCGGTGGGGATCAGATCGTGATCGGGTGAGGAGGGGTTGTCCTTGTAGACGGTCTCGATGAAGCACATGGCCTCATGAATGGCCACCGGCGTCAGCTGCACCCGGTCGGTGACATCGCCCAGTGCATAGATGCTGGGGATGCTGGTTTGCGAGTAGGCATCGACCACGATCGCGCCGCGCTCGTCGGTCTGGACGCCGGCGACATCCAGACCCAGCCCCTTCGTGTTCGGCTCGCGGCCCAGCGCCAGCAAGATCACCTCGGCGCTCAGCGTCTGGCCGGTCATGGTCCGGGCAATGAGCTCGCCATCGTCGGCTCTGGATACCTGCTCCACGACGTCGGTTAGCAGGATCTTGATGCCCTTGTCGGTCATCGCCTGATGCAGGCCCGCACGAAGATCGTGATCGAAGCGCGACAGGATCTCCTTGCCGCGATAAACCACGGTGACCTCCACGCCCAGTCCGTGGAAGATGTTGGCAAACTCCAAAGCGATGTAGCCGCCGCCCAGAATCAGGATCGATCTTGGCAGTACCGTCAGGTCGAAGGCTTCATTGGAGGTGATGCACAGCTCATGGCCTGGCAGTGCTGTGTGGGTATTGGGAGCAGCGCCGGTGGCAATCAGAACTCGTTCGGCGGTGACGGTCTTGCCACTGCCCACCAGTCGAATCGTGTGCGCATCTACCAACTCGGCCCGCGTCTGCAGAAGCTCGGCACCGTTGCTCTCCAATCCGCCGCGGTACAGACGCTCAAGACGCGCGACCTCGACATCCTTGGCCGCGATCAGTTGAGGCCAGTCCATCGTCGCCGGTCCTACGTTCCAGCCGAACCCGGCCGCGTCTTCAAAATGCTCCCGGTACTGGGAGGCATAGACGAACAGCTTCTTGGGAACACAACCCCGAATGACGCACGTGCCACCGAACCGATACTCCTCGGCAATGGCCACGCGCTTGCCCAGGGAGGCGGCCAAGCGCGCAGCCCTGACACCACCAGAGCCGCCACCAATCACAAACAGGTCGTAGTCGAATTCACGCATGGCACTCACATGCCCAGGCACCTGGCAGGCAAGCTCTGGGTCCTTGTCAGAAGGATGCGCTGGCAAGACATGCTGGCCAGCGCCTAGCGGCCATGGCGACGCGCGAGCGCATCGCCATCCCGGGCTGGCCTTAGAACGTCAGCACCGTGAAACCGTCAGCGGCGATGTCCGCCACGCTGGGCAGACCCGAGGTGCCGGGAACCATGTTCTCCTGGACCAGCTTGAAGCCCGACTTCTCCGCACCGTCCTTGGCACCAAAAACATCGGCGCAGCCGGAGGACACGCCCACGACGCTGGCCTTGACCGCCTCGAACAGGACGTTGATGGGGTGATTGACGCTGGAGAGCACTTCCGGCCAGCGCGTACCGGTGCCGTGGAAGTAGATACGGACCTCATTGCCCTTGGCCTTGAAGTCGTAGGCGGCGGCCAGCGCATTGAACACGCGGCCCAGGGCTTCTTCACCGGCATTGGGATCAGACAGGACAACAATTGCAGCTTTCATTGGACATCCTTAACGTTGAAGGGGAGCGTCTGCCGAACCAGCGGCGACGAAGCCAACGATAGGGATCGGGCGTGGTGGCAGAAATCCGCCCGGCTGCAATTGAGTCTTGCGTTTTTCTGGTGCAATCAGTCCAGGATCAGTGGCAGGCGGCGCAATGCCGCAGCCAGATGATCGATGAAAGCCCGTACGCGGGCTGAGCCGTTGATGGACTCCCGGTGCAGGATGTGGACCGGGAGGGGCGGCTCCTCGAAATCCTCAAGGATGATCCTCAGACGCCCTGCGGATACCTCCTCGGCGATCTGATACGACAGCAGGCGCGCCATGCCAAACCCGGAGGACACCGCAGCGATCGCGGCATCGTTACTGGTGACCGTGATACGCGGTCGCACCTTGACCTGGACAGGCTGCTGCGAGGGTCCGAATCGCCAATCCAGGCGGGGGGATATGGCCGCCGCAACCACCACGTCATGCATCGTTAGTTCGGCAGGGTGAGCGGGCGTTCCCCGCGTAGCAAGATATTCAGGCGAGGCGCACAGGACATGACGCACGTGGCCCACCTGCATGGACCGCATGCCCGAGTCGGGAAGCTGGCCTATGCGTACGGCAACGTCGATGTTCTCATCGATCAGATTGAGGTTGCGGTCGGAGAAATGGGCCGTGACCAGGACCTCAGCATGCATCTTCAGGAAGGAAACGATGCTGGGCATGACGGCGATCCTGCCGAATAGCACGGGGGCCGTAACGGTAATGGACCCTTTGGGCGTGGCATTGGCATCGGCGAGGGTGGCATTCAGATCCTCGATCTGCTGCAGGATCGAGCGCGACTCCTCGAAGTAGCGGCTGCCGGCGTCGGTCAGCCGCATGCTGCGGGTCGTGCGTACCAGCAACGTCACTCCTAGTGCTTCCTCCAGGCTGACCACCGCACGCGTCACGCTGGCCGGGGAGAGATCGAGCTTTCTGGCCGCCGGCGCAAAGCCCTGGGCTTCGACCACGGCGACAAAGACCTGCATCAGGCGGACATGATCCATGAGAGGCACCCTTTCTTGTCCGATCAGCCTAGCAAAACCTGCCGCCCCGGTATTGCCGGCGCAGAAATAATCAATTGCGTTGCAGGCCATTTCTGGCTCTTCGCTCCTTGCCGAGCATATGCAGTGCGCCGCCGCCGCGGCAACGAGTCCTGCCATGCACAAGACAGCCAACTTCCACGAGGGTGAACTTCAGGCGCAGGCGATGGCCCACGAGTCTGACGTCGCCGCCCGCAACGGGTCCAACGTGACCGATCACATCATCCGTCCTGCACTGCCGTTCGTTCGCCAGCAGAAGATGGCCTACGCGGCCAGCGTGGATGCGGTGGACCGCGTCTGGGCATCGGTGCTGATCGGTGAGCCTAGCTTTCTGGAGCCCACCGAGGATGCGGGCGCGCTGAGCATCCACCTGGACAAGGTGGTCAGGCAGCCTCACGACCCCCTCTGGGACAACATCGAGCAGGATGGTCGCATCGGGCTATTGCTGCTGGAACTGCAGACCCGCAAGAGACTCAAGATCAACGGACAGGCGCAGCGGTACGGTGATCGCCTTGTTATCCAGATCACCGAATCGGTGCCGGTGTGTCCTCGCTACATCCAGCGCCGGGTCATCGACCTGCCCGCCGGTTCGGGCACGCAGATGCCTGCGGGCATCAAGCAAGGCCTGATGCTTGAGCAAGAACATCTCAAGCTCCTCCACAGCTCCGATACCTTCTTTCTTGCAACCGCCCACAAAACCCACGGCGCCGACATCACCCATCGAGGCGGCCCTTCGGGATTCGTCGAAGTGCTCGCCGACGGCAAGCTCAGGATTCCCGACTACAACGGCAACGGGATGTTCAACAGCGCTGGCAACGTACTTGTTGATCCACGTGCCGGGCTGGTGTTCCCCGACTATGCCCAACGCAGGATGCTCCAGCTCACCGGACGCGCCGAGATGCTCTGGGATCAGCTCGATCCCAAGGGCGTGACCGGCGGCACCGGGCGCTTCTGGCAGTTCCAGACCAGCGCCTGGATCGAAACGCAACTGCCTGAGCAGCTCAGTACAGCGTTCGTCGACGCCTCTCCCTTTCTGCCACAAGGTCTTTGAAACATGCAGTTGCGTGTGAGCCAAATCAGTGCCCTGACAACCAGTGTTCACTTGATACGTCTGGAATCGACGGACGGTCAGCTGCTGCCCGCTTTCGAGCCGGGCTCGCACTTGGCCTTGGGTTTTGATCTCGAGAACGAGCCCGTGCAGCGAAAGTACTCGCTAGTCTCTGACCCACAGGGCGGCTTGTACTACGAGATCGCAGTAAAGAAGAACCCAAACGGCCGTGGGGGCTCCAAGTTTCTGCACGAGCGACTTGCAGTGGGCGCACTATTAGAAGCATCGAGCCCCATCAGCGAGTTCAGCATCGCGCCGGATGGCCAGCACTACGTGCTGATAGCAGGCGGCATCGGCATCACGCCCATGCTCAGCATCATTTCGCGGCTTCGCCAGACCGGCACGTCCTTTGAGTTGCACTACTCCTCAAAGTCACGCGCTGAGATGGTCTTTCAGGAAGTGTTGCTCGGCGAGGACTGCGATCGCGTGACGGTGTACTTCACAGAGAGCGACACTTTCAGGCGGATCGACATCAACCAGTTGCTGAAAACCCACGCCCATGAAGCTGACACGCACTTCTACGTGTGTGGACCTTCCTCGCTGATCGACCGTGTTCGCCTGGCGGCCGGCGCGCATGGTGTACAGGCAAAGCGGGTGCACTTTGAGAGCTTCGGGCCAGCGTGGTCCATGACCGATGGCCCGGTAAAGCTGGCCCTGTCCGAGTCCAACATCGAAGTGGATGTGCCGGTGGGGACCACATTGCTCGATGCGATGGAAGCGGCCGGTGCATGGATCGCCTCGGACTGCCGGCGCGGGGAGTGTGGGGCCTGCATCACCACCTACACCGACGGAACGCCCATCCATCGCGACAATTGCCTGACGGAAGAACAGAGGGCGCATTCTTTCTGCCCCTGCGTCTCATGGGCCTCTTCTGCGGGAACATTGACTTTGCAGGTCTGAAACGGTGGAGGTTACCTACGATGCCTCATCGCTCAGGAACGACTCGACGGCCTCATTGAAACGCTCCGGAGCCTCCAGGTATGGCAGATGACCGCACCGCTCAAAGACCTGGTGCACAGCGTGCGGAATCAGTTGCTGTAGCTCGCCGTGGCAGTAGGAAGGCACGATCTGGTCCTTGGCGCCATGGATGAGCAAGGTGGGACTCGAGATCGTGGCGACCTCTGAGCGCTGGTCGTAGTCCTGGATCTGCTGGAACAACGCCCGGATGTAGGGACCGTCCAAGCTATTGAGCGAACGCAGGAAGCCCTGGTAGATGGTCGTGCCTTCCTCGATAGCCATCTGGGCGAGTAACTGCCTTGCCCATGACTGCATGCCGGCCGGCCCCAGCAGGAGCTCGTCGTACAGCGTCGTTCGGGCAGCCTGATCCGATGGGCTCAGGCACAGGCATGTATTGACCACGATCAGCGCGCTGACCCGATCCCTGGCGCGTGCCGCCACACCTAAGCCGACACGGGCGCCTTTGGACAGGCCGCAGATCGCCACCTTGTCGATACCCAGGTGATCGATCAGGGCAATGACTACGTCCACGAACGCTGAGAACTCGATGTTCTTGCCCTCCGACTTGCCATGGCCCGGCAAGTCAAGGCAAATCACCCGCCGGCGGGAGACGAAATGCTGCCGCTGGTAGGTCCAGTTGCGAGCGTTGCCACCCAGTCCGTGCAGGAAGACGAGTGCATCGCCCCGTCCATCGTCGGTGAAATGGATCTGGTGTTCTTTGTACCGAAAGTACATGGCGGCCTGATACCCGTGCGTTCCAGTGCGTGCTCAATGAGGCAGATAGGACTACGCCAACCTCTGTTCAACAGCATGGTCTAGCGGTGCTGCTCGCAAAGGAATGCCGACTTAGGAATTACTGAATTCCGCTACGCGCAATAGTGCCGGTGATAACAGATACATCACAAATGGATCATCGGCGCCTGCGCCCGAAGAGCGCGAAGGTACGCGGTTCTCTCGCCGACGGACTGGACGCTCTTCGCCCAGTCCGACCGCCTCTCTGAATTATTCCAGAAGTGGCAAGAGAGTTAGTCGAGATCAGGGCTGTTTGCGCGCAAGCACCGGAATCAGACTTCTCGACACACCCGCGCTCCTGAAGCAGAGCAGCGCTGATCAACAAGCCGTCGGTCAGCAACAACGCGGCAATTTCGCCCGAACTAACACGCGCACGCCAGCTTGGAGGAACACCATGTCAACACTCTTTGATCCCATCTCTCTCGGCGCCCTAAAGGCCAAGAACCGCGTTATCATGGCGCCGCTGACGCGCGCGCGCTCGACAAGAGAGCACGTTCCGACTCCGATCATGGCCGAATACTACGCTCAGCGTGCCTCGGCCGGCCTGATCATCGGTGAAGCCACGGGCATCTCCCAGCACGCTGTGGGTTGGCCCTACGCGCCGGGCCTGTGGTCTGAGGAGCAGGTTGAGGCATGGAAGCCCGTAACACGTGCCGTACATGCAAACGGTGGGCTCATCATCGCGCAGCTCTGGCACATGGGGCGCATGGCACACTCAGCGGTAACAGGAATTCACCCGGTATCTTCCAGTGCGACCACCATGCCAGGTGATGCGCATACGTACGATGGGAAGAAGCCCTTCGAGGCCGCTAGGCCGCTTGATTCCGATGAGATCCCGGGATTGATCCAGGACTACGTCCGAGCCGCCAACAATGCGATCGCCGCAGGCTTCGACGGTGTACAGATCCATGCAGCGAACGGCCAACTGATCGATCAATTCCTTCGCGATAGCAGCAACACCCGGACGGATGAGTATGGCGGAAGCATCGCCAACAGGATTCGCCTACTCAAACAAGTTACTGGCGCGGTGGCTAACGCAGTTGGTGCAGATCGCATGGCCGTTCGCCTGTCTCCCAACGGCGAGAGCTATGGGGTGGACGACAGCAATCCCGAGCCCCTGTTCTCCGCGGCTGCAGTGGCGCTGGATGATATTGGTATCGCATTCCTTGAGCTGCGCGAGCCGGGTCCGGACGGCACGTTTGGATCAACCGACGTGCCACGTCTTTCTCCGGTGCTTCGCAAGCATTTCAAGGGGCCGCTGATTCTCAACAGCGACTACGACCTGAAGCGCTCGCAGGCCGATCTTTCGAACGGACTAGCGGATGCGATCAGCTTCGGACGTCCCTTCCTCGCCAATCCTGATCTAGTGGATCGCCTGCGAAACAACTCGGAGTTGAACGAGGATCGCATGGAGACCTACTACAGCCAAGGCGAGGAGGGATACACGGACTATCCCAAGCTAGCCTGACCTCACCGAGCGGGCTGTCGTCTCCTTGGCGCGCCGCTCATTAATTCGCTGGCATTCCCCGAGCCAGTTGATGCCGCCCTCACCCTTGGCGGAAGACTGTCGTGATGACAGCCCGTACGCAGAGGAGGCCTCCTCCCCTCTGCGTAGCACTTCCCCACTCATCGATCCAAGCAGTACCGCAGCTTCTTCATGCAAGACAGCTACTTCTGATTGCCAGAGATTTAGCAATGTCCGCTTCTGGCCGGAAGCGGACATCCAGTGCCACGCGCAGGTACTCCAAGAGGCAGTCTCTGGTCTATGCCTTTTAAACAGGACACTTAAGACCTTGTCGATGCATTGGCATGCCATCCAACAGAGCTGCTAGCCAGGCCCATGCGGATCATTGGAAGCAGGTCCTGCGAGCCAGACGCGGAGCGTCATACTCAGTGCGTCCGCAGCATTCCGAATGTCTAGTTCGCGATCAGTACCGGCTCCGCGCATGAAGCTCACGATATCCGGGCTCCACATGATGGCTGTGGCCCGATCTCCGAACACTACCTCTTCTTGCTCGTCCATGCGCGACAGGATAGCCTGCGCGCGCCCGGCCATCACGATTGAGAGCGGCCCTCTTGGCCGAAAGCAGACAGGACACAACCTTTTAACGTAGGCCTCCGACAAGGGCGGCCTAGTGGGCGGTCGTATTGGGACGGGATTGATAAAACTCGCCGATGCGACGGATGAATCTTTGAGGATTCGAACCTGCGAGGTTGGTCAGTACGATGACGGCCAGATCTTCGTCAGGATAGACAACAAAGGCAGCCCGTGCGCCGCCGATGCCCGCGACTTGGCGGGGAAAATCCGCTTTAAGTACCGGCCAGCCCAAGGCCCATTCACTCTGCGCACCGCTAGTGAGCGATTCCGGTTGCCACAACCATTGCATGTGCTCCGCGTCTATCAACCGCTCCTCGGACAGCGCGATAATCCAGCGCAAAAGCTCCTCGGCCGTAGTCTGCATGCCGCCGCCAGCCCACAGGCTATAAGGCACCCCTCGACCGAGAGGCAGTACGGCATGCCAGTGGAGCACTGGTTCAAGGTGCAGGACGCCATCAGCGACCGCAAGCACATGGAGCAGGTGGCCGTGCTGAAGGGCGAAGCGCGGGGCGTACGCGTCCTGCCGGATGGGGTCCTGGCCTAAAGAATCCGGAATCGGGGCCGATGAGAAGTCGCGCGGACTTCCCCTGACCGCCCACGAGTCTTCATGCTGCTCATCATTCAGGCCACGTTGCGACGCACGTCACATTTAAAGGCGACTCATCACGCTCCGCTACCGTCCGAAGCCACAGGCTTGCTTCCACGCTAGTTCATGGACGCGGCGGCGACATCACTCATGGCACTGCACCAGGATCTGGCACGCGCGGCGCTGGACGCTTTGCCCCACCCGGCCTGCATCGTGGGCGAGTCCGGCACCTTGCTGTTCACCAATGAAGCGTGGAAGCAGGCCTCGCACAGCGCAGGCATCGATCCGGGCGCCGTTGCCGAGGGTGCCAACTACCTGCTCGTCTGCAAGCGCGCCGCGGCCTGCGACGACCCCTACGCGCGCAAGTTCGTCGAGCTGTTCGCCGAGGTGGTGCAGGCCGGATCGGGCGGCTTTCAGCTGGAATATCCCTGCGATGCCCCCGACCGGCCACGCTGGTTCGTCGCGCGCGCGTCCTGCTTCACGTCCAGCGCGGGCACGGCGGCACCGCACGTGCTGGTCGTGCACGAAGACATCACGGCGCAGAAGCTGGCGCAGAGACAGGCCGATGAGGTGTCCGCCCTGGCGCGCTTCGCCAGCCGGATGGTCCGGTTCGGCGGGTGGCAGTACGACGTGCGCGAACGCCAGATCACCTGGTCGGGCCAGGTGGCCGAAATCCATGGCATGCCCGAGGGCACCCACCCGACGCCGGAGCAGGCGGTGCAGTTCATCGCCCCCGAATGGCGCAACCACCTGATCGAAGCCTTCGCTTCGTGCGAAATCGATGGCGCGCCCATCGACGAGGAGTTCGAGATCATCTCGGCCACCGGCGAATGCCTCTGGGTGCGCTGCGTGGGCACGGCCGAGCGGGACGCCGCGGGCAACGTGGCGTACATCCGCGGCGCCTTCCTGGATTCCTCGGCGCGCTACCGGGCCGAGCAGCAGATGGCCAACGTGGCGGCCCGGCTGACCAACACCCTGGAGAGCATCACCGACGCGTTCTTCCAGCTGGACCGAAACTTCGCCTTCCGGTACGTGAACCGGCAGGCCGAACGGCTGCTGCACGAGCATCGGGGGAAGCTGCTGGGCTACAACATCTGGGATGCGTTCCCGGAAGCGGTGGGAAGCGAGTTCCAGGCGCAGTACGAAGAAGCCGTGCGGACCGATACGGCCCGCGAATTCGTCGCTTTCTACCAACCGCTCCAGGCGTGGTTCGAAGTGCGCGCCTACCCGCACGAGGGCGAGCTGTCGGTCTACTTCCGGGACATCACGGCACGCCGGGCGGCGCAGATCGCCCTGGAAAACAGCGAACAGAGCCTTCGCCTGGCCATCCGCGCCGCCGGCCTGGGGACCTGGAGCTGGAACAGGGAGCAGCGCCGGATCGTCTGGTCGGACAGGTGCGCCGAGATGTTCGGGTTGGCGCCCACCGGTTCCATCGGCTATCTGGAATTCCTGGAGCGGATACACGCCGAAGAGCGGGAGGCCAAGGACCGGCAACTGCGGCATGTCCTCCAGGAGGAGCAGGAATTCCGTGTGGAGGTGAGGGTGCCCGCCGCGACCGGCGACGTGCGCTGGGTGTCGATCATCGGAAGGATGTTCCCCTCCGACGGCGAGCATGCCGGGTCGATGCAGGGCGTCGCCCTGGACATCAGCGACCAGAAGCTGGCCGAGCGCGAGCTCCGCACGCTCAATGAAGACCTGGAACGGATCGTCGCGCAGCGCACGGCGGAGCTGCAGGCGGCCAAGCAGCAGGCCGAATCCGCCAGCCGGGCCAAGTCCGCGTTCCTGGCGTCGATGAGCCATGAGATACGCACGCCCATGAACGGCGTGCTGGGCATGGTGGAGGTGCTTTCCCGAAGCGAGCTGGGCAGCCGGCAGAACGATGCGTTGAAGACGATCCACGAATCGGCCACCAACCTGCTGCGGCTGATCGACGACATCCTGGATTTCTCGAAGATCGAAGCCGGCCGGCTGGAGATCGTGCGGCAGCCCACGGCGCTCGAGCCCCTCGCCGAGTCCGTCTGCGAGACCCTCAATGCCGAGGCGGTCGCCAAAGGCGTGGACGTCAACCTCTACATCTCCCCCGGCCTGCCCGAGACGGTGCTGGCCGACCCGGTGAGGATGAGGCAGGTCTTCTTCAACCTGCTGGGCAATGCGATCAAGTTCAGCGGAAGTCGCGCCAAGCGGGGGCGCGTAAGGTTCGCGATCGAGGAGGACCGCGACGACAACGGCTGGCTGCTGGTCACCGTGGCCGACAACGGGATAGGCATTTCCCCGGAAAACATGGACCGCCTGTTCCATGTGTTCACCCAGGCCGAAGCCTCGACCACGCGCCGGTTCGGCGGCACCGGTCTGGGGCTGGCCATTTGCAAGCAGCTGGTCGACCTGATGGGTGGATCCATCTGGGCCACCAGCCAGCTGGACGTAGGATCGACGTTCTACGCGCGCATTCCGGTCGCAGGCGTGACCCAGTCGCCCTCGTTGAACCTCAGGCTGGACGGCCTGGAGGTGCTGGTGACGCAGAGCGCGGTGTACGACGCCGACGATGTCTGCTCGTACCTGCGCTACGCGGGCGCGAACGTCAGCCAGGTCCCCGGCATGGAGCTGGCGGCGAAGGTGCTTGCGTCCCGCCCCGATGCGCTGCTCCTGCACGGCGCGGACTACAAGGCCAGGGGCTGGTTGATGCTGCCGCCCTGCATGGATGGGGTCGCCGGCGTGGCCCGGCTCGTCGTCACGCGCGGACGCAGGCGCTCGCCGCGGCGGATAGACGACGGCACCGTGGTGCTTGATGCCTCCATCCTGAGGCAGCGCGCCCTCCTGTCTGCGGTGTGCCTCAGTGCGGGCATCGAATTCGACTGGCCGCTCGCGCCCTCCGGCGCCGACAAACCCGCGGCAGGCAGCGCCGCCAGCGCTCCCGCGCAGCGTGGGCGCGTGCTCGTCGTCGAGGACGACATCACCAACCAGAAGGTCATCCTGCGGCAGCTCGAACTGCTCGGGTACGTCGCCGATGTGGCCGGGGACGGCCTGGAAGCCCTGGCGCTTCTGGAGCAGCGGCGGTATGCCGTCGTCATCACCGACCTCCACATGCCCAACATGGACGGCTACACGCTGATCGGTCGCCTCAAGGCCGATGCCCGGCAGCGCGATATCCCAGTGATCGTGCTGACGGCGAACGCCATCCGTACGGAGGCGACCACGGTCGATCTGAAGGCGGACGAATACCTGGTCAAGCCCACCACCCTGACGTCGCTGCAGGAGTCCCTGACGCGCCTGACCTCGGTCCACAGCGACAGCGCCCTGGCGGCGGCCGCCGTCCCGGCAGGCGCCGAAAGGCTGGACCTGTCTGTCCTGGAGCAACTGGTGGGCAGCGACAAGTCCGTGCATGCCGAGCTCCTGTCGGCCTTCGGGGAGTCGCTGCGCCAGGCCACGTTCGACCTGCAGAGCGCAAGCCTGAGGGACGACGTCACCACGATCGCGGGCATCGCCCATCGGCTGAAATCGTCCTCCCGCGCGGTCGGCGCCTTGCCCTTCGCGGAAATCTGCTCCGAGCTGGAGCGCGCAGCCCTTGTCGCCGATGGTCCGCTCAGCCAGGAGGTGCTGGTGATGCTGCTCAGCGAAGCGGTGGGGCTGCTGGAAGAAACCACTCAGGCGATCAAGAGATTGGAAGAGAGAGGAGAAACCGATGGATAAGGAGGTTCCCATGGAGATAGTGGTGGTCGACGACGACCGCATCACCCTTCGCGTGGTCGAGATGCAGCTGAGGAACCTGGGGCTGCGTGCGCAGGGCATCGACACGATCCGTGTCTACGACGATGCCGCCAGCGCGCTGGAGTCCCTGGCCCAGACCCACGACCGGGTCGCCGTCGTGGTCTGCGACCTGCAGATGCCGGGAATGGATGGCGTGGAGTTCATCCGCAACATCGCCTCGCTGGGCTATTCCGGCGGGCTGCTGCTGTTCTCGGCGGAGGAGACGGCCATCGTGGGGTCGGCCCGGGAGCTGGCGATGGCGCACGGGCTGTGCGTAGGTCCCGCGCTGCACAAGCCGGTCTATCCCAATGAGCTGGAGCTGGCGCTGCGCGATGTCCTTCGCATGTCCGCCGCATCGGCTTCCACCCGCAAGCCTCTGGAACTGTACGAGTCCGAGCTCGACCAGGTGGCGGTGGAGAACGTCGAGCCCTGGTACCAGCCCAAGATCGACCTCAGGACCCTGGAGGTCGTCGGCTTCGAGGCGCTCGCGCGCTGGCGGAGCGAGACGCACGGGATCCTGACGCCGGGCAATCTGGCGACGACGCAGCGCTATGCCGCCCACATGAAGGAGGTGTCCAGCACGGTGTTGATCACCGCCATCTCCGATCTCGCCGAATGGGCGGGGCGCGGCCATCCCTGGACGGTGTCCGTCAACGTCACCGCCGAACTGCTGGCCGACATCAGGCTTACGGAGTCCATCGTTGCGCTGGCCTCGCGCTTCCAGGCGCCGCTGGAGAACCTCACCCTGGAAATCACCGAACAAGAGGCGTTCGTGCAGCCGAGCGCCCAGCTGGATACCGCGAACCGCTTGAGGCTGCGGAAGATCTCGCTGTCGATCGACGACTTCGGCACCGGTCACTCTTCGCTCGCCAATCTCCGCGACCTGCCGTTCGACGAGCTCAAGATCGACCGCAGCTTCGTCGCAGGCGCGGCCAGGAACGAGCGTGGCCGCAAGATCCTGCAATCCACCCTGGCACTGGCCGCGGACCTGGGCATGACCACGGTGGCCGAAGGCGTGGAGACGGAAGAGGAGTTCCACCTGGTGCGCGAGCTGGGCGCAGCCCAGGCGCAGGGGTACTACTTCTCGCCCGCGCTGCCCATCGACGAAGTGATTCCATGGACGCGCGCGTGGGACGGCCCCTCGCGGCTGCGCGGCGTGGGCGAGGCACGCGGGGACTGACCCGGATGAACGTGGATTCCAAACCCGGCGACAGCTCCCATGCGGCCCCCGTGCTGGTCGTCTGCGATTCGAATTCCGACCGCCGCCTGCTGGCCGAGATGATCATGCAGCAGGTCGCGCTTGAGGTGGCCACGTCGAACATCGAGGCCGCCTACCAGCAGGCCGAAGCCATCAAGCCGAGCGTGCTGGTGCTGGCATTCCATGATCTCGACGAGGCGGAGAGCTGGTACCTGGGGCTGTTCCGGGCATCGGCGCAGCTGGCGTCGCTGCGGCACAAGGCGGTCGTTCTGTGCAAGCGCGCCGACGCCGTGCGCGCCTTTCATCTCTGCAAGGACAAGCGCTTCGACGATTACGTCGTCTTCTGGCCGATCAGCGACGACCCTCGGCGGCTGGGCATGGCGGTCATCGCCGCCGTGCGCGCGCTCCAGGAATCGAGTGCATGGAACTCGCGCATTTCCGGCATCGCGGCCAACGCCCGCCACATGGCGCAACTGGAGCAGGCCGTCCTGGACACCTTAGCCGCTGGCGACAGGGCAATGGGGGATGTCTCGCGCAGGCTGCACGGTGCCGGCGACGGCATGCAGGCGTTCGTCGAGGGGCTATCCGGCACGCTGCCCGCCCAGTCCTACGACGCGGCACGCGCGCTGCTGACACAGATCCGCGAGTGCGGGGACCTGGCCGAAGTAGCGGCGTGGGTGACGGCCCTGAAGGCGCATCTGGAAAGTCATATCGGCCATGCCCGTGCCATATCCGCGCAGACACGGCATGTAGAGCCCGAGGTGCTGGTGGTCGACGACGACGAATTCCAGCATCGCATGATCGGTCACCTGCTGGCCGACGCGGGATTGCGATTGAGCTACGCCAAGAGTGCGTCGGAGGCCATCCTGCTGCTTAGGGGCTGGCGGCCCGATCTGATCCTGGTAGATTTCGGGCTTCCCGACACGGATGGCATCGAGCTGATAAAGATCGTGAAGGCGAACAGCGAACTCGCCGGGGTCCCCATCATTCTGATCACCGGTAACAGCACGCGCGAGGTGGCGGTCGAGAGCATCAAGCTGGGCGCGGTGGACTTCATGGTGAAACCCTTCGACCGCAACCGCCTGCTTTCAAGCATCAAGAAACACATCGCGATGGCGTGAGGCGTCCAGCCCCGGCGGGCCTTGCGGCATGTCGTCGGGGAAGCACATAGATGGGCATTCGCAATGCGGCCCGCCGAACCCTGTGGGGCGCCTCCGTTCGATATCGCGGTGCGGAGGGTCGCCCGATCATCCGTGGGAGGGCACCTGGAGCACGCGCTTTGTGGGGTCGGATTATTGGTCGCCTGAGGGCTGCTTCCGACCCAGAGCGGACATTCGCTTTAGCGAGTACACCGAACTCTACTGGGTACGGTTGTTCATCGGGTTGTTAGCCGGACGTGGTCGGCCTAAGATCGAGCCCTATCGAGGGTATAGCCTTCCATACGGTGCGCTTTGGATAAGTCGTATAACCGACCTAGGGGTTCAACTGCTAAGTAGTTGTGCCGCGTAAGGAAAGCTCATGGCTCTGACAGAAATCATCAAAGCACCACCTTCAGCTAACCGCTGCTTCCACACGACGACCAAGAACACCGCGATCTCTCAGAGAAAGACCTTGGAAGAGGCGATTGTCAACCTTGCGACAGCATTAGGTTCTCGCGTCATCTATAAGCAACTCAGCTCTCGTGGCACGTACTTCTATGAGGTTCAAGGCGTCGGCCTCAGCGGCTTCCAGAGCGCGTCCAACACGATACTTGAGCTGTCTCGTATGCTCGCCAGCAGTAGCAAGGTATAACAATCCATTCAAGCCGATGCCGCTTCGCGGCACAGCTCAATCTTGGCATTAGGCCTCAAAGGCACTGTATGACGGTCGGACATCTCGCAATAATCATCAGTCTTCTCGCCTTGGTGGTTTCTTTCTTATCACTCTGGGTAAACAGCCTGCGCCCATTCAAGCTTCGCGTCTCACATGATGCGCCTAGCTTTCGTCTCTACCGAATCACACCTCAGATATCTGGCTCGGAAGATGGTAAGAGCTGGTGGATTCCAAGCTTTGACATGGGTCTCTCCTTCTACAATCTTGGTAGACAGCCCGGAGAAGTGTTGGATGTAAGGCTCGTCTGTGAGCTGAAGGGTCACCGAACATCTCGCAGATTCTCGTTCTATCCAAAGTGGATCGTTGCTTACTCCCAGTTCCAACGATCTGGCAGCAAGCGATTTGAGTGGCTTGACAGCGCCGTTGTTCGCGACTGGTATCCGTTCACGCTCGGTGCAAATTCAGAGAAAGACATCCACGTTGTGCTTGAGACAGATCGATGGGATCACGAAGAGAACGGTGAAATGACGCTTTATCTGGAGATAATTTCGTCACCCAACACCAAATGGAAGCGAATCGCTAGCTACAAGCTACATGTTTCAGAGGGCATGTTTGAGGGGAAAAGTAGCTACTCACCTCATGACGAAAAAATCGAGAGACTACGGCGAGATGAGGCCTAACAACTCATTCAAGCCGACACCGTCTCGCGGCGGGGCTCAATTCCGGTGCTAGACGGCAGATGAGACAGCTCAGCAAATCGACACTCATATCGCTATCTAGGGCGGCACTCGAGAACGCCGAAGCTTTAGTTGGTGAAGCAGAAGTACTGCTAAAGAGCGAGAACTTTGCAAGAGCCTACTTTCTAGCAGTGGCTGGCATCGAAGAGATCGGGAAATCTGCACTGGCATTTAATGCGGCCGGACGAAACCTCGACGACCCGCGCGTAGCTAAAGCTGTCCGGGAGAAGCTCCTAGATCACAAGTCCAAGATCATCTCTGCATTCGGCCCTTCGCTGTACCTCACCAAGAAGGATAGTTTAGAGGAGGCCATTGAAGCTTCAATGGAGCTCATTGGCGCTCTACGACGGGGCCGGGAGCCATCCATGTACACGGAGATACTTCATGACGGCACCGTAAGATCCCCTCTCGATGTCGTTCGACCAGTTGCCTCACGCGACTCGGTCAGGCTTGCGCAGCACTGTTTGCATCGTGCAAGGGCCCACCTTACTGGTGAGAAGCCGCCTACAACCTCTGTCGCCAATGACTTCTTCTACACTCAATCCACCAGCAAAGTTAAGCAACTAATGGAGCACCCAGACTTTTCTGCGTTTTATCTTGAGCGGATAAAGGGCGGGGATACCGATCTTGAAGAGGCCATCTATGCCTTTGCTACGCGGCCTGCCGCCTAACAATTCATTCAAGCCGACGCCGCCTCGCGGGCTGGCTCCATCTTGACGGGGTGTCCGCTTCTGGCCGATTGCGGACTACTAAAGTCAGCTCGGCGCGACTCCCGAGAGGGATTCGTACAGGGCAAGCGTCGTTGCCACCTATCGTCTCCTGACGCACTAGTGAGATTGGCTAGGCTGATCTACGATCGACTGCGACAGCGTGCCATGAACAAGAAGCGGCGCGCGCCCCGTCCTGTCGACTAATCGCATCGCACGTAGATCAAAGCGCGGGACGCAAACCTCTCTTCTTTCAATTCATGCTTACTCTGATGGGCCTAGAACAGTCTGGGAGTAGCCGCAGTAGCGCGGTAGTCGCGCAGGCCACTTCCCCTATGAAAGGACTCAGGTAAGGGTCGCTGCGCATGTCTCTAACAGCCATGGCCATGTAACAAGCGGCTACCCATTGGCTATCCACTTGCCTCTTCAAGTGCATCAGACGGAACAGGCACGCGAGAGACAGCAAGCCGTACATGTCGCCCCGGCGCCACAATCCTTCGTAGTCCTCAAACGAGGCCGGGCCCAGTCCTGCGGGACCTCCGATTGGATCGCCCGGAAACCTATAGAAGCCACTAACCTTGACGCCACCTACCTCGTAGTAGCCCCCTATGTACGGCTCAATCCAGCACTGCACCTCCGCCAGGCTTCGTGGTCTCAAACTTAAAGACGCGAATGGCATTCCTGCAATAGTTCCAACCAATGGATGTCGCTGTGTGACAAGACGCATTCGAGCGGGCGAGAGAGAACGGGAGTCTGAGCTGTAAGCTGCAAATTCATCTCGACGCATGCACAACGGATCGTCGCCGCTTTCCCTACGCAGAACGTAGCGAGCCTCCAACTTATCCTCGCCACCTTCATTTAAAGCCCATGCGTGCCAGATGATCCGCCTATGGAGGCGTCCCACTGCATCACCGGCCGGCCTTCCTCTCTGAGGCTCCATCAGCGAAGAGAGTCGAAAGATCGCGTCGTAAAGCTCACCCATGACGCCTCCAATGGAAGTATGCGGAAAACCAACTCTTACGTTGGGTGAATCAACTTAGCAAAGGCGCTAGCGTTCTAGCGAACCCAGCGCCACTGGATGCTACGTGGAAACATCTAGCGATACGCTCTCCACAGCTTGGATCGCTGAGACATACGGAGCCCTAGTGCAGGCGAAGGATTTGTCACGGCTATTAGGGTTCAGCAACCCAGCCGGTCTTAGACGCGCGCATGCAACTGGGAGGCTTCCAGTAAGCCTATTCAGGTTGTGCGGACGGCGCGGTTGGTTCGCGCACGCCAGTGACGTGAGCGCCTATCTCCGATCGCAAGTGCGAGGGCACGCGCCGTGAACTAAACAACCGCCATCGTTAGTTTTCTGGGGCTCAAACAGGAAAAACCCGCGAGTGGTAACTCGCGGGTCTCTTGGTCGGCGACGTCTTCGTAGGGCCGCTGCCGGCACTGTCCCTCTCCTCGTTTCCTTTGTCAAGACTTCTTTGCGCTTGGCACGGGAGTGTTGTGCTTTCTCATTCGCATAACGAGTCAGTCGGGAGCATCCGCATGAAGGTGAATAGGGTACTGGGCGGCCCTTCGATGGTCGAAAGGGAGTGCGTCTATGCAGCCCTTGGCCTCTCAGAAAGGTCCACGGCTCTAATCGAAGAAATGATTCGTAACAGCGGACTCCGGGACGTCGCCAAGTCGGCCTTGACTAATGTCCGGACCGCGCTCCCTTCGGGAGTCAACGGTGCGGCTCGCGTTTTGGAAAGCCATACCTGCGAGCTGATATTTGCACGTGAACTAGAGTTGGATCCAACAGTGATCGGCTACTACGTCCAAGTGCCATTGCAAAACATTGAGCGAACCACAATTGCGGGCAGACGTCACATTTCCTCGGCGCACATCGATTTCCTCGTTTTTCGAGGAAACTGCGCTGAGCTTGTCGAGTGCAAGACTCAGGAGTGGCTAGCGAAGGTAGCGCTGCGACCGCGCAGCGATTGGAGTTGGAGAGAGGGTCAGTGGTTCCATGAGCCCTACATCGCTGCGGCGGAAGTTCTCGGCCTACCGTTCCGCACCTGGACGCCGCCATTTCCACACGGCATCTACGGAAGAAACCTTGAAGCCATACACGCGACACTCAATGACCTCGCCCAGCCAGACGTAAGCCTTATGGGGCGGGTGAAAAGACTTCTAACCACGCGACCTGCATCCATAGAGTCGATCTCAAAGGCGCTTCCCAGCTTTGGACTGGAGGTTGCACTATGGATGCTCGCGCGGCGACTCGTATACGGACCAATCACTTCCCTCCCGATTGATCAGGCTGACAGATTCCTCCTCTGTGCGTCTTCAGAGCAGGCCAATGAGATTGACGCCCTGCACCTCGCGCATCTATCTGCGTCACTCGCTCAGCCCGATGTATGCGATCCAATTCTCACAGCGTCAACTACTGACGTGAACAGAGCCTTGGGAAGGCTGAGGAAGATTGAAGACTTTGAGGCTGGCAGAACGAAGGGGACCGTGAGGCTACGGCAACTCATAAGAGAGGTCGCAATAGCCGTAGATGCTGGCAAGTCGCCGTTGTCGGCGTGCCTTACGAACTACTCGAAAAGTGGGAACCGGGTCGACAGAATCGACAAGCAGCAAATGGAGGCAGTCCAGGCGGCAATAGAAATCTGGAACCGAGGTGGAGCGAGGAACTCTAAGGAGCTTGAGTTTGTCTTCGAGGAGGAGTGTGCCAGACGCGAGGTGGATCCCGTGGGTTACTCGCGCCTCCACGCGATACGCCGCATGCAGAACCCTGAATCTCGCGCACTCGCCACCGGCGGAATGCGATCCTTTCATCAGGTTAGGTCGAGCACAGATCCAAGATATCGAAGTCAATCACCAATGCGCTATGGGCAGGTGCTGTACATCGACTCATCGCCATTTGATATAACGTTTGCGCCAGATTTAATAAACCATTTCCCAGCAACCAGCGGCGTCTTCTACATTGGAATCGACGGCGCAACCCATGACTCGATGGCGCACGCCGTAATCTACGGATCCGCGCGAACCGATGGACTAGCTCTGTTGATCAGGGAGCACGTACGTAGGCATGGCTTCCTTCCACGCACGATACATGTGGACCGCGGGGCAGAGAACACTTCCGATTGGTTGAAGTCGTTCTGCGATATGAGGATCTCATTGAGGCATTCACCAACCGCTGGGAGTGCTTGGAATGGGGTTGCAGAAAACACTATTAAGCAGATCAATTCGTGCGTTGCGCATGCCCTGCCTGGCAGCAAGTGGAATGATCAGTTGGGGAGAAAGGTCGATGGACGCTTCAAGAGCATCCATCACGCGCGCATGAGCTTCGCCGAAGTACTGGAGGAGTTCAGCACATACGTGTACGAGGATCTCCCCAATACCCCACGTGTGGGAGGAAGATCGCCACGAGAGATGCGGGAGGAGCTCCTCAAGAATTCGGGTCACGGAGGAATAGATTGTCTATGGGGTGACGACATTCTCATACAGACATCCATAAAGCCCCGTACCTGGGCTTGTGACAGACGCCGAGGAATTCGGATTGGAGAGGCACGATACACAAGCCGCGAGCTAATCGATGGATTGAAGCTTGATTGCGTCTCGGAGGTGCGTGCGGACGTGTGTGACCCGACAGTCGCATACGCCAAACTGAATAGAGCTTGGGTAAAGGTGTTCCATGCCAGTGTTATAGAGAAGGCGCACCTATCCCCGAGTGAAAAATTGTTTGAGCTTCTGTCTAGGCCGGAAGTACATCGAGAGGCTCGATTAAAGAAGCGAGATCTCGCGAAAAAGCGCTACTCTCGACATCAGCTCGCAATCGCTGCCTTACCTTCAACCCAACACTTGGGGCCAGAGCAGTTGGTCGCCGACCCGGGTCATGAGGAGACGCAATCAGGGCGAGGCCTGGACGTCACAGATGTTCTCCCTTTCGAAGAGGGGGAGGATTTCTAATGAAGATGATTCAGCATCCTATCTACAAGATTGCGAGAGTGCAGTTACGGCGTGAGTTAGAACTTCACCGCTCAGGACACATGGTCTTCATCATTGGGCCATCTGGCGTGGGAAAGACGACGATCCGCCGATCGACTCTACGCGAGATGTTCGGTAATCCACACTACTGGGGGAGAGGTCGCACGCCACTTGTCGAAGTTTTTGCAACGATGCCGAGCCGGGCCTACTTTAGTTCTCGAGATCTGGCGAACAACTTGGTTGACGAGCTGAATGCGCCAAGTATGGAATGGCTACTTGATTCGGGATCTTTCGCGGCGAAAGAGTGTTCGGTGTTGCGTAGCGAGCTAGCCGAATGCAAAGCGATTTGGCATGCAGTTCCACGCAAGCGAGTCACCGAGGCGGAGACGTGGCAAGCTTTCCGAGCTGGTTCAGGTGCTCGCGGATGCCGCTACGTCTCCATTGATCAAGTGACCGCACTTCTGGTGAATCACCGAGATACCTCTCCGGCAGACCATACGCTGCACCTCATGTCTCTGGGAGAATCTACAGGCTTGATGTTCATCATGACGGGCGTGTATCAAGCAGCTCGACTTTGGGATATCCACTCGGAACTACGTCGTCGCGTAAGCGTGATTTGGGTTCCTCCCTACAGTGACAAGCGAGCTGAAGATCGAGTTTCATTCTCCCGGTTTCTGAAGACCGTGGGAGCCAGGTCGCCCTTGATCTGTGACGCCATTCTTATCAACATGGCGCCGGAGATCCTTGCTGCGACGGCAGGTGTGGTTGGTGAAGTTTTGCAGCTGGTCGACCGTGCAACCAAGAGGGCTATAGATGAAGGTGCGCCCAAGCTTCTGAGGCGACACTTGAGCTTGTCGTACTACAACGATTCGGATTTGAGTTCGCTTTGGCGAGATGTGAACGAGTTTGAGCGAGTGATGAAAGCTGGAAGCGTGAAGGAACGATCATCACTCGTTCGTGCCCGATGGAAGATCGCTCAGGAAACGGTAGATCCATGAGCAGTTGCCGTCGAGAATGAACGCCGGAGCGAGTTTCTGGTGCCCACTTCCTCCGCTAGAACTTAGAGGAGTTGGGCAACCCGACGTAGAGTCCGCTCTATACTACGTCCAAAGGTTAGCGGCCGCGTGCAACACTAGCGCCGCATCGATACTTCGCGCCTCCTGTAAGAACGCATCAAATGTCAGAATTGTCTCCAATGCATCAGTATGTGGGCAGTCTCTGGAATTCGTAGATCGCCTTGAAGGATTGCAACGTCTCGGTGCGAGTGAGTATCTGAAGTGCGGCTCGTTCTGGGCTTTGAAGAATGTACTCGCTATTCGTGCGATCGGGTGGGACTCAAATCGTCGTCGGTGGTGTCCAACTTGCTTCTTCGAATGGAGCGAGGATTCTTCATACGAGCCCCTCATATGGTCACTTGGACTGCAGCTGCGATGCCGCTGGCATGGCTGTCTACTTGTGGAGAAGTGTCCGAGTTGCAAGTCCTCGCAGCCTGCCGCGTCAGCCCTTGGGAAGAGGCTCTCCTGCTGGAAGTGTCGCGCAGCACTTGGGTACCGTGCGCCAGCGGAGGAGGTCGACGCTCACGAGCGGTGGCAGGAGCGTCAGTGCGCTAGCTTGATAGCACTCTGCTCAAGCAATCTTCCGGAGCCGGTGCAGTGGAACAACTACGTTGATCTGATCCGAGGCATATCTGACGGCCTCGACGGCCGCAAGACTCATGGCCTGAGATGGCTCGCCAATAACTCTCGACGTGGCGTGATCTACAGACCGACGATCAACACGTTAGTGTCGCTTGCTGCATTTCAAGGAATAGACATACGTGAAATGTTGCTGGATCCTGCTTTCGGGTCTACGCCACTCATAGACCCAGAACGCGCGTTCAAATGGCTCCCTCCTTCAAAGCGCCTCTTTTCTCCACGGGTACTTTCGGCTGTCCGCTATATCGCCTCCGTTCTACGAAGGGAGCCCCCAGTTATCCCTCCCCCGGGCGTCATTTCGACATTTTTTGCGATTCGCAGTGAGATGATGATTGAAGCCGATCCTATGGCTTACGCAAGTTACGTCGCTCTATCTAGGTCTCGGGGTGGTGCTGCTCATCAGTGGCGCTTGCGAAATGCATTTAGAGTTGCCTTAGCCGGCATCGATCAAAAGAGAGATAAGCCAACCTGGCGAACGACCATGCCTCCCATTCTCTGCAGCCTTGGAAGCCGCGGACTAGACCCGGTTACGGCGGACTCAGTAGTGCGTGAGGCGCTGCGACTTGAGGCCTATAGACTACGTTCCAAGTGGCACATAGGGGACTCTCGGCATGTTGCCCAAAGCACGGCATGGCTGTCCGGCTAATGCCGGAACGGAGTGGCATTTCGCCGTGCAGACAACGGGTGCAAGTGGCTGGCAAATCCTTATGCTGCTTCCGTCTGGAAAGAGCAAGCTGCAGTAGCCACTTAGACAACGCTTGGCAGCTTGAGGCTCACTCAGAGGTCGATTGGACCGAGCTATCGGTGACCGGGGTGGGGACCTCGATATACCAGCAAAGACCGTCCCCACTTGTCCACAACTCGCACGTACCACAGCGTTTCATCATTTCCCAATAACTTGCAACAGGCCTCAATTCGTCGCTCTGGTTCTTCGATTCCTTCCTCATACGTAATCGTAGGGCCCCTAGGTTTTACTGGAGCCAGGCCCTTGAGAAGTTCGAGTGCATCTTTGCAATACGGGGCAGATTTGGGTGTCATTTCACGCGCCTGTCGGACTTCAAAACTAGCAGCTGGCTCGTTTCAAGGATGCGTCATTAGAGGCGGATGTTACGCGCTCCTCTAGCGCATTGACCTTTCCAGAAAATGGTTGTCTCTGTCGTGGACAATGCTCAACTTAGCACCTGTAACGTTTGCCATACCAAAGGTGGATGGCGTACGCCGGCAAACTATCACCGACTTTGCTAGTCAAAGACGGCCCTGGGTTCCAAGAATTGACCTTTGTCGCACCGGCTTTGATGTTGGGCCGACTACAAACTATGTCCTTCTGCCCACTGCGCCCCTTCCCGGCGAACCCCCGCGCCGGGCTTCCCCCAACGAGGTGTCCCATGTCCGGAATCGAAGGAAAAGTCATCGCCATCACCGGTGCCAGCAGCGGCATCGGCGAAGCCGCCGCACGTGAACTCGCGCGCCGTGGCGCCCGCGTCGTGCTCGGCGCGCGCCGTAACGGCAGGCTCGAACAGCTGGTCGCAGAGATAGAAGGGGCTGGCGGCACCGCCCGCCAGCGTGCGCTCGACGTCACCCGCCTGGACGACATGGAGGCGTTCGTCGAATTCGCCACGGCGGAATTCGGCCGCCTCGACGTGATCGTCAACAATGCCGGCGTCATGCCGCTGTCGCCGCTGGCCGCGCTGAAGATCGACGAATGGAACCAGATGATCGACGTCAACCTCCGCGGCGTGCTGCACGGCATCGCGGCGGCGCTGCCGGTGATGCAGACGCAGGGCGGCGGACAGATCATCAACATCGCCTCCACGGCAGGCCACCGCGTATGGCCCAGCGCCTCGGTTTACTGCGCCACCAAGCACGCCGTGATCGCGCTGTCCGAAGGCCTGCGACAGGAACACGACAACCTGCGCGTCACGGTGGTGTCGCCGGGCGTGACCACCAGCGAGCTGGCCGAAACCATCAGCGATCCCGGCATCAAGATGTGGATCGAGGACTTCCGCCAGGTCGCGATTCCCGCCGAAGCCATCGCACGCGCCATCGCCTACGCGGTGGAGCAGCCCGACGATGTGGACGTCAGCGAGATCATCGTGCGCCCGGCGGCCAGCCCCAACTGAGTTTTCGTCGGCAGGCAACGGAGTTTTCCACCGCCGGGGGTTGCCGCTGTCGCGGCGGGGGAGTGCAATGGCGCACTCCCCCGCTTCTGGAGCATCCGCTCATGGAATACCGTTACCTCGGCGCGTCCGGCTTCCGCGTGCCCGTCCTCTCCTTCGGCACCGGCACCTTCGGTGGCCAGGGTGCGTTGTTCAGTGCCTGGGGCAGCACCGACGTGGCCGAGGCGCGCCGACTGGTCGATGTATGCCTCGACGCGGGCCTGAACATGTTCGACAGCGCCGATGTCTATTCGAAGGGCGCTGCGGAGGAAATCCTTGGCGAGGCGATCAAGGGCAGGCCGCGTGATGCGCTGATCATTTCCACCAAGGCGACTTTCCGCTTCGGCGACGGTGAGAACCAGGTCGGTTCCTCGCGCCACCACCTGATCAACGCCGTCGACGCCGCACTCAAGCGCCTGGGCACCGACTACATCGACCTGTTCCAGCTGCACGGCTTCGATGCGCGTCCGCCGGTGGAAGAAGTGCTGTCCACGCTCGACACGCTGGTGAAGGCGGGCAAGATCCGCTACCTGGGCGTGTCCAATTTCTCCGGTTGGCACCTGATGAAATCGCTCGCCGCCGCCGACCGCCATGGCTGGTCGCGCTACGTGGCGCACCAGGCGTACTACTCGCTGGTCGGCCGCGACTACGAATGGGAGCTGATGCCGCTGGCCGCCGACCAGGGCGTCGGCGCCGTGGTGTGGAGTCCGCTGGGCTGGGGCCGCCTGACCGGCAAGATCCGCCGCGGCCAGCCGCTGCCCGAGAACAGCCGCCTGCAATCGCAGACGGCGAACGATGCCGGCCCGCAGGTGGACATGGAATATCTGTACGACGTGGTCGACGCACTGGACGAGGTCGCACAGGAAACCGGCCGGTCGATCCCGCAGGTTGCCTTGAACTGGCTGCTGCAGCGTCCCACCGTGAGCACCGTGGTGATCGGCGCGCGCAACGAGGAACAGCTGAAGCAGAATCTCGGCGCGGTCGGCTGGAACCTGACCACGGAGCAGGTAGCCAAGCTGGATGCGGCGAGCCAGCGCCCGAAGCCGTATCCGTACTGGCACCAGGCCGGCTTCGCCTACCGCAATCCCACGCCGGTCTGACTGCGGCATCGCGACATCCGGTGATCCCTGATCCCGGGATTCCTTGATCCTGTAGGAGCGCCCCATGGGCGCGATGCTTTCCGGGCAGTTGCACGAAGAGCATCGCGCCCATGGGGCGCTCCTACAGAAGACCGATCAGCGACGCCCCTTCCCGTCTTGCTAGAGTCACGCCTCTTTGCCCGTTACGGAGTTCCGATGCGCCTGCGTGCCCTTGCCGCCGTCCTGTCCATCGCCTGCGCACCCGCCTTGGCCGGCACCACCTACATCAAGGCCGGCCGCCTGCTCGATGTCGAATCCGGCCGCATGCTGACCGACCAGGCCATCGTCATCGAGGACACGCGCATCACCGCCATCGGCCCGGCCGCGAGCACGCCGGTGCCGGCCGGTGCGACGGTCCATGACCTGTCGACGAAAACCGTGCTGCCCGGCCTGATGGATGCGCATGTGCACCTGCACGGCGATGCCGACCTGCAGGGCTATCGCCGGCTGGCCATCTCGCTGCCCGCCGCTGCGATCAAGGGCGCCAAGAACGCGCGCACCACGCTGCTCGCCGGCTTCACCACCGTGCGCGTGCCCGGCTCGCCCGGCTACGCCGACGTGGCGCTGCGCGATGCGATCGCCAATGGTGAAGTGGAGGGCCCGCGCATCCTCGCTGGCGGCGTCGCGATCGGCATCACAGGCGGTCATTGCAGCGACAACAACCTGCTGCCGGCCGAATACAAGGCAGTGGGCGAGGGCGTCGCCGACGGACCGTGGGCCGTGCGGCAGAAGGTGCGGCAGGACGTGAAGTTCGGTGCCGATTTCATCAAGACCTGCTCCACCGGCGGCGTGCTGTCCAAGGGCACCGAAGTCGGTGCGCCGCAGTATTCGCTGGAAGAGCTGAAAGCACTCGTGGATGAAGCGCATGCGCTGGGCCGCAAGGTGGCTTCGCACGCGCACGGCGCCACCGGCATCCGCAACGCGCTGCTGGCCGGCGTGGATTCCATCGAGCACGCCAGCTTCATCGACGACGAGGGCATCGCACTGGCGAAGAAGAACGGCACCGTGCTGGTGATGGACATCTACAACACCGAGTACATCCTGGGCGAAGGCGAGAAGGCCGGCTTCCTCCCCGAATCGCTGGAGAAGGAACGCCGCGTGGGCGCCACCCAGCGCGAGAATTTCCGCAAGGCGCATCAGGCCGGGGCCATCATGGGTTTCGGTACCGACGGTGGCGTCTACCCGCATGGACTCAATGCGCGCCAGTTCTCGCGCATGGTGCAGTTCGGCATGACCCCGCTGCAGGCGATCCGCTCGGCCACGGTGGTCAATGCACGGCTGTTCGGTATCGACAAGGACGCCGGGGTGCTGAAGCCGGGCTACTACGCCGACCTGATCGCCGTGGATGGCGATCCGCTGCAGGAGGTGTCCGTGCTGGAGGACATCGGCTTCGTGATGAAGCAGGGTCGCGTGTACAAGAACACCGCGAGCGAGTGAGGCGCAGCGCATGTCCACGCCCGTGAAGATCGATTTCGTGTCCGACGTGGCCTGCCCCTGGTGCGCGGTTGGCCTGGCCGCGCTGGAGCGCGCCATGGCGAACATCGGCGGCGACCTGCAGGTGGACCTGCATTTCCAGCCGTTCGAACTGAATCCCGACATGGTGCCGGAAGGCGAATCCATCGCCGAGCACCTCGGCCGCAAGTACGGCCTCGGCGCGGAGCAGCTGGCGCAGAACGGCGAGGCGCTGCGCCAGCGCGGAGAGGCCCTGGGCTTCCGTTTCGACCTGCAGAAGCGCGACCGCATCTACAACACCTTCGACGCGCATCGCCTGCTGCACTGGGCGGGCGAACTCGGCGCCCCGCAGCAGCTTGCCCTCAAGCATGCGCTACTGGATGCGTATCACGGTGAAGGAAGAAACGTGTCCGACCGCGACACGCTGGCCGCCATCGCGGGATCCGCCGGACTGGATGGCGCGGCGGCGCGGCATATCCTCGACACGGATGCCTTCGCTGCACAGGTCCGCGAACGCGAACACTTCTATCAGCGGCAGGGCATCCGCGCGGTGCCGTCGGTGATCTTCAACGACCGCCACCTGGTGCAGGGCGGGCAACCGGTGGAGGTGTTCGAACAGGCGCTGCGCCAGCTGTCGGGCATCGCGGCCTGATCGTTTCCGCCCCTGCAACGGCCGGCTATCCGACGCGGGTGTAATGCGTTTCGACCGCCCGCATTTCCTCGCCCTGCGGGGTGATGTTGAACATGGTGATAAGCAGCGTGTCGGGGTCGGGTTGCTCCAGCGTCGTGCGCCAGCCCCAGCGTGGACCGCCTTGGCCGTCGCCGTAGCTGACGAGGACGTTGGGGTTGGGCTCGCTGCCGGCGCCGGTCGAGAACATGATGTTGGTGCCCGTCCCGAAACTCTCCACCCAGGCGGACTCCCAGTGGGCATCGTCCAGGTGGTAGCCGTACAGCACGATGCCTTCGATGGGCTCATCGTTGAAGCGGCTCTCGTACTCGTGCATCAGAAAGCGTCCGCCCAGTACGCTGCGGATGCGCCCGCGCTGCGGAGCCTCGCAGGCCAGTTCGTCCGGCGTGAACCACAGGCGGAAGCGGCCTTCCCACTCACCGGCCATCTGCGCCAGTTGCCGGTGCCGGCCTTGCGCCAGCGACTCTTCGAACGCGTGCTTGCCCATGGCGGTCTCTCCAGGTGTGTGCGGCGGATCATGCCATCCGCTGACGGAGGACGCACGGCAGCACGCGGCCTCCCGCGCACTCGCAACAGCGTTTCAGCCGTGGCGCGCCAACAGCACGGATTCGTTGCTGGGCATCTCGACCACCACGGCGGTCGGGATGCCGTGATGCTGATGCAGGGTGGCCGCGAGCAACTTGGCGTTCTCGCGCGCGTCGCCGAGGTTGTCGAACCAGTCCCGGCCGAACTGGCCTTCATACAGTTGCCAGCCGCTGGCATCGGCGGCGATGGTGAAAAGCAGGCGGGGCATTGCGTACTCCAGTCGACATGCCGGGCAGGGAACCGGCATGGGGACTGTGCGCGAATGTGCCAGTTATCACATTCGGCGGACTGCCCGCATCGGCGTAGGAAAATTCCTACCGCCGTGTAGGTGCAACGCCGGTCCTCAGCGCAGCAGCGGCTCCAGCGCGGTCCAGACGTGGTCGCGCAGTTTCGGCTGGGCGCTGGCGACGGGGTGCAGGTTGTCGGCCTGGTAGGCATTGCGGTCCAGTGCGATGGGCTGCAGCAGGAATGGCAGCAGCGCGGTGCGGTACTGCTTGGACAGCGCGCTGAAGTTCTGTTCGAAGCCGCGTGTGTAGTCCGGGCCGTAATTCGGCGGCATGCGCATGCCGACCAGCAGCACCTTCGCCTTGCTCGTCTGCGCGGCCTTGATCATCTTTTCCAGATTGGCGCGCGTCTGCGCCAGTGGCAGACCCCGCAACCCGTCGTTCGCGCCCAGCGCGATGACCACGACGGCGGGCTTGTGGCGTTGCAGTTCCGCCGCGATGCGCGCCGCCCCGCCCGCAGTGGTCTCGCCACTGATGCTGGCGTTGACGACACGCCAGCCCGGCTTCGTCTTGCCGATCCGGTCTGCGGTCAGCGACACCCATCCCTGCGACGGCGCCAGGCCGTATGCCGCCGAGAGCGAGTCGCCCATCACCAGCACGGTGCGCATGCTCTTCGCGGGCGCGGCCTGCGCACTCTGCGCTGCGGCGGGACGTGCAAATAATGCGACGAGCAGCAGCAGCGCCAAGCCCATGGCCCATTGCATGCGTACGCCGCTGGCCCCATACCTGTTCAAATTAAGAAACATTTAATCCGTGCTCCCGATGATCCACGAAATGACCGACGAGACGATCATGGCCGACGCCAGCAGACTCCCCACTGAAGCCCCCTCCATTGCGCGCCATGCCGTGCTCGACGTGCAGGGGTTGGGCAAGCATGTGCCGCTGCCCGACGGTGCCCTGACGATACTCGACGACATCGGCTTCCGCATCGAGCACGGCGACACCGTCGCCATCGTGGGGGCATCCGGCTCCGGCAAGAGCACGCTGTTGTCGCTGCTGGCCGGCCTGGACGTGCCCAGTGCGGGCACGGTGGTGCTGGACGGCGAACGCCTTTCGGACATGGACGAGGACGGCCGCGCCCGCGTGCGCGGCGAGAAGGTCGGCTTCGTCTTCCAAAGTTTCCAATTGCTGCCGTCGTTGACCGCGCTGGAGAACGTCATGCTGCCGCTGGAGTTGCGGGGCGATGCCGACGTGGAGGGTCCGGCGCGGCAGATCCTGGAGAAGGTCGGCCTCGGCCAGCGCCTGGGCCATTACCCGCGCCAGCTGTCCGGCGGCGAGCAGCAGCGCGTCGCGCTGGCGCGGGCGTTCGTCACCCGGCCATCGCTGCTGTTCGCCGATGAGCCCACCGGCAATCTCGACACCCATACCGGCCAGGCGATCATCGAACTGCTGTTCGCGCTGAATGCCGATGCCGGCACCACGCTGGTGCTGGTCACGCATGACGACCACCTGGCCGAGCGCTGCCAGCGCCTGCTCCGACTGGATGCCGGCCGCCTGCAGGATGCTGCCGCATGAGGACGTTGGCGCTGGCTTGGCGCCAGCTGCGCCGCGATCTTGTCGCGGGCGATGTCCGCATCCTGTTCGCCGCGCTGGTGCTCGCGGTGGTCGCGGTCACCGCCGTCGGCTTCGTCACCGATCGCGCCGAACGCGCGCTGGCGATCGAGGCGAACCGCCTGCTGGGCGGCGACGTCGTGGTGCGTGGCGACTCGGCGCCGACTGATGCATTGCGCGCACTGGCGGCGGCACCGGGCCTGCGCGTGACCGAGACGCAGGAACTGCAGAGCATGATCCGCGCGGGCGAATCGTTGTCGCTCGGCGACCTGCGCGCGCTGGGCGAAGGGTTCCCGTTGCGCGGCAATTTCCGCGTGGTCGATGGTAGCGGCGGCGCAGAGCGCGATGCCGCTGGCATCCCGGCGCCGGGCACGCTGTGGATCAGCCAGGCTGGTGCGGAAACGCTGGGCGCCAAGCCCGGCGACGAGATTGGCATCGGCACGCGCACGCTCAAACTCGCGGCACTGGTGACGCAGGAGCCGGATGCGGCGCTGGACTATTTCAACGTCGCCCCGAAGGTGTTCCTCAATCTCGCCGACCTGCCGTCCACCGGTCTGGTGCAGGAGGGCAGCCGCCTGCGCTATCGCCTGGTGGTCGCCGGCAACGCGGCCGCGGTCGAAACATTCACCGCGGCAGTGAAGCCGCAGCTCGCGCGCGGCCAGCGCATGGAGACCATCCAGGACGCGCGTCCGGAAGTACGCTCCGCATTGGACCGCGCCAGTCGCTTTCTGGGATTGGCTGCCTTGGTCTCCGTGGTGCTTGCCGCCGTCGCCGTCGCGATGGCCGCGCGTCGCCACAGCGAGCGCCATCTGTCCGGCACGGCGGTGATGCGCTGTCTGGGGGCGCAGCAGCGCACGCTGGTCGGCATCCATGTCGGTGAGCTTGTGTTGCTGGGCCTGGCGGCCTGCACGGTGGGCGTACTGATCGCCTTCGGCCTGCAATGGGGCATCGGCAGCTGGCTGCAGCAGTCGCTGAAGATCGACATTCCGCCGGCGGGCCTGATGCCGGCGCTGCAAGGTTATGGGGTGGGCATGATCGTACTGCTCGCCTTCGGCGCGCCGCCGGTGCTGGCGCTGCGTCGCGTGCCGGCATTGCGCGTGCTGCGTCGCGACCTGGACCGCACCGAGCCCAGCGCGTGGCTGGTCGCATTGACGGGCTTCGTTGGCCTGGGTGCGCTGCTGTGGTGGAAGGCGGGTTCGCCCACGCTGGGCACGGCGATGCTGGTCGGCATCGTCGGCACGCTCGCCGTGCTGGCGTTGCTGGCGTGGCTGCTGATCCTGCTGGTGCGCCGCGTGCGCTCGCGACTGCGCGGCAGCCTGCGCTACGGACTGGCGAATGTCAGCCGTCGCGCCGGCACCTCGATCGCGCAGGTCTCGGCCCTCGGCCTCGGGTTGATGGCGCTGCTGCTGCTGACCTTCGTACGCACCGACCTGCTCGATCGCTGGCAGCTGGCGCTGTCGGCCAATGCGCCGAACCGCTTCATCGTCAACGTGCAGCCGGACCAGGTCGATCCGGTGAAGAGCTTCATGCAGGCGCGTGGTCTGTCTGCGGTCGATCTGTACCCGATGATCCGTGGGCGCCTGGTGCAACTCAACGGCAAGCCCGCCAGCGGCGCCGATTATGAAGGCGCCGACGAGCGCGCACAGCGACGTGCCGAGCGCGAGTTCAACCTGTCGATGTCGGCGACGTTGCGCGACGACAACAAGGTCACCGCGGGCGAGTTCTGGAACGGACGCACGCCTTCGTCGCCGGAGCTGTCGGTGGAAGAAGGCTTCGCCGAAGACCTGGGCTGGAAGCTTGGCGACCAGGTCGCCTTCGATATCGCCGGCCAGCGCTTCGAGGGTCGCATCACCAGTCTGCGCAGCGTGGACTGGGAAAGCTTCCGGCCGAACTTCTTCGTGGTCGCCTCGCCGGGCGCACTGGATGGCTATTCGGCCAGCTACATCACCGCCGTCAGCGTGCCGTCGGGCGATGCCGCGTTCACGCGCGAGCTGGTCAACCAGTTCCCCAACCTGTCGGTGATCGACGTGGAGGCGGTGCTGAACCAGGTGCGCAGCACGGCCGAGCAGGTCTCGCAGGTGGTGCAGGTGGTGTTCTGGTTCTCGTTGGCGGCCGGCCTGCTGGTGCTGATGGCGGCCGTGAGCGCGAGCCAGGACGAACGCCTGCTGGAGGGCGGCGTGATGCGCGTGCTCGGCGGGAGTCGTCGCCAGCTGCGCCTGGCGCAGGCATCGGAGTTCGCCGCCATCGGCCTGCTGGCGGGACTGGTCGCGGCGATCGCCGCATCCGTGTTGTCGGGCGTCGTTGCCACGCAGGTGTTCGATCTGCCGTGGAAGGCGAACTGGCAGCTGGCCGCCATCGGTGGCGGGCTGGGCATGCTCGCGGCGCTCGGCGCCGGCCTGTTCGCCACGCGCAAGGTGCTGGATGCGCCGCCGTCGGTGACGTTGCGCGAGTTGCAAGGCTAACGCTGCGGTTGTTGTAGGAGCGCCCTCGGGCGCGATGCTCTTGCCCTCGCTGCGGGCCAAGGAAGAGCGTCGCGCCCGAGGGCGCTCCTACATAAAAGAAAGGGTGAGCCCAAGAAAAAAAGGGGCGAGCCGAAGCTCACCCCTTGATGCACACCACCTGGCGCAGCGTGTGGACCACCTCCACCAGGTCGGACTGCGCGGCCATGACCGCATCGATGTCCTTGTAGGCCGCCGGCGATTCGTCGATCACGCCGGCGTCCTTGCGGCATTCGACGTGCGCGGTGGCCTCGCGGTGCTGCGACAGCGTGATCTGCTGGCGCGCGGCGGTACGGCTCAGCACGCGGCCGGCCCCGTGGCTGCAGCTGTGGAAGCTGTCCGCGTTGCCCTTGCCGCGCACGATGAAGCTCTTCGCGCCCATGCTGCCGGGGATGATCCCCAGCTCACCGGCACGCGCACTCACCGCACCCTTGCGGGTGACCAGCAGGTCCACGCCGCCATGCGTTTCCTTCTGCACGTAGTTGTGGTGGCAGTTGACCGCCATCTTCTCCAACTGGAACTTCGGCAGGCGGTGACGCATCTCGGCCAGCACGCGCGACATCATGGCCTCGCGGTTCTCGCGCGCGTAGTCCTGCGCCCACGACACCGCTTCCACGTAGTCGTCGAACAGGGACTCGCCTTCCATGAAGAAGGCCAGGTCCTTGTCCGGCAGATGGAAGCCGAGCACGCGGTGCGCCAACTGCTCGCGTGCGCGCTCGATGAAGTACGTGCCGATCAGGTTGCCGGTACCGCGCGAACCGCTGTGCAGCATCACCCACACCGCGTCGGCCTCGTCCAGGCAGATCTCGATGAAGTGGTTGCCGCCGCCCAGCGTGCCGATCTGGCGGTCCAGCTTGTCGGTGCGGATCTTGCGGTGCTTCTGCTTGATCGCCTCCAGGCGCGGCTCCAGCCCCGACTGGGTGATGCGCGTGCGGATGCTGTCCGGCAGCTTCCAGTGCTCACCGCCGCGGCCGTTGCCCACCGGCACGCTGCGCTCGATGCTCGAACGCAGTTGCGCCAGGTTGTCAGGCAGGTCCTTCGCGCGCAGCGTGGTCCGCACCGCGGCCATGCCGCAGCCGATGTCCACGCCGACCGCCGCAGGAATGATGGCACCGCGCGTCGGAATGACCGAGCCCACGGTCGCGCCCTTGCCCAGGTGCACGTCGGGCATCACCGCGACCCACGGGCCGACGAAGGGAATCGCCGCGATGTTCCGCAGCTGCTCGTGGGCGCCCTGGTCCAGGGGCACGCCGCGCACCCAGCCCTTGATCGGCGTGGCGCTGCCCTCGGCGTGCAGCAGTTCGAAGTGTGTTTGCATGTTCATGTGATGTCCTTGGCCTTGTAGGAGCGCCCCATGGGCGCGATGCTCCTGCTTTCGCTTCTTCCATGAAAAGCATCGCGCCCATGGGGCGCTCCTACATGAAGCCCGGCGCGGCGGATCCGTCCACCACGCGGGGTCGTACTACTTCAACGTCACCAGTTGCTTCAGCACGCCATCCAGGCCGCCGAACACGGTGAGCTTGTCGATCTTCTCGGTGACCTTCTCCAGGGCCTCGAGCTCCTTCAGGCGCATCAGCACCGGCGACTCGTCGATCAGCTTCGCGGTGTTGAGCAGGGAACGCGTGGCGTTCGCCTCCTCGCGGCGGCGGATCACGTTGGCTTGCGCCGTCTTCTCCGCCTGCACCACCCCGTTGAGGATCTCCTTCATCTCGCCCGGCAGGATCACGTCCTTCACGCCCACGCCCAGCACCTCCACGCCGAGCCCGGTCAACTGGCCGCGCACGTACGCGAAGATGTCGGCATCCAGCGAAGCCTTGTCGCCCAGCAGTTCGTCCAGCGTCTTGGCGGAAACCGCCTTGCGCAGGCCGTACTGCAGCTCGCGGTAGACGAAGTCGCCGACCTTCGCGACCTTGGTGCGCGCGGCCACCACGTCGGTGACGCGGGTGCTGGCGGCCAGGTTCACGCGCAGGCTGACCTTGTCACGGGTCAGCAGCTCCTGGCCCGACACTTCGATCGTCTGCACGCGCAGATCCACGATGTCCACGACCACGTTCTTCTGGAAATTCCAGAAGGCGTAGCTGCCCGGGGCGAGCGTGCGCTCGAGCTTGCCGTCGATGAACACCAGGCCGGCGAACTCCGCCGGCACATCGGCCACCACCGCCAGCTTCGACAGCGCGCCCAGCTGGCGCAGGCGTCGCGCCACGGCGACGTCCACGTCCGGCGTGGCGAGCGACACCGTCTGCACCTCGACCTTCACCAGGCCGATCCAGTACAGGCGCCGCGTGCCGGGCGGCAGCACGTCTTCCAGCTTGCCGTTCTTCAGCACCAGGCCGACCTGGTCCACGCCGATGTCGGCGAGCACGAAGACCTCGCCCAGGCCTTCGCCCAGGCGCGCGATCAGCGCGTCGACGTCATGGCCGGCGTATTCCGGCGTAGCGATGTTGAACGTGCGTACCTCGATGCGACCCATCGGGTCGAACCAGCGGTACACGCCCGGCACGAGCAGCTGCTCGAACCGACGGTTGCGATACACCAGGCCGCGCTCGCCGTCACCGATCACGACCCTCTTGGTCCAGAACATGGCGTTGTTCTCCTTGTTGGCTCTGGTGGTTCGATCCGGGTTGCAACACCGTCGCGGCGGATCGAGTCCCGCGACGATGACGTGCCGTCCGCGACATGCGGATGGCGGAGAAGGGTGGAAACGCCCCTGGACGGAGACGGTGCGGGCGGCCGGCGCTGTTGGCGGAAGCATCGTGGCGCTGAGGCGATCCGCAGATCGCATCAAAGGCCGCGCGCATCCGCGTCGAGGGCGCGGTGCCGGCACCATCCTCGCTGCGACATGCCGTCTTCCTGCAATCCATCGCGGGAGAACGTCGCGCCACACGGGGCGTTTCCTGGGTGGGACTTGCGTCCCGGTGTCATGACGTGAAAGGTCATGTGCCCTTGCAGGCGTTGGAGCGGGAATCGAACCCGCGACAGTCGGATTAACAGTCCGATGCTCTAACCATCTGAGCTATCCAGTGGTGGACGAACCGGATTTGAACCGGTGGCCAACGGCATGCGCCGCTGCTCTCCCAAGCTGAGCTATCGTCCGCTCGAGGAACACCGCCTCCCACGCTTCGGCATACGCCACGGCAGCGCCGCGCGCACCGGACGGGATACAAACCCGTACCGCTGTAGCGTGTTTGATCGATGCTCCCCATTGCCGGCTGTCGCCAACCGGCAATCCGTTCGGGCGCCATGCGCCCTTGTTGATGTTCTTCCCACGTGCAGCCCGCGTCGGGGCATCACGACGCAGCGCACATGCGCCGGTCGCAGCCGCGCCCCTGCCTCGGGACGCGCACGCGCGCTACCCGGATGCCCCAGGGCGGAAAAGGATTTCCGTGATGGAAAGAAACGAACCTCGATGCATGCGCATCCTCCGCGAACGCTGAAAACAAAACGCCCCCGGGTATGGCGACCCGAGGGCGTTCGCGTTCCTCGGGAGATCGGGGTGGCCGATCTCCCAGGGAGTCAGCCGGATGTCAGGTGTCCAGGCGCCGTGCGGATTCGCTGCCGCGCTTGGCAGCGAAGGCATACGCATGCACGCGCAGGCCGCAGCGCGATGGCTGCAGGTCGAGCGTGTTGGCGATGTCGTACGCGGGCTTCATGGAATTCGTTCTGGTGAAAAAACAGCCGCAGGGGCCGAAGGCCGCGCACGATACGCCGGTTGTTTTGTTCGTGCAACATTTTTTTCACTTTGTTTTCCGTGGCCGACGGGCGGTGTCGGAAACGGTAGCCAGCGGCCAGCCGGTAGAATGACGCCTCCCTTCCTCATGCGTGCCGCCGTGGCCTCCCGATTCTCCGATCCCGCGCTCGACGCATTGATGTTGCCCTTCACGCAGGGACTGCTTGCCTGGCCGTCCGGACCCGTGTTGTTCCTGCGCGCGCGCGATGGCGCCGCGCTGCGCCAGGTTTCGCTCGCCCGACTGGTGTGCGAGCAGAGTTTCCGCCCGGACGCCGAACTTCTGGAGCGCGCGGGACTGCGTGTGGTCGCCAATGCCGCCGCGGACGACGCGCGTTATCCGCTGGTGCTGGTGTTGCCCCCCCGCCAGCGCGAAGAAGCGCGTGCGCTGCTGGCGCGTGCGGTGCAGCTTGCGGCGCCTGGCGGTGTCGTTGTCGCCGCAATGACGAACAATGAGGGTGCGAAGTCAGGCGAAGCCGATCTGAAGCAACTCACGGGCATCGGCGGCACCTTGACCAAGTTCCATTGCCGCACGTTCTGGACACGCCCGCTGGGCGAAGGTACGGACGGATCGCTGCTGCGCCAGTGGTCGTCACTCGACGCACCACGCCGCCTCGAAGGGGGGCGCTTCCTGAGTCGTCCGGGCGTGTTCGCCTGGAACCGGATCGATCCGGCATCAGCGCTGCTCGTCGAATGCCTGCCTGCCGACATCATCGGGCATGGCGCCGACCTTGGCGCGGGCTGGGGATTCCTGTCGCTCGCTCTGCTCGAACGCAACCCCGGCATCACCGCCCTGGATCTCTACGAGGCCGAGGCGCGTGCGCTGGCGTTGGCGAAGGAGAACCTGGGCAATACCGCTACTACCGCGCGCCTCGACTTTCGCTGGCACGACGTGACCGGTGGGCTGCCGGAGCGCTACGACTTCATCGTCAGCAATCCGCCCTTCCACACGCAGAGCCGCGCAGACCGTCCCGACATTGGCCAGCGCTTCATCGCGGCAGCGGCGGAAGCGTTGAAGCCGGGCGGCCGCCTGTGGCTGGTCGCCAACCGTCATCTGCCTTACGAGCAGACCTTGAACGAGCGTTTCGGCGACGTGCGCGTGGCCGGCGAGCGTGACGGTTTCAAGGTCATCGCCGCGGTCAAGGCGAGGCGGTGAGGGCATGAAGATCGTCAAGCACATCGCCAACCTCGGCTACGGCAGCCGCAAACAGGTGCAGTGGATGTTCCGCGAGGGACGCATCACCGACGCCGCGGGCGAGGTGCTGTATGCCGATGATCCGGTCGACCACGACACCATCCGCGTGGATGGCGAGCCGCTCGATCCCGCGCCGGGGCTGGCGATCCTGTTGCACAAGCCCGTCGGCTACACCTGCTCCACCAAGGACACCGGCCGCATCGTCTACGACCTGTTCCCGTCGCGCTTCCGCGATCGCTCGCCGGTGCTGTCCACGGTCGGGCGACTCGACCGCGAGACCAGCGGCCTGCTGCTGCTCACCGACGACGGTGGACTGCTGCACCGGATCATCTCGCCGAAGGCCAACCTGCCCAAGGTCTATGACGTCACGCTGGCGCAGGACCTGCGCGGCGATGAAGGCGCGGTCTTCGCCAGCGGTACGTTGATGCTGGAATCCGAGCAGACGCCGCTGGCACCGGCCGGGTTGCACGTGACCGACCCGCGCCATGCGCAGGTCACGCTTACCGAAGGTCGGTACCACCAGGTGCGCCGCATGTTCGCCGCCGTCGGCAACCATGTGGAGGCATTGCATCGCAGTCGCATCGGAGGACTGACGCTGGGCGACCTCGAGCCGGGGCAATGGCGTCTCCTGGACGAGGACGATCTCCGCCAGCTGTTCGAGGGGAACGCGTGAGCCCCGTACACCTGCCGTTCGTGCCCGAGGCGGTGATCTTCGACATGGACGGCCTGATGCTGGACAGTGAACGCGCGATCATCGGTTGCCTGGCAGCGGCTGCACGCGAACAAGGTCATGATCTTCCCGACGTGCTGTGGCTGTCCATGGTGGGCCACAGCGAGGCCGTCTGCCGGCACCTGCTGGATGAAGCGGTGGGCGAAGCGCAGCGCGACCTGGTCCTGCAGCGCTCGCATGCGTTGTACGACGCCGTCGTGGCCGCAGGAGTGCCGCATCGGCCCGGCATCATCGAGATGCTGGATTTCCTGCGGTCGCGCGGCATTCCGCGCGCCGTTGCAACGTCCACCCGACGGCCGCTGGCAGTGCGCAAGCTGGAAGCCTCGCAGCTGTTGCCGTACTTCGACGCGGTCTGCACCAGCAGTGACGTCCAACACCCCAAGCCCGCGCCCGATGTCTATCTTCTGGCGGCACGCACGCTGGGCATCGAGCCGGTGCGGTGCCTGGTGCTGGAGGATTCGCCCACCGGCGTGCGCGCCGCGCTCGCCGCCGGCATGCATCCGATCCAGATCCCCGACTTGCTGGAACCGGACGACGCCGTGCGTGCGCTGGGGCACACCATCCTGCGGTCGCTTGACGATGCCCGCATGTTGTTGGAGCGAGGCGTACCTGGAGAGCTCTTGTAGGAGCGACGTGAGTCGCGACCGCACGGCAAATTCCCACTCGAATGCGCGAGGTCTCCTGATATGGCGGCCCTTGCGGTGATTCCATGCTCGCCGGCATGGATAACGCCGACTGCCTGCGACGAACTGGAGGTCACGCCGCTTTGCGTCACGGACGCATATCAGCGGAAGGACAGGTCTACCTGGTCACCTTCGTCACGGATGACCGCCGACCACTTTTCTCCGATCCCACTCTGGCCTACGATGCCGCGCGTGCGGCCACCGACAAGCGGCTCTGGTATCGCTCCCGGCTGTTGGCGTGGGTGCTCATGCCGGATCACTGGCATGGGCTGATCGAGTTGGGCGCTATGGAATCGCTGTCCGTCTGCGTGCAGCGCCTGAAGACCAATACGTCACGCGCGACGGCCAGGCCCGAAGGTCCGCGACGTGTGTGGGCACCTGGCTTCCATGATCGCGCGATCCGTTCGGATGATGGCGTGCGGGCCGCCGCGCGTTACCTGGTCGCCAATCCATTGCGCGCTGGATTGGTTGATCGGATCGGAAGCTACCCATACTGGGATGCGGTGTGGGTCCAGTCCTAGAAGAGCGATGACGGCGCTACGGGGCGGACGGTCGGCGGTCGCGACTTACGTCGCTCCTACGGAAGAGCCTGACCTCGCTCACTCCGCGAACAGCTTCGCCCACCCCGCATGACCCAGCGCATCCAGCGTCTTCACGTTGCGCTCCACGATGACATCGGCATCGGGGAAGGCTTCCACCGCGCGGTCGATGCTGGCTTCGCGCAGCAGGTGCAGGGTGGGGTAGGGCGAACGGTTGGTGTAGTTGCTGATGTCGTCCGGCATGGTGCCGGCGAACTGGTAGTCCGGGTGGAAGCTGGCCACCTGGATGATGCCCTGCAGGTCCAGCGCCTCGACGGCGGCGTCGGCGTTGTCTAGGAAATCGTTGTAGTCGAGGAAGTCCGTCAGCACGTCGGGATGGATGATCAGCGTGGTGTCGACCTGGTCGGGGTCCGCATCGCGCAGCAGCACCAGTTCCTCCGCCAGTTCCTCCAGCAGTGCTTCCGGGGTGCTCGCATCGCTGAGCACGAAACGGACCTGCTGCTTCACGTACACCGCTTTCGCGAACGGGCACAGGTTCAGGCCGATCACCGCGCGCTCCACCCAGCGACGAGTGGCGTCGAGGGGATCGGACGTGTCGCCGGCTGCGGCGGGCGAGTCAGTCACGGAAGTTGTCGAACTGCAGCGGCAGCTCGAACTCGGTCTTCTTCAGCAGGGCGATGACATCCTGCAGGTCGTCGCGCTTCTTGCCGGTCACGCGCAGCTTCTCGCCGTTGATCTGCGCTTCCACCTTGAGCTTGGCGTCCTTGATGGTGGAGACGATCTTCTTGGCCAGCTTCTGTTCGATGCCCTGCTTGACGGTGATCTTCTGGCGCGCGCCGGCCAGGTTGGTGTCCACGTCGCCGAACTCGAGGCAGCGTACGTCGATCTGGCGGGCGATCAGGCGCGCGCGCAGGATGTCGGTCATCTGCTTGAGCTGGAAGTCGCTCGGCGCGGACTGGGTGATGAGTTTGTCTTCCAGCTCGAACTTCGCTTCCACGCCCTTGAAGTCGAAGCGGGTGGAGAGTTCGCGGTTGGCCTGGTCCACGGCGTTGGTCAGTTCGTGGGCGTTGACTTCGGAAACGACGTCGAAAGAGGGCATGGGGGTTCTTCCTGCGTGATGCACCGCCATTCTAGCGTGCCACCTTCGCCGCCGAGCACCGGCGGGCGATAATGGCGCATGCCCGTCCCCCGTCCCTCCCTCGCTTCCGCCATCCTGCTGATGCTGGCGGCCGTGCTGATGTTCGCGTTGATGGATGCGGGGCTGAAGCTGCTCTCGGCCGAGTACCCGCCCTTGCAGGTCGCTGCGCTGCGCGGGCTCTCCTCGCTGCCGCTGGTGACGCTCTGGGTGCTGGCGACGGTACCTGCGCGGTCGCTGTTGCGCGTGTACTGGCCGCTGCACCTGCTGCGCGGCGTGCTGGGCATCGCGATGATGGCGGGGTTCGTCTATGGCCTGCGGACGATGCCGTTGTCCACGGCCTACGCGATCACCTTCGTCGCGCCGCTGCTGGTCACGGCGATGGCGGGTCCTTTGCTCAAGGAGCGCGTGGGACCTGCGCGCTGGGTGGCGATCTTCATCGGCCTGGTGGGCGTGCTGGTGATCCTGCGCCCCACTGGCGAGGGGATGCTGACCCGGGGTGGGCTGGCGATCCTGCTGGCCGCGATCTGCTACGCGCTGGGTGCGGTCACCGTGCGCATGCTGGCGCAGCGCGACAGCACGCAGGCGATGGTGTTCTGGTTCGTCGTGTTGCTGTCATTGGGCGCGTGGCTGCTTGCGCTTCCCGCTTGGGAGCCGTTGCAGCCCGCGCACGGCTGGATCATCGCCGGTGTCGGTGTCTCCGGTTCGCTGGCACAGGTAGCGTTGACCGAGGCCTTCCGCCGTGGCGAGGCCTCGCTGATTGCGCCGCTGGAATACACCGCGCTGGTGTGGGGCGTGATCCTTGACGTCGCCCTGTGGTCGGTGTTGCCGGACGGCGTCACCTGGATCGGTGCGGGCATCATCGTGGCGAGCGGGATGTACCTGCTGCGGCGGGAGAAGGTGCACGTGGAAGCCGAGCATCCGTGACCTTTGGCCCGTGGGATGCACGCGGGAAGTCACGACACTGGACGTGCTGTCCCGCCAGGAGGATCCGCGATGCGCTTGCGAGGGCGCTGTCTCGCCGCCGTGCTGTGCCTGCTCTGCGCGTGCGTGCCGCCGCCGCCGAAGGATGCGCCGGCGGCGACCGACAGGAGTGCCAGGCGCATCGCCAGGGACGTGTACCTCATTCCCGGACGCTTCGTCGCAGGGGAGCAGCCCGATGGCAACAGTGTGCTGCTGCGTGGCAGGACGGGCTGGATCGTCATCGACACCGGCAGGCATCCCGTCCATGCGGAGGCCATTGAAGCCTTCGTGGGAGGCAGGGGCGCGCCGCTTGTCGCACTGGTCAACACGCACTGGCACCTCGATCACGTGAGTGGCAACGTTCCGTTGCGGGCGGCGCATCCGCGGGCCGAGGTGCATGCGAGCACGCAGGTAATCACCGAGCGGAATGGATTCCTCGCGCGCTACCGGACCCAACTTGAGGCGCTGCTGCGCGAGCGCGTGGACGATCCGCAGGTGCCGGCATGGCGCGATGAAGTCGCGCGCATCGACGGTGCCCGTGCCTTCGAGCCGACCCATCCGGTGGACACGGATGGCATGCGGACCCTGGATGGACGGCCGCTACGTTTCGGACTTCAGCGCGAGGCGGTCAGCGGCGGTGATGTGTGGGTGTTCGATCCGGGTACGCGTGTGCTGGTCGCCGGCGACCTGGTGACGTTGCCCGTGCCGCTGCTGGACACTGCCTGTCCCGGGGCGTGGGCGGAAGGACTGGCGTCGCTCGAGGGTGTTCCGTTCGAGGTGCTGGTGCCTGGCCACGGCGAGCCGATGGGTCGGGCCGGTTTCGAGCGGTATCGCACCGCCTTCCGGGGCCTGCTGGCATGCGCAGCAGGCCCCGGCAGTGATGCCGCCTGCACCGATGCCTGGCTCGCCGATGTCGGCGATCTGGTACCCGCGGCCCAGCACGCCCATGCACGGCAGGTGTTGCAGGGCTACTACCTGCCGCAGCAGCTGCGTGGCCGACCCGTGCGTCCGGCGTACTGTCCGCCGTGAAGCCGTTCGTCCGCCTTCGGGCATGATGCACGCATGCCCATTGTCCTCGTCCTGCTTTTCGTCTTCCTGCTGCTGGCCTTGTGGGCGGTGCTGCTGCCTGTCTCCTTGTGGCAGCGTTACCGCTACGGCCGTGCGCGCCGCATGGCACGCAGCTGGCTGCTGACGCTCAACGCATGGGGCCTGTTGCTGTCGGTCGCGATCTTCGTCGCGGTCAGCGCGTTCGGCCTGTTCTGGTGGCCGGACAGCCTGGTCGGCGCCGGCATGGGACTGGCTGCCGGCAGCCTGCTCGGCCTGCTCGGCGTATGGCTCACGCGCTGGGACGTCGCGCCGCAGGGCGTGTTCTATCAGCCCAATGCCTGGCTGGCGTTGCTGCTGGTCGCCATCGTGGCCGGTCGCATCGTGCTGGGATTCGTGCAGATGGCGCAGTACTGGCAAAGCGGCGGTGTGCCGGCGACCCATGCGCTGCTGAGCGGGCACGGCAGCCTGCTGGCGGTAGCCGGCCTGCTGCTGGGTTATTACCTGGTCTATGCGTGGGGTGTGAAGTGGCGCGTCGCGCGTCTGCAACGCCTGCGCGGCCGCGTCCTGCGGTGATCTTCTCTGCGACATGAAAAGGCGGCGGACCCGAAGGCCCGCCGCCGTATCGACGCGTTGGAGCAATGGATCAGAAGCGCGCGCCGATACCCACGCCCACGACCCAGGGGTCGATCGTCAGTTCTTCACCGGTGCCCTGGCCAGCGACACGCACGCCGGCATCGCCCTTCATGTAGCGGGCATCCGCACGCGCGAACCAGTGCTCGTTGATGTTGAAGTCCATGCCGGCCGTGGCGATGGCGCCCTTGGCGGTCTCCAGGCCCACGTGCGCACCGTCGCCGCCAATGGTCTCGTCACTGAAGTTGGACTCGTAGTAGCCCAGTCCCACGAACGGACGCATCACCTTGTCGGGCGTACCGAAGTGGTACTGGCCGCTCAGCGCGATCGGCTGCTGGTCGACGGTGCCGATCTTGCCAGCGCCATCGGCCTTCACGCGATGGTTGAACTTGTCGGCCGCGCCCCACAGCTCCACCGCGATGTTGTCGGTGGCGTACCAACTGGCACTGATGACCGGCGCGACATCGCCATCGATCTCCAGACCGGGTGCCGGATCGCTGTCCGGCTTGAGGATGGCGGCACCGCCGACGACAGCGAAGCGCTTGCCGTAGGACGTGGACGCGGTATCGGTGGTGGCGTCCTGCGCGAACGCCGCAGGGGCGGCGACCAGGGCAGCAAGGGCAATCGTGAGGGTTCGAATGGACATCATGCAGGCATCTCCTGTTGGTGTTTTCTTATGTCCCTTCCGTGCGATGCGCATGTGCTGCGTCGTCGCCATCAGGGCGAGCGCACCGTAACCATTCGCGCATGAACGTCTCCCACGTCGCGACGTGAACGAATGGCGAATCCGTTCGAATATCGCGCTCGATTCATGTGCATTTCACCGCGCGTGCATGTCGCTGACCGGAAGAAGTACGTCATATCCCACCACGCCGTGCGGAGGTAGCGTTGTCCGGTCACGCGTCGCTCAAGGTGCGGCGGTCCACGACACCGGTCGCGTGGTTGCGTTAATCTCGGCGCGACGAGGAGCGATGCCCATGGCCAGCAGCAAGGCGAAGACGGTCGATGAATACCTGGCGGAACTGCCGGAGGAGCGGCGGGCCGTCATGTCGGCGGTACGCGACCTGGTCAACCGGCACCTGCCTGCCGGCTACGTCGAGGCGATGAACTGGGGCATGGTGAGCTGGGAGATCCCGCTGTCGCGCTATCCGACCACCTACAACAAGCAGCCGCTGTCGTATGTCGCACTGGCGGCGCAGAAGCAGTACTACGCGCTGTACCTGACGCTGTGCCACGAAAACTCCGCCCAGGACGTTGCGCTCCGCAACGCCTATGCGGATGCCGGCATGAAGCTGGACATGGGCAAGAGCTGCCTGCGCTTCAAGGTGTTGGACGACCTGTTGCCCCAGGTGATCGGCGCGGTGATCGCCTCGACGCCGGTGGAGGCGCGCATTGCACACCACGAAGCAGGTCGCGCACGGAAGTGACCCGTATGCCCCCTTCCAAGCGCAAGCCACGGTCCGGGACCGACCTGCCGACGCCGGGCGGCCACCTGACGATGGCGGATCTGGCGAAGGTGGCCGGCGTTTCGGCCATCACCGTCTCCCGCGCGTTGCGCGACAGCCCGCTGGTGAACACCGAAACGCGCGAACGCGTGCGCCAGATCGCGAAGCAGTACGGCTATGCGTTCAACGTGAGCGCACGCAACCTCAAGCTCCGCCGCAGCATGACCGTGGCCGTGGTGGTGGAGATGAAGCCCACCGTCGAGCGCCAGATGTCCGGTCCCTATCCGCTCGACCTGCTCGGCGGCATCACACAGGAACTCACAACGACCGGCTACAGCGTCCTGCTGACCTCGCTGCAGGGCGGCGCGTTGCCGAATGTGCAGGCGGCTGACGGTGTGATCCTGCTGGGGCAGGGCGCGCACGAGGATGCGATGCACACGGTGCAGCGCTGGGGCCGGCCCATGGTGGTCTGGGGTGCGGTCAGCCGGCACGAGTCGCAGGTCGTCGTCGGCAGTGACAACCGTCGCGGCGGCGCGCTGGCGGCGGAGCGCTTCATCGCACTCGGTCGCCGCCGGCCGGCGTTTCTCGGCGATCCCGCGCACGGCGAGTTCGCCGAGCGCCTCGAAGGCTTCATCGCCACATTGGCCGAACATGGCATCACGCCCCTGACCCCGACCGTTGCCAGTTTCACCGTCGGAGCAGGGGCGGAAGCCGTGCATGCGTTGCTGGACACGCATGCCCAGGTCGACGCGCTGTTCGCCGCCAGCGACCTGCTCGCCATTGGCGCGATCCGCGCGCTGATCGAGCGCGGCCGTCGCGTACCGGAGGACGTGTCGGTGATCGGGTACGACGACACGCCGCTGGGCGCCACCTACGTGCCGCCGCTGACGTCCGTGCACCAGAACTTCATCGACGCCGGCGTGCTGCTGGCGCGCAAGGTCCGTGCCCTGATCGAGGGCGAAGCGGCCGGATCCGAGACCCTGCCGACCCACCTGGTGGTCCGCACGACCTGAGCGCAGGGCGCTGTTGCATTGCAGCGGCTACCCGGTAGACATTCTGCGCGGTCGCAGCAGCGGAAGCTATATGCAACGCATTGAATCTGCTGGATTTAAGGGTGCCTGCGTGGCACGTCGTCGCGCGCCGGACCCTGCCGCTCATGTGAATTGACATCGATAACTTGACATCGATAACAACGACTCCTAGCGTGCCTCCGCCCGGGCTGCCAGCCCGGCAGGGACCAGAGGCCAGCGCGGGAATGTCGGTGGAACAGGGCAGGAAAGAAGCAGCGGTCACCGTCGGCGAAGCCGGCGATGTCGGCCTGGCGCGACAGGATCCTTGGCGGCTCACACACCGCGGGATCGACACCGCGCGTGCCGCGCGCGATGAAACGCTGTTCGCCCTGGCCAACGGCACGCTGGGCGTGCGTGGCGCGCTGGAGGAAGGCGACAGCGCCAGCGACGGCACGTTCCTGTCCAGCGTGTTCGAACAGAACCCGATCCACTACCACGAGCGCTTCCCCGGCTTCACCCGCAGCACCGATACGCGCGTGCCGGTGGCCGAGGGCAAGCACATCCGCCTGCAGCTCGGTGACGTGCCCCTGCGCCTGCTGGAGGCCGAATGGCTGGACTTCGAACGCACGCTCGATCTCGCTGCCGGCGCACTGGTCCGCCGCCTGCGCCTGAAGACCGCGCAGGGCCACACCCTGGAAATCCGCGCGCGTCGCGTAGTGCCGTTGGCCGAGCGGGCGCTGCTGGCAATCCGCTTCGAAGTCGCCTCCATCGACTACGCCGGTCCGCTGACGCTGCGCTCGTCGATCGAGACCGGGCGCCAGGCGGTGGAGCAGGGCGACGATCCCCGCATCGGCGTGCATGGCGGCAAGGATCTGCAGGTGTCGGACGAACACGCCGATGCCGATGGCGCGCGGCTGACCCAGCGCACCCATCACAGTGGCGTGGCGCTGGTGTGCGCGCAGCACCATCGCCTGTCGCCCGGCCTCGTCTTCGAGAGTGCCGCCGCCACTGCGGGTCGTGTCGAACAGCGCTACACGGCGACGCTGACGCCTGGCGCATCGGTGGTGGTCGAGAAATTCGTGGCCTACGACGACGGCAATGGCCATGCGCAGGACGGGGTGGACGCCGTGCTGGCGCGGGCGCTGCGCGAAGGGTTCGACGGCATCGCCGGCGCGCAGGCCGACGCGATGCAGGCCTTCTGGCAGCGCGCCGGCCTGTCGGTGGACGGCGATCCGGCCGCGGAGCTGGCGCTGCGCTTCAACCTGTTCCACCTGCTGCAGTCGGCCGGCCGCGATGGCATCACCGGGACGGCGGCCAAGGGCATCACCGGCGAAGGCTACGAAGGCCACTGCTTCTGGGATACCGAAGCCTTCGTGCTGCCCGTCATGGCATTCACCGCGCCGGACGTGGCGCGCGCGATGCTGATGTACCGCTTCCGCACGCTCGACGGCGCGCGCGACACCGCGCGCGCGATGAACCATCCCCGCGGCGCGCTGTACCCGTGGCGCACCATCGCCGGCCGCGAATGTTCCGCGCACTATCCCAGTGGCTCGGCGGCGTACCACATCAACGCCGCCATCGCCTACGGGATCGGGCTTTATCTCGACGCCAGCGATGATCTCGACTTCCTCAGCGAGGCTGGCGCCGAGATTCTTTTCGAGACCGCGCGCATCTGGCCGCAGGCCGGGCATTTCAATCCGCGCCTCGATGGCGCGTTCTGCATCCATGAAGTGACCGGGCCCGACGAGTACACCACGCTGGTCAACAACAACTGGTACACCAACCGCATGGCGCAGCGGCACCTGCAGCGCGCCGTCGAGGCATGGAACCGGTTGTCGGTCGACCGCCCGGAGGCGCTGCGCGTGCTGGCGGCCCGCATCGGACTGGACGCCGACGAAGTCGCGCTGTGGCAACGCGCCGCCGATGCGATGCATCTGCCGGTCGATGCCGCGCTCGGCATCCACCCGCAGGACGACGACTTCCTCGCCAAGCCGCGTTGGCCGTTCCCGAAGCGCGAAGGGCCGCATCGTCCGCTGCTGCTCGACTACCACCCGCTCACGCTGTACCGCCACCAGGTCTGCAAGCAGGCCGACGTGGCGATGGCGCTGGTGCTGGCAGGTGACGGCATCCCGCTGGGAACGAAGCGTCGCGACTTCGACTACTACGAGGCGGTCACCACCCACGATTCCACGCTGTCGGCGCCCGTGTACGGCATCCTCGCCAGCGAAGTCGGACACGATGAAAAGGCATGGCGCTACTTCGACGCCAGCCTGCGCGTGGACCTGGATGACCTGCATGGCAACACCGACCACGGCGTGCACATGGCGGCGATGGCGGGCAGCTGGCTGGGGCTGGTGCAGGGTTTCGGCGGACTGCGCATCGTGGGCGGTCGCCTGCAGTTCGCGCCGACGCTGCCGGCTGCCTGGAAGGGCTATGGCTTCAACCTGCGTTGGCGCGGTTGCGCACTGCGGGTGGACGTGGATGCGCGGGGCGTGCGCTATCGGCTGGACGAGGGCGACCTGCTCGCCTTCACGCATGTGGGGAGCGAGGTGGTGCTGAAGCCAGGGCGGGAAGCCACATTGCCGCTTGCCGTACCGTCGCCGCCGAAAGCCGCGTTCCCACGCGCCTGCCGTGCCCTGGTCTTCGACCTGGATGGCGTGCTGACCGACACCGCGCACACGCACTACCGGGCATGGAAGCGGCTGGCCGACGAGATCGGCGTGCCGTTCGACCTGCAGGTCAACGAGCGCCTGAAAGGCGTGGACCGGATGGCATCGCTGGAGATCATCCTGGAGCGCGCATCCCGTGCCTACAGCGCGGACGAGAAGCGCGCGCTGGCCGACACCAAGAACGGCTACTACGTGCAGGAGATCGCCAACGTCGGACCGCAGGACCTGTTCGACGGCGTGCGCGAGGTGCTGGATGCCGCGCGTGCCGCGGGTCTGAAGCTCGGGCTGGCGTCCGCCAGCCGCAACGCGCCGGCATTGCTGGAAAAGCTCGGCATCGCCGACTGCTTCGACTACATCGCCGACGCCGGCCGCATCGTCCGCGCCAAGCCCGACCCGGCCATTTTCCTGGATGTCGCGGCCGCGCTGGGCGTGCCCGCGCACCTGTGCATCGGGGTGGAGGACGCCGCCGCCGGCATCGAGGCCATCCACGCCGCCGGCATGGCCGCCGTGGGCATCGGCGATGCGCGCGCGCTGCGCCACGCCGACGCCGTGATTCCCCGCATCGCCGAGTTCGACCTGAGGACGTTCGTTTCGCCTTGACCGCACCTGGCCACAGAAGCCGCGGCGGCAGACCACCACCATCACAACATGCAGTACCCCGGAGGGAGAGACCATGCAGTACCGCAAGCCACACTTGATCCGTTATGCCCTGTCCGCCGCCATCGCCGCGGCGCTGGCGCCCGGCGCCGTCCTGGCGCAGGACGCCGCGCCCACCGAGAAGCAGGCGGATGCCACCACCCTGGACGCCGTGGTGGTGTCCGGTTCCGCCTCTGCCGGCGGCGTGCGCAAGCTGGAAGCCAGCTTCAACATCGTCACCGCCAATGCCGAACAGATCAAACAGGCCAATCCGAAGAGCACGGCCGACCTGTTGAAGATCTCACCCGGCATGTGGCCGGAATCCACCGGTGGCCAGACGGGCGCCAACATCGAGATCGCCGGCTTCCCCGGGGGGGGCGACGCGCCGTACTTCTCCACGTTGCTGATGGGCTCGCCGCTGTACGGCATGCCGACGCTGTCGTTCTTCGAAACCACCTCGATGTTCCGCCTGGACGATACGGTGGAAGCGGTGGAGATCCTGCAGGGCGGACCCTCGGTGGTGTTCGCTGACGGCCAGATGGGTGCCAGTGCCAACTTCTTCCTGAAGACCGGCACCGACGAACCCTCCGGCAGCGTGGGTCTGACATACGGCAATGAAGGACTGTGGCGGCTCGACGGCTTCGCTGGCTTCAAGGTCTCCGAGAACTGGTACGGCAGCGTCGGCGGTTTCTGGCGCGAGTCAGACGGCGTGCGCGATCCCGGCTTCAAGGCCGACAAGGGCGGACAGCTGACCGGTACCCTGTCGCGCGATTTCGACAGCGGTCGCCTCACGCTGTACGCGCGCTACCTCAACGACAAGAACCAGTTCATCACGCCCATCCCGCTGATCCAGCGGGGCGAGGACGACTTCAGCGCATATCCGGGCTTCGATCCGCTGAAGGATACGTACTACAGCCAGGCCATCCGTCATGTGCGCCTGCCGAACTATCCGGGCAGTCCGGTCGACGCGGACTTGGCCAACGGACGCGGTGCCGATGTGGTGTTCGCTGGCGGCAACTTCGACTATTCGTTCGGCAACGGGTGGTCGATCAGCGACAAGTTCCTGTTCACCCAGGGCGACATGGACACCAACGCACTGTTCTCCGGCAACAATCCGGCGACGCTGCAGGACATGCTGTACACGGCCGGTACGCCGGGTGGCTTCCAGCTGCCGGCGGGTTCGGCGACGGCGACCTATGTCGGCGGCGGTGCGGTGCCGCTGACGCAGAGCGTCATCCAGCAGGGCTGGTGGTACATCCACAAGGAACTGAAGGCGTTCAACAACGACTTCCGCCTGAGCAAGGATCTGTTCGAGGGCAATACGCTGACGGTCGGCGTATATGTCAACCACTATTCGATGAGCGACAAGTGGTCCCTCGGCAACCAGATGCTGATGACCAACGAGCCCAACGCCACGCCGATCACCGTCAGCTACGTCGACGGCGGCCAGACCTACCAGCGCACCGACAGCCAGGGCTTCGCGGACTTCGGTGGCTACCACATCGCCCAGAACGGCCGCGCCACCAACACCGCGCTGTACGTGTCCGACATGTGGCGCGTCGGCAAGTGGCTGCTGGACCTGTCCGGCCGCGTCGAGAACCAGGACGCCACCAGCAATGTCTGCAACCGCAGCTCGTCGGGCCCAGGCGGACTGGATGGCAATCCCAACACGCTGTACGACAACAATGTGGAAACCTGCAACGGCACGTTCGCGCGCAACACCTACGACAAGACCCATCCGGCCTTCACTGCCGGCGCGAACTATGCCTTCACCAACCACATGTCGGCCTACGGCCGCGTCAACACCGGCGGCCACTTCCTCGACTTCGACAACGGCATCCGCGGTACGACGAACGACAACTACCCGCCGATGCAGAAGATCCGCAACTACGAGGTTGGCTTCAAGTACCAATCTCCGCTGCTGTATGCGGACATCAGTGCGTATCGTCGGGTGTTCACGGGCCTGCAGTACCAGCCTACCAATGGCCTTGGTACCCCGGTGGGTTCGCCGGCGATCTACGGATCGGAATCGGTGGGCGTGAACTTCATCGGTGCACTGACCCCGGTCGACAACCTGCGCCTGCAGCTGGTGGCCAACTACCTGGACGGCGAATACACCGACTACGACGCCTGCGTGCCGTATACGGATATCAACGGTACCTCCCAATGCGCCACGATCGAGGGCCAGCAGCTGCAGCGCCAGCCGAAGTTCCGTGCCATGTTCACGCCGAGCTATCGCATCGAGGCTGGCTGGGGCGACGTGACGCCGTACATCACCTACACCTACGTGGGTGACCACACGCAGGACCAGTCGGGCCTGCAGCAGTTGGGCTCGTACCAGACGCTGGACTTCGGCGTGACCGCGAACGTGGGCGACAACTGGCAGTTCAACCTGCGCGGCACCAACATGACCAACGAGCTGGGACTGACCGAGAGCAACTCGCGCATCTTCGGGTCGGCGACCACCGCCGGTGGCGTACTGCTGGCGCGTCCGCTGGAAGGCCGTGAGATCAACGTACAGGCGAAATACAGCTGGTAAGTGCGGTCGGGGGCGCCTCCCTCCTCTCCCGGGAGGCGTCCCCTTGCGGCTGCGGCGCATGCGCGCGGCGATACATGGCATGCGGCCTCTTGCGTCGTCATGCTGGCGATCACACAGTGATGCGTGCCGAGCATGGCGCGCACGGAGTGGATGATGAAGCGAAGCCGCATGGTGCTGGCGTTGATCCTGACCTACATGATCTTCGCCATGCTGCTCAATTCCGTTGGCGCGGTGATCCTGCAGGTGATGCAGGGCTTCGGCGTCAGCAAGTCGGGCGCGGCGACGCTGGAGGCGTTCAAGGACCTGCCCATCGCCATCGCCTCGTTCCTGGTGGCGTCGACGCTGCCACGACTGGGCTACCGCCGCGCGATGATGCTGGGCCTGCTGCTGGTGGCGTTGGCATGCGCATCCATGCCGTTGCTGCAGACGTTCTGGGCGACCAAGCTGCTGTTCGCCACGGTAGGCGTCTGCTTCGCGCTGGTGAAGGTCTCGGTCTATTCGAGCATAGGTCTGCTGACCGATGACCCTAAAGCGCATGCAGGCCTGACCAGTACGGTCGAGGGCTGGTTCATGGTCGGCATCCTGGGCAGTGCCTGGCTGTTCGCGGCCTTCATCAATCCGGAAGCACCCGGCGACCCGGTCTGGCTGGATGTGTACTGGGTGATCGCCGGCCTCTGCGTGGCGGTGATTGCGCTGCTCGCCAGCGCGGAGATGGACGAGTCCGCAGCACATGACGGCCACGCCGTCGGCGAGTCCTTTGCCGACATGCTGCGCCTGCTGGGTCGGCCGCTGGTGGTGGTGTTCCTGGTGTCGGCCTTCCTGTACGTGCTGATGGAACAGGCCATCAACACCTGGTTGCCCACCTTCAATCGCGAGATCCTGCATCTGCCGACCACGTTGAGCGTGCAGGCGGCCAGCATCTTCGCCGGGTCGCTGGCGCTGGGGCGATTGGGCGGCGGTTTCGTGTTGCGCCGCGTGCGCTGGTTCTGGGTGCTGGGTGCCTGCGTGATGGCGATGGCGGCGCTGGTGCTGGTGGCGCTGCCGCTGGCGGCGGACGTACAGGCGCGGCCCGACCAGACCTGGTGGAATGCGCCCGCCGCAGCCTACGTTTTCCCGCTGATCGGACTACTCATGGCGCCGATCTATCCCACGATCAATTCGGTGGTTCTCAGCGCGCTGCCGAAAACGCGGCACGCCGCGATGACCGGGCTTATCGTGGTGTTCTCCGCATTGGGCGGCACCACCGGATCGCTCATCACCGGCCAGCTGTTCGCGCACTTCGATGGCTCCCGCGCCTTCTACCTGCTGCTGGTGCCGATGACGATGCTGCTGGTGTCGCTGACCCTGCTGAACCGCAGTGCCCATACACCCGATACCGCCGCGGCGGTGGGAGGACAAGAATGATCGATCGCATGCTCTCTGTTCCGCGCGTGCGCCGCGCCAGCGTCATCCTCCTGGCGGCCGTCGTCCTGTCATCCGCCGGCGCGCTGATGCCCGCGCTGGCGAAGGAGTCCGCGCCGGCGCCATTGCAGTTCCGCATCACCGAGGGGCGCATCGAGAACGCGTTCCATCAGGACGGACCGGTCGCCGCCCACCTGCTGCTCAGCTCGGGCACGCGGCCGCGCGTGCTGGTGGCATTCCCGGCCGGCAACAGCGGCGTCGGTGTCTGGTTCGAAAACACGGCCACACCTGTCCACTGGATGCTTGGAACGGTGACCGGCGAACGCCGCCTGCGCGAGGGGCACGCCTGGCATGGCATCACCGCCGAGGCGAGCGTCGATGCGCGCCGCCTGGTACTGAAGGATGCCGTGCTCGGCAGCGTGCGCGTGCTGCGCGACTACCAGCTTGGCCTGCCCTATCCCGAGGACACCCGCGCGACGGCGGCGGTGAGCGACCACAAGGTGACGTGGCAGCGCGATCGCCTGGACGGCGCGCCCGGCTACGCGATCACACTGGACGCGCAGAACGGACGCTTCACCCGCGACGATGGCAGGATCGTGCTGCAGGCGGACGGTGCGGATGGTCCGCTACGTCTGCGCATCACCGCGACGACGGGCGAGACCCCGCTGACGCCGTTCACCGCGGACGAGTTGTTGAACGCGCATGCCGCCACCGACCCGCGCAGCCGGCAGGCGCTGCAGTTCCTCAGCTACCGCGAGAAGTTCCTGGCCGGCTCATGGCGCTTCAACACCTACTTCGGCCGCGACACCCTGATGTCGGTGCGCCTGCTGATGCCGGCCCTGCAGCCGGCGGCGGTGGAGGCCGGGTTGGGTGCGGTGCTGTCGCGGCTTTCGCCGGGCGGCGAAGTGGCGCACGAAGAGGACATCGGCGAGTTCGCGGTGCTGCGCCACCGCAAGGAACACGGCACGTCGTCCGCCGCGCCGGTTTACGACTACGTGATGATCGACGACGACTATATGCTGCCGCCGGTCGCCGCGGCATGGCTGCTGGAGGACGCGCGCGGCCGTGCGCGCGCCGTCGATTTCCTGCGGTCCGGGGCGGGTGGACTGCGCAACGGCGATGCGATGGTGCGCAACCTGCTGTTCGTGGCGGGGCAGAGTGCCGCCTTCGCCGAGTCGCCGGTCCCAGCGAACCTTGTCGCGCTGAAGGAGGGCAAGCCGGTCGGCCAGTGGCGCGACAGCAACGAAGGCATCGGACGTGGCCGCTATCCCTACGACGTCAATGCCGTCTGGATGCCGGCGGCCCTGCGCGCGATCGGTGGATTCCTCGACAGCGGCCTGCTGGCGCCGTACATGAGCGATGTGCAGCAGCGCACGCTGAGGGCGGCGGCGGATCGCGCCGGCATCTGGGAGCGCGAGGCGGTCGGTCTGTTCGCGGTGAAGATCCCGCACGCGCAGGCGGCGGCCCAGGTGCGCGCTTATGCCGCGCAGGCCGGCGTGCCCGACACCGCGGCGCTGGCATCGCTGGATGCAGCGGGGGTGACGTTCCCGGCGATCGCGCTTGATGCGGAAGGTCGTCCGGTGGCGGTGTTGCATTCGGATGAGGGATTCCGCCTGCTGTTCGGGCATCCCGATGCGCGCGCGCTGGACACGGAGGTCGCTGCGATGATGCGGCCATTTCCCGCGGGCCTGATGACGGACGTGGGCCTGCTCGTCGCCAATCCCGCGTACGCCGATCGCGCGGTATGGCCGCGGCTTGGCAACGCCGCCTACCACGGCACGGTGGTATGGGCGTGGCAGCAGGCGGTGCTGGCCGCAGGCCTGCGGCGGCAACTGGCGCGCGACGACCTGCCTGCCTCCACGCGCGAGGCGCTGCAGGAGGCGCAGGCGCGACTCTGGCAGGCGATCCGCGCCACCGACGACGTCCGCACTTCAGAGTTGTGGTCGTGGTCATATGGCGATGGGCGCTACCGCCTGGAGCCATTCGGTGCGCAGGGCGCGCATGAGGATGAGTCCAACGCCGCGCAGTTGTGGAGCACGGTCTATCTGGCGGTGGACGAGCCATGAGGCGTTCCGCTTCCACCTTCGGTTGCCTGTTGCTGTCGCTGCTGTTCGCGCCGGTCGTGGCCCACGCCGCTGCTCCCGATCCGGCGCGCACGGAGGCGTACATCGACCGGGGGTGGGACACGCTCACGCGCCGCGTCGAGGACTGTTCGGCGCTCGCCGATCCCAAGGTCGGGACGCATCCGGTGGTCTACGTGCCGGCGGACGCACCGGCCGATGCCGCGCTTGTGGCCACCGCCCGCCGCTGCGGCGTGGAACTGCGAGCGCTGCCACGCACGATTTCGCGGATCGGCGACATCGACCCGCACACGCTCGCGCAGCAAGGCCTGTTGTACCTGCCCAAGCCCTATGTGGTGCCGGGCGGCTTCTTCAACGAAATGTACGGCTGGGACAGCTATTTCATCGTGCTGGGCCTGCTGGCCGACGGGCGTGCCGCGCTGGCGCGCGACATGGTCGACAATTTCCTGTACCAGGTCGAGCACTACGGCGGCGTGCTCAACGCCAACCGCAGCTATTACCTCACCCGCTCGCAGCCGCCGTTCCTGGGGGCGATGATCCGCGCGATGCTCGATGACGGTTCGGCCTTCGGCAGTACCGCCGAAGCGGATGCCTGGCTGGCGCATGCCTGGCCGCTGGCGGTGCGCGACCACGCCACCTGGACCCGTCCCGAGCACCTGGCGGGCGACACCGGACTCGCTCGCTATTTCGACTATGGCAGCGGACCGGTGCTGGAGATGCGCACGGCGGACTACCTGCGCAAGGTGATCGCCTGGCTGCGCGCGCATCCGGCACGCGATCCGGGTTGGCTGCTCGCGGCGTCCGAGCACCCTGATGCAGCGGAAGCCGCGCGCCTGAAGCGGGAAAGCTGCGATGTCGTCGCCTCGCAGGTATGCCGGGATGCCTGGGTCGATGGTTACCGGTTGCGCGCCGACTTCTACCTGGGCGACCGCGCGATGCGCGAATCGGGGTTCGACGTGAACTTCCACTTCGGCCCGTTCGCCGGCGCGACTCACCACTACGCGCCGGTCTGCCTCAACAGCCTGCTGTACGCCTACGAGCGCGATCTGGCCGCGTTCGCTCGACGGTTGGGAAAGCCCGGCGACGCGGTCGTCTACGAACAGGCGGCGACGACGCGGCGGGCGGCCATGGATCGCCATCTGTGGCGGCCCGCTGCAGGCATGTACGCCGACTATGATTTTGTCGCCGGCCGGCACGCAGACGAGCCCTACGTGACCACGTTCTACCCGCTGTGGGCGGGGGCGGCATCACCGGCGCAGGCCGATGCGTTGCGCGGCAAGCTCGCGCTGTTCGAGCACCCGGGCGGCCTGGCGATGAGCCGCGACCGCAGCGGTGCGCAGTGGGATGCGCCGTTCGGATGGGCGCCGGTCAACTGGCTGGTGGTGGCGGGGTTGGACCGTTATGGCAAGCGCGACGACGCCATCCGCATCGCGCGGGCCTTTACCGCCACCATCGACCGTGCCATCGCGCATGACGGCACCATCCGCGAGAAGTACAACATGGTGAGCGGCGATGCCGACGTGCAGGTGACCATGGGTTATGCCGACAACGTGGTCGGGTTCGGCTGGAGCAATGGCGTCTATCTGAAGATGCAGGAACTGCTGCGGGCGCCCGTCGATGCAGGCGGTTCCGCGGGTACGATGGAGCTGCCCGCGTTCGCGGTGCCGTTCTCCCGCTACGCCTCGCCGGAAGCGCAGGCACGGTTCAGTGGAGTGCTGGCCGAGGGGCGCGCCGCGCCCGGCCTCTCCAGCGGCATCGAGGCCCCGCGCGCGTTCTACGATCGCATCAACCGCGACCGGGTCGCGCGGATGCGTGCCCGCTATCCGGTCACGCTGTCCACCGATACCGTGGCGGGCGTGGACGTCGACATCGTCGAGCCTGCGGATGGCATCGCGCCGGCCAACCGCAACCGGGTACTGATCGCGCTGCACGGCGGCGCTTTCCTGTGGGGCGAACACAGCGGTGCGCTCGTTGAGGCGATCCCGGTTGCCGCGCTCGGCGGCGTGCGGGTGGTCGGTGTCGACTACCGGCAGGGGCCGGAGCATGTCTTCCCCGCCGCGACCGACGACGTGGTGGCCGTCTACAAGGCGCTCATGCAGCGCCATCCGGCGGCGAACATCGGTATCTACGGCTGTTCGGCAGGCGGCATGCTCACCGGCCAGGTCGTGGCGCGCCTGGTCCGTGATGCGATTCCGTTGCCGGGCGCGATCGGCACATTCTGCGGTTCGGTCGCGGCGCTGGGTGGCGATTCCGCCTATGTCGGCCCCCTGCTCAGTGGCGATCCGATCGGCAACGGCCCCGTGTCCATCGTCGAACGCCTGCCGTACTTCAAGGGTGCGCGCGCCGATGATCCGATGGTGGTGCCAGCGAATGATCCGGCGCTGCTCGCCCGTTTCCCGCCGACCCTGTTGCTCTCCGGCACGCGCGATTTCGCGATGAGCTCGGTGCTGCAGAGCCATCGGCTGCTGACCAGGGCCGGCGTGCAGGCGGACCTGCACGTCTGGGACGGCATGTGGCACGCGTTCTTTTCGGACCCGGAGCTGCCCGAATCGCAGGAAGCGTACGCGGTGACAGCGGCGTTCTTCGATCGTCACCTTGGACGCTGAGAAGCATCGCCACCGTTGCTTCGGTGCCGTCACGAAGCATGGGCGGGCACCTCGGGTATCGTGATGCCTTCGACATGACAGCGGAGGCGCGCATGAACGCGACCGGCGTGGCCCTGGCCCTCTTCATCGGCATGCTGCTGCCGCTGCAGGCGCTGATCAATGCATCGCTCGGCAAACAGACCTTCGGTCCCGTGTTCGCCTCGTTGGCGTCCTTCATGGTCGGAACCGGGGTGCTGTTGGCGTGGTGGTGGCTCAGCCGGCCGGTGTTCGTGCCCGCCGCGCTGGCCAAGGTGCCGTGGTGGGCATGGACCGGGGGCGTGATCGGGGCGCTGTTCGTCGCCTCGGCCACGTTGCTGGTGCCCCGCCTGGGAGCGGCCTCGCTGATCTGCCTGGTGGTGGCGGGACAACTGGCGGGCTCGGTCGTACTCGACCACTTCGGCGTGCTGCATGCACGGCAACCCGTGGATGCGCTGCGCGTCGTCGGCCTGCTGCTGGTGGTCGCCGGCGCGCTGCTGGTGGTGAAGCCCTGGCAGTCGGCGGGCGGCTGATCCGTGGCGGACGTGCTCACCGGTCTGCCGCCGAGCATCGGGGCAGACTGTCGCGTGCTTGTGCTGGGGTCGATGCCGGGCGACGCCTCGCTGCAGGCAGTGCGTTACTACGCCCATCCACGCAACCGGTTCTGGCCGGTGATGGCATCGATCTGCGGGTTCGATCCCGTCGCTTCGTACGAGCACCGCATCAGTTGCCTGCATCAGGCCGGCGTGGGGCTGTGGGATGTCATTGGCCAGTGCGAGCGGCGTGGCAGCCTGGATGCGGCCATCGTGCGCGGCAGCGAGATCGCCAATCCCCTGGATGAGGTGCTGATGGCGCACCGCAGTATCGTGGCGATCGCGCTCAACGGTGGGAAAGCGGCGGAGGCCTTCCGTCGCCATGTACAGCCGCGGCTGCAGGGAATCCGCATACCAGCCCTGTTCGCCTTGCCATCCACCAGCCCTGCCAACGCGGCGATCCGCCACGACGCCTTGCGGGACGCGTGGGCTGCGATCTCGCCGTTGCTGCGCGTACCCGCCTGACAATGCGGCGGCGTATCGTGTGAGCCGAGCGTCGAACCAAAGCGATACCACTGCGGCCGCAGGCTTGCGTGGTGTCGTCGTTTCCTCCACGACGACGCGCAATGTCCTGATGTGGACAGCAATTAGTCCGAAGGAATGGTTGGCGCATCGCGCCACTGCGGACACAATAGGGGTTCCCTTCTTCACGCCCATACCGGAGTAACGCCATGTCCGACATCAAGGAAGCCAAAGTCCCCGACATCGGTGACTACGACGGCGTACCGGTGATCGAGATCCTGGTGGCCGTGGGCGACACGGTGAAGAAGGACCAGGGCCTGGTCACGCTGGAATCGGACAAGGCCACGATGGAAGTACCGTCCGCCTTCTCCGGCGTGGTGAAGGAGATCAAGGTCAAGCTGGGCGACGAAATCGCGGAAGGCGCGGTGGTGGCGCTGATCGAAGTGAGCGAAGGCGCCGCCGAGGCGAAGCCCGCCGCCGCACCCGCGCAGACCGCCACCGCCGAGACCGGCGCGAAGGTCGAGCCGGTCGCGGTATCGCCGACCCCCGACAAGATCACCCAGCGCGAGATTGCGCAGGAACGCGCCGCGCCGGCTGTGGCGCCCGTGGCCTCGCGCGTGCTGGACGACAAGCCGGGCATCGACCCGGAGGCCTCCCCGCCGCGCTCGCCGCCGGTCGAGTTCAACGCCGACCGCGTGCTGCCGGAGAAGGTCGCCTACGCCAGTCCCGCCGTGCGCCTGTTCGCGCGTGAACTGGGCGTGGACCTCAACCAGGTGAAGGGCAGCGAGCGTGGTGGCCGGATCAGCAAGGAAGACGTGCAGAAGTACGTCAAGGGCGCGCTGGCCGGTGGCGTGGCCGCCCCGGCATCCGCCGGTGCGCCGGTGGCCGCGGGGGGCGGGCTCAACCTGCTGCCATGGCCGAAGGTGGACTTCAGCAAGTTCGGCGAGACCGAAACTGTCGCGCTGTCGCGCATCAAGAAGATTTCCGGCGCCAACCTGGCGCGCAACTGGGCGATGATCCCGCACGTCACCCAGCACGACCACGCCGACATCACCGACCTGGAAGCGCTGCGCGTGGCGCTGAACAAGGAAAACGAAAAGGCCGGCATCAAGCTGACCATGCTCGCCTTCCTGATGAAGGCCAGCGTGTCCGCGCTGAAGAAGTTCCCCGACTTCAATGCGTCGCTGGATGCCAGCGGCGAGAACCTCACGCTGAAGAAATACTTCCACGTCGGCTTCGCCGCCGACACGCCGAACGGCCTGGTCGTGCCGGTGATTCGCGACGTCGACAAGAAGGGCGTCAACGAGATCGCGCAGGAAACCGGTGAGCTGGCCAAGAAAGCGCGCGACGGCAAGCTGGGCCCGGCCGAAATGTCCGGCGGCTGCTTCTCGATCTCCTCGCTGGGCGGCATCGGCGGCGTGGCGTTCACGCCCATCGTCAACGCACCGGAAGTGGCCATCCTGGGCGTGTCCAAGTCCTCGATCCAGCCGGTGTGGGACGGCAAGCAGTTCCAGCCGCGCCTGATGCTGCCGCTGTCGCTGAGCTACGACCACCGCGTGATCGACGGCGCCTCCGCGGCGCGCTTCACGGCCTATCTCGCCCAGTTGCTCGGCGACATGCGTCGCGTGCTGCTGTAAGTCCGTAGGGTGGGCCCTGGCCCACCGACCCGAACACACCACGGTGGGCCAAGGCCCACCCTACGAAAGAGAGTGGTATGGCGAACACGATTGAAGTCAAAGTCCCCGACATCGGCGATTACAGCGATGTGCCGGTCATCGAGATCCTCGTCGCCGTCGGCGACACGGTGAAGAAGGACCAGGGCCTGGTCACGCTGGAATCGGACAAGGCCACGCTGGAAGTGCCGTCCTCGGCCGCCGGCGTGGTGAAGGAAATCAAGGTCAAGCTGGGCGATTCGCTGTCCGAAGGCAGCGTGGTGGCCGTACTGGAAGCTGAAGGCGCCGCGGCATCCGCGCCCGCGCCCGCAGCTCCCGCCAAGCCTGCGCCCGCACCGGCGGCGCCTGCCGCGTCGGCGCCCGCTCCTGCAGCACCGGCCGCGGCACCCGCGCCGTCCGGCGGTGGCGGATTGATCGAAGCCAAAGTGCCCGACATCGGCGACTACGACGGCGTTCCGGTCATCGAGATCCTGGTCGCCGTCGGCGACACGGTGAAGAAGGACCAGGGTCTGGTGACGCTGGAATCCGACAAGGCGACGATGGAAGTGCCGTCGCCTGCCGCGGGCGTGATCAAGGAAATCAAGGTCAAGCTGGGCGACGAACTCGCCGAAGGCAGCCTGGTCGCGATCCTGGAAGGTGAGGGCGCCGCGTCCGCGCCCGCCAAGGCCGCCCCGGTGACACCATCGCCCGCGGCTCCGGCGGTCCCCGCGACCTCGGCGCCGAAGCCTGCGCTTGGCACCGGCAAGCCCGCCGATATCGAATGCCGCATCGTCGTGATCGGCTCCGGTCCCGGCGGCTACACGGCCGCGTTCCGCGCCGCCGACCTCGGTCTGGACACCGTCCTCATCGAACGCTACGACACGCTCGGCGGCGTCTGCCTCAACGTGGGCTGCATCCCGTCAAAGGCGCTGCTGCACGCGGCGGCGCTGATCGATGAAGCCTCGCATTCCGACGACATCGGCATCAGTTTCGGCAAGCCGAAGATCGACCTCGACAAGCTGCGCGGCTTCAAGCAGGACAAGGTGGTCGGCCAGTTCACCAAGGGCCTGGCCGGCATGGCCAAGCAGCGCAAGGTGCGCACGGTGACCGGTGTGGCGAAGTTCGTCTCGCCGAACGAACTGGAGATCGCCGGCAGCGACGGCAAGACGCAGCTCCTGCGCTTCGAGCAGTGCATCATCGCCGCCGGTTCGCAGGCGGTGAAGCTGCCCAATTTCCCGTGGGACGATCCGCGCGTGATGGATTCCACCGATGCGCTGCAGCTGCAGGAAGTGCCGAAGAAGCTGCTCGTCGTCGGCGGCGGCATCATCGGCCTGGAAATGGCGACGGTGTACCGCGCGCTGGGCGCCGAAGTCACCGTGGTCGAGTTCATGGACCAGCTGATGCCGGGCGCCGACAAGGACCTGGTGAAGCCGCTCGCCGACCGCCTGAAGAAGCAGGGCGTGGCCGTGCACCTGAAGACCAAGGCCGCCAAGGTCGAAGCGTCGAAGAAGGGCATCACCGTCGGCTTCGAAAGCGCCACCGAAGGCCAGAAGCCGGAACTGGAGTCGGGGACGTTCGATCGCGTGCTGGTGGCCGTGGGCCGTTCGCCCAACGGTGGCAAGCTCGATGCCGACAAGGCCGGCGTCACCGTCACCGACCGCGGCTTCATCCCGGTCGATGCGCAGATGCGCACCAACGTGCCGCACATCTTCGCCATCGGCGACCTGGTGGGCCAGCCGATGCTGGCGCACAAGGCCACGCACGAAGGCAAGCTGGCCGCAGAAGTGGCGGCCGGCGAGAAGAAGGAGTGGGTGGCCCGCGTGATTCCGTCCGTGGCCTATACCGATCCGGAAATCGCGTGGGTCGGCGTGACCGAGACCGAAGCCAAGGCCAAGGGCCTGAAGATCGGCGTGGGCAAGTTCCCGTGGGTGGCGTCGGCGCGTGCGGTCGGCATCGGCCGCGGCGAAGGCTCGACCAAGCTGATCTTCGACGAACACACCCACCGCATCATCGGCGCCGGCATCGTCGGCGTGCACGCCGGGGACCTGATCAGCGAACTCGCGCTGGCGATCGAGATGGGCGCGGAAGCCGGCGACATCGGCGCGACCATCCATCCGCACCCGACGCTCAGCGAATCGGTGGCGATGGCGGCCGAGGTCTACGAAGGCACCATCACCGACCTGTACATCCCGAAGAAGAAATAAGCGACACCGGATGTCGCAGGAACGGAAGGGCCGCGCGGATGTGCGGCCTTTCCGTTTCCGGTGTCGGGCCTGTCAGGCGGGCAGTGGCATTGCCCTGGACGCCCGCCGGGCTTCGATCCGCTTCCAGACCTTTTCGTGGAAGTGGAACACCACCGTATTGGTCGCCGGTTCGATCAACGCCAACATGCCGCCCACCAGCAGGCTGCCGGTGAACAGGTAGCCCAGGGTGAAGGCCACCGAGAAGTGCAGGATCGCGAAGCTCAGGGTCTTGTTCACGACGGGCTCCAGATGAGAATTGATCTCATTATGGGGGCCGAGCTGACGCTGTCCAATGGAATGATCCGCTATCAGCGATAGGCTTTGACTATCAATTGAAGGGCGATGGGCTCCCGCCCGGCGGGTCGGCGCCTGCGGCCGTTCGCGCGCTGCCGCCGGGTCAGAACCGGACCGACACGCCCGCCATCGGGCCATGCACCTTGAACTCGCCCGTGGCCTTGCCCGCGACGTCCACCGTGCCGATCCCCGACTCCGCCGGCGCCTCGAACGAACCGCGATAGTCGTCGCTGAGCTTCAGGCGGAACCAGTCGTAGCCCACATGCACGCCGATCCGCTCGGTCACCCGGTACTCGACCAGCAAGCCGCCGCGCTCGAAATGCCCGCGTTCATCGATGAAGTCGCCCCAGCGCGTGTCCAGGTACTGTCCCTGCGCCTCGATGCGCAGGCGCGGCGTCGGCGACCACGCCACGCGGGTGTGCAGGTTCGGCGAGGTGCCATCGCGTTTCCAGTCCAGCTCCTCCCATTGCGGGTCGATGTCGCCGGTACCGGCACTGGTCGCGGTACCGCGCGCCGCCAGCGTCGCGTGGGTGATGCCTGCACCGAGACCCCACTGGAAACGTGGCGTATCGATCATCGCGAACTCGTAGTTGAGGTTGGCCAGTTCGAAGCTGATGCGGCCCGACACGTCGACGGCAGGCACTTCCACCGGCTCGCCCGGGATCTCGACCTCGTCGAAGATCGTGCCAGGATCGACCCAGTCGCCTTCGAAGCCCCACGATTGATCCCGTCGATAGTCGTAGTAGTTGAGGCGGAGCGACTGGCGAGGCGTCATGTTGAAGGCGAGCTCGCCGCGTGGGCGCCAGCGGCCGTCGGCATGGATCTCGCCTGCCGCGCTCAACGCCTCCGAGCGTTCGCCATTGGTGGCCACGGCATCACCGGTGAAGCGGATGTTCGCCTCGGGATTGAAGGCGGAGAGCCTCAGTTCGAAGCGGGCGTCGTCGGAAACCTCCTGTGCGGACGCGGTGGAGGCGGCGATGGCCAGGGACAGGCAGCAGAAGACCGATGCGGCGGTGCGGTGGGGGGCAAGGTGGCGGCTCATGGGGTCCATGCGGTGGGGTGTGGGGAGCCCAACGTTCGCCATCCCCGGGTCGACAGGGGGTGAATTGACTGAACGAGTGGCGGCTTCCGCCTCATTTCCCGCTGGAAAAAGGAAGCCCCGGGGGCAACCGGGGCTTCTGGAGGACCTGCGACGGAGCATCGGACGAGGAAGTTGAGCGGCAGGCCTCGGAGGGACTGACAGACGGTTTTCGTCAAAGTTCCGGGAAATCCTGCGGAAAATTCTGAACAGGGGAAACGGTTACAGCCTTGTCCCCGCTGGCTTTGGCGGAATCCGGCGCCGAACTCGCGATTTCGACCTTTGGCGGTTGTCCCGGAAATTGTCCCGCTGCTATACTTTTGCGGCTCGGCGAGGCGCTTTACCGCCTTGTACCCCGCCAATTCCGTAGGGCTTTCGTGTGCTGAATTCCGTCGCTGCGGGCCGGCGGCTGGTGTTGCGCGCCGCCGTCTGGCAGACGGCAGCGGTACTGCTGGTCGCGCTGCTGTTCCTGCTCGGGGGCGTGCCCCATGCGGTCGCGGCGGCCATCGGAGGGTTGGCGATCGTGGCCGGCGCGCTGCTGGCGGCCTGGATGGCCTTCGGTGGTGGCGTGCTCGGCGCCGTCTCGGCGGTGCTGAGGCTGGTCGCGGGGATGGTGGTGAAGTGGGTCGTGGTGATCGGCGTGCTGGTCGTTGGCGCGGGGCTGTACAAGCTGCCCCCGCTGCCTCTCCTGGCGGGCGTGATCACCGGACTGGTGGCACAGGTGCTGGTCGCGACCGGCAAGCAGCGATAACCCAATCTAGACGAAAGGTTTCCGACTCATGGCGGGCGAAGCTCTGACTCCCACCAGTTACATCCAGCACCACCTGAAGAACCTCACGGCCCAGGTGGGCGGTGAAGGTCCTTTCTGGACGATCAACGTCGACACTTTCGTGACCGCCGTGCTGATGGGCCTGGTCATCGTATTCGCCTTCTGGATGGCGACGCGCAAGGCCACGGCCGGCGTGCCGGGCAAGTGGCAGGCGTTCGTCGAGATCATGCTGGAGTTCGTCGACAAGCAGGCCCGCGACACCTACCACGGGACCAGCAAGCTGGTGACGCCCATCGCGATCACCATCTTCTTCTGGATCCTGATGATGAACCTGCTGAAGATGATTCCGGCGGACTTCATCGCCAAGCCGCTCGAGCTGATGGGCGTGCACTACTGGAAGCCGGTCCCCACCGCCGACGTCAACGCCACGCTGGGCATGTCGATTAGCGTGTTCTTCCTGATGCTGGTGTTCGCGTTCCGCTCCAAGGGCCTGGGCGGTTTCGCCAAGGAATTCCTGACGGCGCCGTTCGGCAAGTGGATGATGCCGTTCAACCTGATCCTCAACATCGTCGAATGGGTCAGCAAGCCCATTTCGCTGGCGATGCGACTGTTCGGCAACATGTTCGGCGGCGAGATCGTCTTCCTGCTGATCTGGGTGCTGGGCGGCGCGGGCATCCTCGGCATGCTCGGTGGCGCGACGTTCGGCCTGGGCTGGATGCTGTTCCACCTGCTGGTCATCCCGCTGCAGGCATTCATCTTCATGATGCTGTCGATCGTCTACCTGAGCCTGTCGGAAGACAGCCACTAACGTTTCCGCTTCACCGTTTCCTTCGTACCATCACCTTTCAAGCACTTAAGTTCCGGAGATCACCATGGAAAGCATCCTCACCAACCTCGCCCAGGTCCAGGCTTCGACCGCCCTCGCCATCGGCATCATGATCGGCCTGGCCGCGCTGGGCGCGGGTCTGGGTCTGGCCATCATGGCCGGCAAGTTCCTGGAATCGGCTGCCCGCCAGCCGGAGCTGATCCCGGTCCTGCAGGTGCGCATGTTCATCACCGCCGGCCTGATCGACGCCGCGTTCATCATCTCGGTCGCCGTCGGCCTGCTGTTCGCCTTCGCCAGCCCGTTCATCACGATCTTCACCGAACAGCTGGCCAAGCTGGCGGGCTGATCCGTCGCGTGCACGCCTGACCACGGGCTTTCGTCCGCGGTCAGTCACCAGGCGTAGCTGGGCCGGCGCGATGTGCGCAGGCCCTTCATCACCGGCAGGTTTACGATGAATATCAATCTCACTCTGTTTGCCCAGGCGCTGGCCTTCGCCGGCCTGATCTGGATCATTGCGACCAAAATCTGGCCGCCGCTGCTGGCTGCCATCGAAGAACGCCAGCAGAAGATCGCCGAAGGCCTGGCCGCGGCAGACCGCAGCCAGAAGGATCTGGCGCAGGCGCAGGAAAAGGTCAACGAAGCGCTGAAGGAAGCCCGCGTCAAGGCCAACGAGATCATCGACCAGGCCCACGCGCGCGCCAACCAGATCGTCGACGCGGCCAAGAACGAAGCGATCACCGAAGCCAACCGCCAGAAAGAACTGGCGCAGGCCGAGATCGATGCCGCCGCCACGCGTGCCCGCGAGGACCTGCGCAAGCAGGTGTCCGCGCTGGCCGTCAGCGGTGCCGAGAAGCTGTTGAAGCGCGAGATCGACGCCAACGCCCACAAGGCGTTGCTCGACGAACTCGCCGCCGAAATCTGATCCGGACGATCTGATCGATGAGCCAGGCCCTTACCGTCGCCCGTCCCTACGCCCGCGCCGCCTTTGCGACGGCGCGCGACGAAGGCAACTTCGCCGCCTGGTCGCAGGCGCTGGGTTTTGCCGCGCACGTCGCGGCGGATCCGCGCGTGGCCGCGCTGCTGCCCAATCCGCAGCTGCTGCACGCCGATGCGGTGACGCTGCTCGCGCCCGAGGGTGCGAGCGAGGCGTTCATCCGCTTCCTCGGCATCCTCGCCGACGCGCGCCGCCTGCAGCAGTTGCCGGAGATCGCCGGCCTGTTCGAGGAGCTGCGTGCCGAGGCCGAGCACATCGTCAAGGCGAAGGTGACGTCCGCCACGACGCTGCCGGCCGGCGAGCTGGACGTGATCAAGGCGGCATTGAAGAAGCGCTTCGGCCGCGAGGTCGAGGTCGAAACGGCCATCGACGCATCGCTGATCGGCGGCGCCGTGATCGATGCCGGCAGCGTGGTGATCGACGGCTCGCTGAAGGGCAAGCTGGCGCGCCTGCAGTCGGCCCTGACGCACTGAATTCCCATTGAACCGCCGCGCGCAAGCCGGCACACAGGACTTACCCATGGCTACCACGCTCAACCCCTCTGAAATCAGCGACCTGATCAAGACCCGTATCGAGAAGGTCAAGCTGGCCGCGGAGTCGCGCAACGAAGGCACGGTCACCTCCGTGTCCGACGGCATCGTGCGCATCTTCGGCCTGGCCGACGTCATGCAGGGCGAAATGATCGAGCTGCCCAACAGCACCTACGCACTGGCGCTGAACCTGGAGCGCGATTCGGTGGGCGCCGTGGTCCTGGGCGACTACGAGCACCTGCGCGAAGGCGACGTGGCCAAGACCACCGGCCGCATCCTGGAAGTGCCGGTCGGTCCGGAAATGCTCGGCCGCGTGGTGAACGCGCTGGGCGAGCCGATCGACGGCAAGGGTCCGCTGGGCACCTCGCTGACCGCGCCGGTGGAGCGCGTGGCCCCGGGCGTGATCTGGCGCAAGTCGGTCGACCAGCCGGTGCAGACCGGTTACAAGTCCGTCGACGCCATGATCCCGATCGGCCGCGGCCAGCGCGAGCTGATCATCGGCGACCGCCAGACCGGCAAGACCGCGATGGCCATCGACGCCGTGATCAACCAGAAGGGCACCGGCATCAAGTGCGTGTACGTCGCGATCGGCCAGAAGGCCTCGACCGTGGCCAACATCGTGCGCAAGCTGGAAGAGAACGGCGCGCTGGCCCACACCGTGGTCGTCGCCGCCACCGCCTCCGAGTCGGCCGCGATGCAGTACATCAGCGCCTACTCCGGCTGCACCATGGGCGAGTACTTCATGGACCGCGGCCAGGACGCCCTGATCGTGTACGACGACCTGTCCAAGCAGGCCGTGGCCTACCGCCAGATCTCGCTGCTGCTGAAGCGTCCGCCGGGCCGCGAAGCCTACCCGGGCGATGTGTTCTACCTGCACTCCCGCCTGCTCGAGCGCGCCGCGCGCGTGTCCGAGGAGTACGTCGAGAAGTTCACCGAAGGCAAGGTCACCGGCAAGACCGGTTCGCTGACCGCCCTGCCGATCATCGAAACGCAGGCCGGCGACGTGTCCGCGTTCGTGCCGACCAACGTGATCTCGATCACCGACGGCCAGATCTTCCTGGAAACCGACCTGTTCAACGCCGGCATCCGCCCGGCCGTGAACGCCGGTATCTCGGTGTCGCGCGTCGGTGGCGCCGCCCAGACCAAGATCATCAAGAAGCTGTCGGGCGGCATCCGCATCTCGCTCGCCCAGTACCGTGAGCTGGCGGCGTTCGCGCAGTTCGCCTCGGACCTGGACGAAGCCACCCGCAAGCAGCTGGAGCGCGGCCAGCGCGTCACCGAGCTGATGAAGCAGAAGCAGTACGCGCCGATGTCCATCGCCCTGCAGGCGCTGTCCATCTACGCCGTCAACGAGGGTTACCTGGACGACGTGCCGGTCGGCAAGATCCTGGCGTTCGAAGACGCGCTGCACGCGCACTTCACCAACACCCAGGGCGCACTGGTCGACACGATCAACAGCACCGGCAACTGGAACGACGAGATCGAAGGCGCCTTCAAGAAGGGCATCGCCGAGTTCAAGCAGACCGGTACCTGGTAAGCGTAGGGTGGGCCCCGGCCCACCATTTCGTGAAGGCGGCGGGTCAGGCCCGCCCTACGAAGACGAATCAAGCGAGCAGAGCATGGCAGGCGGACGCGAAATCAAAACCAAGATCAAGAGCGTGCAGAACACCCGCAAGGTGACGCGCGCGCTCGAGATGGTCTCGGCCTCCAAGATCCGCAAGGCGCAGGAGCGCATGAAGACCTCGCGCCCGTACGCACGCGCGATGAAGCAGGTGATCGGCCACCTGGCCCAGGCCAACACCGATTACCAGCATCCCTTCATGGTGGAGCGCAAGGACGTCAAGCGCGTCGGCTTCATCATCGTGTCGTCCGACCGCGGCCTGGCCGGCGGCCTGAACAACAACCTGTTCCGCAAGATGCTCGGCGAGATCCGCCAGTGGAACGAGAAGGGCGTCGAGGTCGATGTGGTCACCATCGGCCAGAAGGCTTCGGTGTACTTCCGCCGGGTCAAGGTCGACATGCTGGCCAGCGTGTCGCACCTGGGCGATTCGCCCAAGCTCGACCAGCTGATCGGCGTGATCAAGGTGATGCTGGACGCCTACACGGAAGGCAAGCTGGACCGCGTGTTCGTCGTCTACAACGACTTCGTCAACACGATGACCCAGCGTGCCGCATTCGACCAGCTGCTGCCGCTGCCGGCGGCGGAGACGCAGGTCGCGCACCACGACTGGGACTACATCTACGAACCCGATGCCGCGACCGTGCTCGACCACGTGATCACGCGCTACATCGAATCGCTGGTGTACCAGGCGGTGCTGGAGAACATCGCGTCGGAACACGCGGCGCGCATGGTGGCCATGAAGGCCGCCAGCGACAACGCCAACAAGCTCATCGGTACCCTGCAGCTGGTCTACAACAAGGCCCGCCAGGCGGCGATCACCCAGGAAATTTCCGAAATCGTCGGCGGCGCGGCGGCAGTCTGACGCGCTTCGTCACAAGAATTCATCTAGAGGAATGCAGCAATGAGTCAGGGCAAGATCGTTCAGATCATCGGCGCGGTGGTTGACGTCGAATTCGCGCGCCACGAAGTGCCGAAGGTGTACGACGCGCTGAAGGTGGAAAACACCGCCATCACGCTCGAAGTGCAGCAGCAGCTCGGCGACGGCGTCGTGCGCACCATCGCCCTCGGTTCCACCGACGGCCTGAAGCGCAACCTGATCGCCGTGAACACCGACAAGGCCATCTCGGTGCCGGTCGGCGCCGGCACGCTGGGCCGCATCATGGACGTGCTGGGCAACCCGATCGACGAAGCCGGTCCGGTGCAGGCGACCGACCATTGGGAAATCCACCGCTCGGCCCCGTCGTACGAGGACCAGTCCTCGGCCAACGACCTGCTGGAAACCGGCATCAAGGTGATCGACCTGATGTGCCCGTTCGCCAAGGGCGGCAAGGTCGGCCTGTTCGGCGGCGCCGGCGTCGGCAAGACCGTCAACATGATGGAACTGATCAACAACATCGCCAAGGCGCACTCGGGTCTGTCCGTGTTCGCCGGCGTGGGCGAGCGTACCCGCGAGGGCAACGACTTCTACCACGAGATGAAGGATTCCAACGTCCTCGACAAGGTGGCGATGGTGTACGGCCAGATGAACGAGCCGCCGGGCAACCGCCTGCGCGTCGCGCTGACCGGCCTGACCATGGCCGAGTACTTCCGCGACGAGAAGGACGCGTCCGGCAAGGGCAAGGACGTGCTGCTGTTCGTCGACAACATCTACCGCTACACGCTGGCCGGCACCGAAGTGTCGGCGCTGCTGGGTCGCATGCCGTCGGCCGTGGGTTACCAGCCGACGCTGGCCGAGGAAATGGGCGTGCTGCAGGAGCGCATCACCTCGACCAAGACCGGTTCGATCACCTCGATCCAGGCCGTGTACGTGCCCGCGGACGACCTGACCGACCCGTCGCCGGCCACCACGTTCGCCCACCTGGACGCGACCGTCGTGCTGAGCCGCAACATCGCCTCGCTGGGTATCTACCCGGCCGTGGATCCGCTCGACTCGACCAGCCGCCAGCTGGACCCGAACGTCATCGGCCACGAGCACTACGACACCGCGCGCCGCGTGCAGTCGACGCTGCAGAAGTACAAGGAACTGAAGGACATCATCGCGATCCTCGGCATGGATGAGCTGTCCGAAGAAGACAAGCAGGCCGTGTCGCGCGCGCGCAAGATCGAGCGCTTCTTCAGCCAGCCGTTCCACGTGGCCGAAGTGTTCACCGGCTCGCCGGGCAAGTACGTCTCGCTGAAGGACACGATCCGCGGCTTCAAGGCGATCGTCGACGGCGAGTACGACCACCTGCCGGAGCAGGCGTTCTACATGGTCGGCGGCATCGAAGAAGCGGTCGAGAAGGCCAAGAAGCTCGCCGAGAAGGCGTAAGCACGTAGGGTGGGCCCCGGCCCACCTTCGCGGCAACCGGCGGCGGGCCAAGGCCCGCCCTACACGGCAAAGAGAGTTCCATGAGCACCATCCGTTGCGACATCGTCAGCGCCGAGCAGGAAATCTTCCACGGTGAAGCCACCCTGGTCGTGGCCACCGGCGAACTGGGCGAGCTGGGCATCGCGCCGAAGCACGCGCCGCTGATCACCCGCCTGAAGCCGGGCAAGGTGGTGGTAACGCTGGCCAGCGGCGAGCAGCTGGACTTCGCCATCTCCGGCGGCATCCTGGAAGTGCAGCCGCAGGTCGTCACCGTACTGGCGGACACCGCCGTGCGCGCGACCGACATCGACGAAGCGCAGGTCCGCAAGGCCAAGGAAGAAGCCGAGCGCGTGCTGTCCCACAAGGACCCGAAGATGAGCGTGGAAGAAGCCCAGGCCCAGCTGGCCATGAGCATCGCCCAGCTCAGCGCGCTGGAGCGCCTGCGCAAGAACCTCAAGCACTGAGGTCCAAGCGCACACGCTTCATCGGAAACGCCGGCCTCGTGCCGGCGTTTTCGTTTCGTCGCGTGCGCCATGCGCCCGACGTTGTGTTACCGGCACTCCATCCTGCCTCCGTTGGCCGATCGGCCCCGCCGGCGTCAGCGATAGACGACGTGCCGCCACAGGAAGAACGCGACCACCGCGAGCACGCCTTCCACCAGTGGCTTGGCCAGCCAGGCATACGCTAGCCCCAGTGAGGTCGCGACCCAGGTCACCGCCAGCGTGCTCGCGATCGTCAGCGGTATCCACACCAACAGGAACTTGGCGAAGCGCCACCAGCCGAGTCGGGCGCTGCCGTCGTGCGCGAAGGTCACGCGCCCGTTCAACCAGAAGCCGAGCAGCGCGCCGCCCACGCGGCTGGCGAGATTGGCCGGCGCTGCTGGCACGCCCAGCGCAGTGAACGCCACGAACAGCGCCCAGTCCACCAGCAGCTGGAGCGCGCCGATGACGAGGAAACTGCCGCCCTGGCGCAGCAGGACGTACCTGGAAGAGGGAGGTGCCATGCCGCGATGGTAACCCCGGCCGTGCGCAGGTTGCCGTGTAAGATGCCGGCGCACGTCATCGACCCGGACCGTCGCCTTGCGTATCGCCATATTGATTCCCTGCCACAACGAAGCGCCCACCGTGCAGAAGGTCGTCGCCGATTTCCGCGAGGCGTTGCCGGAGGCCAGCGTGTGGGTCTTCGACAACGCCAGCGTCGATGCCACCGCCCTGCTCGCGACGCAGGCCGGCGCACATGTAAGGCATGTCCTGGCGAAAGGCAAAGGCAATGTGGTGCGCGCGATGTTCCGTGACGTCGATGCGGACATCTACGTCATGGTGGATGGCGACGACACGTATCCCGCATCCGCGGTGCGCATGCTTATCGAGGACATCGCGGCGGGGCGGGCCGACATGGTCGTGGGCACGCGGCTGGAGTCGCACGACCGTGCCTCATTCCGTCGCTTCCATGGATTCGGCAATCGCCTGGTGCGTGGTTGCATCAGTGCCCTGTTCGGCCACCCGGTCCGCGACGTGCTGTCCGGCTACCGCGTGTTCTCGCGTCGTTTCGTGAAATCCATGCCTGTTCTTTCCCGCGGCTTCGAGATCGAGACCGAGATGACCGTTTTCGCGCTGGCCAATGGCTTCGTGCTGTCCGAACGGGTCATCGAGTACGGCACGCGCCCCGATGGCAGTGAGTCCAAGCTCAACACCTACCGCGACGGCATGCGGGTCCTGAAGACGATCCTGTTCCTGTTCAAGGACATGCGGCCGCTGCTGTTCTTCGGTGTGCTGGCGACGGCGTGCATGGTGTCCAGCCTCGGATTCGGCGCCATCGTCATCCATGAGTTCGCGCGCACGGGCCTGGTCACCCATCCGTCCACCGCGGTGCTGGCGGTGGCGTTCGCCCTGGTCGGGGTGGTGTCGATGGCGACCGGACTGATCCTGGATACTGTCAACCGGCGCACCAACGAGATCCAGCGGCTGATCACCGATCAGGTGCTGTCGCAGCGCAGACCGTCGGTGTAGGCGCGCCGCGCACGAGCGGGCAGAGCGCCAGTTCGCCCAGGCTCGTCGGCACGGGAAGGCAAGCCCCCTGCGCGACCAGGCCGTAGGTGCTCACGGCCTCGTTCGCCACCGGGGCGGAGGCCAGGCGCAGCAGGTGGACCGGTCCCTCATGCGCCCGCACGCGCTGTTCTGCAGCGGCCTGCAACCCCGTGCAGCGCGTGGGCGCCATGAAATTGTTGTGGATCGATACCGCGGCGACATTCCGCGGCAGGTAGGCGACGGCGTATGCCATCGGATCATCGTCCGCCAGCACCACGAGGCTGGCAGCCGGCAGCGCCGGCATCTGCACCGACATCATGGGCGTGGCGAAGGGCGTGCGACCCCAGCTCGGTCGATTGGTGGCGACGACCAGCAGGACGGCGAGCGCCACCATGGCGGGTCGCACGTAGCGCGCCGGCAGCCACGTCGACGCGATGCCGAAGATGGCGATGGAGCAGATCAGCTCCAGCGCGAACAGGTAGCGGTAGATGCCATAGAGCATTACCCACACGGCAAAGCTGACCAGCGCGAACGCGAGCAGGGCATGGGTGAGGGGCATCGCGGCGCCCTCCCGCCGCCGTCGCCGCCACACCGACACCCACCACGCGCCGAGCGAAGCGAAGCCGAGCAGTACGCGGGGGTCGGAAAGCTTCCCTTCCGAGAAGCGGCTGCTGTCGGTCAGCAGATGGAAGGGGACCAGCAGGGCATCGATCCCGTGCGGAATGAAGCGACCGTCCTTGTGTGCATGCGGCAGGGCATCGGGCGATCCGAACCAGTCGTTGAAGTAGGGAAACAGCGGGTTGCCATGCTCCTGCCAGAGATGGAGTGCCCAGGGCCCGGCCGTCAGCGTAGCGCCGGCGAGGCCGCCCACCGCGAGTGCCAGGATCCGGGATGGGATGCCACGCATCGGTCCGCAGACCAGTGCGGCGGCGATGAAGCCGATGCAGTACAGCGCACCGGTGAGCTTCAGGCCCGCGCACGCGCCTGCCATCAGGCCCGCCGGCAGCCAGGTCGCCCAGGCGTGACGGCGACCCTGCGAGTCCGCTATCCACCAAAGCGTCGCCATCACCCCGGCCGCCACGAATGCATCGTTGAACGTGGTCCCGATGCTGGGCATCACCGCCGCACCCGTGACGGCCGCCAGGCCGGCCATCACGGTCCGGGTGGCGCTGCGTCCTGCAGGCCACAGCAGGTCGAGCAGGCGCAGTGCGAACAGGATCGCGACGATTGCAGGCAGTGCCAGCCACAGCGACACGAGCCATCCGGGCAAGCCCGCTTTCACCATCCAGGCGAAGGGGATATCGAGCGCAGGGTTGTGCCATGTCTGGAGCTGCGCCGCCGCGATGTCATCGCCGAAGCGGCCGTCCAGCAGTGCAGATGGCGTATAGAAGTGATAGTTGCGCAGGTCCCAGTTCGCATCCTGTCCCTGCCTGAGCAACGCGAGCAGCACCAGCAGCAACGACACGGCCAGGACAAGCCTTCTGTCGCGGGCGGTGGTGGAGGGGGAGTGCAGGGTCATGGGCAGGGTCTTGTGACGGACTGAATTGATACCATCGCACCAGGTCGAAGGCCGCCGTCATCGTAATGGGAAACCACATGAAGCCACTACACGTCGTCATCCTCGCCGCCGGTGAAGGCAAGCGCATGAAGTCCGCGCTGCCCAAGGTGCTGCAGCCGATCGCGGGACAGCCGATGCTCGCGCATGTGATCGACGCGGCACGCGCGCTGTCTCCGGCCGGGGTGCACGTGGTCCATGGCCACGGCGGCGACCAGGTGCAGGCCGCCTTCGCCGATCAGTCCGATCTGCACTGGGCGCACCAGGCGCAGCAGCTCGGTACGGGCCATGCGGTGGCGCAGGCCATGCCGGACGTGCCGGACGGCGCGCGTGTGCTGGTGTTGTACGGTGACGTGCCGCTGACACGCAGCGAGACGCTGCAACGCCTGCTGGACGCGCCAGGCCGCCTTGCCGTGCTGGTCGCCGAGCCGGTCGATCCCACCGGCTACGGCCGCATCGTGCGCGACCAGGAAGGGCGCGTGGCCGCGATCGTCGAGCACAAGGATGCCGACGACGAACAGCGCCGCATCCGCACCATCAATACCGGCATCATCGCCGCCGACGGCAGCGCGCTGAAGGGCTGGCTGGCACGACTGTCGAACGAGAACGCCCAGGGCGAGTACTACCTGACCGATGTCTTCGCGATGGCGGCCGAGGAATTCACCCCGGCGGAAATGGTCCTCGTCGGCGAGCCCATCGAGGCCGAGGGCGCCAACGATCCCTGGCAGCTGTCGCAGCTCGAGCGTGCCTACCAGCTGCGCGCCGCGCGTGCGCTGTGCGTGCAGGGCGCGCGTCTGGTCGATCCGGCGCGCTTCGACCAGCGCGGCACGGTGACGGTCGGGCGCGACGTGCATGTCGACGTGGACGTGATCCTGGAGGGCACGGTGGAACTGGGCGACGGCGTCGTCATCGGCCCGTTCACGCGCCTGAAGGACGTGAAACTCGGCGCTGGCACGCAGGTGCGCGCGCATTGCGACCTGGAAGGCGTGGCCAGCGAAGGCGCCGCGCTGATCGGTCCCTACGCGCGCCTGCGTCCGGGCACGGTGCTCGCCGACGGCGTGCATGTCGGCAACTTCGTCGAGACGAAGAACGCGCGCATCGGCGTGGGCAGCAAGGCCAACCACCTGACCTATCTCGGCGACACGGTCATCGGCACCGGCACGAACATCGGCGCCGGCACCATCACCTGCAACTACGACGGCGTGAACAAGTCGACGACGACCATCGGCGACCGCGTGTTCGTGGGCTCCAACGCGTCGCTGGTCGCGCCGGTGACGCTGGCCGATGGTGCGACCATCGGTGCGGGCTCGGTGATCTCGAAGAACGCGCCCGCCGATCAGTTGACGGTCGCACGCGCACGGCAGGTGACGATCGAAGGCTGGCACCGACCGGTGAAGAAACCGAAGTAGCGTAGGGCGGGCTCAAGCCCGCCATTTGCGGAAGTACATTGAGCGGGATCGCGGTGGCCCGCCCTCACCCATTACCCTCTCCCGGAGGGAGAGAGGGAGTCGGTGCCATACGGTTTCGGCTTCGGTTGCAGGCGGATGTCATCGATATCCTGTTCCCGAAGAGATCAATTTTCGGGCAGCTGTATGGACACGCACAGGCCGCCGCCATCGCGGTTGTGCAGCGAAAGCCGGCCCCCGTGCGCTTCGATGATCTCGCGCGTCAGCGCGAGTCCCAGCCCGGTGCCGTTGCGCTTGGTCGAATAGAACGGCACCAGCGCGTTCTGCAGCACGGCGTCGTTCATGCCGGTGCCGCGATCCATCACCTCGATGCGCAGCCAGTCGGGAAGGCGCGTAACACGGACCGATACGCCATCCGGAGTGGTGCCCGATTCGTGCGCGTTCTTCAGCAGGTTGAGCAGCGCCTGTTCGAGCTGCGCCACATCGATGCGGCCATCGATCTCGGCCTCCGGCATCGTGAGATCGAAAGCGATCTGCCGTTGCAGCCCTTCGAAGAAGGCGCGCCAATGCACCGTCTGAAGTTGCGGCTGAGGCAACTTGGCGAAGCGTGCATAGCCGCGGATGAAGCCTTCCAGGTGGCGCGCACGCTCCTCGATGGTGCCGAAGACTTCTTCGAGGCGGTCGTGACGACCGCGACGCACGAGCTCCGCACCCGAGTGTGCGAGCGAAGCCACGGGCGCCAGCGAGTTGTTGAGTTCATGGCTGATCACGCGGATGACCTTCTTCCATGTCATCACCTCCTGTCGCCGCAGTTCGCTGGTCAACAGACGCAACAGCAGCAACTCGTGTGCCCGGCCATTCAGGCGGAAGTTCCGGCGCGCCAGGTGATAGACCTGCTCCTCGCCGTCCTCTTCCTCACTGCCGATGGCGAACAGACTGTCGCCACCGCGTGCGAGGGCTTCGCGCATCTCGACCGGTGCGGATCCGATCAGTGCGTCGTAGTCCTGGCCTTCGAGTTTCCAGCCGCTGTGCAGCAGTTTGCGCGCGGCCACGTTGGCGAAGATCACCCGCCGGATGCCGTCGCCGCCGGGCGCGATCAACAGCATGGCCACGGGCGTGTTCTGCACCATGGTGTCCAGCAGCAGTTCGCGCTGGACCAGGCTCAGGCGCTGTTCGCGCAACACCTCGCCCAGCGCGGCATGCGACTGCACCAGCTCGGCGAGCTCGTCGTTCCCGCGCCAATGGATGCCGAAGTTGTATTCGCCATCGCGATAGCTGTTGACGCTGCCGGCCAGCGCGCGGAACAGCGAGTAGGTGCTGCGCAGTCCGCGATGGATCGCCCACATCGCCAGCGGCAGCACCACGATGGCCGAGACCAGCACCGCGATGATGTCGTCGCCGAACCAGTGCGACAGTGCGACCGGCAGCACCAGCGCCAGCGCCAGCAAGGGCAGCAGCCAGGACAGCACGCGGCCGGCGAGGGAGCGACGGATCATGGCGTCTTGATGCCGAAGCGTTCCATGCGCCGGTACAGCGCCTGCCGGCTCATGCCGAGATCGGCGGCGGCCTGGGCGATGATGCCTCCCGCACGCGCGAGCGCGGCTTCGATGTCGGCGCGCTCCGGTTCCGCCACGACCGTGCTGCGTGCCGGTGCAGGCCGGGGCAGGTTGAGGTCGGCCGCTTCGATGCGGTCACCCATTGCCAACAGTCCGGCGCGCTGGATGACGTTGCGTAGTTCGCGCACGTTGCCCGGCCAAGCATGCCGGAGCAGTGCGGCGCGGGCGCTTTCGCCCAGCGGCTTGTCCGCGGGACGGAAGCGCTCGGCCAGCGGCAGGATGTCGCCGGGACGTTCGGCCAGGGGGGGCAGCGCGAGTTCGATCGCGTTGAGGCGGTAATACAGATCCTCGCGAAAGGAGCCCTCGCGGATCATCGTCGGCAGGTCGGCGTTGGTAGCGCTGATCACGCGCACCGTGACCTGGCGTTCGCGATTGGAGCCGAGGCGCTCGAAGCGCCCGGTCTCCAGCACGCGCAGCAGTTTCATCTGGCCCGTCAACGGTAGGTTCCCGATCTCATCGAGGAAGAGCGTGCCGCCATCGGCCGCCTCGAACTTGCCCTCGCGCGCCTTGTTGGCACCGGTGTAGGCGCCGGCATCGGCACCGAACAATTCGGCTTCGATCAGTTCGGAGGGCAGGGCGCCGCAGTTGAGCGTCACGAAGGCGCCCGACTTCACGCTGGAGTTGGCCTGGATGATCTCGGCGATCTTCTCCTTGCCCGCGCCATTCGGGCCGGTGATCAGCACCGGCAAGTCCGAACGCGCCACCTGGCAGGCGAGTGCGACGACGCGTTCGCTCGCAGGATCTTCGAACACGAGGTTGCGCAGATCGTACTTGCTGGACAGCTGGTCGCGGCTGCGGCGTTCGCGGCTGCGGCGGCGATCGAGCTCATTGCGCGTTTCAGCGAGTTCCAGCAGCGTGTTGACGGTCGCCAGCAGCTTGCGGTCGTCCCAGGGTTTGGCCAGATAGTCCGTTGCGCCGGCCTTGACCAGGTTCACCGCCGCTTCCAGATGCGTCCACGCCGTGAGCAGGATCACGGGAAGGTCGGGCCACTGCGCTCGGATTGCGGTGAACAGCTGCTCGCCTTCCACGCCGGACGTGGTGTCCTCGGTGAAGTTCATGTCCTGGATGACCAGGTCGACCGCTTGCTCGCGCAGCAGGGCCAGGCCTGCTTCCGGCGATTCGGCATGCAGCGTGTCGATGTCGTGCAGCGAGAAGAGGACTTCCAGTGCCGTGCTGACGGCCAGGTTGTCGTCGATGACGAGGATGGTGGGCATGCGCTATAGCCTAACCGAAGGACTGCGGCTGACGAGGTGCGGCGGGATGCTGAACGCGTGCGACGCCGCCCAAGTCGCGATGACCGGAAGCACGATCGCGCAAGCGAGCGCCAGCGATGCGGTTTCGACTGGGTGGACGGCGAGCGCGCCGCTGGCAAGTCGCGCGGCCACGGGTGAGTGCAGCAGGAGCCAGCCGAGGGTCGCGCCCAGACCGGTCACCGCCGCGAGTTCCAGGCTCCACTCCCGTACCAGCTGGTTGCGGCGTGCGCCGAACGCCATGCGCAAGCTGAGTTCCAGCCGGTGGTGTCGCGCCATCCAGTCGGTCGCGAGCAGCAGGGTCGCGAGCAGGCACAGCGCGCAGAGGCCGGCCGCTGTCCACAGTGCTCGCTGCCGCTCGGGATACAGGGAGTCCAGCGATGCGGTGCGGTCTGCGGCGAGGGATCGCGACGTGCCCAGGATCCCGCGCGGAAAGGAGGTCCTCAATGCCTGCTCCACGCCACTGGCAACGCGGACACGGTTCCCGATCCCGCTGCGGACCAGCAGAGGCCCAAGCCGTGCGTCCGCCGGCACCGTTGGCAGCAGGATGGAGAAGCCTTCTGGATTCTGTGCGAATCCGTTTGTTGCCGCAGGCAGTGCGGAGACGACGCCTACGACGGTCAGCGGCGCGTCGCCATGGATGTAGAGACGTCGACCGATGACAGGTGCGGTGGGGGACAGGTGCTTGGCCAGGCTCGCGCTGATGATGGCCGGGGCGCCGGTCGCGTGCATGCGGGTCTGGTCGCCGGTGTAGGACGTGAAATCGACGGGCATGAAGTCCCGGCCTTCGACAACGCGAAGTCCCAATGTCTGCAGCATCGCCTCCGATCCAAAGTACGTCGCAACCACCACGTCGCCGCCGTGTGCGTCGTCCGTCCATACGCGGGCCGTCCACGATACGTCGGGCGAGTAGGGCGACTGGTTTCCGATCGCCGCATGACGTACACCCGGGACGGCCTTGACCCGTCGCAGCAACTCGGCCGATGGGAGCGGCGTGTTGTCGGCGGTGTCCAGGCGGGGGAAGACCGTGATCTCGTCCTCCGGCAGCAGCGAGGGCAGCGAAGGCATGGTCCGCCATGCGGACCATGCCAGGGTTGCCAGCACGACCAAGGCCACGACCTCCGACACCAGCAGGACGCTCAGCCATGGATGTCGACCGAGCATCAGCAGACGGGAGCGGACCATGGCGGGTCTGCGGGCCCGCGCAGCCTCAGGCGGTACGCGTCGCCACCGCTGGCGGCACCGACGCGGCCTTGCGCGCCGGCCCGTACACGGCGATCTGGCCCAGCAGCCACAGCAGCACCGCACCGACCGGCAGGTACAGCAGCGGCAGGCGGGGCAGTTCGTACTTGCCCATCAGCAACTGGTTGATGCCGTAGGCGAGCATCATGCCGATCACGATGCCGATGGTCGCCAGCAGGAAGTTCTCGGTCTGGAAGTAGCGCAGGATCTGCCCCTTGGTCGCGCCCAGCGCGCGGCGGATGCCGATCTGCTTGGTACGCTGCTGCACCCAGAAGCTGGCCAGGCCGACGATGCCCAACGCGGTCACCACCAGCAGCGAGATGATCACGGTGATCAGCAGCCAGGCCATCGCGCGGTCGCCGCGGTAGTAGTCGCTCATGATGTCGGTGAACGTGCCCTCGCGCAGGATCAGCCGGCGCGAACTGTTCTTCTCCAGCGCGGCGATCGCCGCCTTCTGCACTTCCGTTCGGCGCTCGGGCGTGGTGCGCAGCACGAAGGTGCCCATGGTCAGGTCCTTCGCAGGCAGGATCATGCTGAAGCCGCCTTCGGCCGGACCGCCGTTGTCGTTGGTGCGGATCAGCCGATCGACCACGCCGACCACCCTGTGCGGCGCATTGTCGGTGTTCCAGGCATAGATGTTCTTGCCGACCGCACTCTCGCCGGGGAACAGCTTGTTGGCCAGTTCGCGGCTCAGGATCACCGCCGGCATCACGTACTTCGCGTTCTGCTTGTTGATCTCGGTCCAGTTGACGTACTCGTCGGGCGTGAAATCGCGGCCTTCGGCCAGCTTCAGTCCCAGCGTGTCGATGACGGCATCGCCAAGATAGACGTTCGCCTGCGCGCTCGGGCGCTCCTGCTCGGGGGCTAGCTGGATGGAGCTGTTCCACGATGAGTTGTCGAACGGCACATGGTTGATGCTGCCGGCGGCCTGCACGCCCGGCAGCGCGCGCAGGCTGGCGACGTCCTGTTTCACCAGCGCATCGGCTTCGGGGTTATCGCCGATGTTGCCCATGCTGATGCGCACGATCTCCTCGTTGGCCAGGCCGGTGGGGCGGTCGATGCGCTCCAGTCGCTGGGTGATGAGGAAGACGGCGTTGCAGATGATGGCGCACGACAGCGCGACTTCCAGCACGATCAGCGCGGCGGCCGTCTTGTGGCGGGACAGAGTGGAAAGAATGGGGCGGATGTCCATGGCGTGCCTCTTGGATGGATGGGTCACTGGCTCTTGAGCTGGATGGCGGGCGTCACCTGCATGGCGCGCCAGGCAGGCAGCATCCCGGCGAGCAGGCTGGCGACGATGGCCAGCGCAAAGGTGGCCAGCAGCATCTTCACGTCCATGTGCGCCAGGTCGGCGTAGCCGGCCGGCTGGTGACGGACGGCCCACAGCCCCAGCCACGCCAGGATGAGGCCGAGCACACCGCCGACCAGTCCGACGGTGCCGGCTTCGACCAGGCATTGCGCGAAGATGGCCTTGCGCGTAGCGCCCAATGCGCGTCGTACGCCGATCTGCGATGCGCGGCCCAGGAATTTCGCCAGCAACAGGCCGACCGTGTTGAGCAGGCAGACGGCGAGGAAGCCGAACGCCAGCCACACCTGCAGGCGCACATCGCCGGGCACCGCACCCTGCTTGTCCAGCCACTGCATCACGTTGTGCAGGTCTACGTTGTTCGGGCGCTCGAAACGGCCCGCCGCACGCTGCTGATCGGAATAGTTGGCCAGGTACTGCTTGTACGCGCTCACCTTCTCCGCTGATCCCAGCTCCACCCAGTACTGCAGCCACGAACACGGGGCATTGGGTCCGCGCGAGCCTTCTTCATCGCCGCTGGAGTCGCCCCAGCAGTTCATGTTGCCCTGGGTGCCCATCTTCAGGCTGAGCGCCGTCCAGAACGGCACGAACAACTGCTCCACTTCGGTGAAGCGATCCTGCGTCATGTCGTAGAACTTCGGCGCGGGACGCCACTCGTCGAGCACGCCGATCACGCGGAACGTCGCACCGGAGGCCTTGATGTCGCGCCCCACGCTGTTGGCGCCGCCGAACAGCTTCTCGTTGAGCGCCTTGGAGATCACGGCAACGCGCGCGCGCGATTCATCGTCGGCCGCCGACCACCCGTTGCCGTAGCGGAACGGCACGTCGAACATCGGGAAGAAATCGGCGGTGGTGTACCGCGATTCGATGCGGAACGGTTCGATCTTGCCATCTTCCGATTCGATCGACGACGCGCCGCCTGTCATGAAGGCCTGGCGATCGCCCTTCTTGTCGCGCAGCAGGCGTTCGGCGTCGTAACGGGTGAACTGGTCTTCCGGCTCGTCGCCGGGGGTGAAGCCGTTCATCGAGCGCGGATCGAGACGCGGGTAGAAGAGCTTGTCGCTCTTCTGTGGGATCGGATCGCCCGAGAGCACGTAGAACACGGTCAGCGTGGTCATGCTGGCGCCGATGCCCAGCGCGATGGCGAGCACCATCAGGAACGTCAGCGCCTTGTTGCGTTTGAAGCTGCGCAGCGCGAGGGTGAAGTAGTAACCGAACATGGCGGTCTCCTCAGGCCGAGGCGTTGGCTTCGGCGGCGTGCGCCGCGCGGATCAGGGCGGGCTCCACCGACAGGTCCGTGGCCATGCCGTCCACGATGTGCACGTTGCGCTGCGCGCGCGCGGCGAGTTCAGGGTCGTGGGTAACCATGATGATGGTCGTACCCTGCCGGTTGATCTCCTCCAGCAGTTCCATCACGCCGCGGGCCATCTGAGAGTCCAGGTTGCCGGTGGGTTCGTCCGCCAGCAGCAGGCGCGGGCTGCCGGCCAGAGCGCGCGCGATCGCGGTGCGCTGTTGCTGGCCGCCGGAAAGTTCGGCGGGATAGTGCTTCATGCGCGAACCCAGGCCGACCCGGCCCAGGGCGTCCTCGATGCGCTGCTTGCGCTCGGCCGCGGGCATGCCGCGGTAGCGCAGCGGGACATCGACGTTGTCGAACAGGTTGAGATCGGGAATCAGGTTGAAGCCCTGGAAGATGAAGCCGATCTTGTGGTTGCGCAGGCGCGAGCGTGCGTCATCGCCCAGGCCGCTGACGTCCTGGCCGTCGAGCAGGAATTGCCCGCCGGTGAAGGTTTCCAGCAGGCCCGCGATGTTGAGGAAGGTGGTCTTGCCCGAGCCCGACGGGCCGGTGACCGCGACGAACTCGCCCTCGCGGACATGCAGGTCGAGCGAACGCAGCGCGTGCGTTTCCACCTGTTCGGTGCGGTAGACCTTGGCGACTTGGCGCATCTCAAGCATGGCGGGTTCCTTCTTCGGGTTCGGAGTGGATGACGTGGGGGAGGACGCGTGGGGAAGGCGGGTGATGCGGATCAGTTGACCGAGACACGCTCGGCATCGCCGAACAGGTCGCTGCCGGAGACGACGACCTTGTCGCCGGGCTGCAGGCCGCTGAGCACTTCAACATTGCTCAGGCTGCTGACGCCCAGCTGCACCGGGCGGCGCACGGCGGAGTTGCCGTCCATGACATAGGCCTGGCGGCCGCCGTCCTGTTCGAGGAACGGCCCGCGTTCGACCATCAGCACGTTGCGGCGCGTCTCCATCAGGATGCGTGCGGACAGGCGCTGGTTCTGGCGCAGGCCGGGCGGCTGCTTGTCGGAAAAGCGCAGGCGGGTGACGACTTCGCCGTTCACCACTTCCGGCGACACCGCGGAGATCTCGCCGGGATACGGCTGGCCAGCGCTGGTCAGCGTGGCCGGCATGCCGATGGCGAGGTCGCGGGCGAAGCTTTCCGGCACCTTGATCTCGACTTCGAACACCGACAGGTCCACCACGCTCAGCACCGGGGCATTGATCGCCACGTTGGAGCGTTGCACCGCCTGGATCTGGCCGACCTGGCCATCGAACGGCGCGCGCAGGGTCAGTGCATCGACCTGGCGCTGCACTTCGGTCACCACCGCCCGCTGGCGTTGGGCCAGCAACTGCTTGTTGCGCGCATCCAGGCCGGCGCCCTGGCCCTGCAGGCCGGCGTCCTTGCGCGCGTGGGACAGTGCGATCTCGGCCTTGCGCAGGTTGTCCTGCGCCTCCAGCACGTCGACCTGCGGCACCGCGCCGCCTTCGAAGCCGCGCTCGTAGCGCTGCAGGGTCCGCTCGGCCGCCTGGCGCTCGATCTCGGCCTGGTCCAGCGCCTTCTGCGCATTGGCGCGGGTGACGCTGGCATCCAGCGTGGCGCGGCTGGCTTCGGCTTCCAGGCCGGCCAGCGTGGTCTGTTCCTGCGCCAGCTTGCTGCGCAGCTCGGGGCTGTCGATCTCGGCCAGCGGCTGGCCCTGCTTCACCTGGTCGCCCGCGACCACCTTCAGCGTCACGACGCCCCCGGCCACGGCGTACAGCGTGGGGCTGTTGGCGGCGATCACGCGGCCATCGGCGGCGATGTCGCGCACCAGGTCGCCGCGGGTGACTTCGGCGATGCGCAGGCGCGCACCGTCGATGGAGGTGGTGCCCGCCAGCCAGCCGCGGGCGGCGAACACGATGCCCGTCAGCAGCAGCGCGCCGCCAACGGCAGGCCACACCCAACGGCGCCATGCCGGTCGGGCCTGGGTGGAACTGAGCACTCGGTCTTGGGCGGAGGTGTCCCGAATCATCGGCGGCATGCGTTCTGTGGAATGACCTGCATGTCTCAGCAGGATGCGTGCCAAACACAAGCGATTGATTTTAAAGGGGGTTGTCCGGTGCGGGTGACTGTCCGGGTGTCCGCGGACACCGTGCGGACAGGGCCTGTCCAGTGCCGGACACGTAGAATGTCCGCTCGTTTCACTCAGATGGAAGACACACGCTTATGTGCGGAATTGTGGGCGCGATCGCCGGTCGCGACGTGGTGCCGGTACTGATCGAAGGACTGAAGCGGCTGGAATACCGGGGCTACGATTCCGCGGGCATCGCGGTGGTCGACCAGCAGGACGTGCGTCGCGTGCGCCGCACCGGCCGCGTGGCCGAGATGGAGGGCGCCGCCGCCGCCGAGGGGTTCAACGCCAGCCTCGGCATCGGGCACACCCGCTGGGCCACCCATGGTGGCGTCACCGAAGCCAACGCACATCCGCACATCAGCCACGGCGTGGCGCTGGTGCACAACGGCATCATCGAGAACCACGAGGAGCAGCGCGAGAAACTGCGCGCGCTGGGCTATGTGTTCGAGTCGCAGACCGACACCGAGGTCATCGCGCACCTGATGCACCACCACCTGAAGGGCGGCGACGACCTGCTGGCCGCGCTGCAGCGTACCGTGAAGGAACTCACCGGCGCCTACGCACTGGCCGTGGTCAGCCGCCAGGAGCCGGACCGCATGGTCTGCGCGCGCATGGGGTGTCCGCTGCTGATCGGTCTGGGCGAAGGCGAGAACTTCATCGCCTCCGACGTCTCGGCGATCATCCAGGCGACGCGCCGCGTGATCTTCCTGGAAGAGGGCGACACCGCCGAAGTGACGCGCGAAGGCGTCAAGGTGTTCGACGGCCAGAACGCACCCGTGCAGCGCGACGTGCATGTGTCCGACGTGTCGCTCGCGTCGCTGGAGCTGGGCCCGTACCGCCACTTCATGCAGAAGGAAATCCACGAGCAGCCGCGCGCGATCGCCGACACCATCGAGGCGGTGGTCGACGGCGGTTTCTCGCCGGCGCTGTTCGGCGTCAATGCCGAAGCCGCGTTGCGCGACATCGAAGGCGTGCAGATCCTCGCGTGCGGCACCAGCTATTACGCCGGCATGACCGCGCGCTACTGGATGGAAGCCATCGCCGGTGTGCCGTGCAATGTCGAGATCGCCAGCGAGTACCGCTACCGCGCCGCGTACGCGAACCCGAAGCACCTGATCGTCACCATCTCGCAATCCGGCGAAACGCTGGACACGATGGAAGCGCTGAAATACGCCAAGTCGCTGGGCCATGAGCACACGCTGTCGATCTGCAACGTGCCCGAAAGCGCCATCCCGCGCGCCAGCGAGCTGGTCTGCTACACACGCGCCGGCGCCGAGATCGGCGTGGCCTCCACCAAGGCCTTCACCACCCAGCTGGCGGCGCTGTTCCAGTTGACCGTCGTGCTGGGCAAGCTGCGCGGCAAGGTCACGCCCGAGCACGAAGCCGATTACCTGGAGCAGCTGCGCCACCTGCCGGGCAGCGTGCAGCATGCGTTGAACCTGGAGCCTCAGATCGCCGCATGGGCCGAGCGCTTCGCGCCGAAGTCCGACGCCCTGTTCCTCGGCCGCGGCCTGCACTACCCGATCGCGCTGGAAGGCGCGCTCAAGCTGAAGGAAATCTCCTACATCCATGCCGAGGCCTACCCGGCCGGCGAGCTGAAGCACGGCCCGCTCGCGTTGGTGGATGCGGACATGCCGGTGGTGGTGATCGCACCCAACGACGTGCTGCTGGAGAAGGTGAAGTCCAACATGCAGGAAGTGCGCGCGCGCGGCGGCGAGCTGTTCGTGTTCACCGACCAGGACAGCCACTTCAGCGAATCCGAAGGCGTGCACGTCATCCGCACCCCGCGCCATGTCGGCGTGCTCAGCCCCATCGTGCACACGATTCCCGTGCAGTTGCTGGCGTACCACACCGCGCTCGCGCGCGGCACCGACGTGGACAAGCCGCGCAATCTGGCGAAGTCGGTGACGGTGGAGTAAGCTGCTCCGGACGCCGGAAACGAATCGGGCCGCCCCAAGGCGGCCCGTTGCTTTCGAGGCGTTGTGAAAGCGATATCGGAGGTCAGGAGCTCGCGCCGCCCCCGGTCGGCAGCGCCAGCCGCTTCTCTAGGTCTTCGCGCATGTCGACCAGTTCGGTGGACAGCTGCTTGCGCTTAGCCATGCCCTCGCGGTGGATCTCGCGGACTTCCTCCACCGTGCGGATCAGGGTCTCGTTGACGGTGCGCAGGGTCTCGATGTCGATCACCGAGCGCTGGTTGGCGCGCGCGGTGCCGACCGCGGTGGAATGCACAAGTTCGGCATTCTTGCGCATCAGTTCGTTGCTGGCGTCGTCGATGGCGTTGGCCAGCTCGACCGCATTGCGCTGGTCTGCCAGCGACAACTGGATGGCGAACTGGTTGCGCCACATCGGGATGGTGATGTCGCGTACCGCGCTGAACTTCTCGATCAGCTGGATGGCATTGGCCTGGATCAGGCGGATCATCGGCAGCGTCTGGTCGGCGGCGTGCTGCAGCACCTGCAGGTCGGACACGCGCTTGTCGATCAGGCGAAGCGCCGTGTCGAGGGCGGCGCGACGGGTGCGCGACTCGGGATCTTCCTGGCCCGACAGCGAGGCCAGTTCCGCTTCCAGCTCGGCAATGCGGACGCGGCCGGCCGCCACGTGCACGCCCAGCTCGCGGCGCTCGTCCAGCACGATGTCGTGCATCTGGTCGTACTCGCGCACGCGCTGCTGCTGGATCTGCTGCGTCTTGCCCACGTCGCTCATCAGCTGGTCGATCTGGCGGTTGGTCGAGCTGTAGCGCTGGACCAGGTCGTCCTTGGTCGCGCGCATCTTGTCGATCAGCGGGCCGAGAATCGGCAACTTGGAGCGGCCATGGAAAGACTCAAGGTTCAGCGAGCGCGCAATGCGCACGACTTCACCCAGCTTGTCGCCGCTGCTGTCCAGATCGGCGTTGCGGACCTTGTCCAGCAGCTGCGTGCTGAAGGCACTGGTCTTGGTGGTCGCCTCCCGGCCGTAGGTGTGCAGATTGCCGGGCGCGATGTCCTGCAGCGCTTTCGTCGCCTCCTGGATGCGCGGGATATCAGCGTTTTCCAGGCCCAGGTCGGTCAGTAGCTGCGGCGACAGCGCCGCGGGCACCAGCGTCTGTTCGGGGTTCGTCGTCGTCATGGGGCCTCCTGGGCTGGGGTGGCACGCGCTGGTGTCGCGGGTACGACGGACGGCGCGGGCAGGTGTTCGATATGGGCTTCCAGTGCGTCTATCGTCCGCATGGCGGAGGATAGCTGCATTCCGTGATCGGCACCGGCGGCGACGCCCAGCTGCTGGTCCAGCAGCACGGTGAGCCGGGGCAGTTGCTGCGCGTGGCGCTCGGCGATGGCGAGCGCGTTTGCGGCGACGAGGTCCAGCTGGCTGGCCGTGATCTCGTACGCGCTGCGCAGCGTGATGAGGTGCGCGAGACGCGACGACCCGGCAGGCGTGTCGCCTTCCTCCATCGCCTGCTGGCGCGCGAGTCCGTCGATCTCTTGTTGCAGCTGCGCACAGGCTTCGCGCAATTGCCGCGCGTGCGTGGCGAGCGTCGCGTGCTGGTTGCGCAGCCTAGATGCTTCGAAACCAGCCTGCCGCAGCAGGATGCCGCTGCGTTCCCGCAACGAGCGCGCCTCGGCGGCAAGACGGATGTCACGGCCGATCAGCCGTCCCCAGAAACCCACGCTGCGCCGCAGCGCACGCGGATCAGCCGACAGCAATACGGTGCGCAGATCGCGCAGTGTCGCCTGCAGGTCATCGGCGCTGGATTGTGCCAGCGCCTGGATGGCGGCGGCATGCGTGGCCAGGCCCGGGGCCTTGGTCCCGCCGATGGCGTCCTGGCTCATTGTGGATCATCCCCTTCGTCGCGCACGCGCGCCGGTGATACGTCGAGGGTGGGCGTCGGCCGTTCCTCCCTGAATTCCAGGCTGGCGATGACCTGGTCGAACTCCGCTTCACGCGGGGAGCGTGGCTTGGGCTTGCGCGTGCCGGCGGCTGCGGCGGGGGATGCACCGTTTCGAAGCGCCTGGGCCAGCGCCACCAGCGCTCCATTGAGCTGGTCCTGGCGCGCCATCGTATGCTGCAGGGCCTGCAACACCGGGGCGGTGTCGACGGCGGGCGTGGGCGTGGCAGCTGCGACCCGTTCTGGCGCCCGCAATGAGTGCAGCGCCGACAACAGCGCTTCCCAGGGCGCCGGCTGAGGGGCCGGAACCGGGGCCGGCTCGCCCAGTCGCTGCAGGCCGACCGCGATGTCGGCCAACTGCGCGACCACGCGGCCGCCGACATCGGCATCGTCCGCCCCCATCGCCTTGTTGCGCAGGAAGTCCGCCTTGATCTGCTGCCAGCGTGCCTGTTCGTCGTCGGTCAGCGTGCCGCGCAACTCGCCCAGCTTCAGCAGGTTCTCCTCGGCACCGGTGGTCAGCAGTTGCGCTTCGCCCAGGTAGTGGTCGGCGATCAGCTGCTGGAGCTCGGCGGCGTTCATCACCGGCGAGATCTTCTCCGCCAGCTTGTTCATGTTGCGGTAGCTGCCCTGCAGACGGAACGGCGGCTCCACCCGGTACTTGTCCGCTTGCGCGGCGCTGGCGATGTACTGCTGGTTGACGCGGTAGACCACGTCGCGCACGGTCAGCAACCGCTGCAGCACGGCGACGATCTCGCCGATCTCCGCACCGCTGTACGCGTGCGACAGCTGGTTGGTGCTGACCTCCTTGCCGCGCGCCTTGTCGACCAGCAGGTAGAGGTCCGCCATGTCGCGGGTGGCGAGCGGTGCCAGCACGGGATTGGAGGTCAGGCAGTTCTCCACGTAGCTCAGCAGGAAGGCATCTTCCATGCCGCCGAGCACATCGCCCAGGTTGTAGATGTCGGCGCGGTTGGCCAGCATGTCCGGGATCTTGAAGACCTCGCCGGACTCGGTATACGGATTGCCCGCCATCACCACTGCGAACTTGCGCCCGCGCATGTCGTAGGTCTTGGTCTTGCCGCGCCAGACGCCTTCGATGCGGCGCGTGCCATCGCACAGCGAGATGAACTTCTGCAGGAACTCCGGATGCGTGTGCTGGATGTCGTCCAGGTACAGCATCACGTTGTTGCCCATCTCCAGCGCGAGGTTGAGTTTTTCCAGTTCCTGCCGCGACGTGGCATCCGGTGCCTGGGCGGGGTCCAGCGAACGCACCTCGTGGCCCAGCGCCGGCCCATTGATCTTCATGAAGACCAGGCCCAGTCGGTGCCCCACGTACTCCATCAGCGTGGTCTTGCCGTAGCCGGGGGGCGAAATCATCATCAGCAGGCCCATCAGGTCGCTGCGCTTGTTCTCGCCCACGGTGCCCATCTGCTTGGCGAGGTTGTCGCCGATCACCGGCAGGTAGACGTCGTTGATCAGCTTGTTGCGCACGAACGAGGTCAGCGGGCGCGCCTTGAACTCCGACAGCCGCATCGCGGCGCGTTCGCGCTGCGCCACTTCGCTGCGCAGCGCCTGGTAGCGTTGCCAGGCGGGCACGAACTGATCGCGATGGGTCCCATAGCGCGCCGGCAGGTCGTCCACCGCCAGGGCCAGACGTCCGTCGCGGATGCGCGGGTGCTCGCCGAGCAGTCCCTCGACATGGCCGATCAGTGTCACGTGCTCGACGACATGCGTCAGCTGCGCGCCATGCCGGAACAGGGCGATCGCCTCGGACACGTACGGCGCCAGGTGCGCCTGCTCCGGCAATGTGGCCAGTGCGTCCAGCGCCTGCCGCAGCAAGGCCCAGGCCGCGGCGGACCGGCCTTCCAGCCGCTGCAGGGCGCTGGCCAGCACACTGCCTGCCGCGTCGTCAGCCAGGCGCGCGCGGAGGGTCGTCACCAATGTGTCCGCGTAGTGGGTGAAGCGGAACGTCGGCACCGCACCTGTGACGGTGTCGATCAGGAAGGCGGCGGATGCCGGGGTGTCGGTCGCAGGGAAGGACAGGGCGTCGTGCTCCACCCAGGCCGCAATCGTGGATGCCAGCTCGTCGCGCAGCGTCTGCACGGCGCGGCCGGCCGGCGACATCGCGTCGATCGCGCGTGCAGCGCGTATACGGTCGATCGTCTCCTGCGGCGCGGCGCCGTCGCGGCACCACCACGCCACCGCCAGCGCGCGCGCGCTGGGCGCATGTCGCAGTGAACCGGCGGCGTTCCGCAGAGGCAGGAAGGCATGCAGGATCGCCGCGGCATCGTGGTCGTGGATGCCCTTCTCGTAGCCTTCGCGGTAACGCGGCGCGGCGTACTCGCGCACGATCCGGTCCAGCGCCTCCGGATCGGCCAGGGCGTGGTCGAGCCGCGCGAGGTCGAGCCCACCTTCGCCGGCTTGCGCGTCGTCCAGCAGGCGACAAGCGAGGTACTCGCCGCGGTACAGCGAAGGCGACTCCGACGCGAGCGCGACATCCCAGTAGGGGCGCAGCGCGTCCAGCGCCGGCTCCTGCAGCGGCTCCAGGTAGTCCGTGCCGGTCAGGTGTACGGCCAGCGTGTCGCCGCGCGGAATCAGGGTCAGGTCCAGCGGCTGGGTGTTGACGCTGAAGCGGTGGCGCGGCCCCAGGCGGATGACGTTGCCGGCGTCTTCGAACAGGTCGCTGCGATCGCGCAGTCCGCGCACGGCCTGGTCGCGCGCGCCCTTGATGCGCGCCTCGATGTCGTCGGCCTTCACCGAGTCCTTCAGCTTGCGCAGGCGGCCGGCCAGTTCGCGCAGCTTGAGGATCAGCGCATCGCCGGCGAAGAAGGCATTGAGTTCGTCCGGCGTGGTGAAGCGTTCGGTGCGTCGCCCCAAGCCTTCCAGGATGCGGGTGGCGGCTTCCTGCACCGATTGTGCCTTGCGCTGGCGCTCGTCCAGAAGGGCCTGCTTGTGGGCCTCGAAGGCCTCCAGCATCTCCTCGCGCTTGGACAGGATGTCGCCGAGGAACTGTTCGTGTTCGCCGAACTGGCTCTCCAGTTCTTCCAGTTGCACCATCAGGCGCGACAGTTGCTCGTCGGCGCGCTCCGGCGTGGTGGCCATCGCCAGCGCGTTGCTGACGGCCTGGCCGAACAGGGTGAACTGCGCACCGAACTGCGCCACCGCCTCGGCGGAGCCCAGTTCGCGGCGGCGCTGGGTGGCGCGTGCGCGGGTCTGGTTGAGTTTCGCGTAGATGCTCGATAGCGCATCGACCACCCGGGTGCGCTGGGTGGCGTCGTCGATCCGCAGCGTTGCCATCAGCTCGGACAGCATGTCCAGCTCGCCGGCCATGCCCTGCATGGTCTCGATCGCCTCGGCCAGCTCGCGCGCACTCGCGGCTTTCTGGGCCTGCGCATCCAGCACGACCAGGCGCTGCTGGAACGGGGCCAACGCTTTTTCGTCGGCGAGAAACTGGCCGGTCGCCGCGCCGACGCGTTCGTGCGCCTCCTGCAATGCGGCAACCATCGCGTCGATGGCCGGGACATCGATGTAGCGATAGTCTCGCAACGTCAGCAGATGGCCGCGCAGGCGCGAGACCGCGCCGAGCGCGTCGACGAATTCGCCGATGCCGTTCCATCCCTCCGGCTGCAGCCGGCCGAGCAGGGCGCGGTGGTCGCGTTGTGCCTGCGCCATCGAGGTCTCGGACTGGCGCCGGATCTCCAGCACCTTCTCGTATTCGTCCAGCACCGACTCGCCGGTGCCGGCGATCTCGTGCAGCAGCGTCGCCAGACCGTCGCACTGCGTGTCGTCGATCCAGTGGTGCAGGTCGAACAGGCGGCGGGTTCCATGCGTCAGCAACTGGTAGCGCTGTGCGGAGACATCCGGGCGCTCGATCTCGCGGGCGAGGTCGAACAGGTTGGACACCGCGCGCACCAGTTCGGCATTGCCCAGCTTCGCCATGAACGAGGTGCCGGCCGGTCGCGTCGCGGCGAACTCGTCCGAACTGAACGGCGTCTGCCAGAGCTGCATCTGGTGGACGCGGGTGGGGTCGTCGTTTTCGGCGCGGAACAGCACCATGCGTCCGTCGTGCAGTCGCGCGTAGCCATGCGCGAGCACGGGCGGCTGCAGGCGCCGCTGCACCAGGTTGTAGACCAGCAGCGCGGCCTGGCCGGTTTCGCGCTCATAGAACACGTACATCACGTCTTCGCCGTTCGGCGATCGGATCGTGCGCTTGTACTGCATGTCCTGCACGGCGGCATCGAAGGCCTTGTGCTCGCCGTTCTGCAGGTAGTAGCCGCCCGGGAAAATGATGCCGTGGTCTTCGGGTAACTGGATGCAGGCCTGTACGATGGCATCCAGCCGCGTCACCTTGCCGGTCTGGGTGTTGTACACAAGGCCGCGCCACGCGCTCTCGCGGTACGGCAGCACCTTGAGCAGGATCAGCGAACCGACGCGCGCGAACTCGATCTGCGCGTCGTCCAGCGATTGCGTCCGGTCCTCGACCGGCTCGCTGTAGACGCCCGCGCCGCTCTCGGTGTTGTTCTCCACCTTCAATGTCAGGTCGCCGCCGATGGTCTCCACGAACAGCGTGTCGAGGATATTCAGGTGCGGATGGCGGCCGCTGACCTCCATGTCCTTGGTCGCCCGCGTCCACTCGAAGTCGAACGGCGGCGGCAGCACGATGTCGCGCTCGCCGCGCGCGTCCAGGTAGTTCACCTCGCCATCGGCGGTGAGCGTCCAGCGGAACACGCGCACGTCGGTGTTCTTCAGGCCGATCTGGAACGCCATCAGCAGCCGGCTGTCGCGGACGATCAGCTGCAACAGCCGTGCGTCCTTGTAGTAGCTGTACAACTCGCGGAAGTCGCGTTGGAAGGCATCCTCGCCCAGGAAGCTCGCGGCGATGTCGACCGGCGCCACGTCGTAGCCTTCGCCGGTCTCCACCAGACGATAGAGGCCGAACACGTCGGCCACCGACGTGGTCGCCTTCAATCCCATGTAGACGTTGAAACCGAACAACAGCAGGTCTCCGACCTGCACGATGTCGCGGCCGACCGAATTGTGGTCGGTGCGGATGCGCAGGCGGCCGATGGCCTCCATCCGGCTGTCGCCGAATTCCTGCAGGCGGCGTGTGTTGATCCCTTCCGTCACGGCGCGCAGCCGCGCGCCCTGCTCGTCAAGGCGACGGCGCAGCACGTCGTAGGCGCCGCCCTGGGCGACCGCCTGATCGACCTGCGTGTCGGTGGAAGGAACTTCGGCGTTCGGCGTATCGGACATCGGACCTCATCCTCGCCCGTCCTGGGCGGTCGATGCGGAAATCGGGGCCGGCGGACGGTGCCGCCGGCCGGCTCAGGCAGGATGCGTCAGGCGTCGCTCGCTTCGGCCGCGCGGCCGGACACTGGCAGGCCGGCGCCCGCCAGGCGACCCAGTAGCTGCGAGGCGATCGGGCTTTCGCCCACGATGCCTTCCAGCGCCTTGCCCAGCGAAATGCCCCTGGTCAACGCGTTGAACACGCCGCCGTCGCCACCGATCAACTCGATGTTGGCGCTCTTCAGCGCGCTGGCGAGGACTTCGGCGTTCTCGCGGGAGATGGCCTTGCCCGCGTCGATCGATGCCAGCAGCTGGCGCAGCTGCGTTTCCAGCAGCATGCGGAACTCCTCGTGGCTGCGCGCATCCGGGCTCATCTTGCCCATCGCGTCGAACTTGGAGGTCAGGCCTTCGGCTTCCGCGGACATCTTCTTGGCGATGTTGCTGGCCTCGGCATCGCCCATGGCCTGGCTGGCACTGGCGTTGGCCAGCCCCAGTTTCTGCGCACCTTCGGCTTCGGCGGTCAGGCGTTCGTTCAGCACGCGCGCATCCGCGTTGCCCTGCTTGTAGGTGGCATCGGCCTTGGCTTCGAGCACGCGTGCTTCGGCCAGGCCGGTCTTCTCCATCGCCACGGCATTCGCTTCCTGCACCTGGGCCTGCGCCAGGCCGGGCGCAGCGCTCTCCGCACGTACACCGTCCGCCATCACGCGCTTGGCTTCGGCCTGCTTGCCGGCGGCCTGCAGTTCGGCCTCGGCCAGCACCGTCAGTTCGACTGCGCGGTGGCGCGCGGCCTGCTCGGCGGCTTCGGCGGCCTTGACGTCCTTGACCAGGGTTTCCTGCGCGGCAGCTTCTGCGGCGAGGATGGTCACCTGCCTGGCGCGGTCGGCTTCGGCGACTTCACGCGTCTCCTTGATCTTCTCTTCGGCGACCGCGACCGTCTGCTCGATCTGGGTCCGCTCGCGCACGACGTTGGCCACTTCCATGCGGCCCTGCTCGACCACCTTGTCGCGGTCGACTTCCTGCATCTGGACTTCCTTGTCGGTGTTGACGCGCTCCAGCTGCTCGGCGCGCGCCACGCGCTCGAGTTCGATGGCGACGGCGCGACGGCGGTTCTGCTCGGCCACTTCGACCTGGCGCAGCTGCTCCTGCTCGCGGATCTTGATCTGCTCCTCGGTTTCCAGGCGCGCACGCTCGGACACCTGTCGCTGCTCCTCGATCACCTTGGCGGTTTCGGCGGCTTCGCGGGCGCGCACCGTTTCAACTTCGCGGTGCTGGCGTGCCTCGGCCTCGGCCTGCTGGCGTTCCAGCGCGAGCAGCGCCTCGCGGGCTTCGGTGTTCTTCTTGGTGATCGCCAGCTTCTCGTTCTGCTCCAGTTCGTTGGTCTGCACGTTCTGACGCGCGGTCAGTTCGGTGATCTTGCGGATGCCTTCGGCGTCCAGGATGTTGCTGGGGTCGAGCAGGTGCTTCGGCGTCTGTTCCAGATAATCGATGGCGACATCTTCCAGCACGTAACCGTTGAGATCCTGGCCGATGACGGCGACGATCTCGTCACGGAATTCCTGGCGCTTGTCGAACAACTCGGTGAAGTCGAACTTCTTGCCGACGGTCTTCAGTGCCTCGGAGAACTTGGCGTTGAACAACTCGTCCACCGCGTGCCTGTCGGACGCACGGTCGGCACCGATCGCCTTGGCCACGCGCAACACGTCGGCGGGCGTTTCATTGACCCGCAGATAGAACGCCACCGCGATGTCGGCGCGCATGTTGTCCTTGCAGACCAGGCCTTCCTTGCCGCGCCGGTCCACCTGCAGGGTGATCAGGCTGATCTTCATCAGCTCGGCCTTGTACAGCACCGGGATGATCAGCGCACCGGTGAAGTGCACCTTCGGCTGCGCGCTCATGTCGTTGACGATCAGGGCCGTGCCCTGTTCGACCTTCTTGTAGAAGGCCTTGAAGATGCCGATGAAGCCGAATCCCAGCACCATCAGCACGACGAGGCCGATGGCGAAGGGGAGGATGGTGGCAGTGGTCATTGCAGAACTCCTTGTAGACGGCGCGGGTGCTTACTGCTGGAGGAAGGTGGTTTCGGACATGACGCGGTAGGTGTTGTCGGTTTCGAGATGCTCGATCAGGACGACGCGGTCGCCGCGCGAGAAGCGCTCGCCCGGCAGCGCGCGGACCTGCAGGATCAGGCCTGCGCCGCCGTCGTCGAAGTGGGCGCGTCCGCTGCCTGCATCCGCATGCGGCGAGATGACCGAGCCGGCGCGACCCAGCACGGACGGCGGTACAGGCGGACGCAAGCGTGCGATCACCGACGCCAGCGGGCGCAGCAGCAGCGAGGTCACCAGTGCGCCGGTTAGCAGAGCGACGACCAGCGTGCCGGCGCCAGCGATCCAGCGCAGGCTGCCCGGCAGGTGCTGGAGCAGGAACAACTGCACGAAATAGGTGATCAGCCAGCCGAAGAAAGACAGCACGGTAAGCACCAGCATCATGGGCACGCCGGACAGGCCGAGCTTGGCCAGCATGCCGGCGACCACGCTGGGCTCCGCCGTATCGCCATCGGTTGTCAGCCAGCCGTCGACGGCATCGATGTCCACGATGCCAGTGGCCGCCAGCAACCAGTACACCGTGCAGAACGCGAGCAACACGCTGTAGATGAGCGTCGGGAATGTCAGCGCGGTGTTCAGGAACTCGGTCATCGTGGCTCCCCTGGTTCAGCGCTTGCGCGCGGACGATGTGATGCGCTTGCGGGCGCGATCGAGGACGGCCTGTGCAGGATCGGCCTCGGTCTTCTTGTTCTTGCTCTTGCGCTGGCTCGCGGCGCCGGTTCCCTGCGTGGGCGAGCGGCGCTGCTTCATGCGCGCGGCAGACGCGAACGCGGGTTCCGGATACGGCGCTTCGCCGGGCTGGCGGCGGGCCACGGTGGCCTGCGCGCGCTGCAGGCTGTTGGAGGCGCGCAGGATGTCCAACTGGTGCTTGAGCCGCCGCAAGCGCCCTTCGAGCTGTTCGACCACGTGCGCGAACTGGCGCTCATGGGCGGCGAGATCCTGCCCTTCCTCCATCCGCTGGCTGCGCTCGGCCTGCAGGCGGACCGCGTCGTCTGCCGCGGTGCGTGCCTGCGTGGTACGGCCTTGCCGCAACGCGGCCTCCACCTTGGCTTCGGCTTCGCCGATGCGCGTGGCCAGAGCGGCCTGATGCTGCTCGTTGGCGACACGCCGCGCCTTCGCCGCCGCGTGTTCACCGCGCGCGCCATGCAGGGCGTCATCGACGGCGCGGATCTCGTCGTCGAGCAGGCGTTCGGCGCGGTCGCCCATCACGGCGCCGGCCAGGCCTTCCATGCCCTCCTGTATCCGCTTGAACAGGGTCTTCAGGGTGTCGGGCATCAGGCCTTCCTCCGCGTCGCCGTGCGCAGGAAGGGTCGGTAGGCTTCGGTGGCGCTGATGACGTTCTCGGCCAGCGTCTCGATTTCGAACATCACGTTGGCCAGGCTGGAATGCGTGTCCAGCGCGCCGAACATGGTGTAGCCGGCGACGCCGCCGATGCGCTGCATCCCGATCGTCGAGAGCGGCAGCAGCACGTGCGTGCTGAGCACATGCGCGTTGAAGGCGGCCGGGTCGGCCACGTCCTCCACCGGCCACAGGTAGGCCTCCACGAGGATCTGCTCGCCACCCACGGCCAGGAACACCGACAGGTCGCCGTATTCGTGCATCACCAGGTGCAGGCTGGGCTCCGCGCCCTCGATGGTCTCCAGGCTGATCAGGCCGTCGCGCACCGTGCTGGCCTGCTGCAGGGCGTGCCTGATAGCGGCGAGCGTCCAGCCCGCCTCCGTAGGTTGCGTGGGCAGATAAGGGATGCCGGCATCGCGCGCGGATTCCCGCATCGCCTTCTCGATGGCGGCCAGCTCCTCGGCGTACTCCGGCCTGATCCACACGTCCTTCTTGACCAGTCCCTGCTCGCGCATGCGCTCGCGGTAGTTGCGAACGTGCAGCGTGGATGCCTTGATCGCAGGGCGGGAAACTGTCATGTAAGCGAATCTATTTATTACATGTAATGTTGTCAAGCGGCGGTGCGGAAGCGCGGCGTACGGCGCTGGCCGCTGTCGCCTGCCTGTCACAGGCCGGATGCAGAATGCAGCCTGCAACGAGGTACCTCTCTCCTCCCGCGTTGCACCGGAGCCTGGCGGAAGCCGGGCTTCGTGCTTTCCGGACCCTGCGCCGCCCGTGGCATGCTGGCGGACATGAGGAAATCTCCATGCACTTCAGCCGCCTGTTCCCCCTCCTGATGGCCGTGATGCCCCTGCTGCCCGCCATGGCTGGCGGACCGGCGGAGAAGCCGCTGGTCATCGCCCACCGCGGCGACAGTGCACACCTGCCAGAGCACACGCTGGCGGCGTATGCGCGTGCGATCGACGCCGGTGCGGACTACATCGAGCCGGATCTGGTCGCCACCCGCGACGGGGTTCTGGTCGCGCGGCACGAGAACGAGATCGGCGGAACCACCGATGTCGCGCAGCGGCCCGAGTTCGCCGCCCGCAAGCGCCGGCAGGTGATCGATGGCGAGGCATTCGAGGGCTGGTTCACCGAAGACTTCACCCTGGCCGAACTGAAGACGCTGCGTGCCCGCGAGCGCCTGCCCGAACTGCGCGGCACCGCGAACGATGGCCGGTACGACATCGCGACGCTGGACGAGATCATCGCGCTGGCGTCGGAACATGCCGCGCGCAGCGGACGCACGATTGGCCTGATCCCCGAGATCAAGCATCCCAGCCACTTCCACTGCATCGGCCTGCCGATGGAGGAACGCCTGCTGGAAATGCTGGCGGCTCACGCGTACACGCGCGAGGCTCCGGTGGTGATCCAATCGTTCGAACAGGCGAACCTGCGTGCGTTGCGCGCGCGCCTTGGCCCGTCGCACGGGAACATCCGTCTGCTGCAACTGCTGGGCCCGGCGGATACGCAACCGGGCGATGCGCTGGCGGCGGGAAAGCCGACACGCTATGCGGACCTGATGACGCCCGCGGGCCTGCAGGACATCGCCGGCTACGCCGACATCATCGGGCCGTGGACGCGCCTGCTGATGCCGGTGGCGGAGGACGGCGCGCTGGGAGCACCGACCGCGCTGATGGCGGATGCACTCAAGGAAGGCCTGCACGTATGGCCCTACACCTTCCGGCCGGAGAACCACTTTCTGCCGAAGGCGCTGCGCGAAGGTGACGATCCGCGCATGCGCAACGAAGCGGGATCCCTTGCCGAGATCCGCGCCTATCTTGCGCTGGGGATCGGCGGCTTCTTCACCGACGATCCGGCGCTGGGGCGTCGTGCGGTCGACGCCCGCTGACCGGCCTCACACCCGGCCGAATACCAGGCTGGCGTTGGTGCCGCCGAAACCGAAGCTGTTCGACATCACCGTGTCGAGCGTCGCCTCGCGGCTGGCCTGCACGATGGGGAAGCTGGCCGCGCCCTCATCCAGCGTCTCGATGTTCGCCGACCCGGCGATGAATCCATCCCGCATCATCAGCAGGCAGTAGATCGCTTCGTGCACGCTGGCGGCGCCCAGTGAGTGACCGGACAGCGCCTTGGTCGACGAGATCGGCGGCAGCGCATCGCCCAGCGCGGTGCGTATGGCGTCGAGTTCGATGATGTCGCCCAGCGGCGTCGAGGTGCCGTGGGTGTTGAGATAGTCCAGCTGCTTGGAGACGCCTTCCAGCGCCATCTGCATGCAGCGAACGGCGCCTTCACCCGACGGCGCGACCATGTCCGCACCGTCGGAGGTCACGCCATAGCCCAGCAGTTCGGCGTGGATGCGCGCGCCGCGCTTCACCGCGTGGTCGTAGTCCTCCAGCACCAGCATGCCGCCGCCACCGGCGATGACGAAGCCGTCGCGGTCCGCATCGTAAGGCCGCGAGGCGTGGGTCGGATCGTCGTTGCGCTTGCTGGACAGCGCGCCCATGGCATCGAACATCATCGTCAGCGCCCAGTGCAGCTCTTCGCCACCACCGGCGAACATGATGTCCTGGCGCCCGGCGCGGATCATGTCCGCCGCCGCGCCGATGCAGTGCGCGGAGGTCGCGCAGGCAGCGGAGATCGAATAGCTGACACCCTTGATCTTGAACGAGGTGGCCAGCGTCGCCGACACCGTCGAGCACATCGTGCGCGGCACCATGTACGGTCCCACCTTGCGGATGCCGCGCGCACGCAACAGGTCGGCGGCTTCGATCTGCCATTCGGCCGAGCCACCGCCGGAGCCGGCGATCAGACCGGTGCGTGGCTGGCTCACCAGTGCTTCATCGAGGCCGGCATCCGCAATGGCGTCGCGCAGCGCGATATGCGCGAACGCGGCCGCATCGCCCATGAAGCGCTTCTGCTTGCGGTCGATCTGCGCGTCCAGATCGATCTCCGGCGCACCGCCTACCTGGCTGCGGAAGCCGAGTTCGGCGTATTGCGGAATGTGGCGGATGCCGGAGCGGCCTTCACGCAGCGCGGCCGACACGGTGTCCGCATCGTTGCCCAGGCAGGAGGTGATGCCCAGGCCGGTGATGGCGACGCGGCGCATCAGAAGCTCTCCGTCGAGGTGAACAGGCCCACACGCAGATCGCGCGCCGTATAGATCTCGCGGCCGTCGACCAGCATGCGGCCATCGGCCATCGCCAGCACCAGCTTGCGGTTGATCACGCGGCTGATGTCGATCTCGTAGCTGACGCGCTTGGCGGTCGGCAGCACCTGGCCGGTGAACTTCACTTCGCCGGAACCCAGCGCGCGGCCGCGACCGGGCGCGCCGATCCAGGTCAGGAAGAAACCGGTGAGCTGCCACATCGCATCCAGCCCCAGGCAGCCCGGCATCACCGGGTCGCCGAGGAAGTGGCACTTGAAGAACCACAGGTCGGGATGGATATCCAGTTCCGCGCGGATGAGGCCCTTGCCGTGCGCGCCACCGTCCTCGCGGATCTCGGTGATGCGGTCGAACATCAGCATCGGGTCATTGGGGAGGCGGCCGCTGTCGGGGCCGAACAGTTCGCCGCGCGCGCTGGCGAGCAGCTGTTCGCGCGAGAAGGAAGCGGGGGCGGTCATTGCGTGATCCGTTCTACGAAGACGCAAATAATGCACACATGTGCATACGCTTGTCTTGATGCAAATCAACCGGGTTTTTCCATACGCCGGCGTACCATCGGCAAAGCGCAATTGCGGCAAGGGTTTCGCGCGGATTGTCCGCATCTCCACACGCGGGCGTATCGTGCGGGCGCGCGCCCATGCGATCGCGTACGGCGACCGATATCATCGCGTGATGCGCAAGATTATCCACATCGACATGGACGCCTTCTACGCGTCGGTGGAGCAGCGCGACGATCCGTCGCTGCGTGGACGACCGGTGGTGGTGGCGTGGCGCGGCGAGCGTTCGGTGGTGTGCGCGGCGTCGTATGAAGCGCGCGTGTTCGGCGTGCGCTCGGCGATGCCGGCGGTGCGCGCGGAGCGGCTGTGTCCGCAGGCGGTGTTCGTGCCGCCGGACTTCATCCGCTACAAGGCGGTGTCGCGACAGGTGCGCGACATCTTCCTGCGCCATACGGATCTGGTCGAGCCGCTGTCGCTGGATGAAGCCTATCTCGACGTCACCGCACCGAAATCGGATCTGCCGACGGCGACCGCCGTGGCCGAGACGATCCGCGCGCAGATCCGCGAGGAGACGCAGCTCACCGCATCGGCTGGCGTGGCACCAAACAAGTTCCTCGCCAAGATCGCGTCGGACTGGCGCAAGCCCGACGGACAGTTCGTGTTGCGTCCGCACCAGGTGGAGGCGTTCCTGACACCCTTGCCGGTCGAACGCATTCCGGGCGTGGGCAAGGTGATGCAGGGCAAGTTGAACGCGGCCGGCATCCACACCGTCGGCGACCTGCGCACCTTCGAGCAGCGCGATCTGGAACAGCGCTTCGGCAGCTTCGGCGGCAGCCTCTACCGGCGCGCACGCGGTATCGACGAGCGCCCGGTGGAGCCCGACCAGCCCGTCCAGTCGATCTCGTCGGAGGATACGTTCGCCACGGACCTGCTGTTGTCCGAGCTGGAACCGCACATCGTCCGCATCGCGGAAAAGGCGTGGCAGGCCAGCCGCAAGACCGAGCGCGTGGGCCGCACCGTCGTGCTGAAGCTGAAGACCTCGCAGTTCCGCCTCCTCACCCGAAGTTTCACGCCGGAGTCGCCTCCGGTGACGGCGCAGGATTTCGTCGGCATCGCACTCGCGCTGCGCGAGCGCGTGGACCTGCCGGCGGCCACGCGTTACCGGTTGGTGGGCGTGGGCCTGTCCGGCTTCCGCGACCGGGACGAGGTGGCGACCCAGCCGGGGTTGTTCGACGAAGCGGAGCGGGCGACGGGGTGATCAGATAAAGAAAGCCCGGCGATGCCGGGCTTTCTTCTGTCGCGTGCTCCGTCGTGTCATTCCGTCGGCTGGTAGCGCAGGCTGAGGCCGTAGGTGCGGCCGGCCTGGTTGTACCAGGCGATGGTTTCGTATTCGCGGTCGAACACGTTGCCCACCTTCGCCTGCAGTGTCCACGCCGGGGCGATCGCGTACTCCAGCCGCAGGTCCAGCGTGCTGTAGCCGCCCAGGCGGTCGGTGTTGGCCAGGTTGTCGTAGCGCTCGCCCGCAGCGTTGAACGTCACGCCGGTGCGGAATGCGCCGAACGCACGGTCCACGTCGATGCGCGCGGTGTCGCGCGGGCGGCGCGCCAGCAGGTTGTCATGGTTGGCGCCGGTGGAACGATTGCGCGGATCGGTGTGGCTCAGCTGGGTGGCGATGTCGAAGCCGCCCAGCGTGAAGTCGACAGTGAACTCCGCGCCGCGGATGCGTGCTTCGTCGATGTTGTTCGGCAGGAAGATCGCCGCGTCGTAGGAGATCAACTGGTCGACTTCGTTCTGGTACACGTTGAACGTCCAGCTCCAACCGTCCACGTACTGCGCGATGCCGAGGTTGATGCTCTCGGATTCTTCGGGCTTCAGGTCGGGGTTGCCGAAGAACGGGTAGTACAGGTCGTTGAAGCTCGGCGCCTTGAAGCCGGTGGCCAGGCTGGCGGTCAGCTTCAGGCCGTTGCCGAAGCCGAAGCCGTAGCCCAGGCTGCCGGTAGTGTGGTTGCCGAACTGCTCGTTGTCGTCGTTGCGGACGCTGGCCTGCAGCTGGTGTGCGCCGAAGCGGCCCTGGTACTCGACGAAGCCGGCCAGGTTGTCGCGCTGGGTGATGTCGAAGTCGGTGGCGCTTTCCACCTCGTCGTCCTGCCAGTCGATGCCGGTGGTCAGCAGCTGGTTGGCGGCCACCGTGAAATCGCCCTGCAGCGACGCCACGTAGCGGCGCGTCTCGAAATAGCCGGACTGCACATCGTCGTTGAAGTCGTCGGACTTGTCGTCGTTGCGGCCCAGGCTCAGCTGCAGGCTCGTCTTCTCGCTGGGCGCATAGCGCAGCTTGGCGCCGATCACCTGCTGCACGGTTTCGGATCGATTGGTGAAGCTGCCGTCGAATTCGCTCTTGCCCTCGGCGCGCAGCGCGTTGGCTTCCATCGTCAGCGTATCGGTGAAGGTGTAGCCGCCGCGCAGGTTGGCCGACGTATTGCGGTAGCCATCACGGTCGGGTTCGTCGGTGAAGCACCCGGCGCCGAAGTCGAACGGAATGCCCGGATCCGGACCGCGTCCACGGCAGGCGTTGAAGCCATCCGTCCGCGCATACGCCACGTCGGCGCCGTACCAGCCGCGCGCATTGCCCCCGCCGATGCCGGCACTGGCTTCACGGGTGCTGTCGCTGGCAACGCCGATGCGGAAGTTCGGGCGCACCTTGCCCGTGTTCCGACGGGTGAACACCTGGATCACGCCGCCGATGGCTTCCGAGCCGTACAGGCTCGAACGCGGGCCGCGCACGATCTCGACGCGATCGATCTGGTCGATCGGCAGATCCTGCAGCGCCGGCAGGCCGGCGGTCGCCGAGCCCATGCGGACGCCATCGATCAGCACCAGCACATGGTCCGATTCGGTGCCGCGCAGGTTGAGCGTGGTGATCTTGCCGGCGCCGCCCTGGTTGCCCAGCGAAATGCCGGCGCGGCCTTGCAGCAGTTCGGACAACGAACGGGCCTGGCTGCGCTGGATCGCTTCGCGGCTGATCACCTGCGCGGGGACCAGGCTGTCCTCGACCGCGACAGCGGTACGGGTGCCGGATACCACGACTTCGTCGAGGTCGGTCGTGTCGCGGTCCTGCGCGTGCACCGTGAACGGCAGTGCCAGCGCGACCGCGAGGGCCAGGTGGGAAAGGGGGAAACGGCTGTACATCGGATTCAACTCCATCGCGCGCCCCGCGCGCATTCTTCGGCGTGGAGTTGCGACGGGGAAGGGAGCGTTGCGGACAGCGCGGCAGACAGGCAGCGGCGCGGCACGCCGCGACGCCCTCCGCATCGCAACCAGTGGACTTCCAGGCCGGTCTCCGGGCTTGCGAAGGCGTGCGCGATGCACGCTGCCAAGGCGCCTTCCCATGCGTTGGACGCACAGTGGCCGATGCCGAGGTTGTCTTCGCCTACCGTTGCGGGGGCAGCGCCGGAATGCCGCCTGCGCGGTTCACCGGCTTCCCGTTTCAACCCGGACGCGGACGCCGCGGGTCACCTGAAAGCGCGCGCAGTATACGGGAAGCCCAAGCGTTCCTGTCCGCAGAGGTGTGGGAGGGGCTTCAGCCCCGATGCTTTTCGACCCGACCCCGACGGCGTTGCTGAAAAGCGTCGGGGCTGAAGCCCCTCCTACAGGAATCAGTCGTCGCTGCCCGGAGAGTCGAACAGGTTCAGCGATGGGCCCGTGTCTTCTTCGCGCTCGGTGTGCGTGGTTGTCACCGGGCCGGCGGCGGGGCGGCCGCGCGGGGGCGGCAGCAGCGCGGCGGCGGCATCGTAGGCCACCAGCAGTGCGCTACGGCGGTCCTCGGGCAGCTGCTGCCAGTGGCAGTCGAGCAGCGCGCCTTCCAGCGCGTAGAGCAGGTTGAGGCTGGGGCGGAACCCCGCGCGCTTGACCCGGATGAAGGCTTCCACCGCGCCTACCGATTCCAGATCCTCCTGCGTACGCAGGCCGACCTGGCGCAGCCAGGCGGCGGACTTGGGGCCGATGTTGCGCAGCTTGGTGCCTGTCATGTCAGCGAATCCACGAAGATGGCGGCGATGCGTTCCATGCCCGCCTGGTCGTCGGCATCGAAGCGCGCCAGGCGTGGGCTGTCCAGGTCGAGCACGCCGACCAGTTCGTCCCCTTTCACCAGCGGTACCACCAACTCCGAGCGTGAAGCCGAATCGCAGGCGATGTGGCCCGGGAAAGCCTCCACATCGTCCACGCGCTGGGTCTGGCGGGTGCGTGCGGCGGCTCCGCAGACCCCCTTGTCCAACGGGATCCGCACGCAGGCTGGTAAGCCTTGGAACGGGCCAACGACCAATTCCCGGCCATCGAAGAAATAGAAGCCGGCCCAGTTGAAGTCCGGCAGCGCGTGGTAGAGCAGTGCCGACAGGTTGGCGGCATTGGCGATCCGGTCGGGTTCGCCGGCCAGCAGGGCACGGGCCTGCGCGGCGAGCTGTGCGTATTGTTCCGGCTTGCTGCCGGTGAGCGTTTGCGAGGCGAATGACATGGGGACGATTCTACTCTGCGGGTCCAGGGAGGGCCGGATATGATCGCCGGCATGAACGTGGATTACCCGAATGCGCCGGCGTCAGGACTGGGCGATGGCAGTGTGGCGGCGGGACCTTGATGGACCGCGCATTGGATCGGCTGTTCGTCACCGGTACCGATACCGGCGTCGGCAAGACCGTCGCCAGCGCGGCCTTGCTACATGCGTTCCGTGCGCGCGGGTTGCGCGCGGTCGGCATGAAACCGGTCGCCAGCGGCTGTACCTCAACGGCGGCCGGCTGGCGCAACGACGATGCACTGGCCCTGCAGGCGGCGAGCGATCCCCTGCCGCCGTACGACGACCTCAATCCCTACGCCCTGCCTGCGCCGCTGGCGCCGGAGATCGCAGCCCGCGATGCGGGCGTCGACGTCCAGCTGGGCGTGCTGGTTTCAGCGTTCGACCGCCTGCATCCGCTGGCTGATCTGGTGCTGGTGGAAGGCGTGGGTGGCTGGGCCGCGCCGCTGACGGCGACGCTCGATCAGCGGCACCTTGTCCAGGAACTGCGCCTGCCGGTGCTGCTGGTGGTGGGCATGCGGTTGGGCTGCATCAACCATGCGCGGCTCAGCGCGCGCGCGATCCAGGACGACGGTGCGCGCCTGGTCGGCTGGATCGCCAACGAGGTCGATCCGGAGATGGAGCGCCGGGACGAGAACTTCGCCCTGCTGTCCGTGCGCATGCCCGTGCCGTGCTGGGGGAGGTTGCCGCATGCGCCGGACATCGACGCCAGGCAGCTCAGCTGGCACATCGCGATTTCCCTGTAGGAGGGCCTTCAGGCCCGACAGGTGATACCGGAAAAGCATCGGGCCTGAAGGCCCTCCACGAGAAAGCTTGGGTGCGCAGGCAATAAAAAACCCGGCAGCGTGGGGGCTGCCGGGTTGGCTGCGCGGAGGGAGGGGGAGCCGCGCAATAAACGAACGGTGGAGCGGGCGGGTCTTACTTGCCCTTGGCGGCCTTGGTCGCCTTGGCCACGGAGGCCTGGACGTTGTCGGTCGCGGTCTCGAACTGGGTCTTCACCAGCTGGCCGAAGGCCTCACCGGTCTTCAGGCCCAGGCCGAACACTTCCTGGCTGGCGGCGACGACGCGCTCGGCGTTGTCCTTGGCCACCTGCATGCCCTTCGGCCACAGGGTCTTGTAGCCTTCGAGGTCGCGGGTTTCAGCCAGCTCGCCGAAGAAGGCGGTGGTGGCGTCGATGTTCTTTTCGAAGGTCTTCAGCTGCACGCCGAACACGGTCTCGGCGCTTTCCAGGGCCAGACGGTTGGCGCGCGAGGCAGCGGCGGCGAACTGGTGCGTGAACTGGCTGAAGCTTTCGTTGAATTGCGTGGTCATGGCGTGCTCCTGAAAGGGGATTCCCATCTGTTGCGACGCAGCATAGACACATCCATGTTGCAGTGCAATAAGTGGCGTATGGAAATCCGACGAACGGTCAGGAGCCGTTAAAAATCAAACGCTTGTATGCGGTGGTATGAAACCGGTTTCATGCCTCAGGGGCCGGTATACCGACACCCGGACGTGCAGGTTTCATGCACCACGATGGCGCTCAGCAGCGGCAGTACCGGTTTGGTCTGGTCCCAGATCCACTTCGCGAGCTGCTCGCTGGTCGGGTTGTCCAGGCCGGGGATGTCGTTGAGGTAGTGATGGTCGAGCCGGTCGTAGATCGGCTTGAAGGCGGCCTTCACATCGGCGAAGTCCATCACCCAGCCGGCCTGCGGGTCGACCGGGCCGGAGAGATGCAGTTCGATGCGGAACGAATGACCGTGCAGGCGTGCGCACTTGTGCCCGTCCGGCACGTGCGGCAGCCGGTGCGCGGCTTCCACGGTGAAGACCTTGAAGATGTCCATGCGGCGATTCTAGAGGGCGTGGCAACAGACGTGCGGCGCCGGTGAGGGCGCCGCACGAACGACTCAACGGGCAGGGCGTGCCTGGCTGGGACGCGCACCACCGGGGCGGCGGTCGCCTTCGCGACGCGGACCGCTTCCGTGCTTCTTCGGGCCGGCGTGGGCGTGGCGCGGGGCCTCGCTGTGCGGACGACGCGCGTGCTTCTGCGGGCCGTTGCGGCGCGGGGTGCGTTCGCCGGCGGGTTGCTCAGCCTTGCCCGGCGCGCTGTTGCCCCAGCGGATCGGTGTCTGCGGTTCGAAGCCCGGCACGTCGCGCAGGTCCACGTCGCGGCCCAGCATGCGCACGATGGCGCGCAGGTACTTGGCTTCATCCTGCGCGACCAGCGAGATCGCTTCGCCCGTCGAGCCGTTGCGGCCCGTGCGGCCAATGCGGTGCACGTAGTCCTCGGCCACCATCGGCAGGTCGAAGTTGATCACCTGCGGCAGCTGGTCGATGTCGATGCCGCGCGCGGCGATGTCGGTCGCCACCAGCACGTTGATGCGGCCGGCCTTGAAGTCGCTGAGCGCGCGCTGGCGGGCACCCTGCGACTTGTTGCCATGGATCGCCGCGGTCTTGATGCCGCTCTTGTCCAGGAACATCGCCAGCTTGTCGCTGCCGTGCTTGGTACGGGCGAACACCAGCGTCTGCAGGCGGCTGTCCTTGGCCAGCAGGTGTAGCAGCAGGTCGCGCTTGCGGCTGCCATCGACCGGGTGGACGCGGTGGGTGATGGTCTCGGCCACGGTGTTCTTGGGCGTGACCTGGATCTGCTTGGGATCGCGCATGAACTCCATGGCCAGCTCGCGGATCGGTTCGGCGAAGGTGGCGGAGAACAGCATGGTCTGGCGATTCTGCTTGGGCAGCTTGGCCAGGATGCGCTTGATCGAGGGCAGGAAACCCATGTCAAGCATGCGGTCGGCTTCGTCCAGCACCAGGATCTCGATGCCCGACAGGTCCACGCTGCGGCGCTCGAGGTGGTCGATCAGGCGGCCCGGACAGGCGATCACCATGTCCACGCCGCGGCGCAGCGCGTCCAGCTGGTTGCCCATGCCGACGCCGCCGTAGATGGTGGTGCTGGGGATGCGCAGGTACTTGCCGTAGCCACGCAGGCTGTCATGCACCTGCACGGCCAGTTCGCGGGTGGGGGTCAGCACCAGCGCGCGCGGCTTGCGCGGGCCGCGGGTGGCGACTTCCTGCGGGGTGGTGGCCAGGTACTGGATCAGCGGCAGGCCGAACGCAGCGGTCTTGCCGGTGCCGGTCTGGGCGCCGGCCAGCAGGTCATGGCCGGCCAGGGCCAGCGGGATGGCCTGTTCCTGGATGGGGGTGGGCTGGGTGTAGCCCTGTTCGTCCAGCGCGCGCAGCAGGGCGGGCGCCAGGCCCAAGGTTTCAAACGTCATTGTCGAAGCTCCAAAGCCGGCCGGCCGGACACGCACGCAACGCCGGCACAGCGAAGTGCGGCAACGTGGAACGCGCGGAATGCGGTGAGGCCGTGACTCGAAGCGTTCCCTGAAACCGCGCTGCGAGAAGGGGTGCGGAGGCGCCAAAGCGGCACTACCGAGCTTGCGCAACGAAAGAAGTCGGAGCGGGGCGGGCGCGGGAATTCGCGGGGAATTCCCTGCGCCGGCGGACCATCGGGGAAACGAACGGCCGCAGGCAAGCGGCGCGCACTGTAACCGAATCCGGGCCTGAATGGGGGAACGGGCGCTGAAACCCCGGTCTGCGACCAATTGTCGCAGTCCGGAAATCAGTGGCTTGCGGGCGTATCATGGCCCCGAAGCCCCTCGCAGCCACCGCCATGAGCCTTCGCATCCTCCGCCAGAACGACGCTCCGGTCGCCGGCGCGCTCGTCGAGAGCGTGCTGTGCCAGGCCGCGCGCGGTTGCAGCGGCTGCCTGGTCCGTCACCTGGCCTTCTGCGCAGCCTTGCCGGTGGAGAAGGCCCATGCCATGGAAGCGCTGGCGGACGATGCGCGGCTGAAGGCGGGCGAGGCGCTGGTTCGCGAGGGTGAGCCGAGGCGCGGCGTGTTCACCGTGACCAAGGGCGCCCTGCGCCGCATCCGGCTGCTGCCTGACGGTCGCCGGTTGGTGGCCGGCTTCCTGATGCCGGGTGATTTCATCGGCTTCTCGGGCACTTCCCACTACAAGCACACGATCGAAGCGATCACCGACAGCACGCTGTGCGAGTTCTCGATGGCCGACATGCGCAGCCTGTGCCATGACCATCCGGAACTGGAGCGCGAGCTGCTGGAGCGGGCCTGCGTGGAGCTGGACGCCACCCGCGGCAACCTGATGGCGCTCGCACGGCTCAATCCGATGGAGCGGCTGTCCGGGTTCCTCGTCGACATGGCGCAGCGTCGCCGTCGCCAGGGTCAGGACGACACCGAGGTGATCCTGCCGATGACGCGCACGGATATCGCCGACTACCTGGGCCTGACCGTGGAAACCGTCAGCCGCAGCTTCACCCGCCTGCGCCAGGAAGGCAGCATCGCCACCGACGACCCGCACCACGTGCGGCTGCTCGACCGCAAGCGCCTGGACGCATTGGCCGAAGCGCGGGCCTGAGGTTTCGTTGCCAGGTCAGCCTGGCACGCGAACATCCGGCGCTGATCGCACGTCCAGCGCCTAGGCGCCTGGGGCTCAAGGGCGCGGCCTCGCCTGGCGATACTGGCGCTTCTCGCCCACGTGTTGCCCCTTGGGATCCTCGTTCGAGCAGATGCGGCCGCCGCAGACCACGGCATCGGAGGCATAGAACGCCCGGACGACGGGCGCGGCGTCCTCGTAGCGCTCCAGTTCTTCCTGCACCGCGGCCAGCTCCCGACGGTAGTACCCCAGCACGGCCCAGCACGCCATCAACACCAATCCCAGCAGTACCGTCGCGCCACCCAGCCACATCCACATCAGGCCGCCCGTCTGCTTCAGCTGCCTCGCGGTGGCCGATACGGCGTGGTCGTACTCGATGGCCGCCGGAGACAGCGCATCCTTTGCGTCGCTGGCGATCCTGGCGCCTGCCCCGTCGACGATGGAGGCGACGTCCCGGCGGAACTGGCCGACCTCCTGCCTCAGCGATTGGAGCTGCTGGTCGAGCGACGCTTCCCTGCGCGCTTCACGCTGCGAGACCTCCGACAGCAGCGCCAAGGTCGCCTTGGCGGCATTCTCCAGCGCCGTGCGTGCCGATACCGACTCCCCGTTCTCCATGCATCCTCCCTGAAACACCGTCGTTCGCCATCATCGGCTGATGGCCATCTCCTGCGCCGCGTGGGCCCGCTGCTCGTGGAGGTCCGGCAAGGCCATCGCCGGCGTCTGCCTGTGCAGCGCATCGCTCCCTTGCAAGAGGCGTTGCCCTTCCTCTGATTTCGCAAAGTCGAGCGCGATACGGTCAAGCCGTTCCCCGTCCCCTGCCATCAGCGCGGCATACGCCTGGTTGAGATGCGGGTTGTCGAACGGATCCCGGCGGGTTTGCGGGGCCAGCTTGTGGGTCTCCAGCCACTGCCGGGATTCGCGTTCCATCGCGTCGGTGTCTGCCTTCAGGCTCGGCAGGACCGTGGAGGCCATCAGGTGCCGTTCCGTGGCCTCGACCGCGGCGGCGGACGCGTGCTCGGAGAGTTGCGGTAACGTCCGTGCCAGTTCGGCGAGATCCGGTGCCGCCGCGGGATTCACGATCGGATTCAGGCTGGCATGGGTCGCCACCGTGCCACCCAGCACGGCACCGGTCGCCGGCGCATGATCGGTGATGGCTTTTGCGTGGCGCCCCGCTGAATCCAGCGCGTCATCCACCTGCGCGGTGGCGCCCTCGATCATGTTCCGCTGGGTGCGATCGACAGTGACATGCACCGTTTCCATCAGCTGGCAGACATCCTCGGCCGCCGCCCGGAGGGCGGCCGCGTCGCGGACCGCCTCCTGTCTCGCCGCACGCGCGTTGGCTTCCGCCGCATCGCGGGCCTGCACGTTGTCGGCGATGGTCTGATCCACACGAACGTCAGCGAAGCGCTCCAGCGCGCTGCCGTGCGGCGCCAGATTGGCCACGCCCTGCCAGAACACGCCCTCGGCCGCGGTGGCGGTCGTGGCGATGTCCGCTTTCAGTTCATCGGCCCGGGCTTCCACCGCGCCCGCCGCAAGGCGGGCTTTCGCGGAAGCCTCGGCCAGGGCGTCGCCGGTGGTGCAGGACGCCCACGCGATGCCCTCGCCGGCGGCGGACATGGCCTCGGAGGCGTGCGCGCCGCCCGCGCGCACCGCATTGCCGCTGGCGTCCAGCGTGCGCTGCGCGAGGCCGCCGGCTCCCTGCACGATCTCCCCGGCCTCATGGCCCAGGTGCGCGCCGGCCTGCACGTCGCGGACCGCGCGCAAGGCCGGTCCCGCGAGGGCCAGCACCTGGTCCAGCGGCATTTCCGCCGGCCGCTGCACGATCCGGCCGTCCTGCCAGGAGCGGGCGTCCAGCGTGCGCACCTGGCCGGTCGCCAGCGGCAGTTCGCGCAACATGCGGTCGGCGTCGCCGTCGGCGAGCGTGTCGACAAAGCGGGCCACCGACTCGCGGGCGTGGACGGGCATGTCCGTCGACTGCAACTGCCGCGTGAGCGTCTGCTTCAGTTGCGGCACGTCCTGCACCAGGTCCGCCGTCTCCTTCAGTACCGCGCCCAGTACGCGCCGCTGGGCCACGTCCATGCGCTCGACGTTGTTCTGCAGGCCATCGGTCAGCACCTCGCCACGCACCTGGTACGCGGTGATGCGAGCCTGGGGGTCGTACAGGCGCACATCGGGATTCTCCTGCTGGAAGCGGCGTGCGGTGTCCGGATGCAGGCCGGCGGCATTGAAGGTGGTGCCGCGCTCGCCGCTGACCGCGACCGCTGCCGAGGCGAGACCGCCGCCGAGGGAATGGCCGGCGTAGTCGACGGACACGCCATACTTCTTGAGCATGTTGGCCAGGTCCATCGCACGGTCGTAGTAATCCGTCTTCAAGCCGATGGCCTGCGGGAAATTGTTGGCGCCGAAATCCTCCGGGCCTGTCTCCCGGCGGGAACCATCCGCCTGCAGCACGTCGCCATTCGAACCCTTGAACACGACCGTGGGCTTGTAGCCGGGGCCGAGTACCACGGGGTCGGGCAGGTAGATCTCGGCCCGGAAGCCTGATCGTTCGGGTCGAAGCATTTCCCTGATCTGCTCATTACTCATGCCAACCAACTTGGGCATGTGCTGCCGCAGCAGATCGAGGTTCTCGCTCCCCCGCACCCAGCCCGCCGGAGGCTCGCCCCCGCCGTGGGCGGCCGCGTACACGTCCTCGCTCACCAGACCCATCTGTTCATCGTACTGGCGCGCCTGCAACGCGTCTGCCTGTGCGTGCGCATCGGGCTGGCCGCTTGCCCGCAGGTCGGCGACCAGCTGCCGCTGGGTCAGGATTTCCGCTTCAGTCCGCATGGTGCTGCTCCTGTGTCATAACAACGGGATGTCCTTCTCGTCGGTCGGGAAGCCGAAGGCCTCGCGCATCCGGCGGTAGCTGTCGGGCATGGGGGGGCGTTGGTAGCCGCGCTGGAGCAGCCATTGCTGGCAACGGCGTTGCCAAGCCGGATCATCGGGGTTGCCCGGGTGCCAGAAGATGGATTCGAGGGTGTACTGCTCCGGGCGTGCCCCGTGCTCCAGCAACCAGTGGGTGTGCATGAAGCCGCCCAGCCCGGCATACATCTCCACAAGTGTCATGCCTTGACTCTTGGCGTTCACATCCGCCCCGCGCTCTACCAGCAGCTTCACGTTCTCCCACTGGTTGCCCATCAATCGAGCCTGCTTTAGCAGCGTTTCGTTGTTGACATTGCGGGTATCCGGATCGCCGCCATGATCCAACAGCAATTGGAGATAGATCGGATCATCGGCCTTGGCGGCCCAGACCATCGCGTTGTCGTTGTTCCTCGGCGTTCTGTCGGGCGGCAATGGATAGGGTTTCGCCACGTTCGGATTCGCGCCGTTCTCCAGCATCGCCTTCAGCCCGGCCGGGTTGCCGGTGAGGATCGGCCAGGCCAGCAGCGGCAGGCCCTCGGGGCTGAAGATGGTGTCCGGGTCGACGCCTTCCTCCTTCATCAGCCGACGGACTTCGCGGGCATCGCCCCGCTCGGCCGCTACCGCAAGAGCCTGCGCCTTGGGATCGCCGGGGAACGACTGCTCCAGGTCCAGGAACGAGTTAGAGGTCGGCGGCGGGGACTGCAGGCAGGCGGTCAGCAGCAGTGCCGCGCAGAGTCCGAGTGCGCGTTGGAGGACATCCGTTCTCATTGCATCATCCTTCGGTATCTGGCCTTCCCTGCGGTCATCATCGCGTCGGCGTTGCGCGCCATGCTGTCGCGTTTCGCATGCCGGCGGTCGACGGCCTCATCACGGCAAGCATCCCAGTTCTTGTCGTCCATGCGTGTCATAGCAACGGGATGTCCTTCTCGTCCGTCGGGAATCCGAAGGCCTCCCGCATCCGGCGGTAGTGTTCGGGCATCGGGACGCGATGATGACCCTGCTTCAGCAGCCATTGTTGGCAGCGGCGTTGCCACTGGGGATTTTTGGGATCGCCCGGATGCCAAAACACATGGTCCAGCGTGAAGCGGTCGGGCTTGGCGCCATGTTCCAGCAGCCAATGCGTCTGCATGAAGCCACCCAGCGATGCGTATTCATTGACGAAGGCGCGTTGTTGGCTTCTCGCGTTCACATCCGCCCCGCGCTCGACCAGCAGCTTCACGTTCTCCCACTGGTTGCTCATCAGGCGGGCTTGCACCAGGAGCGTCTCGTCGTTGCTGTTACGCGTATCAGGGTCACCGCCATGATCCAGCAGCAGTCGGAGATAGATCGGGTCATCGGCCCTAGCGGCCCAGACCATGGCATTGTTCTTGTAGTAGGTGCCGACGCTCCCATCCTTGTAGCGCACGATCGTGGGCGTCTGGACACGTGCATTGGGATCGGCCCCGTTCTCCAGCATCGCCTTCAGTCCGGCCGGGTTGCCGGTGAGGATCGGCCAGGCCAGCAGCGGCAGGCCCTCGGGGCTGAAGATGGTGTCCGGGTCGACGCCTTCCTCCTTCATCAGCCGACGGACTTCGCGGGCATCGCCCCGCTCGGCCGCTACTGCAAGAGCCTGCGCCTTGGGATTGCCGGGGAACGACTGCTCCAGGTCCAGGAACGACTGCGAGGTCGGCGGCGGAGCCTGCAAGCAAGCGGTCAGGAGCAGTGCCGCGCAGAGTCCGAATGCGTGTTGGAAGAAATCCGTTCTCATCGCATCATCCTTCGGCATCTGGCCATCCATGCGGTCATCGCCGCGTCGGCCATCCACGTCGTGCCGTCGTCGTTCGCAGGCCGGTGATCAACAGCCGCATTGAGGCATTCATTCCAATCCGCATGATGCCGCTCCTGTGTCATAACAACGGGATGTCCTTCTCGTCGGTCGGGAAGCCGAAGGCCTCGCGCATTCGGCGGTAGCTGTCGGGCATGGGGGGACGTTGGTAGCCGCGCTGGAGCAGCCATTGCTGGCAGCGGCGTTGCCACTCCGGGTCTTCAAGCTTGGTAGGACGCCAGAAAATCGCTTCGATGGTGTGTTTGTCCGGGATCGCCCCATGCTCCAGCAGCCAGTGCGCCTGCATGAACCCACCCAAGCCGGCATACTCGGTTACGAAAGCTATCCCTTGGCTCCTCGCGTTCACATCCGCCCCGCGCTCGACCAGCAGCTTCACGTTCTCCCATTGGTTGCCCATCAGTCGGGCTTGCAGGAGAAGCGTTTCGCCATTGCTGTTGCGGGTATCCGGATCTCCGCCACGATCCAGCAGCAGCCGGAGGTAGATCGGATCATCGGCCCTGGCGGCCCAGACCATGGCGTTGTTTCGTGTGCGGCCCTTGAATCGTGTCGTGTGCTGCAGGGGGTGCAGCTGGGCGGCATTGGGATCGGCGCCGTTCTCCAGCATCGCCTTCAGTCCGGCCGGGTTGTTGGTGAGGATCGGCCAGGCCAGCAGCGGCAGGCCCTCGGGGCTGAAGAGCGTGTCCGGGTCAATGCCTTCATCCTTCATCAGTCGACGGATTTCGCGGGCATCGCCGCGCTCGGCCGCTACCGCAAGAGCCTGCGACTTGGGATCGCCGGGGAACGACTGCTCCAGGTCCATGAACGACTGCGAGGTTGGCGGCGGGGACTGCAGGCAGGCGGTCAGCAGCAGTGCCGCGCAGAGTCCGAGTACGCGTTGGAAGAAATCCGTTCTCACTTCATCACCGTTCGGCATCTTGCCTTCCGTGTCGCATCACCGGAGTGGGGTTCCGGTACATGCTGTCCCGCGACAGTCGTCATCTCCCTGGCTGCATCGCAGCCAGCATTCCATGGACCAGCCCTGCCTCCGAAGCAAGACGCCGTACACGAAACGACATTGCCGGGAAGCTAGTCCGTTTCGAGCGATCGTACAACTCACATTCTCACTGCCTTCCGTGTCAGATACCGCCGGATTCTGCTCGCGAATCCCGTTCCTTGGCCAAGGTTCCGTCGCGCAGCCGGTAACGCGTATCCACCACGCCCTCGGGCAACGTCGCATGGCTGATGATCAGCACGCTGCGTCCTTCGCTGGCGGTCGCGATGTCGCGCATCAGGGCATCGGCGGTGTCCTGGTCCAGGCCTTCGGTGGGCTCGTCCAGCAGCAGCAACGGCGCATCGCGCAGCAGGGCGCGTGCCAGTGCAAGCCGGCGCGCCTGGCCCGCTGACAACGTCGCGCCGTTCTCGCCTACCCAGGTATCCAGACCGTCGCCGGCATCGCGGAACCGGGCGTCCAGCTTCACCTGCGCCAGTGCCTGCCACAGGCGCGCGTCGTCCGCATCGGGATCGCCGAGGTGCAGGTTTTCGCGCACGCTGCCCGAGAAGACCGGCGCATCCTGCGGCAGCCAGGCGATGCGGGTGTGCCAGAGCGCAGGGTCCAGTGTGCGCAGATCGTCGCCAGCGAAGCTCACCCGTCCTTGCTGCGGCGTACGCAATCCGAGGACGAGCGCCAGCAGCGACGACTTGCCTTCGCCGCTGTCGCCCGCCACCAGCACGCGCTCGCCGGGTGCGACATGCAGGCTGGCGCCATCGAGTACGCGCCGCGTCGTGCCAGCCCATGCGAACGCGACGTCCTGCAGTTCCAGCGCGCCCCGTCCTGCCGGCGACCGTGTAACGGTGGCGTCGCATTCCGCGGCAGGAGGATCGACCACCTCCTGCAACCGTTGCGCGGCGACGATCGCCGCGCGCCAGGCCTGCCATGCCGGTCCGATGGCGGCACAGGCTTCGAGCACGGCGACGGTCATGAAGAACAGGCCGCCCGCCGCTGCGGCGCCGATGCGCTCCACGTGCACGGCCTCCAGCAGCACCCACAGCATCGCAGGCAGCGTGAGCGCCGTGACCAGCGCATGGGCGAGCGTGGCCAGCGCGAGTCGCTGCTTGCGTCGGTCCTCCCAGCGCGCAACATCGCGGCTGCGTGCGTCCAGCGCAGCAAGCCACGCTGCCGTCGCATCCATCGCGGTCAGGTCCTGCTGGCCTTCGATCCCTTCCTGCACGGTGGCGCGCAGGTGCATGCGGGCTTCTGCGCGCTCGCTTTCGAGCGCGGCGACGCTGCGCGCCGCCAGCCACGGCACCAGCGCCGCGAGCAATGCCAGCGCAACCAGCAGCACGGTGCCGGCCAGGGGCAGCACGACCAGGGCCACCGAGGTCGCGAGCACGCACAGCGACAGCACCGCGAGCAGTGGACCGATGGCGCGTACCAGAAGACCGTCGATGGCATCGATGTCCGCCATCAGACGCGCCATCAGTTCGCCGACGCGGAACCTGCCAAGCCCCAATGGCGCCAGCGGCAATGCGCGCCGGAAAAACCACACCCGCAGGTCGCGTGCCAGCCGCAGCGTCGCGTCGTGGCCGAGCAGCTTCTCTGCGTAGCGCGACAGGATGCGCACGAAGGTCAGCGCGCGGATGCCGGCCGACGGACCGAAGAAGTTGAAACCGAGCGCGGTACTGCCCGCCAGCGCCGCAGCAGTGAGGAAGTGTCCGGACAGGCCCAGTAGTGCGGTGCCCGCGAGGAGCGTCAGCAACAGCAGCGCCACGGCGAGCACGATCCGTTTGCGATGGCGCAGCGCCACGTCGCGCAGGCGCATCGGGGGCGTGTCGTGGCGAGTGCTCATCCGGCGACTCCGGCGGTTGCGTGCAACCTTCCGCCATGCACGCGCCAGGTCTGCGCCATCGCCGCCTGCGCAGCGGCGCTGTGCGTGGCCATCACCAGCCCGCGGCCGCGCGCGAAGTGCAGGATCGCCCGCAGCACGGCGGCTTCCGTGTCGGGATCGAGGAAGGCCGTTGGCTCGTCGAGCAGCAGCAGGTCGGGGTCGCGCAGGAACACGCGCGCCAGCGCGATGCGTCGCGCTTCGCCGCCGGACAGGCCGAAGCCGCGTTCGCCGATCACCGTATCCAGTCCGTCAGGCAGGCGGTCTGCGAAACGCAGCACCTGTGCCGCGTCGGCCGCTCGCCGCAGTTCGTCGTCGCCTGCATCCGGCTTCGCCAGGCGCAGGTTGTCGAGCAGGCTGCCGGCGAACAGGAACGGACGCTGCGGCGCATAGCCGATGCGCAGGCCGGGCGCGCGTTCCATCGCGCCGGTCGTGGCCGGGATCCAGCCGGCCAGGGCTTCAAGCAACGTACTCTTGCCGTCGCCGCTGGCACCGACGAGGGCGATGCGCTGGTCGCGATACAGGTCCACATCGACACCCCGCAACACGTCGCGCGCGCTGCCCGCATGACGCAACGTGATGCCGCGCATGCTGACAAGCGCGGCTGCTGGCGGAGCGGTCGGAGGAAGGACGGGCGTGGCGGCGCGCGCATCGTCCAGCACCTGCGCGAGCTCGTCCATCGCCGCCAGCGCCGCGGCGCGGTCGTGGTAGTGCGTGGCCAGCCGTCGCAGCGGCGCATAGAACTCCGGCGCCAGCAGCAGGCAGAACACGCCCGCGCCCAGCGTCAACGGCTGCGCGCGCAGATCGATCATGCCGAGGTAACTCAGGCCGAGGTACAGCGCGATCATCGCCACGCTCAGCGAGGCGAAGAACTCCAGTACCGCCGACGACAGGAACGCGATGCGCAGCACGCGCAGGCTGCGCACGCGAAGTTCTTCGGCGGAGGAACGGATGCCTTCCAGTTCAGCCTCGCCACGACCATACAGGCGGATCAGGCCCAGTCCGCGCAGGCGGTCGGCGAAGTGTCCGCCCATGCGTGCGAGCGCCTGCAACTGCCGATGGCTGGCGGCCTGCGCACTCAAGCCGACCAGCATCATGAACACCGGCACCAAGGGCATCGTCAGCAACAGGATCAGGCCGACCGTGCGGTCCACGAAGAACGCCGCCAGCAGGATCGCCAGCGGTACGCCCACCACTTCGACACGCAAGGGTACGAAGCCGCCGTAATACCCTTCGAGCGCATCCACGTGCGCGCCCATGCGCTCGGCCAGCGCGCCGCTCTGCTGGCTGCGCACCCAAGCGGGACCGCGCGCCACCAGGGCGCGCGCGATGCTGCCGCGCAGGTCAACGCGGATGCGCTCGACCGCATGGTCGGCGCATCGCCGGCTTGCCCATCCCAGTCCGGCGCGCAGCAGCAACAGGATCAGCAGGCCGCCGAGCAGTGGCAGCAGGACGATGGGGGGATCGTGGGCGACGAACGCGCGCTGCATGCACAACGCGATGAGCGCGGCCTGTGGCACGAGCAGCCAGCCAGCGAGCAGGGCGAGGGCGCTGGCGGCCCGCAGGGGACCGCGCGCCACGCGCCCCAGCGTCTGCAGGCGCAGCCTCGCGTTCGCGCCGTCGGAAGCGGCCCTCGCATTCGCACTCATGCGGGCAGTGGCTGGCAGCCCAGTGCCGCAAGCACCCCGTGCAGCGCCGGATGCTGCATCAGCCAGGGCGAGGCGATGGTCAGCAGGCCGGCCGCAAGCACGAAGGCCGCGGCCACGCGCCGTACCGCCGGTTGTTGCCAGCGCAGCCCCAGGCGTGCGCCGGACCAGGTCAGGGTGACCATCATCGGCAGCGTGCCGAGCCCGAACGCGGCCATCGTCAAGGCGGCGTCGCGCGCATTCGCCTGCAGCCATGCGACGGTGAGCAGGCTGAGGCTGAGCCCGCAAGGCAACCATCCCCATAGCGCGCCGGCCACCAGGCGACGCGGCAACGTGTCCGCCGGCAGCACGCGGGCATGCAGTGGGCGCAGCGCCTGCCATACCTTCGCGCCGGGTCGCGCGAGGAAATCCAGCCGGCCACGCTGGTCGAGCAGGCGCAGCGCCAGCACCACCAGCGCCAGCCCCACGCCGACGCGCATCGCAAGGACGGCGATCTCATGCCGTGCCAGCGACAACAGGCCGCCGCCGAAGGCACCGACGATCGCGCCCGCCAGCGCGTAACCGGCGACGCGGCCGAGGTTGAGCTGCAGGGCACCGCTCCAGCCTGGTTGCCGGGACGCCATCGCGGAGAAGCCGGTGGCGATGCCGCCGCACATCACCGCGCAGTGCGTGCTGCCCACCAGGCCGGCCAGCAGCGCGGCGAGCAGGACCGGAACGTCAGGCGCCATCGTCGCCTTCGCGGATGGGGGGCGTGGCCGGCGCGCGCGGTTTCGGCGGTGCGTCGTCGAGGATGTCCAGCGCCGGCGTGTCGAGGTCGTCGAACTGGCCCTTGCGCACCGCCCACGCGAACGCGGCGATGGCCAGGCCCAGCAGGACCAGGCTGATCGGCAACAGCATCAGCAGGATGTTCATGCCGCCATCTCCGTGGAGGTGCGCGCCAGTCGCAGCGCATTGAGGGTGACCACCAGCGAGGATACCGCCATGCCCAGCGCGGCGATCCATGGCGTGACCATCCCGGCCGCCGCCAACGGCACGGCGAGCAGGTTGTAGCCGGCCGACCAGGCCAGGTTCTGCTTCACCAGCCGGCGCGACAGGCGCGCGATGCGCACGGCGTCGGCGATGCGCAGCAGCGACGGGCCGGTGGCGACGAGGTCCGCGGCCTGCTGCGCGAGCGGCGCGCCTTCGCCCATCGCGATCGAGACATCCGCGCCGGCCAGCACCGGCGCATCGTTCAGTCCATCGCCGACCATCGCCACGATGCGGCCTTCCGATTGCAGCTGCCGCACGCGTGCCAGCTTGTCTTCCGGCGACTGGCGGGCGAGGGGCGACACGATGCCGAGCACGTGCGCCAGGCGCTGCACGGCGCCCTCGCTGTCGCCGCTGGCCAGATGGACGTCCAGGCCCTGTGCGCGCAACGCCCGGATGGTGGCCGCAGCATCCTCGCGCGGTCGCTCGTTCAAGGTGAAACGGGCGACACCATGCGCGACATCGCCAAGCCACAGGCCACCATCGTCTGCCCGGTGCGCGGCCCAGTCCGCGCGCCCGAAGCGCCAATGGCGACCGTCTACATCGCCTTCCACGCCCTGGCCTGGACGCGCGACCACCGCCTGCGCCCATGCGCGTGCATCGATATCCGCGAACGCGGTCGCGATCGGATGGCCGCTGTCCTTTTCCAGCGCGGCCACGATGCGGGTGGCCGCATCCGCGTCCAGTTCACCGAACACCTCCACGGCCACGCGCGCGGGGCGGCCGTCGCTGAGCGTGCCGGTCTTGTCGAACACCACGTCCGTGGCGCGCGCCAGCGTGTCCAGCGCCTCGGGCCGCGTGGCGAGAACACCGCTGCGCGCCAGCGCACCGTGTGCGGCGGCGAGCACTGCCGGCACCGACAGCGACAGTGCGCAGGGGCAACTGATGACGAGCAGGGCGAGCGTCACTTCGAACGCGCGTTCGGGCTGGTACATCCGCCAGCCGATGTAGACGCACACCGCCAGCACCAGCAGCGAGACCACGAAATGGCGGCCCACGCGATCCGCCAGTTGTGCCATCGGCGGGCGATGCCCCTGCGCGCGGTCGACCAGTTCCGCCAACTGCGACAGCCGCGTCGCGGTGCCGGTGGCGGTCACACGCAGCCGTGCCGGGCGCTCGCGGCAGGTGGTGCCGGCATACACGGTTTCGCCTGCGTGCCGGCGCACCGGTCGCGATTCCCCGGTCAGCAGCGCTTCCTCGAAATCGGCGGCATGATCGAGCAATACGCCATCGGCGGGCACGCCTTCGCCAGCGGACACGCAGACCACATCGGTCACCCGCAGCGCCGACGGCGGTACCGATTCGCGCGTACCGTCGGCGCGCTCGCGGATCGCGAACACCGGCTGCGCGCGCGCCAGGGCATCCACCTGTGCGGTGGCGACGTTGCGCGCGCGCTGTTCCAGCATGCGCGCGGCCAGCAGCAGGAACACGAACATCACCGCCGCGTCGTACCAGACATGCGTGCCTCCGCGGATCGTCTCGGCCAGGCTGGCGAAGTAGGCGAGCAGGGTGGAGCTGGCGATCAGCGTGTCCATGCCCACGTGGCGCGCCCGCAGTTCGCGCGCCATGCCGGCCAGGAACGGCCAGCCGCTGTAGAACACCACCGGCGTGCTGACGAGGAATGTCAGCCAGCGGAACAGGTCGCGCGTCGGCAGCGGCATGGTCGCGTTGACGTCGAGGTACAACGCCTCGGCCAGCATCATCGCCTGCAGCGAACCGAGGCCGGCCACGCCGAGCCGCAGCAGCCAGCGGCGGCGTTCGGACAGGCGCGCCTGTTCGCGGGCATCGCCGGTGGCGAGATACGGACGGTAGCCGAGCATCGCCACGCGTTGCAGCAGCGCGGAAAGCTTCGTGCGTGCTGGATCCCACGCGATGCGGATGCGGCCGGTGACCGCATTGGCGGTGGTGTCGAGCACGCCGGCTTCGCGTGCGAGGGCGCGATCGATCAGCCAGGCGCAGGCCGCGCAGCGCATGCCGTCGGTGAGCAGCACGATCTCGCGCCCGCCTTCGACGGCGCGACTGTGCTCGTCCAGCAGTTCGCTGCGGTCCCAGCTTTCCAGGTCCAGCCGGTCGGCCTGCACGCGGTTGGCGTTCGCGCTGCGCAGGCGGTAGTAACTGCCAAGGTCGGCATCCTGGATCCACGCCGCCGCCGCGGCACAGCCTTCGCAGCAGAACCTGTGGTCGCCCGCGGTGACCGGATGCCCGCCGGCGACCGGCTCGCCGCAGTGATGGCAGGGCACCACGGGGATGTCCATGCAGGGGTGCTCAGCCGGTCCCGCGCGAGGCCGCCAGCCGCACGGCCTGGGTGTCTTTCTGCAGGCGTCCACGGATACGCCATGCGCCGTCCTGCGGCGCGAGCTGTATGTTCCAGTCGTGGGTGGTTTCGATTTCGGCGGGTGCGGTCCAGCTGGCGGTGTCGCGTGCCAGGGTCAGGACGACGTCCTTCGCGGCTTCCGTCGGATGGGCGAGCGTCAGCACCAGCGGGGACGTACCCGCGAAATCGCCGGTGACGGCGATCATCTCGACGTGATCCGTGCGGATCTGCACGATCGCGCTGAGCTTGCGTTTCGCGGCATTGTCGTCGGGCCCCAGGTCGGTGGTCTGGATCTGCGACACGCGCTGCACCTTGTCGGTGACGGAATCCGCTCCACCCGCGCGCACGGCGGTCACCACCAGCCAGATGCCGGCGACGACCGAGGCCAATGGAAGGCCCCACACCAGCCACACCATCGGCTCTTTCCAGAACGGGCGATGGGCGCCGGCGGGCGAATCGGGTTTCGTGGTCATTGGATCGGTCCGAAGTAGCTGCTGTCCACGGTCTTCTCGGTGCCGGTATCGACGTCGCGGACGGTGAACGTCACGGCATGGCGGCCGCGCAGGGTGGCGGGCGCCGTGGCGGTGACGGCCAGCGACAGGACTTCCTCGGGTTCGGCACGCACCGTCAGGTCGCCGTCGCGCAGGCGGATGCCAGCCGAGCCGGACGCCAGCGTCACGAGGTAGCGATGCGATTGCTGGTCCTTGTTGACCAGCTTGAGGGTGTAGTCGTTCTCGACCTGCGCGCCGGCCACGTCGCGGTACAGCGCATTGCGGTCGCGCAGCACTTCCGCGATCAGCACGTCGCGGTTGAACACGCCCCAGCCCCACGCCGCCACCAGCGCCAGCAGGATGGTGCCGTAGACGAAGATGCGCGGCCGCAGCACGTTCGACGGCTTGCCGTCGATGGCGTTCTGGGTGGTGTAGCGGATCAGACCCTTCGGGTAGCCCATCTTGTCCATCACGTCGTCGCAGGCGTCGATGCACGCGCCACAGGCGATGCACTCGTACTGCAGGCCGTTGCGGATGTCGATGCCGGTCGGGCAGACCTGCACGCAGATCGTGCAGTCGATGCAGTCGCCCAACTGGTCCGGGACGAATTTCGGCAGCGGTTCGATCACCGCGCCGGCGCCGGCGAAGGTGATGGTGCCGTGCGCGCCGAGGCGCTGGTCGGCGGCGCTGGGATGCGCGTTGGCACGCACCACGTAGTCGTAGGCGGTGATCTGGTCCAGCAGGCCGCGCGCACGTTCCAGCACGCTGCCCAGGCCGCGCTTGCGCGGGCCACGCGGTTCGCCGCGCATCGGGTCGTAGGCGATGATCAGCGTGTTGCGGTCGAACATCGCGCTCTGGAAGCGCGCGTACGGGCACATGTACTTGCAGACCTGTTCGCGCAAAAAACCGGCGAAGCCCCACGTGGCCAGCGCATAGAAGAACACCCAGAACGTCTCCCAGCCGCCCCATGCGAACGGCCACAGGCGCGCGCCGAGATCAAGGATGGGCGTGAAGAAACCGACGAAGGTGAAGCCCGTCCACAGCGCGAACAGCGCCCACAGCACGTGCTTGCCGCCCTTGCGCATCAGCTTGTTGGCGCTCCATGGCGCGGCATCCAGCTTGATGCGCGCGCTGCGGTCGCCTTCGGTCCAGCGCTCCATCCACAGGAACACTTCCGTCCACACTGTCTGCGGACACGCATAGCCGCACCACAGGCGGCCCGCCAGCGCGGTGAAGAAGAACAGCGACAGGGCCGCGATGATCAGCAGCACCGCCAGCAGCAGGAAATCCTGTGGCCAGAACACCAGGCCGAACACGTAGAACTTGCGCGCGGGCAGGTCGAACAGCACCGCCTGGCGGTCGTCCCACTTCAGCCACGGGAACACGTAGTACATGCCCAGCAACCACCACACCGCGGCCACGCGCAGGCGGTTGAGCGTGCCCGCCACGTCGCGCGGATAGACCTTGCGTTCGCTGACGTAGAACGAGTTGCCCTGCGCATCCACCACGTCCAGCGGAATGCGCCGCTTGGCGGTGTCGGGTGCGGGGGAGGGAGGTGGTGCTGGCGTGGACATGGGCGGCTCTGTCTTGGCTGGCGTCATGCTCGCGCCGCATCGGTGCGCGAGGGAGCGACGGTTTGTCGCAGGCCGCGCTCAGTCCGGCGGCAGCGCGCGGTTGAAGCGGCTGGCCGGGCGCAGCAGGATCCAGGTGAACAGGCTGCTGGCCGATGTCGCCAGCCAGAACATGAAGAAACCCAGCGTGTAGCCGAGTTCGCGGCTGATCGCCAGGTCGGGGAAGGTCATGTCGCGCAGCGTCAGCGGGTCGACGAAGGCGAAGAACACCATCGTGGCCACGCCTGCCGCGAAGAAACTCGGCCAGAGCACCGCCCCGACGCGCTGCGCGAGCGGCCGGGGCGGATGGTCGAAGCGGGGCTCGGTGAAATCGGTCATTTCGCGCCGGCAGTCGCCTGGTCCTGTTTGTGCGAGAGCGACCAGACATAGGACGCCACCAGGCGCGCACGCGTGTCGCCCAGCAGTTCGCGGTGGGCGGGCATTACGCCGTGACGGCCCTTGTTGATCGTCGTGCGCATGCTGTCCTTGCTGTTGCCGTACAGCCAGTAGTCGTCGGTCAGGTCGGGGGCGCCCAGTTCCTGGTTGCCCTTGCCGTCCACGCCGTGGCAGGCGACGCAAAGGCCATCGTACAGCGGCTTGCCCTGGGCGGCCATGAAGTTGTTGCTCATGCCTTCCCGCGGATCGTTCAGCACGTTGACGTAGGCGATGACGTAGTCGACGGCGTTGTCGCCGCCCATGTTGGTCAGTGCCGTGCCCCATTCGGGCATCACGCCCTCGCGGCCGTCCAGCACCGTCTGCAGCACGAGGTCGGGCGTGCCACCCCAGTGCCAGATGCCATCTGTCAGGTTGGGATAGCCGATCGCGCCCTGGCCGGTGGAGCCATGGCAGGTGGCGCAGGTGTTGTTGAAGATCGAACGGCCCAGTGCCAGCGCCTTCGGGTCCTTGGCCAACTGGTCGATGGGCTGGTTGGCGAACGGGGCGAACGTCGCTTCCAGCTTCTTGTCCTGCACGGCCTTGACCTGGTCGTGTTCGCCGGCGGACGACCACTTGGCATAGCCCGGAATGATGCCCAGGCCGCCGTACCACGCGATGTAGCCGATGCTGAAGAAAATGGTGATGTAGAACAGGTTGATCCACCACTTCGGCAGCGGCTTGTTGTACTCGGTCAGGTCGCCGTCCCACACGTGCGAGGTGTCTTCCGGCGCGGGGTCGCCGGGCCGGCGGCGGCCGGTCCACCACAGCAGCCACACGCAGCCCAGGATGTTCAGTACGACCAGCGCGACGATGAATCCGATCCAGCCTGCGCTCATGGGTTGTTCTCCCCTTCCTCACCCAGCGGCATGCGTGCCGCATCCTCGAAATCCGCCTTGCGGCGCGGGCTCCAGGCCCACACCCAGCCGGCGATGAACAGCACGATCAGTGCCCCGGTCACGATCCCCGATACCATGGCTCAGCCTCCCCTCGGCGCGGCCTTGCCCAGCCCTTGCAGGTAGGCGACCACGGCGTCCAGTTCCGTCCTGCCCTCCACGTCGGAGGCAGCGTTGTCGATCTCTTCGTTTGTGTACGGGTCGCCGATGCGCTGCAGCGTCTTCATGCGCTGGGCGACTTCGGCGCCGTCGACCTTGGCCGATTCCAGCCAGGGGAAGGACGGCATGTTCGATTCCGGCACCACGTCGCGCGGGTTGATCAGGTGCACGCGGTGCCAGTCGTCGGAGTAGCGCCCGCCCACGCGGGCCAGGTCGGGCCCGGTGCGCTTGCTGCCCCACTGGAACGGGCGGTCGTAGACCGATTCGCCGGCCAGCGAGTAGTGGCCGTAGCGCTCCGATTCGAAGCGCAGCGTGCGCACCATCTGCGAGTGGCAGTTGTAGCAGCCCTCGCGGATGTAGATGTCGCGGCCGGCCAGTTGCAGGGCCGGGTAGGGCTTCACGCCTTCCAGCGGCTTGATGGCCTCGGCCTGGAACATCAGCGGGACGATCTCGGCCAGGCCGCCGAACGACACCGCCACCGCGATCAGCACCGCCATCAGGCCGACGTTCTTCTCGACTTTCTCGTGTGAATTTCCGTTGCTCATGTCAGGTCCTCAGGCGCGCGCTTGGCTGGCATCGGGCGGCAGGATCGGCTGCGGTGCGGTGGACCTGGCCGCCTGGAAGGTCTTCCAGGTGTTCCAGGCCATCAGCAGCATGCCGACGAATACCAGCAGGCCGCCGCCCAGGCGGACCAGGTAGTAGGGATAGGTGGCGTTGAGCGCTTCGACGAAGCTGTAGGTCAGCGTGCCGTCGGCGTTGGTGGCGCGCCACATCAGGCCCTGCATCACGCCGGCGATCCACATCGAGGCGATGTAGAACACCACGCCCAGCGTGTGCAGCCAGAAGTGCGTGTCGATGGCCTTGATGGAGAACATCTGCTCGCGGCCCAGCAGCTTGGGCAGCATCGCGTAGACCGAACCGATGGTGATCATCGCCACCCAGCCCAGCGCACCGGCGTGCACGTGGCCGATGGTCCAGTCGGTGTAGTGGCTCAGCGAGTTGACCGTCTTGATCGACATCATGGGACCTTCGAAGGTCGACATCATGTAGAACGACAGCGAGACGATCAGGAACTTCAGGATCGGGTCGGTGCGCAGCTTGTGCCACACGCCCGACAGCGTCATCACGCCGTTGATGGCGCCGCCCCAGCTGGGCGCCAGCAGGATCAGCGAGAACACCATGCCCAGGCTCTGCGCCCAGTCCGGCAGCGCCGTGTAGTGCAGGTGGTGCGGGCCGGCCCACATGTAGATGGCGATCAGCGCCCAGAAGTGCACGATCGACAGTCGATAGGAGTAGACCGGGCGGCCGGCCTGCTTCGGCACGAAGTAGTACATCATCCCCAGGAAGCCGGCGGTCAGGAAGAAACCCACCGCGTTGTGGCCGTACCACCACTGCACCATCGCATCGACCGCGCCGCTGTAGACCGGGTAGGAGTGCAGCAGGCTGCTCGGCAGCGCCAGGCTGTTGACGATGTGCAGCAGCGCCACCGCGATGATGTAGGCGCCGAAGAACCAGTTGGCCACGTAGATGTGCTTGACCGCACGCTTGGCGATGGTGCCGAAGAACAGCACCGCGTAGGACACCCAGACCACCGCGATCAGCACGTCGATCGGCCAGATCAGTTCGGCGTATTCCTTGCCTTGGGTCAGGCCCAGCGGCAGCGAGACAGCCGCCAACACGATCACCAGCTGCCAGCCCCAGAACACGAAGGCGGCCAGCTTGTCGGAGAGCAGCCGCACGTGGCTGGTCCGCTGCACCACATGCAGGCTGGTGGCGAACAGCGCGCAGCCGCCGAACGCGAAGATCACCGCATTGGTGTGCAGGGGGCGCAGGCGACCGTAGCTGAGCCATGGCAGGTCGAAACTCAGCGCCGGCCAGTAAAGCTGGGCCGCGATCAGCACCCCCACCAGCATCCCCACGATGCCCCAGACCACGGTCATCACCGTGAACTGCCGCACCACCTTGTCGTTGTAAGTCCCCTGGACGCCTTGCATGCGGCCTCTCCTATTCTGGTACGGTGGATTCTCGGGTCCATTCAGGGGGCCCGCATTGATCAGGATCAACCCTTTCCCGACAGCCGGTCGGCGGCGGGGCGCGCAGGATGCCGCAGGGCCGCGCGAAGAGGGGTGCGACAGAAGGTCACCCCCCTTTGCGATGGGGGGGGTCTAGAATCCACCACGGACACCCGGGAGCCCCTACGCCATGCCGGACATGACCGTTGTCGAACTGTCCCGTCTGCAATTCGCGCTGACGGCGATGTACCACTTCCTGTTCGTGCCGCTGACGCTGGGGCTGTCCTTCATGATCGCGATCATGGAGAGCGTCTACGTGATGACGGGGCGCGACATCTGGCGCCGCATGACGATGTTCTGGGGCACGCTGTTCGGCATCAACTTCGCCATGGGCGTGGCCACCGGCATCGTGATGGAGTTCCAGTTCGGCATGAACTGGTCCTACTACAGCCATTACGTGGGCGACATCTTCGGCGCACCGCTGGCCATCGAAGGCCTGATGGCGTTCTTCCTGGAAGCGACCTTCATCGGCCTGTTCTTCTTCGGCTGGGACAGGCTGTCGCGCGTGAAGCACCTGATGGTGACGTGGCTGGTGGCGCTGGGCACCAATTTCTCCGCGCTCTGGATCCTGATCGCCAACGGCTGGATGCAGTATCCGGTGGGCGCCGAATTCAATCCCGTCACCATGCGGATGGAGGTCACCGACTTCGCGGCGGTGCTGTTCAACCCGGTGGCGCAGGCGAAGTTCGTGCACACCGTCAGCGCAGGGTACGTGCTGGGCGCGGTGTTCGTGATGTCGATCAGCGCGTTCTACCTGCTGCGCGGACGCCATGCGGACCTGGCCAAGCGCTCGATGGCGGTGGCGGCCAGCTTCGGCCTGGCCGCGTCGCTGTCGGTGGTGGTGCTGGGCGACGAGAGCGGCTACGTGGCCGGCGAGAACCAGAAGATGAAGCTGGCCGCCATCGAGGCGATGTGGGAGACCGAGCCGGCGCCGGCGGGATTCACCGCCTTCGCGATTCCCGACCAGGAGGCGCGCGCCAACCGGTACGCCGTGCACATCCCGTGGGTGATGGGCCTGATCGGCACGCGCTCGTTCAACACCGAAATCCCCGGCATCGGAGAGCTCGTCGAACGCGCCGAGGGACGCATCCGCAACGGACAGCTGGCCTACGCGGCGCTGCAGCAGTTGCGCGCCAACCGCGAGGATGTGCAGGCGAAGGCGGTGTTCGATCAGCACTGGCGCGACATGGGCTATGCGCTGCTGCTGAAGCGATACCGCGAGGACATCGGCAGCGCCACCGACGCGGAGATCACGCGCGCCGCGGCCGACACCATCCCGCGCGTGGCGCCGCTGTTCTGGAGTTTCCGCCTGATGGCGGGCATCGGCTTCTACTTCATCGCGTTCTTCGCGCTGGCATTCTGGCTGGCGACGGTGCAGAAACTGGACAGGTACCCGTGGTTCCTGAAACTGGCGCTCTACAGCCTGCCACTGCCCTGGCTGGCGATCGAAGCCGGTTGGCTGATCGCCGAGTACGGACGGCAGCCCTGGGCCATCGATGGCGTGCTGCCGACCTTCATGGCGGCATCGGGGCTGCAACTGCACCAGGTCGTCATCTCGCTGACCGGTTTCGTGCTGGTCTACACCACGCTGGCGATCATCGACGTGTACCTGTTGCGCAAGGTGATCCTGAAAGGGCCGGATGACGTACCCGGTGGCGAGCGGCGACCCGACCAGGCAGGCGCGCCGCTGGCGCCCGCGTCCACGACCGTGGCCTGACAGGAGGACGACATGGACACGATTCCCCTCGACTACGCGACCCTGCGCCTGATCTGGTGGCTGCTGCTGGGCATCCTGCTGATCGGCTTCGCCGTGATGGACGGCTTCGATCTCGGCGTCGGGACGTTGCTGCCGGCGGTGGCGCGCACCGACGCCGAACGCCGGCTGGTGCTGAATGTGGTGGGCCCGGTCTGGGAAGGCAACCAGGTGTGGCTGATCCTGGGCGGCGGCGCGATCTTCGCGGCGTTCCCGGCGTTGTACGCGGTCAGCTTCTCGGGCTTCTACCTGGCGATGTTCCTGATCCTGTTCGCGCTGATCCTGCGCCCCGTCGGCTTCAAGTTCCGCAGCAAGGTGGAAGACCCGCGCTGGCGCGCGGTGTGGGACTGGGCATTGTTCGTCGGTGGCTTCGTGCCCGCGCTGGTGTTCGGCGTGGCCATGGGCAACGTGCTGCTGGGCGTGCCGTTCCATTTCGACGACACGCTGCGCATCCACTACAGCGGCGGCTTCTTCGCGCTGCTGTCGCCGTTCGCGGTGCTGTGCGGCCTGGTCAGCGTCGCCATGCTGGTGGCTCATGGCGCCAGCATGCTGGTGCTCAAGACGGACGGGCCGGTGGCGATGCGTGCGCGGCGCCTCGGCTCGCTGGCGGCGGTGGCGACGGCGGTGTTGTTCGTGCTGGCCGGCGTGTGGGTGGCGAGGGGCGTGGACGGTTACGCCGTGGTCGGGGCTGCCGTGACCGACGCCGCGTCCAATCCGCTGTTCAAGCAGGTGACCAGTGCGCGCGGCGGCTGGATGGCCAACTACCAGGCCATGCCCTGGACCTGGCTCTTCCCGGTACTGGGCGTGGCGGGGTCATTGGCCGCGGCGGCACTGTTGCGTGCCGGGCGCGGCATGGCGGCCTTCCTCGCCTCCGCGCTCGCCATCGCCGGCATCATCCTGACCGAAGGGCTGGCGGTGTTCCCGTTCCTGCTGCCGTCCTCCACCCATCCCGCATCCAGCCTGACACTGTGGGATGCCTCTTCCAGCCACCTGACGCTGTTCGTGATGCTGGTGGCTACCGTCGTGTTCCTGCCGCTGGTGCTGCTGTACACCGCCTGGGTCTACCGCGTGCTACGCGGCAAGGTAAGCCCGGAAAGCCTGGAACAGAACCACAACGCCTACTGAGGAACGACCATGTGGTACTTCTCCTGGATACTCGGCGTCAGCCTCGCGGCCAGCTTCGCCATCCTCAATGGCATGTGGTACGAGATGCGCGAGAACGATCGCGCCAACGCAACCGACGACGCGACGTGACGCGCCTCAGGCGAGCGCGCGGTAGCGGAAGTCGCTGAACTCGACCGCACCCGTGCCGGCACTGTAGAGCGCCAGCCGGAGACTGAGGAAACCGCCGAACACGTTGTGATGCAGGCCGGAAACTTCCATCCGCGTGTCCAGCCGCGTCCATGTGCGGCCATCGTCGTGCGAGTGGTGCCAGGTCACCACGTGGTCGTCGTTGGTCAGGCGCAGGCGCACGCGCCGGCTCGGCAGCGACTGCCGTGCCCAGGTCTGTTCTTCGGCGTACTGGAACACGCGCAATCCTGATGGCGTGAAGCCGAGCCCGACGAAGGCCTTCGGGTTGTAGAACAGCAGCAGGCCCCCTTCGCCTTCTCCCACCAGCGTCAGCGTGACCTCGGCCTGGTAGGCACGGTCGCCGACGATGCAGGCCAGCGGGCTGCCATCGGCAGGCGATGTGCCGGCGCCGGCGAGGCGGAGCGATCGCGTTCCGTAGCGGATGCGCTGCATCTCGTCAGGCCGGGGCGCGTGGAAGGCCCATTGCGTGCCGAGCCGGTCGGTCGAGAAATCATCGGACAGCGCGACACCGGCGATGCCGACTTTGCCATTCCGTGGAGCCGGCAACGGTTTCGACAGATCGCCGCCACGCGCACGGAACCAGCCGTCGTCCGTCCATTCGATCGGTTCCAGCAGCGTCTGCCGCCCGAGCGTGCGGTACCCGTTCTCGTAGCCGTGGTAGACCATCCAGCTGTCACCGGCTGGACCGTCGACGAGTGTTGCGTGGCCGCGCGACCACCAGGGTTCGGACGCGTCCTGCGTGCGTACCAGCGGGTTGTGCGGGCAGTGCTCCCATGGGCCGTGGATCGAACGCGAGCGTGCGGCGATCACCATGTGGCCGGTGACCGGGCCGGCGGTGCCGCCCACCGCGGTGACCAGGTAGAACCAGTCGCCGCGGCGCGTCAGCTTGGGGCCTTCCGGCGCGAAGTTCTCGGTGATCCAGTCGTCCGGATAACGCCACGGGCTGTATGCATGCTCCAGCATGCCGTCGGTCGCCAGGCCATCGTCGGTGAGCCGCACCTTGCGGATGCCGTTGACGAACAGATAGCGCCGGCCGTCTTCGCCGACCGCGTGGCCGGGATCGATGCAGCCATCGATGTGCAGGTCGACCGGTTCGCTCCAGGGGCCGCGGATGTCGTCGGCCCAGATGACGTGGATCTTCCACGCCCCGCCTTTCGCCAACGAAGGCAGGTAGATGAAGTAGCGGTCGCCATGCTTGCAGAGATCGACGGCCCAGACGGTGCCGACGGGCGTGTGCAATGCGGGTCCGAGCGGCGTCCAGTTGACCAGGTCGGTGGAATGCCAGATCACCAGGCCGGGATAGGCATCGAACGACGAGAACGTCATGTAGTAGTCGTTGCCGTCCTTGAGGATCGTGGGATCCGGGCGGTCGCCCGCGACGACGGGATTGAGATAGGTGCCGTCGCCGAGATCGGCCTTGCGCTGGCCTTCGATGCCGGTGGCGTGCGGTGGCAGCGACGGCGCACAGGCGGTGGTCGCCGCAGCGCGTGATGCCAGCGGCCATGCGGCCAAGCCGGCGAGGCCGGCTTTGAACAATCCGCGACGCGAGGTACCTGGCATGTGGCTTCCCGTGATGGCGTGGTCAGCGGCGGACCGCGTACGGTCCGAACGTGTTGCCGATGAAACCGCCCGCGGTCTCCACGCTCAGCAGGCTCGCATCCAGGCCGGAGGCGACGGATGTCCACTCGCCTGGTGCCAGCGCGTAATCGGCATCCAGGCGCGGGCCGTCGAGGCGGAAGCGCAGCGTGATCGGCATGGCGCTCGCATCCAGCGGGATGCGCGCCAGCCGTTCGCCTTCCTTCGCGCCCTCGCGGCTGCTGCGCCGGTACAGCGACACCGCCACGCCACGCGCGTCGCGTTCGACACCGAGCACGTAGTGACCGTATTCGTTCTGGATCAGCGCGAGTCCGGCCAGCTCCCCGGGCGCGGGATCGAACGAGGCGATCGTCGTTTCCAGCGTGGCGTTGTGGTGCTGAAGACGGTGCGCGACATAGGACGGTTGGCCGGGCGTGGCGCCGAATCCGCCGAGCGGCATCACGCCGGGCGAGAGCGTCAGACCCTCTGCGCCGGTGGTGTACCACTTCGTCTCCGGCGGATGCAGCGTCATCCACGACAGCGGCAGCGCCGGCGCATCGAAGCGCTCCCTCCATTCGATCGGCCCGGTGGTCGGCAGCGGCTGTGGATTGCGCGGCAGGTCCGGGCGCTTCACGACCACCGGCACGCGTTCGCCGCGCGGCAGGATCACCGGCCAGCCGTCCTGCCACGTGACCGGCAACAGGAAGGTCTCGCGGCCCAGGTTGTACTGGTTGCCGCGGTACGGACGTGTGGCAAGGAAGACTGCCCACCAGGAGCCGTCCTTCAGCTGCACGAACTGCGCATGCCCGGTGGACGTCACCGGATCGGCGCGTTTCGGGTCGAGATCGCGCTGGGTCAGCGACGGATTGCCCGGGAATGCCGCGTACGGACCCGTCAGCGTGCGGCTGCGCCAGACCATCTGCGCGTGCTGCTCGCCGGTGCCGCCCTCGGCGGCGGTCAGGTAGTACCAGCCGTCGTGCTTGAAGATGTGCGGCCCTTCGACGTGCTCGGGATTCGTCGACGGGTCGGCGCCGCCGTCCACCAGCAGGATGCGTTCGCCCACGCGTTCGCGCCTGTCGAAGTCGAAGCGCTGCAGCCAGACCGCGCGGTGGCCGTCATAGCGCAGCTTTCCATCGGGCACGTCGTTGTGCACCACCCAGGCGCTGCCATCGTCATCGAAGAACAGCGAAGGGTCGATGCCGCTCGCCCCGAGCCAGATCGGGTCCGACCACGGGCCTGCCGGATGCTTCGCGGTGACCACGAAATTGCCACGGTCGCAGTAGAAGCAGGTGTTGGCCACGTAGAACGTGCCGTTGCGGTGGGCCAGGGTGGCGGCGAAGAGGCCGCGCGTCAGTTCTTCCTTGTCGCCGTAGTCGATCTGGCCAGGGCGGTGGATCGCGTTGCCGATCTGCGTCCACGACACCAGGTCGGTGCTGTGGAAGATCGGCAGGCCAGGGAAATAGCCGAATGTCGAGGTGACGAGATAGAAGTCGTCGCCGACGCGGATGGCGGACGGGTCCGGATAGAAGCCGGCCACCACCGGGTTGCGGAACTGCGTGGTGTCGATGGGCGGGCCACCATCGTCGCCCGCATAGCGCACCTCGCGGAAGACGGCATCCCCCGCGCATGCGGACGCCATCGAAAGAATGCCCATCACCGCCAGTGCGCAACGTGTCAACATGGTTTGCTTCCTCAAGTGGTGGTGGCGGCGCTCGTGCGCCGTGACCACAGCGCATGCAGCCCGCGTGCGGCCAGGTCTTCCGGGTGTCGCTGCACGCCGACGCCCAGCGTGGTCAGCGCATGCGCATAGGACGCCAGCAGGCGGTCGTTGCCGACCAGGTGGACCTGTGCAGGACGCGGTGCGTGCGAAAACAGGCCCGACGCGCGCAGTTCATGGCCGATCAGCAGGCCGGACAGGTACGACGGCAGCGCCGGCTCGGCGAGCTGCTGGAACAGGCCGGTGGTACGGACCCCGAACAGATGGTGCAGCAGGCCGCCTGCGTCCGCGCTGCGCTTGAGGCCGGCGTCGAACGCATAGCCGTCGAAGCGCACGTCGCCGACCGGCATCAGGCGTCCCAGGATGCTGTGCTGGCGCAGGACCGCGTAGAGCTCGCCGGTCATCGCGGTCGCGATCCGCTGCACCCTGCCGTCGCGCACCGTGACCCATTTGCTGTGCGTCCCGGGCAGGCAGACCAGGTGCGTGCCGCCGGGCAGCACGTCCAGCAATGCCGCCAGTTGCGTCTCTTCGCCGCGCATCACGTCGGGCACGGTATCGGAATCGTTGTCCCGCAATCCCGGGACCAGCCACAGCGCCCGCTCGTCGAAGCCCGGAGGCTGGAAGCGCTGCATGCCCAGCGCCAGCGCATGGTTGCCGGCGGGGCAGGGCAGATAGGGCATCTCGTGCCAGCCGCCGCGACCGCCGACCATCCCGCACAGCAGGACGTCGGTGTCGTCCCAACCGGCGATCTCCTGCGCCAGCACGTCGCCGAAGCGTCCACCGCAGGCCATCACGCCGTGGTCGCTGCGACGGCGCTCGCGGACCTGCCCATCGTCGGCCATGCGGTACAGGCGCAGGGTGCTGGTGCCCCAGTCCACGGCGATCATGGCAGCCGCACCCGGTCGATATCGCGGGCGAGACGACGTTCGTTGCGATGGGCGAACACGCCCCCCGACAGCGGGTGCATCGCCAGCGCGGCGGCATCCAGTCCGACGCGGGCGCTGGTGATGTAGAGCGTGTCGTCGTGCAGCACGCAGCAAGAAGGCTGCGGTGCGGGGACCGCCACGATGCGGTCGATCCGGCCATCCGGCAGGTAGCGCACCACGCGGCCCGCGCCCCACTGTGCATTCCACAGCGCGCCTTCGGCATCGACGATGGAACCATCCGGCTCCGCGCCGGTCAGGTCGAGGTCGACGAACACCGCGATGTCGGACACGCTGGCGGTCGCCGCGTCGTAGCTGCAATGCAGGATCCGCGGCGTCACCGAGTCGCAGAAATACATCCGCGTGCCGGTGGCATCGAAGCAGATCGAATTCGGGATGGCCACGCGCGGCAGCGCGAGTTCACGCAGGCCATGCGTGGCCGTGTACTGGTGGAAGCGGCCGGCCGGACGCAGGTCGGCGTGTTCGCTCTTCGTGCCGAACACGAAGCCGCCGTGACGATCCGCGCGGCCGTCGTTGATGCGGGTCATCGGGTCGTCGGCTTCGACGTCGGCCAGCTTGTCGAGGGAAAGTTCGCGGCTGGACAGCTGCGCTTCGACATCACTCGCGTACAGGCCTTTGGCCAGGCCCAGCAGCAGGCGTCCGTCTTCGCCCAGTGCCAGGCAGCCGAGCGGCGCGGGCAGCGACCAGGTATGCGTGTGCCCGCTGTCGGGATCGTGCCGCCACAGTTCGGCGGCGAGGATGTCGGTCCAGTACAGGACGCGCCGGCGGTCGCACCACAGGATGCCTTCGCCCAGTGCGCAGCGGCTGTCGACGACCAGGGTCGCCAGCGCCGTCGTCACGGCGTCACCACTCGGCCACGCTGCCATCGGCATGCCGCCACAGCGGGTTGCGCCAGCGCGGCGGCTGCCGGTGCGCTTCGATCAGGCGTTCTTCGTCGATCTCCACGCCCAGCCCGGGTTTGGGCAGCGCGGCGATGCTGCCGGTGCCGTCGCAGCGGAAATCCTCCTTGTTGAGCACGTAGTCCAGCAGGTCGGCGCCCGTGTTGTAGTGGATGCCGATGCTCTGTTCCTGCAGCATTGCGTTGTGCGACACGAAGTCCACCTGCAGGCACGCCGCCAGCGCCACCGGGCCCAGCGGGCAATGCGGTGCCAGCGCGACGTCATGCGCTTCGGCCATCGCCGCGATCTTCACGCACTCGGTGATGCCGCCGGCATGCGACAGGTCGGGCTGCAGGATCGCCAGTCCGCCGGCGGCGAGCACCGGTTTGAACTCGGCGCGCGAGTACATGCGCTCGCCCGCGGCCAACGGGATCGAGGTCGCATCGGACAGCGGGCGGTAGTACTCCCATTGCTCGGGCAGTACCGGCTCCTCGACGAACAGCGGCTTGAACGGCGCCAGTTCGCGCAGCAGCACGCGCGCCATCGGCGCGCTGACACGGCCGTGGAAGTCGATGCCGAAGTCGACGCGGTCGCCCATCGCGTCGCGGATCGCGGCGACCTTGGCCACCGCCGCGTCGATCGCGCGCGGGCTGTCGATCAGCTTGAGTTCCTCGGTGCCGTTGAACTTGAACGTGTCGAACCCTTGCGCCTGGTACGTCCGCATCTGCGCGACGATGTCGGCGGGGCGGTCGCCGCCGACCCAGCGGTAGGTCTTCATGCGGTCGCGCACCAGGCCACCGAGCAGCTGGTACACCGGCACGCCCAACGCCTTGCCCTTGATGTCCCACAGCGCCTGGTCGATGCCGGCGATGGCGCTCATCAGGATGGCGCCGCCGCGATAGAAGCCGCCGCGATAGAGCACCTGCCACAGATCGTTGATGCGTGCCGGATCCTGGCCGATCAGGTAGTCGGACAGTTCGTGTACGGCCGCTTCCACGGCGTGCGCGCGACCTTCGATGACCGGCTCGCCCCAGCCGGTGATGCCTTCGTCGGTTTCCACCTTGAGGAACAACCAGCGCGGTGCGGCATGGTAGGTGCTGAGGCGGACGATCTTCATGCGGCGTGGTCCAGGTAGGCCTGCCGGAAACGCCGCGCGTGTTCGCGCGTGCGTTCGACCGGTTGGCCGGGCTTGTAGAGTTCGCCGCCGATGCCGGCGCCCTGACAGCCGGCTGAGAGGTAGCCGGAGAGGGTGTCGGGCGTGACGCCACCGACGGCGAAGAGGGGAACCGGCGGCAGCACGCTGCGCAGCGCGCGCACCATCGCCGGTCCGTAGACGGATGCGGGGAACAGCTTCAGCATCTGCGCGCCGGCATCGAGTGCGTCGAAGGCTTCGCTCGCGGTGGCGAAGCCGGCGGCGACCTGCAGGCCGCGTTCGATCGCGTGCCGGATCACCGGCGGACGCGTGTTCGGCGTGACCATCAGGCGCCCGCCGGCGGCGACCAGTGCATCGACATCCGCGGTCGTCAGCACGGTGCCGGCGCCGATCATCGCGCGCTGGCCGAAGGCGTCCACGGCGATGCGTACGCTGTGTTCCCAGTCCGGCGAATTGGCCGGTATCTCGATCGCGTCGTAGCCTTCCGCCACCAGCACGCCGACATGCGCGGGTACCTCGGCGGGCGTGATGCCGCGCAGGATCGCGATCAGCGGCAGGGCGAAGGGGAGGGGTGGGCTGTCCATGCGCTCAGTCGTGATAGACCTGCGAACGGCCGCCATCGATGGTGATGTCGGTGGCGTTGATGAAGCGGGCTTCGTCGCTGGCAAGGAACAGCGCGGTATAGGCCACTTCCTCCGGCGTGCCGATGCGTTGCGGCGGCAGCAGCGCGGTCTGTTTCTCGCGCGTGCCGGGCTCGCGTTCGAACCAGGCTTCGATGCGCGGCACCAGGATCAGGCCGGGCGAAATCGAATTCACCCGGATGCCGTGCGCGGCGTACTCGATGCCGAGCGAACGGGTCAGGCCGATCAGGCCGTGCTTGGCCACCGGATAGGGGAAGCAGCCGGCGATGATCTTGTGCCCGTGTACCGAGGCGATGTTGACGATGGAGCCTGCACCCTGCGCCAGCATGGCCGGCAGCACCGCGCGACACAGGTGCCATGCACCCTTGAGGTTCAGCGCGAAGCAGCGTTCCCAGTCTTCGTCCGACAGCGACAGCGGCTCGGCGAACACGTCGGCGCCGGCGTTGTTCACCAGCGCATCGATGCGGCCATGCCGTGCGCGCACGGACTGCACGACGGCATCGACGGCGGCGGCATCCGTGATGTCGGCGAGGTGGTGGGTGACGCCCGCGTCGGTGGAGGTCGCCGGCTGCCGATCGAGCCCGATGACGGTGGCGCCCTCGCGGGCGAACAGGCGCGCGGTCGCCGCGCCGATGCCGCTGGCGGCGCCGGTGACGATGGCGATCTTGCCGGACAGTCGCGTGCTCACGGATGTCCGCTTGCGGGTGGCGTGGACGCGACGATGGCGCCGGCACGCGGGGTGCCGTCGGACTGCGATGTCGCCATGGGGCCCTCCTCCCGGCGTGGATCGGATGCGGAATCACCATGCGGCGGGCCTGTGCCGGCCGTCCGCGGGTGACGCCGTGGCGGGCGGCCCGGAGTCCCGGCCAGCCCGCCCTTGAAGCGTGGCATAGCCTCGCGTGGGCATCTATGTACGACAAATGAAATTTTTGTCATAGGCTATTCCCAGTGCGAATAGCTCATTCGCCCGGAGGTTCCCATGGTCCAACCCACCACCGGCTGGTTCGGCGCCACCCGGCTCAAGACCCGCCATCTCACCCTGCTGCTGCACCTGTACGAGCAGCGGTCGGTGCTGCGTGCCGCCGAGGCCGCCAACATGACCCAGCCTGCCGCGTCCAAGCTGCTGGCGGAAATGGAAAGCCTGCTGGGCGTGCCGTTGTTCGAGCGTCACGCGCGCGGCGTGGAGCCCACCTGGTATGGCCAGGTACTGATCCGCCGGGCGCGCTCCGCGCTGTCGGAGATCGGTCGTGCCCACGACGAGATCGCCGCGCTGCGCAGCGGGCGGATGGGCCAGGCGTCCATCGGCACGGTGGTGAACCCGGGCACCACCCTGGTTCCCCAGGCGGTTGCGGCGGTGAAGCGCGACTTCCCCGACATCCTCATCAAGGTCGAAATGGACTACAGCCGGCCCCTGGTCGCCAAGCTGCTGGATGGGCAACTGGACATCGTCATCGGTCGCATCATGGGCCCGGAAGGCGCAGGCGAGCTGGACTTCGAGCCGCTGGCGGACGAGCCGCACGCCGTCATCGTGCGCGCCGGGCATCCGCTCACCCGGCGCCCGCGCATCACCCACGCCGATCTGGTCGACTACGGCTGGATCATGCCGCCGGCCGCCAGCGTGCTGCGCTCGCGGCTGGACGCGGTGTTCCTGGAGCACGGCCAGCCACCGCCGCAGAACATCGTGGAGACCGCCTCGCTTCCGGTGATCATCCACCTGCTGCGGCACAGCGACATGCTCACCGCGCTGCCGGCCGAATCCGTGGGCCCGTACCTGCAGACCGGCCAGATGTGCGTGCTGCCGATCGAGCTGGGGGTGCGCATGGAGTTCTTCGGCATCGTGCGCCGCCGCGACCAGCTGCTGTCGCCAGGCGCCGAGCGCGTGCTGGAGGCGCTGCGGGCGACTGCCCGCCGCCTGTATGCCGAACCGGAGCCGCCGCGTCCCGCAGGCGCATCGCCCCCGGGTGAGGGTCCCCCGGGCTGAGCCGGCCGAGCTATTCGGGTTCGATATAGCTGGTGATCAATATTTCATTGGTACGGCATGTCAGCGCCGCCTATGCTCCCGCCGCAGTCACAAAGAGCGGTCCCACGGCCGCCGGTTGATTGTCCGGGTCGGGCCAGATGCCTTTCGCCGCCCTGACATCCGCCACGGATGGATCCGCACCACCGACGACCGCGGCCGGAGCCGCAGCCGCCACATGCTTCATCCGGCCGAAAGACGCGAAGACGTCCGCGGATCGGGACCACAACTCAATCGCTTGTCATGTGTCCTGGGAGGGAACATCCATGTCAACGCTCCAGCGCCGCCCTGCGGCGGCCGTCCGTGCCGTCCGCTCCGATGGCCGCAAGCTGCAACCCACCGTCCTCGCCCTGGGCATCGCCATGATGCTGGCCGCGCCTGCGTACGCGCAGGACACCGCGCCCGCCACGCAACAGGAAGAGGCCGCTACCGAACTTGATGCCGTCGTCGTCACCGGTATCCGCGGCTCCGTCTACCGGGCGCAGGACATCAAGCGCGACGCCGACACGTTCGTCGACTCGGTCACCGCGCTCGACATCGGCGCATTGCCCGACCGCAGCGTCACGGAAACACTGTCGCGCATCCCCGGCGTGACCATCGATCGCTTCCTGACGGTTGGCGATCCGGAGCATTTCTCCGCCGAAGGCGGCGGTGTGCAGGTGCGCGGCCTGACCCAGGTGCGCTCCGAGTTGAACGGTCGCGACAGCTTCTCCGCGTCCGGCGGCCGGGCGCTGAGTTTCCAGGACGTGCCCGCCGAGCTGATGGCCGGCGTCGACGTCTACAAGAACCAGAAGGCGGACATGATCGAGGGTGGTCTCGGCGGCAGCGTCGACCTGCGCACGTTCATGCCGTTCGACATCGAAGGCAGCCGCTTCGGCATGTCGTTCAGCGCCAACCGCGGTGACTTCGCCGAGCAGGTCAAGCCCGCGGGTTCGGTGCTCTTCAGCAATCGCTGGGACACTGACGCAGGCGAGTTCGGCATCCTGGTCAACCTGGCCCATTCCGAGTTGGCGACACGCACCGATGGCATGTTCGTGCGGCCGTTCTTCAACACGGCCAACTCGGACCTCGACAACGACGGCACCAACGAGAACCTGTGGCTGCCCCGCGGCGCCGACTGGCGCACGCTGGAGTACGAGCGCGAGCGCCAGGGCGCCTACGTCGCCCTGCAATGGCGGCCGAACGACAACCTGGAGCTGTTCGCCACCGCCTTCCAGAGCCGATACGACGAGCTCTGGTACGAAGACGCGATCTTCGTCTCCAACGATCCGCTGCAGGTGCGCGTCGATGCCAGCCAGCCTTACGAATTCGACGGCAACGTGTTCGTGTCGGGCCGGCTGCGTTCGAACGGCGACATCCCGATGGGCACGGACATCCGCGCCTCGCACCGCAAGTCCGACACCACCGACTACTCGTTCGGCCTGAAGTGGCTGTTCAGCGACCGCACCGAGTTCTCCACCGACCTGCAGTACATCAAGGCGAATACCGAGGCGCTGGATTCCACCGTATCGCTGGGCCTCAACGTGCCCTACATCGACATCGACCTGGGCCACGGCGTGCCGCGCATCGGTGTCGACAACCAGTTCACCGCCAACCCCGCGAACTACTACTGGGGGTTCACGATGGACCACCAGGACGACAACACCGCCGACGAAGTCGCCTGGCGCGCGGACCTGAAGCACAGCTTCGACAGCAACGTCTTCGATTCGGTGAAGTTCGGCGTGCGCGTCACCGACCGCGATGCGCACAGCATCGACACCGGCTACGACTGGCAGCCGGTGTTCCAGCCCTGGATGCAGGGATGGGCGTTGCCCGGCGGCGCGCTGCCGGGGCTCGACCTCAATGGCACGGTCAATTCCAGCCTGACCAACCTGATCACCTTCGATAATTTCTATCGCGGCGGCGCGTCCACGCCGGGATCGTTCTACTCGCCGGTGCTGGCCACCGCGCTGGGCTTCCCTAACAGCTACCTCGACATCCACGGCGCAGCCACTCCGTACTACACCTGTTGCTACGGCCAGATCACGCCACGCAACCTGTCCGATCCGCAGTGGGGTAACGTACAGAACGAGAAGACCTACGCCGCCTACGCGATGCTGAACTTCGCGATGGACGAAGCGCGCATCGACGGCAACGTCGGCGTACGCGTGGTGCGCACCGAAAACAGCGCCGAGGGCTACCTGGTGTATCCGAACAACGCGTTCGCGCCGTACCTGGGCACGGGTCAGTCGGAGCCGATTTCCGCGGAGAACTCGTACACCGACGTGCTGCCCAGCGCGAACGTGAAGTGGGAGCCGAGGGAGAACTGGGTCGTCCGCTTCGCCGCGTCCAAGGCCATCGCGCGTCCGGCCTTCAGCGACATGCAGGCCTACCAGGTGCTCAGCGTGGCCGTCCGCGACGGCGTCAATCCGGAGCCGGGCGACCAACTCGGCCCGGAGGACCTGGAGCTCACCGGCAGCTCCACCGACAACCCTTACTTGAAGCCGATGGAGGCCAACCAGTTCGATCTGTCGCTGGAGTGGTACTTCGCACCGGATAGCGGCGGCATGGCCTGGGTGAACTTCTTCTACAAGGACATCAAGGACTATTTCCGCCAACAGACGGAGCTGGTCGCCTACCCGGGCATCGACGGCAACGACTACGACTATCGCGTGTCCCGCCTGGTCAACGTCGGCAAGGCCAAGATCCAGGGCGCAGAAATCGGCTGGAACCAGTTCTTCGATTTCCTGCCGGCGCCGTTCGATGGCCTGGGCATGTCGGCGAACTACACCTACATCGACAGCTCGACGAGCATCCCGGCCGCCTCCAACGCGGTGCCCGTCGACACCGACGGATCGCTGTTCGGCGACCTGCCGGCCGATGGACTGTCGAAGAACTCGTACAACGTCGCGGCGTTCTACGAGAAGGGACCGTGGCAGATCCGCCTGGCCTACAACTGGCGCAGCGAGTACCTGCTGTCGATCGGCCCGAACGGTTACAACGGCGGCGATGGCGGCATCCCGTGGAAGCTGCCGGTGTACAGCGACAGCTTCGGCCAGCTCGACGGATCGATCTTCTATCGCTTCTCCGACAACGTGCAGTTCGGCCTTGAGATGAACAACCTCAACAACGCCGAGCAGCGCACGCTGATGGACCAGAACGGTGCCGGCAAGCGCATCACGTCCTGGTACGTCAACGACCGCCGCTACGCCGCGACACTCCGCTTCACGTTCTGATGCAGCCCCCGGGAGCGGCCGGTACGCCGGCCGTTCCTTCGATGGACCGGCGCACGCTTCGTGCCGCGCCCGAGGTGTGCTTCCTGCCGGCGCACCGCTGTTCCCCGACAGGAGATTCCGTGCACACGCTTCGCCTGACCCTCGCGCTGTTCGTTTTCCTGCTGGTGCCCGGCGCGGCGGCGAAGGATGACGTGGCCGGCTACCGCTGGCGCAATGTCGCCATCGGCGGCGGCGGCTTCGTCAGCGGCCTGGTCTTTCATCCGCATGAGAAGGGCCTGCTGTACGCCCGTACCGATATCGGTGGCGCCTACCGCTGGCAGCCGCGCGACCAGCGATGGCTGCCGCTGATGGACTGGATGGGCCATGAGGACAGCGGCCGTTTCGGTGTGGAGAGCCTCGCGCTGGATCCGTCCGATCCCGATCGCCTGTATCTGGCGGTCGGCACGTATCTGCACGAGCGTGGGCAGGAGGGCGTGATCCTGCGCTCGACCGATCGCGGCGCGACTTTCCAGCGTGCGGCGCTGCCGTTCAAGCTGGGCGGCAACGAACAGGGGCGCGGCAACGGGGAGCGCCTCGCGGTGGATCCGCATGACGGCCGCGTGCTGCTGTTCGGCACACGCGCCAACGGCTTGTGGCGGAGCGACGATGCCGGCGCGACATGGCGCGAGGCCGCAGGTTTTCCCGCCATCGCCAAGGCGCAGTCGGCCTGGGCGATGGGCTGGCGCGAGCTGCGCCCGGTGGGCATCGCCTTCGTCGTGTTCGATCCGGCTGACGGTGCGAAAGGCACACCGACCAGAACGATCTACGCGGGTGTTTCGACGAACGAGACCAGCCTCTACCGCTCACGCGACGGCGGTGCCACATGGCAGGCCGTGCCCGGCCAACCTGTCGGGCTGCGTCCGAGCCACATGGTGCGCGACGCACGCGGGCGCTGGCTGCTCAGCTACGGCGACGAGCCCGGCCCCAACAACATGGCCGACGGCGCCGTGTGGCGGTTCGATCCCATCGGCGACCGCTGGGAAGACATCACCCCGGCGCCCCGTTCCTCCGACACGTCCGGGAAGGGGTTCGGCTGGGGCGCGGTCGCGGTGCAGGCCGACAATCCGGACGTGATCGTCGCCACCACGTTCCGTCGCTACCAGCCGCACGATGACCTCTACCGCAGCGTCGATGGCGGACGTACGTGGACGGCCACGCTGCCGCGGTCCCGCTTCGACCATTCGTCCGCGCCGTGGACGGCGGATGCGAAGCCGCACTGGATGGCCGACATCGAGATCGATCCGCACGATCCCGACCGCATCCTGTTCGTCACCGGCTACGGCGTGTGGGCATCGACCAACGCACGTGCATTCGACCAGGGTGCCGAGATGCAGTGGCGCTTCGAGCAGGCGGGCTTCGAGGAAACCGTGCCGCTGGCACTGGCCAGCCCACCGCAAGGCGCGCACCTGGTGAGCGGCCTCGGTGATGTCGATGGCTTCGTCCACGACAATCTCGATGTCTCGCAGCAGCGCTTCGCCGGCGTGCGCTTCTCCAACACCGAAAGCCTGGCCTTCGCCGGACAGGCGCCGGAGGTGATGGTGCGCACGGGCTATTTCCACAACCGGCCGGAAGGCGCGGTGCGGGGTGCATGGTCGAACGATGGCGGCCGCACCTGGACCGCCTTCGCGACCGAGCCGCCGGATGGCGAAGGCGCAGGGAAGATCTCGCTGGCGGCCGATGGCAAGCGCGCGATCTGGCAGCCGCGCAATGGCGAGCATCATTGGATCACCGCCGACATGGGCGGGCGCTGGCAGCAGGTGAAAGGCCTGCCGAAGACGGCGGTGGTGGAAGCTGATCGCGTCGATGAAGGCATCTACTACGGCTTCGATGCGATCAGCGGCAAGCTGTATGTCAGCGGCAACGGCGGCGTCGCGTTCGAGGAAGTGCGCGCGCCGGTCGGCGAGATCGGCGACTGGTATCGCGCGGAGATCCGGCCGCATCCGCAGCGTGCCGGAGAAGCCTGGATCGCGTCGTCCTGGCGTGGCCTGCTGCATCTGTCCCCCGGCAAGCTGGCACGCGTTCCGGGCGTGGACAACGTGATGTCGGTGGGACTGGGCAAGCCGGCGAAGGACGGCGATGCGCCGGTGCTGTTCGTGTTCGGCGAAGTGCAGGGACAGAGGGGACTCTACCGGTCCGACGACAGCGGACGCCGCTGGCGGCGGATCGACCGTGATGCACTGCGGTTTGGCGGCATCATCCGTCACGTGACAGGCGATCCCCGCCTGCATGGCCGCGTCTACTTCGGCACCGAAGGGCGCGGCATCTGGTACGGAGATCCGCAGTGAATCGAATCGCCCTCGCTCTTCTCGTTCTTCTTGCAATGCCGGTCGCACACGCCGTCGAGCTGCCGCGCCTCTTCGCCGATGGCATGGTGGTGCAGCGCGACCAGCCGGTGCAGGTCTGGGGCCAGGCGGCCCCGGGCGCGCGCGTCGTGGTGACGTTCGCCGGCCGTGATGGCGCGGCGCAGGCCGATGCCAGCGGCCACTGGTCGCTGGAACTGCCCGCGCTGTCCGCCGGTGGACCGCACGTGATGCGCATCGACGATGGCACCGGCGCGCGCGTGCTGCAGGACGTGCTGGTCGGCGACGTGTGGCTGGCCAGCGGTCAGTCGAACATGGAATGGCCGATCGCGCAGTCCGCGGATCCGGAAGGGGAAATCGCGCGCGCGACCGATCCGCAGATCCGCCATTTCAAGATCCCCAAGTCCTGGGCGGGAACGCCGCAGGCGCAGCTCGCAGGGGGTGAATGGGTCGCCTCGTCGCCGCAGGCCGCGGGCACGTTTTCGGCGGTGGCGCATTTCTTCGCGCGCGAACTGCGCAAGGTCACCGGCGTGCCGATCGGCATCATCGACAGCACCTGGGGTGGCAGCCGCATCGAAGCCTGGATGGATGCGCCATCGCAGGGGCTGGACGAAAAGGCGCTCGCCCAGCAGGCCAGCACGCTGCGCGCGCAGGACGAGCAGGCGCTGGCACGGACGCACCGCAATCTGGCGCGCTGGCCTGATCTTCCCGTCGATGATGCCGGCTGGCAGTCCGCCAGCATCGATCCTTCCGCATGGACATCGATCAAGGTTCCGGCATTGTGGGAAGCCACGGGCTGGAACGGTATGGACGGCGTGGCGTGGTACCGCACCACGTTCACGCTGACTGCCGAAGAGGCCGCTGCCGGCGTGACGCTGGGCGTGGGCCGCATCGACGATTCCGACATCACGTGGGTCAACGGCGTGCAGGTCGGCGAAACGCGAATGCAGTACAACCTGCCGCGTCGCTACACCGTGCCGGCATCGGCCCTGCATGCGGGCGTCAATCACGTGGCGGTGCGTGTATCCGATTTCGGCGGCGGGGGCGGCATCCACGGTGACGCGACCGAGGTCTTCGTCCAGCCGCAGGGCGCCGCACCGCGCACGCTGGCGGGCTGGTCGTTCCGGCCGGCCGACGTCAGCGTCGCCCTGGTCGACGACAAGAACCAGCATCCCACCCTGCTGTACAACGCGATGATCCATCCGCTGCAGCCCTACGCGCTGCGCGGCGTGATCTGGTACCAGGGCGAATCGAACGCGAACACCGTGGCGGACGCGCTGCGTTACCGCCGGCAGTTCCCTGCGATGATCGAACAGTGGCGGGCGCAGTGGCGCACGCAGTGGGATGCGCCCAGTCTGCCGTTCCTGTGGGTGCAGCTGGCCAACTTCTCCTCCGGCACCGACAAGGGCGACGAGAGTCCCTGGGCGGTGTTGCGCGAGTCGCAGTCGATGACCTTGTGGATGCCGGGCACCGCGCAGGCGGTGACGATCGATATCGGCAACCCCAAGGACATCCATCCAATCAACAAGCAGGACGTCGGCAAGCGCCTTGCACTGGCCGCACGGCATGTGGCGTACGGCGAAGCCGTGGACTTCCATGGCCCGACGCCCCAGCACACCCGCTTCGAGGGTGGTGCTGCACATGTCGAATTCGGCAGCGCGGGCGGCACGCTGGCGGTGCGCGGTGGTGGCACGCGCGTGCACGGCTTCGCGCTCGCCGGCACGGACCAGGTCTTCCATCCGGCGGCGGCTTCGCTGGCGGAGGGGCGCGTGGTGGTGCGCAGTGCGGCGATCCCGCGCCCGGTCGCCGTGCGCTATGCGTGGTCCGACAATCCCGCCGACGCCGACCTGATCAACACCGCGCAGTTGCCCGCTTCGCCCTTCCGCAGCGACACCTGGTGACCCTGGAGTGCTCCCGATGATGTCCCGCCTGCTTCGCCTGTCCACGCTCTGCGGTCTTCTGGTCGCGATCTGCGCACTCCCTGCATGCCGGTCTCCCGACGATGCGGCGAAGCCTGGCGAAGCCGCATCGGGCGCAGACAGCCGGAGCAGCGGCGGGGCGCCCATCCCGCAGATCGTCAGCAAGGACGGTCGGCATGCGCTGATGGTCGATGGCGCCCCGTTCCTGATCCTGGGCGCGCAGGTCAACAACTCCAGCAACTGGCCGCAGGCACTGGACGAGGTGTGGCCGGCCATCGATGTGGTCAAGCCGAACACGGTGATGGTGCCGGTCGCGTGGGAACAGATCGAAGCGAAGGAGGGGACGTTCGACTTCTCCTTCGTCGATGTGCTGCTCAAGCAGGCGCGCGAGAAGGACGTGCGGCTTGTGCTGCTGTGGTTCGCTACCTGGAAGAACAACGGGCCGAACTACGCGCCGGCCTGGGTCAAGCTGGACAACGCCCGCTTCCCGCGGGTGATCACCGCCGATGGCCGCACGCTGAACTCGCTGTCGCCGCACGCACAGGCCACGCTGGACGCCGACCGCAAGGCCTTCGTCGCGCTGATGACGCACCTGAAGGCCGCGGATCCGCAGCGCACCGTCATCCTGGTGCAGCCGCAGAACGAGCCCGGAACCTACGGCAGCGTGCGCGATTTCTCGCCGCTGGCGCAGAAGGTGTTCGAAGGACCGGTGCCCGACGCGCTGCTGAAGAAACTGGGCAAGTCGCCGGGCACATGGCGCGAGGTGTTCGGCACGGATGCGGACGAGTTCTTCCATGCCTGGCATATCGCGCACTACATCGACCAGGTGGCCGAGGCGGGCAAGGCGGTCTATCCGCTGCCGATGTACATCAACGCCGCGCTGCGCGGACCATTCAATCCCGGTCAGCCGGGCCAGTACGCCAGTGGTGGCCCGACCGACAACGTCCTGGATGTGTACAAGGCCGCGGCGCCGCACATCGACCTGCTGACGCCCGACATCTACATGCCGGAGTACACGCACTACACCACGGTGCTGGATCGCTATGCGCGCGCGGACAATCCGCTGTTCGTCTCCGAGACCGGCAACCGCGAGGAGTACGCGCGCTATTTCTTCTCCGCGCTGGGCGAGCAGGCCATCGGCTGGTCGCCGTTCGGCATCGACTACTCGCGCTATTCCAACTGGCCGCTCGGCGCCAAGCACATGGACGAGAAGACGCTGGCCACGTTCGCGCTGAACTACGCCCTGGTGGCACCGGCGGCACGGGTCATCGCGCAGGCGAGCTTCGAGGGCAAGGTGCGCGGCACCGCCGAGCAGCCGGGGCAGGCCGTGCAGACGGTGAAGATCGACGACCGCTGGAACATGGTGGTGACCTACGGCGTGCCGCAGTTCTGGTTCCAGGGCGAGCCGCCCGGCAATCCCGAGCCCATCGGCCGCGCGCTGGTGGTGCAGCTGGGGCCGGACGAGTTCCTGGTCACCGGCGCACATGCGCGCATCAACATCCATGCCGCCGATCCTGCGCTCGCTGCGCGGCAGATCTACGACTACGTCGACGAAGGCACCTATGTCGACGGCAAGTGGGTGTTCCGCCGTCGCTGGAACGGCGACCAGACCGACTACGGCCTCAACTTCTCCAGCGTCCCGCAATTGCTGCGGGTGAAGCTGGCGACCTACTGAACGATCCACGGGCCGGTACCGCCGGTCCATGAACCGGGTCGCCCGCGGGCGCCCACGAGGAGCAAGCGATGGGTTACTTGAAGACGTTGACGGTGCCGCTGCTGGTCCTGGCCGCAGCGGGCGCCAACGCCGCGGGCAACGACGCTGTCGAGAAGATCGACCACGGCGTGATCGTGCGTCCCGTCGACGCGTCCGCCGCCGACGTGAAGGTGGAAGCGGTCGCGCCGGGCATCCTGCGCGTGATGGCCGACCCCGACGGCGACTTCGCGCGCACGCCCAGCCTGATGCGGGCGAAGACCGGCGCACCGCCGGCGGTGAAGGTGGGCGAAGCCGGCGGGCAGGTGACGGTCAGCACGCAGGGCATTTCGGCGAAGGTCGATGCCCGCACGGGCCAGGTCAGCTTCTTCGACGCTGCGGGCAAGCCGTTGCTGGCCGAGCATGCGCGCACCTTCACGCCGACGAAGGTCGAAGGAAAGGACTACTACAGCATCCGCCAACGCTTCGAATCGCCGGATGACGAAGCCTTCTACGGCACGGGCCTGCACCAGCAGGGCTGGATGAACCTCAAGGGCCGCGATGTCGAGCTGCTCCAGCACAACATCGACAAGGCGATTCCCTACCTGGTGTCCACGCGTCACTACGGCATCCTGTGGGACAGCAACGCGATCACCCGCTATGGCGATCCGCGTGGCCTGCAGCCGCTGGGCGCTTCACTCGACCTGTTCGACGCCCAGGGCAAGCCGGGTGCGCTGACGGCGCGCTACACGGTCAACGGCAAGCAGGTGGTGGAGCGTCGCGAAAGCGAGGTGAACTACCAGTACATCAAGGATCTCGCCAACTTCCCGGCGGCCGGCAAGAACATGGCGCAGGGCGGACGCAGCGACGTGGTGTGGGAGGGCGAGATCGCGGCGCGCACCGATGGCCGGCATACGTTCTCGGTCTACAACAGCGAGTACGCCAAGCTGTATGTCGACGGCAGGCTGGTCATCGACCGCTGGCGCCAGAACTGGAACCCGTGGCACCACGAGTTCGCGCTGGAGATGAAGGCCGGCCAGCGCCACAAGGTGAAGCTGGTGTGGGACCGCATCGAGCCGGCCTACATCGCGCTGCTGCATCGCGATCCGCTGCCTGCCGACGAAGCGAAGGACCTGTCGATCTGGTCCGAGGCCGCGCAGGCCATCGACTACTACGTGGTCGCGGGCGACAACGCCGACCAGGTCCTGGCCGGCTACCGCACGCTGACCGGCAAGGCCGTGCTGCTGCCGAAATGGTCGTACGGCTTCTGGCAGAGCCGCGAGCGCTACAAGACCCAGGCCGAACTGACCGGTGCGCTGGACGAGTACCGCAAGCGCAAGCTGCCGATCGACGCCATCGTGCTCGACTGGTCGTACTGGCCGGAGGACGCCTGGGGTTCGCACGACTTCGACACGAAGAATTTCCCCGATCCGGACGGCATGGTCGACCACGTGCACGACCAGCATGCGCAGATCATGATTTCGGTCTGGCCGAAGTTCTATCCCACCACGGCGAACTACAAGGAACTCGACGCGGCCGGCCACATGTACCACCGCAACGTGGAAGTGGGCGAGCTGGACTGGATCGGCAAGGGCTACCTGAACTCGTTCTACGACCCGTACTCGAAGGAAGCGCAGGACATCTTCTGGCGCCAGGTCAACGGCAAGCTCAACGCCAAAGGATTCGATGCGTGGTGGCTGGATGCCAGCGAGCCCGACCTGCACAGCAACATCGACGTCGGCGAGCGCAAGGCGCGCACCACACCGACCTCGCTGGGCCCGTCGGTGGAGTTCTTCAACTCGTATCCGCTGGTGCATTCCGAAGGCGTCTACCGCGGTTCGCGCGAGCAGGATCCGGACAAGCGCGTCTTCATCCTGTCGCGCGCGTTCTTCGCAGGCCAGCAGCGTGCCGGTGCGGCGTTCTGGAGCGGCGACATCGTGCCGCGCTGGGATGACCTGCGCGAGCAGATCTCCGGTCTGGTGAACGCCTCCATGGCGGGCGCACCGAACGTCAGCTTCGACATCGGCGGCTTCTCGCCGGAGAAGCGATACGAGACGAAGGACCCTGCGCACCTGGCCGAATGGCGCGAGCTGAGCCTGCGGTGGTTCCAGCATGGCGCGTTCGTGCCGATCTTCCGCCTGCACGGCCAGTTCCCGTACCGCGAGATCTGGGAGATCGCGCCGGAAGGCACGCCGCACTACGACAGCTTCGTGCACTACCTGAAGCTGCGCTACACGCTGCTGCCGTACATCTACACGCTGGCCGGCGACACCTGGCACCAGGACGGCACGCTGCTGCGCACGCTGGCGATGGACTTCCCGTCAGACCCCAAGGTACGCGACATCGCCGACCAGTACCTGTTCGGCCCGGCGTTCCTGGTCGCCCCGGTCACCACGTTCAAGGCGACCACGCGCCCGGTCTACCTGCCGGCGGGCACGAGCTGGATCGACTTCGAGACCGGCAAGCGCCATGACGGCGGCCAGACCATCCAGGCCACCGCGCCATTGCAGCGCATGCCGCTGTTCGTGCGTGCGGGTTCGATCATCCCGCGCACGGTGGTGCAGCAGTACGTGGACGAGAAGCCGGATGCACCGCTGACCATCGAGGTGTACACCGGCGCCGACGGCACGTTCTCGCTGTACGAGGACAACGGCCGCAGCTACGGCTACGAGCGCGGCGAGTCCAGCCGCATCCCGCTGGCATGGGACGAGAAGGCGGGCGAGCTGCGCATCGGTGCACGCGAAGGTCGCTACCCCGGCATGGTTGCCCAGCGCGAAGTGCGCGTGCGTTTCATCGATGGTCCGCGTGCCGATGCAGGCACGCTGGAACCGGCGGCAGACGTCACCGTGCGTTACGACGGCAAGGCGCAGGTCGTGCGGTTTCCCCGCACTGCACGATGACAGCAGGGTGGTCGGGCGGCACCATGGAAACCGGTAGACAACACCTGTCCGGGAGGGCTGGATGATGCAGTCCCCGCGTCCGGGCATGTCGCCGGTCGCCGTCGATGCCCGGCCACATGATCCCGGCCGCCGTACCCTGTTCAAGGGCGTGGCGGGCGGTGCGCTGGTGGCGGGACTGCCGTGGGATGCCGCTGCGTTGCCGGCGGGCACGACCACGGCGCAGGGCCTGCGCCTGTGGTATCGCCAGCCGGCGCGCGTCTGGGTGGAAGCCTTGCCGGTGGGCAATGGCCGGCTGGGCGCGATGGTGTTTGGTGGCGTGGCGCACGAGCGCCTGCAGCTCAACGAAGACACGCTGTACGCGGGCGGGCCGTATTCGGCGGTCAATCCGAAAGCGCGCGAGGGCCTGCCGCGGGTGCGCGCGCTCATCTTCGCCGGCCGCTACGCGGAGGCCGCCGCGCTGGCCGACGAGACACTGATCTCGCGCCCGGTGAAGCAGATGGCCTACCAGCCGCTGGGTAACCTGTGGCTGCAGTTCGACCGCCTGGACGGCGTGGCGGACTACCGCCGTGAACTCGACCTCGACGCCGCCGTCGCGCGCACGACCTTCCGCGTGGGTGCCGGCGTGCATCGGCGCGAGGTGTTCGTGTCACCGGTCGACCAGTGCATCGTCGTCCGCTACGCCGTCGACGGTGGTGACGCGATGATCGGCCGCCTCCGCACCGGCAACGAACACGCGACCACCACGCGCGTCGTCGATGACAGCTGGCTGGTCGGCGGGCGCAACGTCGGCAAGCACGGGATCGAGGGCCGCCTGCGCTTCGCCTTCCGTGTGCAGGTCACGCATCGCGAAGGCCAGGTGCGCGTGGAGCAGGACCAGATCGTGTTCGACGGCGTGCGCGAGCTGGAGCTGCGCATCGTCGCGGCGACCAACTATGTGGCATACGACGATGTCAGCGGCGATCCCGACGCGATCACCGCCGCGCAGCTGGCGCGGGTGAAGGACAAGGGCTTCGATGCTGTGCTGGCCGACCATCTGGCCGAGCACCGCCGGCTCTTCCATCGCGTGCGGCTGGACCTGGGCCGTACCGCCGCGGCCGACCTGCCCACCGATGAGCGCATCGCCGCGTTCGCGCAGGGCGACGATCCCGCGCTGGTGGCGCTGTACCACGCCTATGGGCGCTACCTGCTGATCTGCAGCTCGCGGCCCGGCAGCCAGCCCGCCAACCTGCAGGGGATCTGGAACGACCTGATGGATCCGCCGTGGGAGAGCAAGTACACGGTCAACATCAACACCGAGATGAACTACTGGCCCGCCGAGGCGAACGGCCTGGGCGAATGCGTCGAACCGCTGCAGCGCATGCTGGAGGAGCTGGCGAAGACCGGCGCCGATGTCGCCCGCGACATGTACGGCGCCGGCGGCTGGATGCTCCACAACAACACCGACCTGTGGCGTGCGGCCACGCCGCCGGATGGCGCGCGCTGGGCGCTGTGGCCGACGGGTGGGGCGTGGTTGCTGCAGGCGCTGTGGGATCGCTGGGACTACGGACGCGATCCGGAGTACCTGAAGCAGGTCTGGCCGTTGTTCAAGGGCGCGGCGCAGTTCTTCGTCGATACGTTGCAGGACGATCCGCAGACCGGGCACAAGGTCACCGTGCCGTCGCTGTCGCCGGAGAACGAACATCCTTTCGGCGCGGCGATCTGCGCCGGCCCGACGATGGATGCGCAGATCCTGCGCGACCTGTTCGGCCAGTGCATCGAAGCGGCGCGCGTGCTCGGCGTGGACGCCGATTTCGCCGCGCGCCTGGCCGCGCTGAGCGCGCAGCTGCCGCCCAACCGGATCGGCAAGGCCGGGCAGTTGCAGGAGTGGCAGCAGGACTGGGACATGCAGGCGCCCGAGATCCACCACCGCCACATCTCGCATCTGTATGGCCTGCACCCGAGTGCGCAGATCAACCGGCGCGACACGCCCGAGCTCTCCCGTGCCGCGCAACGCACGCTGGAGATCCGCGGCGACGACGCCACCGGCTGGGGCATCGCGTGGCGGTTGAATTTCTGGGCACGCCTGTGGGACGGCGAGCACAGCCTGAAGATCCTGCGCATGCTGCTGTCGCCGCAGCGCAGCTACCCGAATCTGTTCGATGCGCACCCGCCGTTCCAGATCGACGGCAACTTCGGTGGCGCCGCCGGCATCGTCGAGATGCTGGTGCAGAGCTGGGGCGGATCGATCTTCCTGCTGCCTGCGCTGCCGTCGTCATGGCGCGAAGGCGAACTCGAAGGCGTGCGCGTGCGCAATGCCGCACGGCTGGACCTGGCCTGGAAAGCAGGACGCTTGGCCCGCGCCACGCTGCACTCGGACAAGGGCGGCCGCTACCAGCTGGTCCATGCGGGCCGCACGCTCGATCTCGAACTCGCCGCCGGCACCTCCGCAACGGCACGACTGCGCGACGGTGCGCTGGTGAACGCATGAAGAAGGAAATGGCATGAGCCTGGTCGCCGGCATCGATGCAGGCACGCAGAGCCTGAAGGTGGTGGTCTACGACGCCGCCGCGCGCGCCCTCGTGGCCACGGCCAGTGCGCCGCTCGACTTGATGAGCGGCGACGACGGCAGCCGCGAGCAGCACCCCGCCGACTGGGTGACCGCGATGCAGGCCTGCTTCGATCGCATTGATCCGGCCGTGCGTGCGCGCATCGTGGCGTTGTCGGTATCGGGCCAGCAGCACGGCTTCGTGCCGCTCGATGCGGAAGGCAATGTGCTGGCCCCGGCCAAACTGTGGTGCGACACCAGCACGACCGCCGAGTGCGCGCAGATCATGGATGCCGTGGGCGGTTCGACAGCGACGATTGCGCTTGCGGGCAATCCGATCCTGGCCGGTTACACCGCCTCGAAGCTGCCGTGGACGAAGACGCATCGTCCCGATGCCTACGCACGGCTGGCGACCATCCTGCTGCCGCACGACTACCTCAACTTCGTGCTGACCGGCCAGCGCTTCTGCGAGTACGGCGATGCCTCCGGCACCGGCTGGCTCGATGTCCGCACGCGCACCTGGTCGGCCGAGCTGCTGCATGCGACGGATGCGGAGCGCGATCTCGCTGAGTGCCTGCCGCCGATCGCGGCCCCGGATGCGCTGTTCGACATCAATCCCACCGCAGCCGCGCGACTGGGCCTTCCGGCGACGGCGAAGGTCGCCGTCGGGGGCGGCGACAACATGATGGCGGCCATCGGCACCGGCTGCGTGGAAGAGGGCCGGCTGGCGATGAGCCTGGGCACCTCGGGCACGCTGTTCGCCTATTCGGACACGCCCGTGGTCGATCCCGATGGCGCCTGGGCCGCGTTCTGCTCCTCCACCGGCGGCTGGCTGCCGCTGATCTGCACGATGAACTGCACGGTGGCAACCGAACAGGTGGCCAAGGCCTTCGGCTTCAGCACGCGCGAGGGCGATGCGCACCTGCATGCCACGCCGCCCGGCGCGGACGGGCTGGTGATGCTGCCCTTCCTCAACGGTGAGCGCACGCCGGACCTGCCGCGGGGCAAGGGCGTGCTGGCCGGGATGGACACGAACAACCTGACCGCCGCGCACGTCTACCGCGCCGCGATGGAAGGGGCGACCTACAGCCTGAAGTACGGCTTCGATGCCTTCGTGCGCGCGGGCATGTGCTTCGATCGCATCGTGCTGACCGGCGGCGGCAGCAACAGCGCGGCGTGGCGGCAGATGGTGGCCGATGTGTTCGGCCTGCCGGTGGAGGTGCCCGTGCAGTCCGAGGGTGCGGCCTTCGGTGCGGCCCTGCAGGCGCTGTGGGCGCTGGGTCGTGCAGAAGGCGAGGGCGCGTCCATTGCCGACATCACGCACGAGCACATCGCCTTCGATGCGGCCTTGTCCGCCACGCCCGATGCGTCCCGCGCGCAGGCCTATGCGACGGCCTACACCCGCTTCCTCCAGCACCTCGATGCCGTCACCCCGCTGCAACGCGGCTGACGTCCCCCCCGCGACACCTCGCACAACCACAGGATCACCGCAGCATGAACACCCAGCCCTTCATCGGCGCCAAGGAATACTTCCCCGGCATCGGCCGCATTCCCTTCGAAGGCCGCGGCTCGGACAACCCGCTGGCGTTCAAGGTCTACGACGCGCAGAAGAAGGTCGGTGGCAAGACCATGCAGGAGCACCTGCGCTTCGCCGTCTGCTACTGGCACACCTTCTGCAACGCCGGCCATGATCCCTTCGGCCCGGGCACGCGCCACTTCCCGTGGGAGGCCGGCACACCGATGGCCACGGCCGAGGCCAAGGTCGATGCCGCGTTCGAGTTCTTCACCAAGCTGGGCGTGCCGTACTGGTGCTTCCACGACATCGACCTGGCGCCGGATGCGGACGACATCGGAGAGTACGAGAAGAACCTGAAACACATGGTTGCCTTGGCGAAAGAGCGCCAGAACGCGACGGGTATGAAGCTGCTCTGGGGCACGGCCAACCTGTTCTCGCATCCGCGCTACATGAACGGCGCCTCGACCAATCCGGATTTCGCCGTCGTCGCCCGCGCGGCGGTGCAGGTGAAGGCGGCGCTGGAAGCCACGGTGGAACTGGGTGGCGAGCACTACGTGTTCTGGGGCGGCCGCGAAGGCTACGCCTCGCTGGTCAACACGCAGATGAAGCGCGAGGTGGAGCACTTCGCCCGTTTCCTGACCATGGCGCGCGACTACGGGCGCAGCATCGGGTTGAAGGGCAACTTCCTGATCGAGCCCAAGCCGATGGAGCCGATGAAGCACCAGTACGACTTCGACAGCGCCACGGTGGCCGGTTTCCTGAAGGAGCATGGGCTGGCGAAGGACTTCAAGCTGAACATCGAAGCCAACCACGCCACGCTCTCGGGCCACACGTTCGAGCACGACCTGCAGGTGGCCAGCGACCATGGCCTGCTGGGCAGCATCGATGCCAACCGCGGCAACGCGCAGAACGGCTGGGATACCGACCAGTTCCCCACCGATCTGTACGACACCGTGGGCGCGATGCTGGTGGTGCTGCGCCAGGGTGGGCTGGAGGGCGGTCTGAACTTCGATGCCAAGGTGCGCCGCGAATCGACCGACCTGGAAGACCTGTTCATCGCCCACATCGGCGGCATGGATGCGTTCGCGCGCGGGCTGGAAGTGGCGCATGCGCTGCTGACCGAGTCGCCGTGGGAGCAGTGGCGCAAGGAACGCTATGCCAGCTTCGACAGCGGCAAGGGCAAGGACTTCGAGAATGGCACGCTGGGGCTGGCCGATCTGGCGGCACTGGCGGCTACGCAGGGCGAACCGAAGCAGACCAGCGGCAAGCAGGAGCGCTACGAGAACCTGCTCAACCAGTATCTGCTGCGCTGAGCGCGGCGGACCAACGACACCAGGATCGAGGAAGGGGACGGCAATGAGTCAGGCAATGACGGGGGGCGAGAACACCAGGCTGATCGTGCTGATCAGCGTGGTGGCGACGATCGGCGGGTTCCTGTTCGGCTTCGACAGTGGCGTGATCAACGGCACGGTGGATGGACTGCGACAGGCGTTCGACTCGGATTCGGTCGGCACGGGATTCAACGTTGCCTCGATGCTGCTGGGTTGCGCGATCGGTGCCTTCTTCGCCGGTTGGCTGGCGGACCATTACGGTCGGCGCAATGTGCTGATCGTGTCGGCGGTGTTCTTCCTGATCTCGGCATGGGGCTCGGGCATCGCCACCGGGTCGCTGGAGTTCGTGATCTATCGCGTGCTGGGCGGGTTTGCGGTGGGCGCAGCCAGCGTGATGTCGCCGGCCTACATCAGCGAGGTGTCGGCCGCGCAGTATCGGGGGCGGCTGGCCACGGTGCAGCAGATCGCGATCATCGGCGGCCTGTTCGCCGCGTTCCTCAGCAACTATCTGCTGGCCAAGGTGGCCGGCGGATCGGTGACGCCGTACTGGCTGGGGTACGAAGCCTGGCGCTGGATGTTCTGGGTGGAAATCCTGCCGGCGGGGTTGTTCCTGGTGGCGCTGCTGTTCATTCCCGAGAGTCCGCGCTACCTGGTGGCCAAGGGCAGGAAGGAACAGGCACTGGTCGTGCTGAAGCGGCTCTATGGCGAAGCGGCCGGTGTCCGTAAGCTGGGCGAGATCGATGCCTCGCTGGCTGCGGACCACCATCGTCCACGCCTGTCGGATCTCATCAGCAAGACAACGCGCAAGGTGCGTCCCATCGTGTGGGTCGGCATCGGCCTGGCCACGTTCCAGCAGCTGGTGGGCATCAACGTGGTGTTCTACTACGGCGCGGTGCTGTGGCAGGCCGTGGGCTTCTCGGAGAACGATGCACTGCTGATCAACGTCATCTCCGGTGCACTGAGCATCGGTGCCTGCATCGTGTCGATGTTGCTGGTGGACAGGATCGGCCGCAAGCCGCTGTTGTGGATCGGCTCGGCGGGCATGGCCGTCACGCTGGGGTTGGTCGCCTTCGCCTTCGCCACAGGCAGCCTGGACGCGGCCAGCAAGTTGCAGTTGTCCGACAGCATGGGCGTGCTGGCGCTGGTGGCCGCGAACCTGTACGTGGTGTTCTTCAACCTGTCCTGGGGCCCGGTGATGTGGGTGATGCTGGGCGAGATGTTCCCCAACCAGATCCGCGGTTCGGGCCTGGCTGTCGCCGGGCTGGCCCAGTGGGGTTCCAACTTCCTGATCACCTGGACCTTCCCGATGCTGCTCACCGGCATCGGACTGGCGGGGGCCTACGGCCTGTATACGATTGCCGCTGCCATCTCGGTGGTCTTCGTGCTGAAGTACGTGCACGAGACCAAGGGCCGCGAACTGGAGCAGATGGAAGGATGAACACCATGACGAACCGCAACTTCATGCGTGCCCGCAGCGGTGTGCTGCTGGCCGCGCTGGCATTGGCGCTGGCTGCCTGCAAGGGCGATGGCAAGGCCGGGGCGCCCGCACCGCAGGCTCAGGCGAATCCGTGGCCACAGGTGGCCTGGCCGCTGGCCGAGGACGCCGCACTGGAAAAGCGCATCACCGACCTGATGGCCACGATGACGGTGGAAGAGAAGGTCGGCCAGCTGGTGCAGGGCGACATCGCCAGCATCACCCCGGAAGACGTGCGCAGGTACCGGCTCGGTTCCATCCTCGCCGGCGGTAACTCCGATCCGGGCGGCCGCTACGACGCCGCGCCTGCCGAATGGCTGGCGCTGGCCGATGCCTTCTACGAGGCGTCGATGGACACCTCGCAGGGCGGCAAGGCGATCCCGGTGATCTTCGGCATCGATGCCGTGCACGGCCAGAGCAACATCGTCGGCGCCACGCTGTTCCCGCACAACATCGGCCTGGGCGCGACGCGCAACCCGGACCTGCTGCGCCGCATCGGCGAGATCACCGCGCTGGAAACACGCGCCACCGGCATGGAGTGGGCCTTCGCGCCGACGGTGGCGGTGCCGCAGGACGACCGCTGGGGCCGCTCGTACGAGGGCTATTCCGAGTCGCCCGAGATCGTCGCCAGCTATGCCGGCGCGATGGTCGAAGGCCTGCAGGGCAAGGCCGGTACGCCCGGCTTCCTCGACGGCCGCCACGTGATCGCCTCGGTGAAGCACTTCCTGGGCGATGGCGGCACCACCAACGGCAAGGACCAGGGCGACACGAAGATCAGCGAGGCCGAGCTGGTGCGCATCCATGCCGCCGGTTATCCGCCCGCGATCGCGGCGGGCGCGCAGACGGTGATGGCGTCGTTCAACAGCGTCAACGGCGAGAAGATGCACGGCAACAAGCCGTACCTGACCGATGCGCTGAAAGGCCGCATGCAGTTCGGCGGCTTCGTGGTCGGCGACTGGAACGGCCACGGCCAGGTGAAGGGCTGCACCAACACCGACTGCCCGGCCACGATCAACGCCGGCCTGGACATGGCGATGGCGTCGGACAGCTGGAAGGGGTTCTACGAGACCACGCTGGCGGCGGTGAAGGCGGGCACGATCAGCCAGGAACGCCTGGATGACGCGGTGCGCCGGATCCTGCGGGTGAAGTTCCGCCTGGGCCTGTTCGAGGCGGGCAAGCCGTCCGCGCGCACGGTGGGTGGACAGTTCGCGCTGCTGGGTTCACCGGAGCATCGCGCGGTGGCGCGCCAGGCCGTGCGTGAATCGCTGGTGCTGCTGAAGAACGCGGGCGGCGTGCTGCCGCTGGCGCCGAAGCAGCGCATCCTGGTCGCCGGCGACGGCGCCCACGATGTCGGCAAGCAGGCCGGTGGCTGGACGCTCAACTGGCAGGGCACCGGCACAACGCGCAAGGACTTCCCCAACGCCGATTCGATCTACGAAGGCATCGCGCAGCAGGCGAAGGCCGCCGGTGGCGAGGCGCTGCTGTCGGTCGACGGCAAGTACACGCAGAAGCCCGACGTGGCGGTGGTGGTGTTCGGCGAGAACCCGTACGCGGAGTTCCAGGGCGACCTGCAGACGCTGCTCTACAAGCCGGGCGATGACGCCGACCTCGAATTGATCAAGCGACTGAAAGCCGAGGGCATCCCGGTGGTGGCGGTGTTCCTGAGTGGACGCCCGCTGTGGATGAACCGCGAGATCAATGCCGCGGATGCGTTCGTCGCGGCATGGCTGCCGGGCTCGGAAGGCGCAGGCATCGCCGATGTGCTGCTGCGCAAGGCCGATGGCAGCGTGCAGCACGACTTCAAGGGCAAGCTCAGCTTCAGCTGGCCGCGCACCGCGACACAGTACGCCAACAACGTGGGACAGGAAGGGTACGACCCGCTGTTCGCGTTCGGCTTCGGCCTGACCTATGCGGACAAGGGCGACCTGGCCGCGCTGCCGGAAGAATCCGGCGTGAGCGGCGACGAAGGGGCGACCGGCGTGTTCTTCGCGCGCGGCGATGCCGGTTCCGGCATGGCGTTGCGTCTGGAGGCCGCCGACGGGCAGGGCGTCACCGTCACCAAGGTGCCGGAGGCATTGAACGCGGATCTGTTGAAAGTCACCGGCGTGGACCACCTGGCGCAGGAAGACGCGCGTCGCCTTGCCTGGTCGGGCAAGGGCGAAGCGGTCGCGGCGCTGCAGTCGCACACGGCGCTGGACCTGCAGCGCGAGAGCAACGGCGACGTGATGCTGCTGACCACGTTGCGCGTGGACGCCGCGCCCAGTGGCGAGGCCTGGCTGTCGGTCGGTTGCGGCACCGGATGCAGCGCGCGCGTACCGTTGGCACCGACGCTGGCGAAGCTGCCGGCCGGCCAGTGGACGCGGGTCGGCGTGCCGCTGAAGTGCCTGGCCAAGGCCGGCGCCGATGTCAGCAAGCTGGATCGGCCGTGGGCGATCGGCAGTGCCGGCACCATGACGATCTCGGTCTCGCGCGTCGCACTGGGGTCGCTGGACCAGGCGGAGCAGGCGGTCGACTGCCCGCGCTGACGGTGAGCGCATTCCCGGGCGCGCATGCGTCCGGGAATGCATCGCGGCATCGCTTGTCGTTTGGGGATAGGGGAACGGGATGACACTGTCGGGACTGGATATCGCCATCGTGCTGGCCTACCTGGCCGGCATCTTCGTGCTGGCGCAATGGGTGTCGCGCGAGAAAGCGGGGCATACGAAGGATGCGAAGGATTACTTCCTCGCCAGCAAGTCGCTGCCGTGGTGGGCCATCGGTGCATCGCTGATCGCGGCCAACATCTCGGCCGAGCAGATCATCGGCATGTCCGGCTCCGGCTATGCCATCGGCCTGGCGATCGCCTCGTACGAATGGATGGCGGCGGCCACGCTGCTGATCGTCGGCAAGTGGTTCCTGCCGGTGTTCCTGCGCAACGGCATCTACACCATGCCGCAGTTCCTCGAACAGCGGTACGGCACGCGCATCCGCACGCTGATGGCCGTGTTCTGGCTGGGGCTCTACGTGTTCGTCAACGTCACCTCGATCCTCTGGCTGGGCGCCATCGCGGTGTCGCAGGTCACCGGCATGGACCAGATGCTCGCGGTGGTGCTGATCGGCGTGTTCGCGCTGCTCTACCAGCTCTATGGCGGGCTGAAGGCGGTGGCGCTGACCGACATCGTGCAGGTGTCGCTGCTGGTGCTGGGCGGCCTGCTGGTCGCGGGCCTGACGCTCAACGAACTGGGCGAGGGCGCGGGCGTCGTCGCCGGCTTCCATCGGCTGTGGGACGCGCAGCCGGGCCACTTCGAGATGATCCTCGACAAGGACAACCCGTTCTACAAGGACCTGCCGGGCCTCAGCGTGCTGCTCGGTGGGATGTGGATCATGAACATCAGCTACTGGGGCTTCAACCAGTACATCATCCAGCGCGCGCTCGCGGCGAAGGACATCGGCGAGGCGCAGAAGGGCGTGCTGTTCGCCGCGTTCCTCAAGCTGCTGATGCCGGTGATCGTGGTGCTGCCGGGCATCGCCGCGGTGATGCTGGCGCCGGGGCTGGACAAGCCCGACCAGGCGTATCCGACGATGATGCGCCTGCTGCCTACCGGCATCCTCGGCCTGGTGTTCGCCGCGCTGGTGGCCGCGATCGTCGCGTCGCTGGCGTCGAAGATCAATTCGGTGGCGACCATCTTCACCCTCGACTTCTACGCCAAGGGCAAGCGCCAGCACGATGAAACGAAGCTGGTGCGCGTGGGTCGCATCGCCGCGGTGGTCACGGTCGTGCTCGGCATCCTGGCGGCGAAGCCGCTGCTGGGCAGCTTCGACCAGGCGTTCCAGTACATTCAGGAGTACACCGGCTTCTTCACCCCGGGCATCGTGGTGATCTTCGTGCTGGGCCTGTTCTGGAAGCGCGCCAACGAGGCCGGCGCGCTGGCGGCGGCGATCGGTTCGTTCGCACTGTCGATCGTGCTGAAGCTGGCCTGGCCGGCGCTGCCCTTCATCGACCGTGTGGGCCTGGTGTTCCTGCTGGCGCTGGTGCTGGCCGTCGTCGTGTCGCTGGCGACGCCGCACGCACCGGAGAAGGACATCATCCAGACCCGCGATGTCGACTACCGCACGAGCGGCGCATTCAACATCGGGGCGGTCGCGGTGATCGCGATCCTGGTGGCGCTGTACACCGTATTCTGGTGATGCGTGGTGCGCGATGTTCAGAGGGGATTTAGATCCGCCGTGATGCGGCGCGGATTCTCACGAATTCGTGCCGGGAATCTAATGAGCGCTTAACTTCGAGCTAATCGACCCTTAATCGAGCGATTCCAGCATGCACGCCATGCACTGGATCCGCTCCCACATCGTACTTGCCCCGCTGCCGGGACGCTTCGCCAGCGTCCAGCTGATCGATCGCCACGATCCCGACCGGGACGAAGTCGAGTCGTTCATCAGCCACGTCTACCGCGAACGCTACGGCGCGGCGCTGCGCAGCTTCTTCCCCCATCTGCTCGCCTACCGCGACAGCGACGGTCGGCTCGCCGCCGCCGTCGGTGTACGTGCCGGGGGCGAGGGGCCGCTGTTCGTCGAGCACTACCTCGATGCGCCAGTCGAACAGGTGATGGCGCACCGGCAGATCGCGCAGATCGACCGCCGCCAGATCGTCGAAGCCGGCAACTTCGCCGCCACCACGCCCGGGATCGCGCGCGAACTCATCCTGCAGCTCTCGCTGACCCTGCAGTCGGCGGGCATGACATGGGTCCTGCTGGTCGCCACCCGACAGTTGCGCAATGCGTTCGAGCGCCTGCATCTGCCGATGATCGAGCTGGCTGAAGCGCGTGCCGAACGGCTCGGTGATGCCGGTGGAGACTGGGGCTCCTACTACGCGTCGCGGCCACGACTGATATGCGGCAACCTCGCAGAGGGCGTGGCCTACCTGCGGGGCAGGCACATGCCGCGGACATGCAGCGGCACTCCCGATCTTTGCCTGGCGGGGTCACCATGAGGACGCCGATGGATGTCGTCCTGCGCGAGTCCGAAGGCAGCGGACGTCCCCGCCTGATCACGGCGCAAGGCACCCTGGATGACAGGGCGCTTGCGGCACGGATCGGGCATCTCGTCGAGTGGATGACGAAGATGGACATCCGGCGTGTCGCCAGTCGCCTGGACAACGGGCCGAGCTGGTTCGTGCTGGACATGGCGATCCGTGAAACCGGCGGCGTGCATGTGCCGCTGCCGATGTTCTTCTCCGATGCGCAGGTGCTGCACGCACTGGCCAACAGCGGGGCGCAATGCGTCGTCACTTCCCGCGAGGACGCCATGCCGCCCGGCGTCGAGGCGCTGACCGGCTTCCTCGATGGCGAGCGCCTGGCATGCTGGCGTGCGCAGGCGGACGAAGCCGCGGCACCGGCGCTGCCGCATCGCACCGGCTGCATCACCTATACGTCCGGCACGACGGGTCGCCCACGAGGCGTGTGCCTGGATGCGCACACGCTGTTCGGCGTGGCCGGATCGCTGGTGGATGCCGCCGCTGCGATCGCGCCTCGCCGGCATCTTTGCCTGATGCCGCTCGCAACGCTGCTGGAGAACGTGGCCGGACTGTATGCCGCCCTCCTGGCGGATGCGGAGATCGCGCTGCCGTCGCTGTCCGAGATCGGCTACACCGGCGCGACCGGCCTCGACGTGCCCACGCTGCTGCGTTGCCTGCACCGCTACCAGCCCGAAAGCGTGATCCTGGTGCCCCAGTTGCTGTTGGCACTGGTGATGGCGGCGGAGCAGGGTGCTCCCTTGCCCGCCTCGTTGCGCTACATCGCGGTGGGTGGTGGGCGCGTGGGGCCTGGCCTGCTCGCGCGTGCGCGCGTGCTCGGCCTTCCCGTGTTCGAAGGTTATGGTCTGACAGAGTGCGGTTCCGTGGTGTGCCTGAATCGCCCTGGCGCTACGCGCGATGGCAGCGTCGGCCAGGCCTTGCCGCATGCCGGTGTCTCGATCGTGGATGGCGAGATCTGCGTCGACGGTGCACGCGCACTGGGTTATCTCGGGGGCGACCCGCTGGAAGAGGGGCCGTTGCGCACGGGCGACCTGGGTTATCGCGACGACGAAGGTTTCGTGCACATCACCGGGCGACGCAAGAACGTCTTCATCACCGCCTTCGGGCGCAATGTGTCGCCGGAGTGGGTGGAGAGCGAGCTGCTGGCGCATCCGGCCATCGCGCAGGCGGTGGTCTGGGGCGAAGGCCAGGCGGACAACGTGGCGGTGCTGGTGCCACGCCGGCCCGACGTGGACGACGCGCAGATCACGCATGCACTGGGGGAGGTCAACGCCGGACTACCCGACTATGCACGCGTCGCGCGCTTCGTGCGCGCCGCCCCGTTCACCGCGGACGCGGGCCTGGTGACCGCGAACGGCCGTCCGCGCCGCGCCGCCATCCTCGACCGCTACCAGGCCGATGTCGACGCCTGCTATCGCCTCATCCCGAACGTTTCCCCCTCCGGAGTCACCGCATGAGTTTCCATGACGAGCTGGTCGCACAGACCATGCGCGAGCGCGACAGCCTGCTTTCCATTCCCCTCATCCAGTCCGCGCTGGCGGGCAGGATAGCGCGCGAGGATTACGTGGCCTTCCTCACCCAGGCCTATCACCATGTCCGCCACACGGTGCCCCTGCTGATGGCCTGCGGTGCGCGCCTGCCCGCGCGTCTGGAATGGTTGCGCACGGCGGTCGGCGAGTACATCGACGAAGAGATGGGGCACCACGAGTGGGTGCTGGACGATATCGCGGCATGTGGCGAAGACCGCGCCGCGGCCGCGATGTCGTCGCCGTCGTTGGCGACGGAGCTGATGGTCAGTTACGCCTACGACACCATCCAGCGCGGCAATCCGGTCGGCTTCTTCGGCATGGTGCTGGTGCTGGAGGGCACCAGCGTTGCGCTCGCCACGCGCGCCGCCAACACCCTGCAGACCTCGCTCGACCTGCCGCGCAATGCATTCGGCTACCTGCTGTCCCATGGCGACCTGGACATCGAACATGTCGGGTTCTTCAAGCGCCTGATGGATCGCCTGGACGACCTGGGCGACCAGGCGGCGGTCATCCATGCCGCACGACGCTTCTACGTGCTCTATGGCGACATCTTCCGCACCCTGCGTGCCGATGGCATGCGCCTGGCCGAGGCGGCCTGATGGAACTCGCCGGCAGAACCGTGATCCTGACCGGCGCCAGTGGCGGCATCGGCCAGCCATTGTGTGCGGCGCTGGTCGCCGCCGGTGCGCGCGTGCTTGCCGTGGGGCGCGACGAGGCTAAGCTGCGCCGGGTCGCGCAACACATGCCTGAGGGCAGTACGTCGTGGGTCGTCGCCGATGTGGCGACGGAGGACGGTCGCGCCCATCTGCTGCGCGCGGCGCAGGCCGCGAGCCCGCTGCCTTCGGTGCTGGTGCTGGCGCACGCGCAGGCGGCATTCGGCCTGTTCGAAGAGCAGGACCCTGTGGAAATGGAGCGGTTGGTGCAGACCAACCTGGTGGCGCCGATGCTGCTCGCGCATGCCTTGCTGCCGCTCCTGAGGACGCACGCATCGGCCGCCGTGGTCGTTGTCGGCTCCACCTTCGGCAGCCTGGCGTTCCCCGGCTTCGCGGCTTACAGCGCCAGCAAGTTCGGCCTGCGCGGACTGACCGAAGCGCTGGCAAGGGAATACGCCGATACCGGCCTGCGCTTCCAGTACCTGTCGCCACGCGCCACCCGCACGCCGTTCAACACGCCCGCCGTCGATGCGCTGAATGCCGAACTCAAGGTCAGCAGCGACGTGCCGGCCGAAGTCGCGCGCCAGCTCGTCGCGGCCATCGTGCAGGGCCGGTCGCGCATGCAGATCGGTTGGCCGGAAAAACTGTTCGCGCGCATCAATGGGCTGGTGCCCGGACTGGTCGATCGCAATCTGCGCAACAGCCTGCCCATCGTCCGCCGGCATGCGCGACGACCACGATCATCCACCGAGGAGAACATCCACCATGAACCACGCTTACGGTAAGTCCATGCTCTTCCTGATTCTCATGTCGACAACGCTGCTGGTCGGGATTGCGCTGGCAGGCGAACCCGGCGCCACCACGACCGGCCAAGTACGCGACCGTTGGGCGCAGATCAACTACCAGGTGCCGAAGGCACAGCGCGAACCGGCTTTCGAAGAGCTTGCGCGCCAGGCCGCGAAGATCCGCGAGGCACACCCGCACGATGCATCCGCGCTGATCTGGGAAGGCATCGTGCTGTCGAGCCTGGCAGGCGAGAAGGGCGGGATGGGGGCGCTCGGGCTGGTGAAGCGCGCGCGTGCCGATTTCGAGGCGGCCATCAAGATCGCGCCTGACGCGCTGGATGGTGCGGCCTACACCAGCCTGGGCGCGCTGTACTACCAGGTGCCGGGCTGGCCGCTTGGCTTCGGCAACGACGACACGGCGCGCGCCATGCTCCGCAAGGGGCTGGCCATCGATCCGGATGGCATCGACGCCAACTACTTCTATGCGGATTTCCTGCTCGACCAGAAGGACTGGACAGGCGCGCGCGCGGCGTTCCAGAAGGCGTTGGCGGCACCGGCGCGGCCAGGCCGGGAAGTGGCCGATGCCGGTCGCCGCCGCGAGGCGGAGAGCAAGCTCAAGGACATCGCCGGTCACCTTGCCAACTGAGGGGACGGGCACCAGACTGGCCGCATGCGCATCCTGCTGGTGGAAGACGACCCGTTGCTGGGCGAAGGCATCTGCATCGCCATGCGACGCGGTGCCTTCGCGGTCGATTGGGTGCAGGATGGTGCGAGCGGACTCACGGCGATGCGCGATGGCGAATTCGACCTCGTGGTGCTGGACCTGGGATTGCCGCGGATGGATGGCATCGAGGTGATACGGCAGGTACGCGCTGCCGGGAACCCGGTGCCCATCCTCGTGCTGAGCGCCCGCGAACGGCCGTCCGATCGTACGCTGGGGCTGGACGTCGGTGCGGACGACTACCTGGGAAAACCATTCGATACCGCCGAACTGCTCGCCAGGGTGCGTGCGCTGATCAGGCGAAGTTCCGGAAGGGCGACCCCTTCGCTGGAAGCGGGGCCTCTGCGCCTGGACCCGGCCACGCTCACCGCGACCTGGAAGGGACGAAGTGTCGATCTGACCCGGCGTGAGTTCGCACTGCTGCGCGTCCTGATGGAGCAGGGTGGCCGCCCGATGGCGCGCGACACGATCCAGCGGCACCTCTATGGCTGGAACGAGGATGTCGCAAGCAACGCGGTGGACGTGCATGTCCACCAACTCCGCCGCAAGCTGGAGCCGGCCGCCATCCGCACGGTGCGCGGCATCGGATATGCCCTCGGCGACGTTGCCGGAGACGCTGCATGAGATCGATGCGCGCGACGCTGCTGTTGCTGCTGCTCGGCACGCTGGGCATCGTGATGTCGGCGGCTGGCTGGCTCAGCTACCGCGCGGGTCTGCAGGAGGCTGGCGAAATGTTCGACGCCAGGCTCGTGCAGTCCACCCGCGTGCTCGTGAGTCTGGTCGACGAGCCCTTGAGCGAGCTCAATGCCTATCCGGGTGAGCCGATCGTCCTGCGCGGCTGGCATGGCGAGGCCCGGGGCGTCGGCGAAGCGCTCGCCTTCGATGACGGCCACGCGTACGAGAACAAGCTCGCATTCCAGGTGTGGGACTCGGAGCAGCGCTTGCTGCTGCGTTCGGACAGCGCCCCGACGACTCCGCTGGCGGTGGCTGAACCCGGGTTCTCCGATGTCGTGATCGAAGGCGCACGCTGGCGCACGTTCACGCTGCGCTCGTCGAATGGCCGTTGGTTCCAGTCTGCCGAGCTTTCCGATATCCGCCAGGAACTGGCCACCGATATCGCGGGAGGGACACTGCTTCCCTTGCTGCTGGCGCTTCCGCTGATGGCGCTGGTGATCTGGTGGAGCGTTGCCTTGGCCACGCGCTCGCTGCGTGGCCTGTCGATGGAGATCGGCCAACGCCATCCGGAGCGGCTGGTGCCGCTGGATCCCGCCGATGTGCCGCGCGAGGCGCAGGGGCTGGTGAGTGCCATCAATGGATTGCTGCAGCGGCTGGACGTCGCGCTCGCACGCGAGCGCAACTTCGTTGCGGACGCCGCCCACGAACTGCGGACGCCGATCAGCGCATTGAAGGTGCATGCGGACAATGCGCGCCACGCCCTCGACGAACAGGATCGGGCACAGTCACAGGAACTGCTCGGCATCAGCATCGAGCGCGTGGAACGACTGGCGTCCCAGCTTCTTTCGCTCAGCCGGGCCGAGAGCCTGGGAGGCGAGCGCGAGCGTTCCAGGCTCGATCTCGATGCGCTGGTGAGGACGGAGGTGGATGAACTCCGGCCGTTGGCGGAGCGAAAGAACCAGGAGATCGTCCTGACGCTGGAAGGCGTGCAGCTGTGGGGAGACGAGTTCACGCTGGGCCTGCTGGTGCGCAACCTGATCGAGAATGCGCTGCGCTATACGCCGGCAGGGGGCGTGATCGAAGTGCGGATCTTCGTCACGGGCACGCATGCGGTGCTCACGGTGGAAGACAGCGGCCCAGGCATCCCCGAGGACGAAAGGGAACGGGTTTTCGACCGTTTCTACCGCCGTCTGGGCGGGGGAAGCGACGGCAGCGGGCTGGGGCTCGCCATCGCCGCAGAGGCTGTCACTGCCCACGGTGGTCGCATCCATCTGGGGGGTTCCGCGCGCCTTGGCGGCCTGGTCGCACGCGTGGAGCTGCCGATCAACAAGTGAGCGGACGGATCGGCACGGGGTTGGTCGTCGGGATGAGGCTGGCGGCAGGTAGTCCCGGTCACCCGCTGCATCCACCGCAGCACACCGACGGCAGGCGTTCGATGGTGTCGGGCGTGACGCGATGGCCCGCCTGCGCGAGGGCCATCAGCAGTTCCACCGCGAGTGCGCTGGTGGAACAGCGCAGGCATCCTGACGGGGCATCCAGGTCCAGCACCGCTGCGGGATCCAGGTCCTGCAGGTGGCGTTCGATGACGGCCAGGTCGATGGGGGCATCGCCCAGGCGGATGAGATATTCCATGGCCTGCACCACAAGAAAGATGCACCGCCCGCAGGCGGCGCATCATCTGACGGATCGGATTACTTGGTGACGACCAGCTTGCCCTTCATCAGGGTGGAGTGGCCGGGGAAGCTGCAGAAGAAGCTGTAGTCGCCGCCGGCGGTGAGTTTCTTGCCCGGGAAGGTGATCTTCGTCTTCTGGCCGCCGCCCACCAGCGAGGTGTGTGCGATCACGCGTGCGTCGCCTGCGGGCACGTAGGCGCCGGCAGCGCCCGCCTTCATGCCGTCGCGGGCGACGCCTGCCAGGTCGGCGGTCTTCGACACCACCACGTTGTGACCCATCGCGGCGACCGGCAGCTTGCCGCTGTGGATCAGTTCGATGGTGATGGTCGGGCAACTGGCGGAAACGGTGGCTTCCTTCAGGTCGAACTTCATCGCATCGTCGCCCTTCAGGCTGACGGTGCAGTTGCCGGCGGCGTGCGCCATGCCGGCGGCGCTGAGCAGGGCGATGGCGACGAAGGTACGGGACAGGTTCATGGAGAGGCTCCTTGGGGAATGATGAGGATCGGGAAGAGGTGTGGGTGCCATGTCATCACGGCTCGGCGAGCACTGCCTTGACCTGGATCAGGAACGCGGGATCCGCCGCGGCTCCGGTCACCTCGCTGCGCGCACGCACGCGGCCGTCGGCGTCCAGCAACACCAGCATGCTGGTGTGGTTGATGCTGCCGTCGTCGCGGAAGCGGTAGCGCACATCCAGCACGCTGGCGATCGCACGCACGTCGTTGCCGGCGGGCGCCAGGAACTGCCAGCCCTCCGGCACGCGATGGCGGCGGGCGACCTCCTGCAAGGCGGCCGGCGTGTCGCGCGCCGGGTCCAGGCTGACCATCACCATGCCCAGCTTCGCCCGTTCGCGCGGCGCGAGCTGCTTCTGCACGCTCTTGGCGTTCTCGATGATCAGCGGGCACATCAGGTGGCAGTTCGTATAGAACATCGACACCACACGCGGCTGGCCGCGCAGCGACGACCACGCGACGGGTCGGCTGCCGGCATCCTGCGTTGTCGCCTGCAGGTGGTAGACCGAATCGCCCGGCAGCGACTGCGCGTGCAGGCTGCCGGCAAGGGCCAGCGTGGCGGACAGGAAGAAGGACAAGCGTTTCATGGCGTACTCCTTGCGCAGCGGAAACCGAGGTTGCCCAGGGTGGCCCCGGGTTGCAGTGCCGACAGCAGGACGAAGCGCTTGACCACGCCGTAGTCGCCGGGATCGTTGAAGGCCAGCGCAGTGGCGCCGCAGTAGCGCAGGCTGTCGCCATCCTGCTGGCCGCGACGGTCGCCATCGCCCAGCAGCGAGGCGTAGTCCTCGCTCCACTCCCAGTACGCGCCGTGCAGGCCCTGGATGCCGTATGCATTTGCTGGCGTGTCGGGCGCCGCATCGATCGCATGCGGCGTGCCGTCGTTGACCTGGCGCATCCGCCATCGCGGATCGCCGCGGGCGTCGCGCCGGGTCGCATCGGCCGCTGCCGCATATTCCCACTCCACGAAGCGGGGCAGGCGCGCCTGCTGCTCGCGGCAGTAGGCATCGGCGGCGTACCAGTTGACGTGCACGGCCGGGGCGTCCGGATCGACGCCATCGCCCGGGGCATCGGCGCTGGCCCAGTGGCCGAGATATCCCGGGCTGGCGAACACCGTGGGAATGCGGTCGCGTCGCCACTGCGACTGGCGCGCGACGAAACCGGCGAACTCGTGGTTGCTGACCGGCCGCGCCATCAGCGAGAACGAAGCCACCCGCACCACGCGGGTGGTCTCTTCGAAACGTACCGAAGAACGGAAGTCGCCGCCCTCGACGTGCCGGTACCCGTTGCCTGCATCGCCGGCAATGGCGAGCGCCGACGCCATGGCGAGCAGGAAGAGCGAGGCGGTCGAGGGCAGCGTCCGTTTCATCGATGGCTCACTTCCTGTCGGCCGGCTTGGCTTCCGGGTACTCGATGTCGTGCTGCTGGCCCGTGTAGATGTCGGGGTTCTTCTCGCCCTCCACCTTCAGGATGCCCAGCGAGCCCTTGTGGAACGTGCGGAAGATGCTGTGGTCCACCAGCACGAAGTTGCCCGGCACGTCCGCCTTGAACTCGACCATGGCCGAACCGCCCGCCGGGATCAGCGTGGTCTGCACGTTCTCCTGGTACTTGCTGCCGCCTTCGGTGTAGACCTTGTCGAAGATCTCGCCGATCACGTGGAAGCTGGACACCAGGTTGGGGCCGCCATTGCCGACGAACATGCGGATCGTCTCGCCCGCCTTGGCCGTCAGCGCGTTGTCGCCCTGCAGCGCGTCCACCGAGCCGTTGAACACCACGTAGGTCGGATGTTCGTCGATCGCCTTCTCCAGGCTGAAGGGCTGCAGGCCGGGTTCGCCGTACGCGCCTTCGGTGTAGAAGTCGCCCTGCACCACGTAGAACTCCTTGTCCACCGGCGGCAAACCTTCTTCCGGCTCGACCAGGATCAGGCCGTACATGCCGTTGGCGATGTGCATGCCGACCGGCGCCATCGCGCAGTGGTAGATGTACAGGCCGGGATTCAGCGCCTTGAACGAGAACTGCGTTTCCTTGCCTGGCAGGGTGAACGTCGCTTCGGCGCCGCCGCCCTGGCCGGTGACGGCATGCAGGTCGATGTTGTGCGACATGTGCGAGTCGTGGCGGTTCTTCAGCTTGAACTCCACCGTGTCGCCCTTGCGCACGCGGATGAAGCTGCCCGGCACCGTGCCGCCGAAGGTCCAGAAGTTGTAGGTCACGCCATCGGCCATCCGCATGTCCTTCTCGATCATCTCGAGGTCGACGACGACATGGGCCGGCGTCTTGCGCGTGAGCGGCGCGGGCACCATCGGGGGCGCCGTCAGCACGGCATGGATGGTTTCGCCGGCCGGGGCGATCCTGTCGCTGGCGAGCGCGGGAATGGCGAACATCGCAGCGAGCGCGCCGGCGAGGGCGCAGGGGAGTACATGGGGATGCAGGCGTTTCATGGCGCTTTCCTTCGATGGGTCGTGGTGGGTGTGCATCCATGGTGGAAACGCACTGCGACGCCGACGTTGATCTGGATCAATCGTCGACGGCCGGAAGCGGGAATTCGCGCATCGGCTTGACCAAGGTCAAGCGCGTCGGGGGCTGCGACAACGCGTCGCATCTGCACTCCAGGGTGCGTCGCGAGAATGGGCGCATCACACGAAGGGAGATGCGCCATGACCCGTAACCTGCTTGCCGTGGCCCTGCTGGGCGCGCTCGCCAACATGCCGTTGGCGCATGCGGGCGACTCGCATGCCGCGACGCACGCCGATGCGATGCCGACGACCACGCTGGACGGCATCGTCGTGGTGGGCGTCGCGCCCGCGATGGCGACCACCTTCATCACCGACCCCAAGCTGCCGCGCCAGCCGGTGCCCGCCAGCGATGGCGCCGATTACCTGAAGACGATCCCCGGCTTCTCCACGCTGCGCAGTGGCGGCACCAATGGCGATCCGGTGCTGCGCGGCATGTTCGGCTCGCGCATCAACCTGATGACCAACGATGGCGCGATGAGCGGCGCATGCCCGTCGCGCATGGACAACGCACTGTCGTACATCGCGCCGGAAACCTACGACCGCCTGGTCGTCATCAAGGGGCCGCAGACCGTGCTGTGGGGCGGCGGCGCTTCCGCCGGCACGGTGCGCTTCGAGCGCGAGATCCCGTACTTCGCCGAGCCCGGCGTGCAGGCGTCAGGCAGCGTGCTGGCCGGCAGCCACGGCCGCAACGACCAGGTGCTGGACATCAGCGCCGGCACGCCGCGCGGCTACGCGCGCGTCTCGGCCAACCGTTCCGAAGCCGACGACTACGAAGACGGCAACGGGGAGCGGGTGCCTTCCGCATGGAAGAAGTGGAATGCCGATGCTGCGCTCGGCTGGACGCCGGGCGAAGATACCGTGCTGGAGCTGAGCGCAGGCATCGGCGATGCGGAGGCCCGCTATGCCGGGCGCGGGATGGACGGCGCGCAGTTCGAGCGCGACAGCCTCGGGCTGCGCTTCGAGAAGAAGCACATCGGGGGCGTGCTGGACGCCGTGGTCGCCAACGTCTACCAGAACGACGTGGACCACGTGATGGACAACTACACGCTGCGCGATCCCGACCCCACCGGCAGCATGCCGATGCCGATGGCCAGCAACGTGGCGCACCGCACGCGCGGCGGCCGCGTGGCGACGACCTGGCAGAAGGATCGCTGGGAAGTGACCGCCGGCCTGGACCTGCGCGCCAGCCGCCACAGCAAGCGCAGCGCGATGGGACGCGGCGCCTATCTCGCCATGCCGTGGTCGGTGGACGCCAAGTTCCAGAGCTGGGGCGCCTTCGCCGAATCGCACTGGCACATCACCGACAAGCACCACCTGATGAGTGGCCTGCGCATCGATCGCGCGGAGGCGCAGGATCTGCGCGCCATCACCGCCGGCATGATGCCGGCGCCGAACCCCACCGCCGGGATGACACGCAGGGAATCGCTGCCCAGCGCGTTCGCCCGCTACGAGTACGACATGGGCGGCCGCTGGGGCGCGTATGCCGGCCTCGGCCACACGCAGCGCAAGCCGGACTACTGGGAACTGTTTTCGCCCACGCGCGGCCCGGTGGGTTCCGCCAATGCCTTCGCCGGCGTGCAACCGGAGCGCACCACGCAGCTCGACATCGGCGCGCAGTACAAGGGCGCGAAGGTGGATGCGTGGGTATCGCTGTATGCCGGGCGCGTGCAGGACTTCATCCTGTTCGACTACGCCGCCGGGATGATGGGCAGCACCACCCGGGCCCACAACGTGGACGCGAACATCCGCGGCGGCGAAGCCGGCATCGACTGGCGCCCGGCGCCGGGGTGGAAGCTTTCCGGTTCGGCGTCCTATGCGTGGGGCGAGGTGCGCGACACCGGCATCGCACTGCCGCAGATGCCGCCGCTGGAAGCGCGCCTGGCCGCCAGCCGCGAACACGGGCCGTGGACATGGGGCGCACTGTGGCGCGTGGTGGCGGCACAGGACCGCGTCAGCACCACGCAGGGCAACGTGGTCGGACGCGATCTCGGGCCGAGCGCGGGCTTCGCAGTGTTCTCGCTCAATGGCGGCTACCGCTTCAGCGAACGCGCGCAGCTGACCGCCGGCATCGACAACCTGTTCGACCGCGCCTACAGCGAACACCTCAACCTCGGCGGGAACAGCGCCTTCGGCTATCCGGCCGATCCGGTACGCATCAACGAACCCGGCCGCACCGCCTGGGTGAAGCTCAACCTGCGCTACTGACGCGAGGGAATCGGCGGGCATCGTCGCCGGGCGGTCGTGGCCCCTCAATGCCGTTCGTGGAGAACCTGTCGAACCGCGCTCTTTGCGAGAGATCAACGGGCCATGGTCGCCCTGCTTCCGCGTGGAAAGCGTGGTTCGACAAGCTCACCACGAACGGGTCTGTCGTTCAGAACTTCCCGCGCGCGAAAAGTAACGGAGAATCAGCCATCGTCGCGCCGCCACGTCGCCGCCTGCCGCCAGCAGCGCCATTGCCCGTGCAGGCTCAGCGCATAGGCGAGCGCGATCGCGAAGCCGGCGGTGCGGGCCAAGGCCGGTACGAGCGCGGCCATCACCAGCAGCAAGTCCGCGATGACATGCACGGCGAACGCGCGTCGCTTGTCCGCTTCCGCGAACAGGCTGCCCACGCCCGGTACGCGGATGCCCCGCGGGATGCGCTGGCGCAGTGCGATCCAGGTCAGGAAGCCGGTGATCTCCAGTGCCATGCCCACGACCAGCAGAGGCAGGCCGACGCCGAGGACCAGCGTACCGACCAGCAACAACGGCATGCCGGACCACAAGGCTGTGACGCTCGCGGCAAGCAGGGCTGCACAGCCCGCTTGCCAGAACCGGCGCAACGTGGGATTGCGGCGATGCGGTGCGCGTGCCTGCAATACGAACACGGCGATGCCGAAGACGGCGAAGGGCCATGCCGCCACGCGCCACGCCGCGTCGGGCAGCAGGTTCACCTGTGCGGCGGCCACGATGCCGAGCGTTGCCAGCAGGCTCGCCTGCCACACGCGTGACGCCACGGACGACACCGCATGCGTGCCCTGCAGCATCGGCAGTGTGATGCTGCCCACGGCGGCCAGCAGGCCCAGGACCCAGCCCAGCGTGCCGAACACCGCATGCAGGTCCACCAGACCAGGCGGCGCGGGCACACGCCAGCCGGTGCGTGCAGCAAGCAGCAGCAATCCCAGCGCCGTCGTCATCGCCAGCGCGATCAGCGCCAGCCCGATGCCATGGCGGACGACGCGCTGCCCGTTGCCTCGCAGGACGGCGACCAGTGCCAGCGCCGTGAACACCGCAAGCGATCCCCCGAGCAGCACGCCGGCGGGCACGGCGCACGCACGCGCCTGCGATGCCAGGGTCGCCAGCAGCAGGACGACGCCGAGGTTGAACATCGCGTGCAGCCACGGCACCAGGCGAGGGCAGGGAAGCGGACTGCCCGCCGCCACCGGCAGGAACTGCACCAGGCTGCCCAGCATCGCGTTGCCGAGCAGGCCCAGCGCGAGCATGTGCACCAGCACGAGCGTGGCCGGCGTCCAGCGCGAGAGCAACGCCACCTCGCCCTGCCACGCCAGCCACAGGCCGGCGACAAGGCCCCAGGCCAGCGCGAACTGCAGGAAACGCATCGGCACCAGCGACGGAGGCGCCTGCGCGAACGCCAGACCGCTCATGCCGCGCGCGGCGGTTCCAGTGCGTGCCTGTCCTCTGCGTGGCAGATCGCGATGCAGGCGCTGCCCGTGGTGCCCGCGTAGACGTGGTAGGCGAAGCCTTCGTCATCGAGGATCGGCAGCAAGGGCACGGGTGGATGCGGTGTCAGCGCGACCAGCCGCTCGCCGCGCCGCAGTGTGCGCAGGCAGTCGAGGATGCGCTGCATCGGTTCGGGTGCGGCCAGGTCGCGCAGATCCAGTCGCAGCAGGGTCACGGCATGTGCCATGCGTCGTCCTCCGTTTCGTCCCGGCTGGATGCGCAATCGAGCAGTACCCCCGCCGCATCCAGCGATTCGCGCACGCAGCACGCACAGGTGCCGAAGGCGTCCGGCAGCAACGAGGTGTCCAGTGAAGTGTCCATGACGTTTAATTCCCCAGCCAGAGCAGCCAGCCCAACGGGTCATGCGCGCGCGCGATGCCGTAGACCTGCAGGAAGCACAGCACGGCCGCGCCCACCAGCAGCGCACGCGCACCGGCCCCGCGTGCGGGACGGAAGGCCGCGATGCCCAGCCCGACATACGCGACAAGAAAGGCGATCTTCGCCACCAGCCAGCCATTGGCGAACAGGCCGGACGGGAGGATCGTCAGCAGCATCATCGCGCCGGTCAGCAGCACCGTGTCGATGCTGTAGCTCAGGTAGCGCACCGCCGCCGCGCGTGGCCAGTGCATGCCGGCCAGCAGGGCGAGCGCACGCAGCGCGAACAGCGTGCCGCTGGTCATCGCGGCGCCCATGTGGACCAGCTTGATGTCGGGGTAAAAGGTCATCATGGCGCTCATCCCGGCCGCCCGTCCGCGCGCGGACGCAGGTAGATGCCGCCGATGCGACCGACCCACGGCGCGAGCGCGAGCAACCAGCCCACTGCGGCCGCCGCCTGCCACGCCATCGCATCCGGCGCGAGGTCGGCGATGACGCGCATCACCGCGACCGCCTGGATCGCGACGAAGGCGAACCACGCCACGCTCGGCATCACCAGCGGCCGTCCCGAGTGGCCCTGCGTCACCCGCGTCACCATCGCCACCAGCAGGCTGCCGAAGAACCCGATGAACATCGCATGCATCGGAGCGCGCCCCAGCACGAAGTCATCCGTTGCGAGGAAGGTCACGCTCTGCACCACATACAGCAGGAACGTCACCGGCAACCACGCGGTGCCGATGAACAGCACGGCCAGCAGGCCCGGCATCCTGCCGCGAGGCCACCAGCGATGCACCGCCCATGCGGTGAGCACGAGCAGCGGCACGTCGGCCAGCCACAGCCATGCATAGGCGTGCATCAGTTCCAGGGCGAGATGCAGCATCAGCAGCGCCCACACCACGCCCAGCCACGGCAGCGAACGCCACGGCACGTAGCCCGGCACCACGTTGCCGGCGAAGAACGGGAACATGCGGTGCGCCACCGTCACGTACACCGGCAGCAACAGGCCGAAGCTGCCCAGCTTGATGCTGGCGAAGGCCCACGTCGGTGACGCGCCCAATGCGAAGGCGACGAACATCACCAGCCCCAGCCAGCCCAGCAGCAGGCCGGCGAAGCACGAGCGCGCATGCCAGGTCTTCGCGCTGTCGTCGGCAAGCAACCGGCCGAGTGTCAGCAGCGCGGCGGTCCAGCCAGCCAACGCCATCCACAGGCCGACGGTCAGTCCCGCCTGCCAGCCTGCGACGCCGAGCAGGATCGCCACCTGTCCGCCCATCAGGCCCAGCCCCACCGGCACGTAGTGCCAGCGCTTCAAGTCGGCCATGCCCATCCAGCGCGGGAACACGGTCAGCAGGAAGCCGAAGATGAAACTGGGCAGCACCAGGTACTGCATCAGGAATGCATGCAGCCAGCCGGCGTAGATCGCGGTCTCGGGCATCGTCCACAGGCCCCAGCGCGTGGCCACCAGCCACAGCGCCCACCACAGCATCGCCAGCAGCACGTTGCCGGCGCCGACGAAGAACATCATCCGGTGCGGCGCGTGTGCGAGCCACGCGGGCGACAGGCCGGGCATCGGCGGTGCGGCACGCGGGCGGGGTGGAGGCACGATGTCGATCTTCATGCAGGCAGCTTGCCCGCGCCCGCATGCGCTCGCCTTGACATGGGTCAGGCGGGCCGCGATTCGGTGGCTGTCGTCGTCTTGATTCGGGTCAAGGCTGCGCGACTGGCAAGCCCCTACAGTTCCGTCACCCGCGCAAGCGCGCACCAACGACGACAGGAAGCCCGATGTCCGACCACGCCCCCGCATCCTCCGAGCAACGCCAGCAGGCCATGACCGAGGCGCTTCGCGCCTGGGACCCCGAAGCCGAAGTGACGATGGAATCCGGCACCGGCCGTCTGGTCGTGATGACCACGCTCCCCACCGAACGCGTGATCGCCATCCTCAAGGAGGCCGGCGAACATGCAGAAGCCGGCGACGATGAATCGCGCGGGCATAAGGCGGGGCAGTGTTGTGGAGGGTGTTCGTAGTGAGCTACGCCCGCTCGTGAAGCTGCCTTGCCTACCGGCGGCGTGCGTGGCCCCTCGCGACCCCGACGGACGGATCAGGTTCCCGCGTCTCCTGTGGGGCAGTTCAAGTAGGACGTGAGGGCCTGCTCCCAAGCCGCCGCTCCGTCGAAGGCTTCATCGAGCCCGTCGCCATTGTCCGGCAAGAAGGCGCCCATGCCGTGCTGGATCATGTAACGGGGCACGTAGTCAGGCGGACCGATCCGGCGGATTTCCGTGCACGAGGCGGCAAGACGTGCCGGATCTTCCTTCATCTTCATCGTGGCTTGCTGCAACCCGTCCTTCTTCTCTTTGGGGAGGGGGCCAAGCGCCTGCATCTGCAGCACGGTGATCGCCTGGTGCGCGCTTCTGTCGGTCACGCGAAGCATGTCGAAGCGCCCGTAAGTGCCTGCAAGCGCGTACAGCAGGGTGGCGTTCTCCAGGCTGCCGGCAGCGACGCAAGCGGCAACCCCCTGGTAGAGGTCCGCCGGCGTATGGGTGCTTCTGGCGGCGGTGGAGTCGATGCAACCGAGTGGATTGTTCGACTCAAGGTTGCCTTCGGTCTGGTGATCGACGACAACTGCAGTGTCGTTCCGAGTGCAACCCGCTACCCAGCATATCGCTGAGATCGCGAGCAGAGAAAACGCCGTCCTTGCGAATGCCATGGGATCTCCGGAGATTTCGTGGATAACGGAACGTGGATGGGTTGGAGCAAGTGGCCAGGGTAAGGCCAAAGGCCGCATCCGGGGAAACGTAACGCATCCGTGTAAAGCGCTCCCGGGCGCGCTGCGCTTACCCGGGCTACGCTGGCTAGCTTCGGTGTGATGGAGGGCAAGAAGCGATCAACGTCACCGATGTGCTTAGGGTTCTCCGCGGGGCTCGATATTTGAGCCCTAACGCCTGAGTTAGGCCGCGCCGCGAAGCGGCGTCGGCTTGAATGAACTGTTAGGATGCACCCTGCGCATACACGCGCACTGCGTTTGCTAGATTGGAGTGAAAGGAGTCAGATTCTAAGTCTCTGGCCTCTCCGTCAATGATCGTTTGGGTGATTGCCATCTCTCCACTTCCGTCCCGTGGTAGATGAATCTCTAGCCCGCAGGCGCACTGCAAAAAGGTCTCGCCGACTGAGATGACGGACTTACTGGTCATGGGTCCGCAGCCAAGGTGCGTGAACTGATAGTCAGAGAACGATATGAATCTATCGTCATTCGGGTCAAAGACGGATATTTCGACCTTCATGGCAGCCTCCATAGCGGCCCAATGCCGGACTTAAGCGAGTAGCCTGGGTAAGGCCAAAGGCCGCCCGGGGAAACGTAACCCATCCGTGTAAAGCGCCCCGGGTGCGCTGCGCTTACCCGGGCTACGCTGGCTAAACCGTAGGAACTACCGCTTCGGTTTGAATAAATTATTAGATCTCCGGCATGAAGCGTTCATATGCAATCCCCGGCTGGGTCTGGTAGTCGCGCTTGCAGTGACACGCGCGTCGACATGAGCGTCTTTCTATTGGAATGTCGAGTCCGGCGTCACTCAAAGCCAACTGTAGAGCCCCATAGGCGGCACTGAAGAGATCAACATCCTTGTCAGTCTTCATGGCTGGATCATCCAGAATAATCTTCTGCAGGTAACCATGAAATGGCAACTCACCGCCACAGTGACGAAAAACGATCATATGGTCGAATGTTCCATAGGTGAATTCGTTGCGCAGCTCCTCAGAAGATTGAAACCAACGCTGTTCTTTGGATTTCCCTTGCCATTTTGTTGGGTTTTCTTTCGTTACCCAGATGCGACCGGTGTATGTTTCCGAGATGATGGCCGCATCAAATACAAATAGAACAGGTCCGTAATGGTTTTCTCTTCTCGCTCGATCGTGGATATCGACCGAATCGGTAAAAACGTCGAACCAGATGCTATAGCGTTTATCTAGACCATCTGACGATTGCCTGGTCTGCTCTAGACCCCTATTTTTGATACTTCCACGCGATAACAAGGACTTCGCCCTTATGAAGTGACACGCCGTTAGCACGGTATTTGCATGGTGTACATGCGTCACGTTCTTTGCGTCTAAAGCATCAAAAACGGATTTCGATGGAAGGTCCATGAGAGATATAAAGTCTGAATTGAGTCGACTCGCGAAGCGCGTTTAGCTTGAATGAGCTTTTAGAGCACGATAGGTTGGGCAGAGCCTGCGAACCCCAACGTCATGTCAACCGAATTGATGCGGTGTTGGGGTTCGCCGCGCTCACTCCAACCTACGCACTGTTACCTGCCCTTTCTCCTTTTTGGAACCTTCCCTGGCGCCAACTTTACCTTCTTCACGAAGTCCTCGTCGCAGGAGATCTTTGCCACCATGACAGCTCCAAACCCGAGTTCTCGTAAGCGCATGCAAACGCTCTTCAAGACGACTTTCGCAAAAAATGGTAGATGCAAGCCAGGCTTCTGGGATTGACTGATGATGGCAAATACCACGCTGTAGTCCTTGACATCACGAGGTACCGCGTCAGGCAGAGCAAGCTTGTGAGTATCACTTAGCTTCTCATTGACGAGACCCACGTATGGTTCGTGTGCCTTCAAAAGCTAGCCTGACACCAGCCCTTGGTTGAAGAGATGTCCCAGCACGCTTGAGCTGCCGTAGTGCTTGACGTGCAGAAGCACATGCCGTCCATACGCGTCGCAGAACTCAACCTTATTGTAGATGCCACCAACAGCCAGCAGCTTTTTGTCCATCAGATCCCATTCCCCACCACTGCGGGAAACTAACTCTTTGTTGTAGTGATCTTCGCTGTCATGGTTATAAACAGGCAAGGCTCGCTCAAAATGCGGAATGTCCGCGACGTAATCGGACACGCTCCGTACAAAATTCTTATCGACTTCGAACCAATGGCCTGCGGAGAGAATGTAGGACTTCCCGTCGTGGTCGATCTCGCAATGGATGCAGCGATAAATGGGCCAACGATCGACGGGCTGCTCTTCGTCATTGACCGACATCGCATGATGTAACCGCAAGAACTCGATACTTGGATGCTCATTGGGGTACTGCCCAACCAATCCTGGCAAGTGCAAGTCAGAGGCGACTCCTTCCTTCTTTGAGTGGGTGAACTTGAATCCATTGACAACAGACCAGCCGACGACATCAGGGACCGCGAGCCAACAGTCATCGACAATCCCTTTACTGGCCCACGCTATCTGAAGCTTCTCAACGAGCTTGTCATTCAACGTTTGCGCCAACTCTCCCTTTGGCCGCAGCTGCCTGACCTGATCTACCCAAGGGAAGGTCGTCTGATACTCCTTGGATTCAAACGCTCTCAAATATCGGCGAAGCAACGGACGCAGTTTGGAAATCTCGATGTCGATCGTTACTGTCAGGGCGTCCGCACCTGCCAACTTTCGGCCAAGTTCAGTTCTATCTGGTCTCCCCACGATCCCTCGAATTAGGTCCCGTTCGATGTTGATCCCAAACTCAAGGGCGGCAGCAGCTTGGCTGGTCTGTACTCGGCTGTTCTGATCATCGACGAATGTCCGCTTGTCGATACTTCGCAGCGCATTCGCCGACACTGAGTTGAGCGTGACCAGTAGGCCGAAGCGCTCTTCAAATGCTTCTGGCTTAAGAATAAATCGTCCCTGGCCGAAGGTGATTGCAAAGAACCGGTTGTCTACCTTTACAACGAAGGCAGCGGAAGTTGTCTGCACGTTTCCTAGCTTACGGATATCTACATAGTCATCAAAAAGCTTTGCCCATTTCGGCGGTCTTGGTGGATTCTTCCTTGTGAATAGCACGCCATAAATTGAATCGCCTCTTGATATAACGTGCTTATCTACCGCACTTGCGACTGCATCTTCAGGGGCCTTAACGCTTTCTCTCAAAAGATAGACGGTGATCGACATACTTGCTCCCTTTGCATCAATCCATGTCGGAACCAAACGGTGAACAAGTAGCCCGGGTAAGGCCAAAGGCCGCACCCGGGTAAGTGCAGCGCATCCGTGTCAAGCACCCCGGGTGCGCTGCGCTTACCCGGGCTACGTTGGCTATCTCGATGAGGACCAGATTGCGAAGCAAGGCAGGCCCCCTCATCGCGTCCCCCTGCACACCGGAAACACCGGGCACCCCCAAAACTTTCGCCCGTGCGCCGATTGCTCCGCCGCACCATCGCCGCATCGCAGCGTGGACACGTCGGTGCGGATGAATCCTTCGATCCTTCCGTACTGATCACAGGTTCGCCCCTTGCCTGCACACCTTCGGCAGCGCTGTCCGTCCGCTGCACTTGCCGGATCATTGCCAGCAAGGCAGGCCCGTCTATCAACGCAATCGGCTTGCCTGCCGCAAACCGCGCCGCATCCGGCGTGAATCCCCCCAGCGCCGCAATCCGCACCTCATCCGCACCGTGATGCGCCAACAAACCGTACATCTCGCGCACCGCGCTGACCGGCACACGCTCGCGCCGCCACTGCTTGCATTGCAGCAGGATGCGCCGGCCCTCGCGGCGCAGCACCAGATCGATACCGCCATCGGCCCCACCCAGGCCCGTTTCTTCCACGGCGTAGCCGCGGCGGCGGAACGCTTCGCCCACCAGCCGCTCGAAATCGCGCCAACCCAGCGCGGCCATGCTGTCCAGGCCGGTGCGCGTATCCAGCAACCGACGCGTGTGTCGCGCCCTGAAAAACGACATGCCGGCCGCGATCACGCACAGGCCCAGGAAAACCCACGCCAGCGGCAGGAACGGATTGAAGTCCCGGAAGGCACCGCCCATCGCACTGTCGCGCGCGAACAGCAGCGGGATGCCGTGCGCGACGGCCAAGTAGCCCACGCCCCCCAGGCACAGCCCGACGGGCCATGGCAGTGCAGCCAGGTTATCGATGAAACCGCGACCACCACGTCCCATGTGGCTTCCCTTTTCACCCCGTGACGGACCATAACGCGATCAGCGGGGCCGCGCACCATCGGCCCTGCGCCGTTCGTCGGGAATCGGCATGTTCGTGCATGCGCGCGTCGAGTGAGGGGTGTGGACGTTGCGCCGGGAGAGCTTCCGGACGCGCGTGGGTCTGCAGCTTCGGCGCCCCTCATCCGGCCTTCGGCCACCTTCTCCCCGTGAACGGGGAGAAGGATTCCAGTCTGATGCCCGCGCACAAAAAAGAGCCGCTTTCGCGGCTCTCGGGCTGCAACCTGCAGCAGGTGGCCCGGCCTCCCCACCCGGAGAGGCCGGTTCCAGGGTCAGGCTTCGCTCGGTTGCGCGGCGGGCAAGGGTTCGCGGCGCGGGGCCAGCCATAGGCTGGCCACGAACCACACCAGCGCCAGCGCGCCCACGCTGAAGAGTGTGTCGGCCGGGACGCGCATCCACACCAGCATGTCCACGATCGGCTGCTGCATGAACTCCGCCGAGCGCGCGAACCAGTAACCATGCTCCAGCGCCGCATTGAGCTGCAGGATGCCCAGCGGCAGCAGCGTGAGCAGCGACATGCCGGCCAGGCCGATGTTGAGCGACCAGAACGCGGTCTTCAGCAGCTTCTCGTTCCACACCACGTCCGGCTTCAAGCCTCGCAGGCAGAACAGCATCAGCCCGATGCCGAGCATGCCGTACACGCCGAACAATGCCGTGTGGCCATGGTTGGGCGTCAGGTTCAGGCCCTGCATGTAGTACAGCGGCAGCGGCGGGTTGATCAGGAAGCCGAACAGGCCCGCGCCCACCAGGTTCCAGAACGACACCGCGATGAAGAACTGGATCGGCCAGCGGTAACGCTGCATCCATGGCGTGGCCTTGCCCATCTTCCAACTGTGGTACGCCTCGAAGCCCACGTAGGCCAGCGGCACCACTTCCAGCGCCGAGAAGCTCGCGCCCAGCGCGATCACCGCCGTCGGCGTACCGGTGAAGTACAGGTGGTGCAGCGTGCCCAGCACGCCACCGGCCATGAACACGATGGTGGCGAACAGCACCGCCACCGTGGCGGTCTTCGTCTGCAGCAGGCCCAGGCGGGTGAACAGGAAGGCGATCACCGCCACCGCGAACACCTCGAAGAAGCCTTCCACCCACAGATGCACCACCCACCAGCGCCAGTACTCCACCATCGACAGGTGCGTGTGCTCGCCCCACATCAGGCCGGCCGCGTAGAACAGGCCGATGGCCACGGTGGACAGGAACAGCAGGCTGACGATGCTGCGCGATTCGCCGCCATTGCGGATGGCAGGCCATAGCGCACGGCCCACCAGCACCAGCCAGAGGGTCAGGCCGATGAAGAGGAACCACTGCCAGAAGCGGCCGAGGTCGACGTATTCCCAGCCCTGGTGGCCGAACCAGAAGTTGTGCTCCAGGCCGAGCTTCTGCATCACCGCGAACCATTGTCCGGTGAACGCACCGACCACGATGATGATCAGGCAGGTCCACAGGAAGTTGACGCCCAGGCGCTGGAACTTCGGTTCATGCCCGGAGATCGCCGGGCCGATGTACAGGCCCATGCCCAACCACGCGGTGGCGATCCACAGCACCGCGAGTTGCGTATGCCAGGTGCGCGTGAGCGAGTACGGCAGGATGTCGGCCAGCGCGAAGCCGTAGGCTTCCTGGCCTTCCACCTGGTAATGCGCGGTGATCGCACCCAGCAGGATCTGCACCACGAACAGGGCGATGACCACCCAGAAGTATTTCGCGGTGGCGCGCATCGAGGGCGTGATCCTGATCTTCGCAAGCGGATCGCTATTCGGCAGCACCGGCGCCATCTCGTCGCCGTGGTTGACCGCGTAGTGCCAGCCCAGCAGGCCGATGCCGGCGATCAGGAACAGCACGCTGAAGACCGTCCACATGAAGGCGCTCGGCGGCGGCGTGTTGCCGACCAGCGCATCCGCCGGCCAGTTCGCCGTGTAGCTGATCTTCTCGCCAGGACGCTCGGTCACCGACGACCAGGCCGCCCACCAGTAGAACGCGGTCAGCTGGCGACGGTGTTCGGCATCGGGCACGGTGTCGTTGCGCATGGCATAGGCCTCGCGCAGGTCGCCGGTGGCCGGATCGGCGGAGAACAGGCTCTGGTAGTGCAGGCCGACCGTGGCGATGGCGTCGGCGCGATCGTTCGACAGCGTGATCGTGCCCGTTGCGGCGTCATGGGTGTTCGGCCGCATCAGCGCCTGCACGCGTGCGGCATACGCCGCCTGCGTGGCGGCATCCAGTTGCCTGTAGCTGTCCGCGCCGGTGTCGCGCTTCGCCCATCCATCCAGGATGGCCTCGGCCTCGCGGTGCAGCCAGTCCGCGCCCCAGTCGGGCGCCACGTAACCGCCGTGGCCCCAGATGGAACCGAGTTGCTGACCACCGATCGACTGCCACACCTGGCGGCCGGTCTCGATGTCCTTGCGGGTGAAGATCACCCGGCCGTCCTCCGCCACGACCTGCTCGGGCAACGGGGGCGCCTGGCGATGCACTTCGCTGCCGACCCAGAGCAGGACGGCGAACGACGCAATGAGCAGGGCCGCCAACCCCACCCACAACTTGCGTGTCGAATTCATGATGCGGCTCTCCTGAAGGAACGGCCGCATCATCGGCGCGCCGGCCCGGGGGCTCCATGACGCAGGTCAAGCGGGGGTGGAATCGGGGAGGTGCGCTTCTGTAGGAGCGCCCTCGGGCGCGATGCCCCGGCTCCAGAACTTACCGGCCCGTCTGTAGGAGCGCCCTCGGGCGCGATGCTCATTCTGCGGCCCATCAACAAGCCAGGAGCATCGCGCCCGAGGGCGCTCCTACAAGAGCCATCACCCCTGCCTCAATCCCGCAGCACGGCGAGCGCGAGGGCTTCCAGGCGGGGCAGGTCGAGGATCTCGACGTCGCGCTGCTTGATGTGCAGCAGGCCGTCCTTCTCGAAACGGCGCAGCACGCGGCTGACGGTTTCCGGGGCCTGGCGCAGGTAGTTGGCGATGTCGGTGCGCGCCATGGTCAGCTGGAAGCGGCGCGGCGAGAAGCCGCGTGCGGCCAGCCGGCGCGACAGGCCGATCAGGAACGCGGCCATGCGTTCGTCGGCGGTGTTGTCGCGCGCGAACAGCGAGGCCACGCCGATGTCGCGACTCATCAGCTTGAACAGGTGCGCCTGCAGGTTGGGCAGGCGCGCGGCCAGCAGCGCGATCTTGGGGAACGAGAACCGACACAGCATCACCGTGTCCAGCGCGATGGCGTTGCACGGATAGCGGTCGCCGTGGATGGCGTTGAGGCCGATCACCTCGCCGGGCAGGTGGAAGCCCAACACCTGTTCGTGCCCGTTGCGGTCGATCTGGTAGGTCTTCACCGTGCCCGCACGCACCGCGGCGATGGCGCCGAACGGATCGCCTTCGCGGAACACGTGCTCGCCCGCGCGCAGCGGGCCGACGTGTTCGACCAGCACGTGCAGGTCCATGAGCGCGCGCTTGTCCATGCCCTCGGACAGGCAGGCCTGCGAGAACGCACACGTGGAGCAGAAGTGCAGGGCATCGCCATCGTCGGCAACCACGCTCGCGTCGGTGCGCGGGAAGACCAGCGGCGAGGTCATGCGGATACTCCCGTCGAGGTCACACCGTGCGCGAGAAGCGAGGCGTCGAGGCTGCGGCGGTGGGCAGGTAGCGGTCGAAGCACATCGCGATGATACGCAACAGCAACCGCCCGTGCGAGGTCGCGCGCAGTCCATCGGCCGCCAGTTCGACCAGGCCGTCGTCTGCGAGCGGGCGCAGGCGCGCCAGGGCGTCAGCGAAATAGGCCGTGAAGTCGATCACGTGGCGCCGGCCGAGGTCGCGGTAGTCCAGTGCGCCGTCGCACATCAACCGCTGGATCACGTCGGCGCGGATCACGTCGTCTTCTTCCAGCCGCATGCCGCGCCACACCGGCAGATGGCCCTGGTCGATGGCCTGCTCCCAGCTGCCCAGGTCGCGCGGGTTCTGGCTGAAGCTCGGGCCGATATGGCTGATCGCGCTGACGCCAAGCCCCAGCAGGTCGCTTTCGGCGTGCGTGGTGTAGCCCATGAAGTTGCGGTGCAGGTCACCGCGTTGCTGGGCCAGCGCCAGGCTGTCGCCGGGCAGGGCGAAGTGGTCCATGCCGATGTAGACGTAACCGGCTTTACCCAGCTTGTCGATCGCGCATTGCAGCAGGCCCAGCTTCACCTCGGGCGAAGGCAGGTCGTCGGCGTTGATGCGCTGCTGCGGGCGGAACATCGACGGCAGGTGCGCGTAGCTGTAGATCGCCAGGCGGTCGGGCCGCGCCTCGAGGGTGATGTCGAGCGTGCGCGAGAAGCCTTCCAGGCTCTGCTTCGGCAGGCCGTAGATCAGGTCCACGTTCACGGACTGCAGGCCGTGCGTGCGGCAGGCCTCGATGATCGCCAGGGTCTGCTCGACGCTCTGGATGCGGTTGACGGCGCGCTGCACGTCCGGATCGAAATCCTGCACGCCCAGGCTGGCGCGGTTGAAGCCAGCGGCGGCGAGTTCGCCCACCTCGTCCGGCGTGATGAAGCGCGGGTCGAGCTCGATCGAGCAGTCCAGCCTGGGAGCGGGCGCGAACGAGAACTGCCGGCGCAGCACGTCCATCACTTCGGCGATCTGCGCGGGCGACAGGAAATTCGGGGTGCCGCCGCCGAAGTGCACCTGCTCCACGTCGCGGTCGCGGTCGAACAGCGCCGACGTCATCGCCACTTCACGGTACAGCCGGGTGAGATAGGCGGCGCCGCGCGCGGTGTCGCGGGTGATGATGCGGTTGCATCCGCAGTAGAAGCACGGACTGGTGCAGAACGGGATGTGCAGGTAGAGCGACAGCGGGCGCGGGATCGGGTCGCCGTTGGTGATCGCCGCCATCTCGCGCAGGTCGGCTTCCTGGAAGCCAGGCGAGAACTGCGGCGCGGTGGGGTACGAGGTATAGCGCGGCCCCGGCGTGTCGTAACGCCGCAGGAGCTCGGGATCGAACAGGGAGGACAGGCTGGCCATGCATGCAGCCTAGGCAGGCGCCGCTGGGCTGTCCTTGATGTGGGTCAATCGGCTGCGGCTTTCCGTCGCAGGCTTCAGGGTTGTGATGGCGCGCGCCTGCGGATCAGCGCAGGCGCCGCGACTGTCCGTTGCATTCGATCAGTTCCAGCATCGCATCGGCGCGGGCGTCATCCAGCGCGGACAGCGGTGACGTGTCGGGCCACAGCACGACCACACGCCTGCCCGCTGCCACCTGGGCGATGAGCGAGTCGGGCACGTCGCTGTCCAGCGTCGCCGCGACGCTGCGCGACGCATCGCGTCGCGCCAGCATGACGACCGCATGCTCCATGCTGTCGTGGAACAGGACATGGTCGGCCTGGTGCATCGCGCGCATTGCGTGCAGCGTGAGCTGGGGTGCGTTTCCACCGGGTAGCGTGATGAGCGTGATGGCGCCGCGCGGTGGCGGTGCGTCCCTCGACTGCAGCGCCGACAGCAGTACCCGTTCCGCGCCCCCGGTATCGGCGTTGCGCAGCCGCGCCATCACCTCGCCGTCGATCTGCGTGTCGTACCAGTGCCGTCGTTCGGCCAGGTCGGGGAAGCGTTGGCGGATCGCTTCGCGGTGGCGCGCGAACAGGGCGGCCAAGCCACCCCAGGCGTCGTCGAGCTGCGATTCCAGTTGCCGGCCGAGTCGCCGCGCCAGCATCGGTGCCGCGCCGGAGGAGGAGATCGCCACCAGCAGCGGATCGCGATCGACCACCACCGGCACCTGGAACGTCGACAATGCCGCATCGTCCACGACATTGACCAGCCGCTTGCGCGCCGCGGCTTCGCTGGCGAGCCGGGCGTTGAACACGCCGTCGTCGGTCGCAGCGACGACCAGCCATACATCGTCCAGCCACTCGGGCTCGAACGCATCCGCGAGATGCCGCACGCGCCCGGCCGCGATCCAGTCGGCCAGTTGCGCGGACACGTGCGGCGCGCACACGCGCACGCGTGCGCCCGCGCGCAGCAGCGCTTCCACCTTGCGCGTGGCGACCTCACCGCCGCCCACCACCAGCACGTCGCGCTGGTCCAGGTCGGCGAACAGCGGATACAGCGGCATCGGCATCTTCCCGGCGAAGGGGCTCGCGGTTGCGTTTGTTGCATGGCAACATGCGGGCGAGAGCCACGTCAAGCCACCGAGCCATCCCCCACGATGCTGCGCGTCCTGCTGGTCAACGACACCGACAAGCCGATCGCGGAACTGCGCGAGGCGCTGCTGGCGGTCGGCTATGACGTGCTGCCGCAGGTGGCGACCGCCGCCGGGTTGCTGAAAGCGGTCCAGGTGCAGCAGCCCGACGTGATCATCCTCGACGTCGACTCGCCATCGCGCGACATGCTGGAACAGCTCGCGATGCTGCACCGGGAGGCACCGAAGCCGGTGGTGATGTTCGCGTCCGACGGCGACGACCGCCTGATCCGCGATGCGTTGGGTGCGGGCGTGGCGGCGTACATCGTCGACGGCCTGGCGCCCGCCCGGCTGGCGCCGATCCTGCGCGTGGCGATGGCGCGCTTCGAACAGCAGTCGCACGTCCGGCAGAAGCTGGACGACCTTGAGCAGCAGTTGCGCGACCGCAAGGACATCGACCGCGCCAAGGGGCTGCTAATGGACAAACGCAACATGAGCGAGGCCGACGCGTATGCCGCCTTGCGCCAGCAGGCGATGAAACAGGGCCTCCGCCTGGCCGACGTGGCGCGGCGGATCATCGCGATGGCCGACCTGCTGGGATGAAGACATGTCGATGAAGGCACGACGATGACACCGACCACCGCCCCCGGGCACCGCACGCTCGACATCGGCTTCATGCCGCTGGTCGACAGCGCGCCGCTGATCGCCGCGTCGCGGCTGGGCCTGGACCACCGGCACGGGCTGCACCTGCGCCTGCACCGGCAGGCCTCGTGGGCCGCGATCCGCGACCGCTTGCTGTCGGGCGAATTCGATGCGGTGCACGCGATGGCGGCGATGGTCTATGGCGTGCAGACCGGCATCGGCGGACCGCGCGCCGACCTGGCCATCCTGATGGGCCTGAACCAGAACGGCCAGGCGATCACGCTGTCGCCGCCGCTGGCCGAGGCGGTCGCGGCCGGCCGTCCACTGGCGGATGCGGTGCGCGCGCTGTCGCGCAAGCCGGTATTCGCGCAGACGTTTCCCACCGGCACGCATGCGGTCTGGCTGTACTACTGGCTGGCCGCGCAGGGTGTCGATCCCGTGCACGGGATCGATGCGGTCACGCTGCCGCCGCCACAGATGCCGGATGCGTTGGCACGCGGCGAACTGGATGGCTTCTGCGCGGGCGAACCGTGGGGCGCGCAGGCCGAAGCCATCGGCGCGGGACGTCGCGTGATCCGCAGTGGACAGCTCTGGCCGGGGCACCCGGAGAAAGTGCTCGCGTGCCGGCGCGACGTCGCTGCGCTGCAGCCCGAGGTCGCGCTGGCCCTGACGACCACCGTGCTGGAAGCCTGCCGCTGGCTGGACGATCCCGCACACCATGCCGATGTCGTGGCGTGGCTGGCGGAGCCCGATGCCATCGGCCTGCCCGCCGACCGCATCGCGGCCTGCCTGCGGCCGCGCGACGGCGAACAACCCGGCGAAGGCTTGCGCTTCCACGCGGATGGAGACGCGAATTTCCCGTGGTTGTCCGATGGTCGTGGCTTCCTGCGGCAGTTCCGGCGCTGGGGCTGGTTGCCCGCGGCGCGCCATGCCGGCGACGACGACTGGCTGCACGACGTGCATCGCCTGGATACCTACCGCCAGGCGGCACGCGCGCTTGGCGTGACGGTACCCGCGCGCGACGAGCGCCATTGCGTGCTGTTCGACGGCACGCCCTGGGGCTGAGCCCCGACGCGTTTGTCGCGGCGCACGATCGCGGTGCGCCCTTGCACTTGCGGAGTGCGTCGCGCGCGTTCCCGGATCGATGGCCGGTGGCGTGTCCACGCGGATTTCAACGCTAACGGATTGAATTCTTTCGCCATTCGCGCCGCGACATCGCAAGCCACGGGATTGGCACGGCGCTTGCGTAGGTAATCCGCGTGGGCGCAACGGCGTGCCCATCACAACCCGATATCGCGGTAGGGCCAATGGCGGTCCGATCGCGTAGACAACGGCGTCTTTCCGGTGCGAACCGGAAGGCGCCTTTTTTTGTTCCCTCGCTGCAGTCGTCCACCTTGCCGCGGACGGTGTCCACCGTCCGCGTCCCCACCTGGAGATGGCGTGAATGAACCGATCGTTCTGGGAGGCCGGGCACACGCCCACGCTGTTGTCGGCCTTCCTCTACTTCGACCTGAGTTTCATGGTGTGGTACCTGCTGGGGCCGATGCAGGTGCAGATCGCCGAAGCACTGCAATTGGACACCCAGCAGCGCGCCTTGATGGTGGCGGTGCCGATCCTGTGCGGTGCGTTGCTGCGCCTGGTACTGGGCATCCTTGCGGACCGCATCGGCGCCAAGCGTACCGGCCTGCTGGCGCAGGCGCTGGTGATCGGCGCGTTGCTGTGTGCGTGGAAACTGGGCGTGCATGATTTCAGCCAGGTGTTGCTGCTCGGGATGATGCTGGGCGTCGCGGGCGCATCGTTCGCGGTCGCATTGCCGCTGGCATCGCGCTGGTATCCACCGGAACACCAGGGCACGGCGATGGGCATCGCCGGTGCAGGCAACTCGGGCACCGTGCTGGCGGCGCTGTTCGCGCCCGCGCTCGCCGCAGCATTCGGTTACCAGACCGTGTTCGGGTTGGCGTGCATTCCACTGGTGCTGACCCTGCTGGTGTTCGCCGCGTGCGCGAAGGAGGCGCCCGGCCGGGTGGTGCGCAAAGGATGGGCCGACTATGGCCGCGTGCTGGTCGGAAACCGCGATGCGTGGTGGTTCATGTTCTTCTACGCGATCACCTTCGGAGGCTTTGCCGGCTTCGCGAGCGCATTGCCCGGCTATTTCCACGACGAGTTCGGTTTCGATCCCAAGCTGGCCGGCTGGGCGACCGCGGCCTGCGTGCTTGCCGGGTCGGCGATGCGTCCGCTGGGAGGCGTGATCGCCGATCGCGTCGGCGGCACACGCACGTTGTTGGCGGTGTATCTGTCGGTGGCGCTGCTGGTCGCGGCGGCCGGCATCGGCATTGGCGGACCGCTGGGCGCGGTGAGCCTGTTCGTGCTGACGCTGCTGTGCCTGGGGGCGGGCAACGGGGCGGTGTTCCAACTGGTGCCGCAGCGCTTCGGTGCCGACATCGGCGTGATGACCGGCTTGATCGGCATGGCCGGTGGCGTCGGCGGTTTCCTGCTTGCCGCCGGCCTGGGCGTGCTGAAGCAGCAGACCGGCGGATACGGACTTGGCCTGTGGGGTTTCGCCTGCATCGCCCTGCTCGCATGGGGGCTGCTGCGCGGCGTCACCCGGCAGTGGCGCAACCAGTGGGCGGCGCTCGGCGCCGCGCGCGTCTGAGGAGCACGACGATGAAGAAGCCACGGTTGGTAGTGGTGGGCAACGGCATGGCCGGCATCCGCACGCTGGAAGAGCTGCTGAAGCTGGTGCCGGACATGTACGACATCACCGTGTTCGGCGCCGAACCGCATCCGAACTACAACCGCATCCTGCTGTCGCCGGTACTCGCGGGCGAGCAGGACTTCGACGACATCGTGCTCAATCCGCTGTCGTGGTATGCGGAACACGGCATCCGCCTGCACCTGGGCAAGGAAGTGGTGAAGATCGACCGCGTGCGCCGCTGCGTGATCGCGGCCGACGGCACGGAAGCCGAGTACGACCGCCTGCTGCTCGCGACCGGCTCGCTGCCTTTCATCCTTCCGGTCCCGGGCAAGGAGCTGAAGGGCGTGATCGGTTATCGCGACATCCACGATACGCAGACGATGATCGACACCGCGAAGGTGAAGCGGCATGCGGTGGTGATCGGTGGCGGCCTGCTGGGGCTGGAGGCCGCCAATGGACTGAAGTTGCGCGGCATGGACGTGACCGTGGTGCACCTGGCCGGCTGGCTGCTGGAACGCCAGCTCGATCCGGTGGCGGGGGCATTGCTGGAGACCTCGCTCAAGGCGCGCGGCCTGCAGTTCCGCCTGGACACGTCGACCAGCGCGCTGATCGGGAATGCCGACGGCGAGGTCTCCGCCGTGCGCTTTTCCGACGGCGAGGAGATTCCCGCCGACCTCGTGGTGATGGCGGCCGGCATCCGGCCCAACACGGCGCTGGCACAGGCGGCGGGCATCCATTGCAATCGCGGCATCGTGGTGAACGACACGTTGCAGACGTTCGATCCGCGCGTGTACGCGGTAGGCGAGTGCGCCAGCCATCGCGGCATTGCCTACGGTCTGGTCGCGCCGCTGTTCGAGCAGGCCAAGATCTGCGCCAACCACCTGGCCACCTACGGCATCGGCATCTACAAGGGCTCGGCGGTGTCGACCAAGCTCAAGGTCACCGGCATCGACCTGTTCTCGGCCGGCGATTTCATGGGCGGCGAGGGCACCGAGGAGATCGTGCTGTCCGATCCGGCGGGTGGCCTGTACAAGCGGCTGGTGATCCGCGACGACAGGCTGGTGGGCGCGTGCCTGTACGGCGACACGGGCGACGGCGGCTGGTACTTCAAGCTGATCAAGGACGGCGCCGGCATCGATGATCGCCGCGACCAGCTGGTGTTCGGCGAGAAGGCGCTGGGCGACGCCGGTACCGCGGGCCAGGATCGCGCGGCCAGCATGGCCGACAGCGACGAGGTGTGCGGATGCAACGGCGTATGCAAGGGCGCCATCGTCAAGGCGGTGCGCGCGCAGGGCCTGTTCACTGTCGACGAAGTGAAGAAGCACACCAAGGCGGCCAGCTCCTGCGGGTCCTGTACGGGGCTGGTGGAGCAGATCCTGATGAACTGCCTGGGCTCCAACTTCCAGGAAACGCCGAAGACCAAGGCCGTCTGCGTGTGCACCGATCTGAGCCATGGCGAGGTGCGCCAGGCGATCCGCGAGCACCGGCTGGTGACGCACGCGCAGGCCTACGCGTTCATGGGCTGGCGTTCGCCGAATGGCTGCGCCACCTGCCGGCCCGCGATCAACTACTACATGCTGTCGACATGGCCGCGCGAAGCGGTGGACGACCCGCAGAGCCGTTTCATCAACGAGCGCGCGCACGCCAACATCCAGAAGGACGGCACCTTCTCGGTGATCCCGCAGATGAAAGGCGGCGTGACCAACGCCTCCGAGTTGCGGCGCATCGCCGACGTCGCCGACAAATACGCGGTGCCGATGCTCAAGGTGACCGGCGGCCAGCGCATCGACCTGCTGGGTGTGAAGAAGGAGGACCTGGTCGAGGTGTGGCGCGACCTCGGCATGAAATCCGGGCACGCCTACGGCAAGTCGATACGCACGGTGAAGACCTGCGTGGGCAGCGAGTTCTGCCGCTTCGGCACGCAGAACAGCACCCAGATGGGCATCGACCTGGAAACGATGCTGGCCAACATGTGGAGCCCGCACAAGGTGAAACTGGCGGTGTCCGGCTGTCCGCGCAACTGCGCCGAATCGGGCATCAAGGACGTGGGCATCATCGCGGTGGACTCGGGTTGGGAGATCCACGTGGGCGGCAACGGCGGCATCAAGACCGAGGTCGCCCGTTTCCTGGTGAAGGTAAGGACCGCGGATGAAGTGAAGGAGTACACGGGCGCCTTCCTGCAGCTGTACCGCGAACAGGCCTACTACCTCGACCGTACCGTGCACTACCTCGACCGCGTGGGGCTGGACTACGTGAAGCAGCAGGTCGTGGACGATGCGGACAACCGCCGCGCCCTGTTCGAGCGCCTGCTGTTCTCGCTCGAAGGACTGCCGGATCCGTGGGCCGCACGCATCGCCGGCACGCAGGCGCGCGAGTACGCACCGCTGCGGCTGGATCGCCAGATCCCCGCCACGGTGGAGGACTGACATGGGCGTGATCATGTCGTGGGTCGAGGTGTGCGCGCTGGATGACATCCCGTTGCTGGGCGCGCGCGTGCTGGTGCGCGCAGGGCAGGACGACATCGCGCTGTTCCGCCCCGCCGGAGATCGCGTGTTCGCGCTCGCCGACCGCTGCCCGCACAAGGGCGGGCCGTTGTCGCAGGGCATCGTGGCCGGCGACAGCGTGACCTGTCCGTTGCATGCATGGCAGATCGCGCTGGACAGCGGTCAGGCGTGCGCCCCCGATGTGGGATGCGTACGTCGTTTCGATGTGGAAGTGCGCGACGGCATGGTCTGGCTGTGCCTGGCGGCAGCGCTGGATGCCCCGGCCGCCACGGCGGAGGCGCTGGCCTGATGGACGGCGCCGGCACAGTCAGTGCGCGCCGGACGACGCGTTCGACCTGCTGCTACTGCGGCGTCGGCTGCGGTGTGCTGATCCAGACGGAACAGGATGCCGATGGCACGCGGATCGTCGGCGTGGAAGGCGATCCTGCACATCCGGCCAACCGGGGCCGCCTGTGCAGCAAGGGCCTCGCGCTGGCCGACAGCGCACGCAGCCTGCAGGGGCGCGCACGGGTGCCGGAGTTGCGCCATCGCCGCGGCGAGGAGCGCCGTCCGGTCGACTGGGGCCTGGCGCTGGACACGGTCGCCGACCGGCTGGCCGACATCATCGCGCGGCAGGGGCCGGACAGCGTGGCGTTCTACTTGTCGGGCCAGCTGCTGACCGAGGACTACTACGTCTTCAACAAGCTGGCGAAGGGGCTCATCGGCACCAACAACATCGACACCAATTCTCGCCTGTGCATGTCCAGCGCGGTGACGGCCTACAAGCTCGCGTTCGGTGCCGACGGTCCGCCCACCTGCTACGACGATCTGGAGGCGGCGAAGACCGTACTGTTCGCAGGCAGCAATACGGCGTACGCGCATCCGGTGCTGTACCGGCGGTTGGAGGACGCGCGTGCGAACGATCCCGATGTGCGCTGGATCGTGGTGGACCCGCGCCGCACCGACACCGCCGCGATGGCCGACCTGCACCTGGCGATCCAGCCCGGCACGGACGTGGCGCTGTTCAACGGCATGCTGCACCACCTGGTGTGGGAGGGCTGCATCGATGCGGACTTCATCGACACGCATACCGCGGGCTTCACCGATCTCAAACAGATGCTGCGCGACTACACGCCGCGGATGTCGGCGGATATCTGCGGTATTCCGGCGGCCGATCTCGTGACCGCGGCGGAGTGGTTCGGTCGCAGTCCGGCAGCGCTGTCGCTCTACTGCATGGGCCTGAACCAGTCGGTCCACGGCACCGACAAGAATCTCGCGCTGATCCACCTGCACCTGGCGACGCGGCAGCTTGGACGACCCGGTGCGGGTCCGTTCTCGCTGACCGGCCAGCCCAATGCGATGGGCGGGCGTGAAGTCGGCGGCATGGCCACGATGCTGGCGGCACACCGCGAGATCGCCAGTGGCGAAGACCGTGCGGAGCTGGAGGCGCTGTGGCGATTGCCTGCCGGTCACCTGTCCGCGCAGCCGGGGCTCGCGGCGGTGGAGTTGTTCGAGGGTCTGCGCAGCGGGAAGGTCAAGGCGGTGTGGATCGCCTGCACCAACCCCGTGCATTCGATGCCCGACATCGGCCGCATTCGCGAGGCGCTGCAGCGTGCCGAGTACGTGATCGTGCAGGACGCCTTCCGCGACACGGACACCGCGCCCTTCGCTGACGTGCTGCTGCCGGCGGCGACCTGGGGTGAGAAGGACGGCACGGTGACCAACTCCGAACGTCGCGTCACGCGCGTGCGCGCCGCAGTGCCGCCACCGGCGCAGGCGAAGCCGGACTTCTGGATAGCACGCGAAGTGGCCCGCCGGCTGGAGGCAAGGCTGGCGATACCGGGGGCGCCGGCACTGTTCGATTTCGACGATGCCGGTGCCGCGTTCGACGAGCACCGCCGCCTCACCGCAGGGCGTGACCTCGACATGAGCGGCCTGGACCATGCGCGGCTGGATGCCGACGGGCCGCAGCAGTGGCCGTTCCCCGTCGACGCGTCGCAGGGACAGGCACGCCGCTACGAAGACGGACGCTTCGCCACGCCGGACGGACGTGCGCGCTTCCACACCACGCCGTACAAGCCGGTCGCCGAACCGACGTCCTCGCGTTTCCCGCTGCGCCTGCTGACCGGCCGCCTGCGCGACCAGTGGCATGGCATGTCGCGAACGGGACGCGTGCCGGCGCTGTTCGCGCATGCGCCGGAGCCGGGCCTGCGCATGCATCCGGAGGACGCGGCGCGGCGCGGCCTGAAAGCGGGCGAGCTGGTGCGCATGGCCAGCAAGCGCGGCGAGCTGGTGTTGCCGCTGGAACTGTCCGACGAAGTGGGCTCGGGCACGGTGTTCGCGGCGATGCACTGGAATGGGCAGTTCCTGTCCAGCGGCGGCATCAACGAGGTGAGCCTGCCTGCCGTCGATGCGCGTTCGCAGCAGCCGGAACTCAAGCATGCGGCGGTGCGCGTGGAGCGTGCGGAATTCGGCTGGCACCTGCTCGCCGCGCGCCGCGGCGATGCGCTGGCGATGCGCGCCGCCGTGCAGCCCTTGCTCACTCAATGCGGCTACGCCGCGCTCAGCCTGCAGGCAGAGGCCGGCGCACTCGATGGTGTCGCTTGGCTGGTGGTGCGCGCGGCGTCCGCGTCCGCGTTTCCGGAGCCATGGCTGGCGGCGCTGGCGTCGGCCCTGGCACTGGTCCCCGGCGCAGACACGCTGGAGTACCGCGATGCGCGCCGTGGTCTGTCGCGCCGCGTCGCGTGGCGGGGGCTGGCGCAGGAGAGCTTCATCGACGGCCTGCAGTGGATCGACACGCAACCGTCCTCGCAGGCGGCGTCGCTGCTGGCCACGGCGGTCGCGGGCCAGGCGTGGCACGCGTCCCGGCTGTCCGCGTTCGCCGGCACCACGCTGGGCGCACGCGACCCCATCGTCTGCGTCTGCCGGCAAGTGGGCGAATCCGCCATCCGCGCGCGGGTGGCGGCCGGTGCGGATGTCGCGGACCTCAAGCACGAACTCGGGTGCGGAACCGTGTGCGGTTCCTGCCTGCCGCAACTCCATCGCCTTGCCGCCGTGCCGGCACGCGCGTGACATCAACCATTTACAGAGGATGCCGATGCACAACGACTCCCTTCGCATGCGCCAACCGGCCGACGTGGTGCTGCTGTCGGCCGGTCCGGGCGACCTGGACCTGCTGACCCTCAAGGCGGTCAAGGCGCTCGCGGCCGCAGACGTGCTGCTGCTGGACGAACTTGTCGACCCGCAGATCGTCACGCTCGCGCCGTACGCGCGCGTGGTGCGCGTGGGCAAGCGGGCCGGATGCCGTTCCACGCCGCAGGCCTTCATTTGCCGGCTGATGCGCCGCTACGCATTGCAGGGCTTGAATGTGGTGCGCGTGAAGGGCGGCGATGCCTTGATGTTCGGGCGCGCGGGGGAAGAGATCGCATTCCTGCGCGCGGCGGGCGTGCACGTGCGCATCGTCAACGGCGTCAGTGCGGCCTTCGCGGCGGCGGCGACGCTGGGCGTGTCGCTGACCCACCGGGAGCATTGCCACGGCGTCACCTTCGTCACCGCGCACACGCATGACCATGGCGAGCCGGACTGGGCGGCGCTGGCGCGCAGCGGCACCACCCTGGCCATCTACATGGGCATGTCGCGGCTCGCATCGTTGGCGGCGGGGCTGCTGCCGCACCTGCGCGCGGACACGCCCGTCGCCATCGTGCAGGGCGCCAGCCGCGGGGACGAACGGCGCGAACTGACCACGTTGCAGGCCCTGCGTGATGCGCCGCCGGTGTTCGACGCACGGCAGCCCGGCGTGGTCCTGGTGGGGTCCGCACTGGCGGAGGCATTGCACGTCGTCGGGCACGTGCCGCTTGCCGCCGGGGCGGTGGCGGCCTGCGGCTGAGCGCGGCATGCGCGTGCGGCCGCGATTGGCAATCGCGGTGCCCGCGCACTAGGCTGTCGACGATCCGCCGTCGGCCTTCAGGGAGCGGCCGACGATGTCGCGGCACGGACCGGGAGGCGCAGTGATCGGATACCACGAAGCGTTGGCGCGGGTGCTGGAGGGCGCGCGCCTGCTCGCCGTGCAGCAGGTCGCGCTCGCCGCAGCGACAGGTCGCGTGCTGGGCCGTGACGTGGTGAGCGGCAGCGCATTGCCGCCGTTCGACAATGCGGCGATGGACGGCGTCGCGCTTGCATCGGGCGGACAGCCACAAGCCATCGGCAGCGAGTGGGAGATCGCGGCCCGCATCGGTGCGGGCGACATGCCGCGGGACGATGCGGCATACGCGTGGGAGATCATGACCGGCGCGCCGCTTCCCGCGCGCGCGGACATCGTGGTGCCGGTGGAGCGCATCGAGGCGCTCGCCATGCGGGACGCAGGGGCACCGCGCATCCGGCTGCTGGCGCAGGCCGAGCCGGGCGCGAACATCCGGCGCCGGGGCGAAGACGTGCCGGCGGGATGCGTGGTGCTGGAACAGGGCACGCTTGTCGGCGACCCACAGATGTTGCTGCTCGCCGGGCTCGGTATCGATCGGGTCGAGGTGGCGCGCCGCCCGCGCGTAGCCGTGCTGGCGACTGGCCGCGAACTGGTGGCGCCGGGCCAGCCGTTGCCGCCGGGCGGCGTCCATGACGCGACCTCGCCGTATCTCGCCGCCGCCCTGGCGACCGCGGGTGCGGAAGCCGTCCGCGTCTTGCGCGTCGGCGACGAGGTGGCGGATTTCCAGACTGCGCTCGATACGGCGCTCGCGGACGGCGTCGATCTGGTGCTGAGCACCGGCGCGGTATCCAGGGGCCATTACGACTTCATTCCGTGCGCACTGGATGCGCGCGGCGCGGAGCGGATTTTCCACCGCGTGGCGTTGCGCCCCGGCAAGCCCGTGTTGTGTGCGCGGTTGCGCGAGGGGCCGCTGTTCGTCGGCCTGCCGGGCAATCCGCTGTCGACGGCGGTGGGTTTCCGCTTCCTGGTCGAGCCGCTGCTGCGCGCATGGCTGGGCATGTCCGGGGAACAGGAATGCCGGTTGCCGCTCGCCGCCGCATGCAGCAAGCGTGCCGGGCTGCATGCCGCTTTCCATGCCACGCTGCGCTGCGACGGGGAAGGGTGCATGCGCGTGCATGCCGGCGCGGAGCAGGCCTCGTTCCGCCTGCTGCCTTTCTCGCGATCTTCCGCATGGATCACCCTGCCTGCCGAAGCGGAGCACGTCGACGCTGGCACGCTCGTGCAGGTGCATGGCTACAGCCATCTGCGGCCCCAGCCGTGGGCCCCGGCGTGAATCGGCCGTTGCCCGCGTGGCGCGCGGTTCTCCTTGCGGGTGGGCGATCGTCGCGGATGGGCACGGACAAGGCACTGCTGCCCTGGGGCGACGGCACGTTGCTGACGCACATGCCTGCGTTGCTGCGGGCGGCGGGGGCACGCGAGGTGATCGTCAGCGGCGATCGTCCCGGCTTCGACAGCGTGCCGGACGCGCAGCCCGATACCGGTCCGATGGGTGCGCTTGCACAACTCGCCCCACGCCTGCGGGATGGCGCGTGGATCGTGGTTCCGGTGGACATGCCGTTGCTGTCCATCGAACTGTTGCACGCATTGCTCGCGACCGATGCTGCATGCACGTGCGTGGAAGGCCATGCCTTGCCGATGGCGCTGCGCCTGGATGCCGACGTGCGCGCCACGCTGGAGCAGATCGGCGACCTCACGGGACGTGCGTGCTCGCTGCGAGCGCTGCAGCAGCGATTGCACACCGTCCATCTGCCGTCATCGCCATGGAAGCAGGTGCTGCGCAACTGCAACACACCGGAAGACTGGGCCGCGCTGCAGCATCCGACTTCCTGAGCTTCACCATCCGATGACCGGGGCGGGCCCGCTGCATGAATGTGATAGCCTGCGGCCGCAGCATCGTCGCACCAGTACCCACCTGCAAGGTAGGCAACATGGAGCAGAGCGAAGGATCAGCCGTTGCGAGCAAGCAGCAGGAGCGCACCGCGTTCCTGTTGCTGACGGTGGTCATCTTCCCGTTGATGGCCGTACTGATCGTGGCGGGGTACGGCTTCCTCGTGTGGATGTGGCAGCTGCTGTTCGCCGGTCCGCCGACGGGACCCTGAGCGATGGACGATGTCCGCTCGATGTCGCGTCGTGCCCTGCTGTTCGGTCGCGCGGCGACAGTACCGGCATCCGTCGTCTTCCGTCCGCCCTGGGCCAGGCCCGAGGCTGAATTCACGCACGCCTGCACGCAGTGCGATGCCTGCGTGCGCCAGTGCCCGCAGCAGGTGCTGGTGCGCTGCGCGGACGGCTTGCCGCGTTTCGACGCGACGGCGGGCGAATGCACGTTCTGCGGCGAATGCGTCGCCGCCTGCGACAGCGACGCGTTCGCTCCTTCCCTCGATCCCCCGTGGACCATCGTTGCCCAGGTTGCGGATCGCTGTCTGTCGGCGCACGGCGTGGTGTGCGCCAGTTGTCGCGACGTGTGTCCCGCCTCCGCCATCCACGTGCCGCCCGCAGCACGGGGTGCGGCCCTCGTCGACGCGGAGCGCTGCACAGGCTGCGGTGCCTGCGTCGGCACGTGCCCCGTGGATGCCATCACCCTGCAGCACGCACCGGCCACGGAGGCCATCGCATGAGCCCGCCAGGCACTGAAGCCGAAGTCCACATCGCCAGCTTCGTGGTCCAGCACCGCGACAGTGCATCCACTGCGCTCGCCGCGATGATCGACACGCACGACGATCTCGAACTCGCACTGGCCGGCGATACGCGCAGCGTGGTGATCTGCGAATCCGCAGACCGCCATGCGGTGATGGAGCGCGTGGACCAGCTGCAGTCGGTGCCGGGGGTGTTGAACGTGCTGCTGGTCTACCACCATGCCGAGCCTGCGCGTGCGCTCGATGAGCCCCTTCCCAGCCTCTCCATCCTGTCCCCGACCGGAGCCACGCCATGAGCACACGCCGCGAGTTCATCCGCCACAGCGCGCTGGCCACGGCCGCGGCGGCGGCCGGGCTGCCGCTTGCCGGGAGCGGCAGCAATGTGGTCACCGAAGGCGACCGGACAACACTGAAGTGGGACAAGGCGCCGTGCCGCTACTGCGGCACGGGCTGCGGGGTGAATGTCGCCGTGAAGGAAGGGCGCGTGGTGGCCACGCACGGCGACGTGCATGCGGAAGTCAACCGCGGCATCAACTGCGTGAAGGGCTACTTCCTGTCCAAGATCCTGTACGGCGCCGACCGCCTGACCCAGCCGCTGCTGCGCAAGAAGAACGGCGCGTACGCCAAGGATGGCGATTTCACCGCGGTGAGCTGGGACGAGGCCTTCGACGTGATGGCCGCACAGTTCAAGCGCGTGCTCAAGGAGAAGGGCAGCGACGCGATCGGCATGTTCGGCTCGGGCCAGTGGACGATCTTCGAGGGCTACGCCGCCAACAAGCTGATGAAGGCCGGCTTCCGCAGCAACCACATCGACCCGAACGCGCGCCATTGCATGGCGTCGGCGGTGGCGGGGTTCATGCGCACCTTCGGCATGGACGAGCCGATGGGCTGCTACGACGACATCGAGGCCGCCGATGCGTTCGTGCTGTGGGGCTCCAACATGGCCGAGATGCATCCGATCCTGTGGACCCGGGTGACCGACCGGCGGCTGTCGCACCCGCACGTGAAAGTGGTGGTGATGTCCACCTTCGAGCACCGCAGCTTCGAGCTGGCCGACATCCCGATCATCTTCAAGCCGCAGACCGACCTGGTCATCCTCAACTACATCGCCAACCACATCATCCGCACCGGCAAGGTCAACCAGGCCTTCGTCGACAGGCACACCACGTTCAAGCGCGGCAACGACGACATCGGCTACGGCCTGCGCCCGGAACACCCGCTGGAGGTCAAGGCGAAGAATGCCAAGGACCCGAACGGCGGGCAGCCGATCAGTTTCGAGGAGTTCGCCGCCTTCGTGGCGCCGTACACGCTGGAGAAAGCCGTCGAAATGACCGGCGCGGAGCGTGGCTGGCTGGAACAGCTGGCCGAGCTGTACGCGGATCCGAAGACCAAGGTGATGTCGTTCTGGACCATGGGCTTCAACCAGCACACGCGCGGCGTGTGGGCCAACAACATGGTCTACAACATCCACCTGCTGACCGGGAAGATCGCCACCCCGGGCAACAGCCCCTTCTCGCTCACCGGGCAGCCGTCAGCCTGCGGCACGGCGCGTGAAGTGGGCACCTTCAGCCATCGCCTGCCGGCCGACATGGTGGTGACGAACCCTGAGCACCGGAAGCATGCCGAGGAGATCTGGAAGCTCCCGCACGGTACCGTCAATCCGAAGGTCGGCTACCACGCGGTCGAGCAGAACCGCGCGCTGAAGGACGGCAAGCTCAATGCGTACTGGGTGATGGTGAACAACAACATGCAGGCCGCCGCGAACCTGCGCGAGGAGACCTGGCCGGGTTACCGCAATCCGGACAACTTCATCGTCGTGTCGGACGCATACCCCACCGTCACCGCACAGGCGGCGGACCTGATCCTGCCGGCGGCGATGTGGGTGGAGAAGGAGGGCGCCTATGGCAACGCCGAGCGGCGCACCCAGTTCTGGCATCAGCTGGTGAAGGCGCCCGGCGAGGCGCGCTCGGATCTGTGGCAGCTGATGGAGTTCTCCAGGCGCTTCACCACCGACGAGTGCTGGCCGGCCGAACTGCTGGCGGCCAACCCGCAGTACAAGGGCAAGACGCTGTTCGATGTGCTGTACCGCAACGGCAACGTGGACAGGTTTCCCACGAGCGACATCGAAGCAGGTTACACCAACGACGAATCCGCGCTGTTCGGCTTCTATGTCCACAAGGGTCTGTTCGAGGAATACGCCGCGTTCGGCCGCGGCCACGGCCACGACCTGGCGCCGTTCGACGACTACCACAAGGCGCGCGGCCTGCGCTGGCCGGTGGTGAAGGGCCAGGAGACGCGGTGGCGCTATCGCGAGGGCGCCGATCCGTACGTCAAGCCGGGCAAGGGCTTCGAGTTCTACGGCAACAAGGACGGCAGGGCGGTGATCTGGGCGCTGCCGTACGAGCCGGCCGCCGAATCGCCGGATGACGAGTTCGACCTGTGGCTGGTCACTGGCCGCGTGCTGGAGCACTGGCATTCGGGGTCGATGACGATGCGCGTGCCGGAGTTGTACAAGGCGTTTCCGGCGGCGGTGGTGTTCATGAACCCGGACGATGCGAAGGCGCGCGGGCTCAAGCGCGGCGACGAGATCATCGTGGCGTCGCGGCGTGGCGAGATGCGCTCGCGCGTGGAGACGCGCGGCCGCAACCGGATGCCGCGCGGGCTGGTGTTCGTGCCTTGGTTCGATGCCGGCCAGCTGATCAACAAGGTCACGCTGGACGCGACCGATCCGATTTCCAAGCAGACCGACTACAAGAAGTGCGCCGTCAAAGTCGTGGCCGCCTAGGAGAACGCCCGTGCAGAACAAGCATCTCTGGATCGCGGTGGGGCTGACCGTCGCCCTGATGGCGCTGGTCTTCGTGGCGGGATGGATGACAGGTCGCCCGGACGGGCACGAAGCCCCGGTGGTGGCGGTGTCCACACCCGTGGACGCGCGCGCGGTCTTCGTGCCCGGCGCGGGCCAGATCGATGCCCTCCGGCGCGGCGTGCCGGTGGACAAGGAGGGCCATCCCCCGCCGATGGCGCACGTGGAGAACGCCGACCTGAGGCGTGCACGCGCCTACCCGATGCAGCCGCCGACCATCCCGCATGCGATCGACGGCTACCAGGTCGACAGGAACAGCAACCGCTGCATGCTGTGCCATGCCCGCGCCAACGCGGCCACCTTCCAGGCGCCGCCGGTCAGCGTGACGCACTACATGGACCGCGACGACCAGTTCCTGGCGACCATCTCGCCGCGCCGCTACTTCTGCAACCAGTGCCACGTGGTGCAGACCGACGCGCCGGTGCTGGTCGCGAACCAGTTCCGCGATATCGACAGCGTGCTGTCATCGCCCCCGGCCGCGGAGGAGTAGCCCATGTGGTCACGGACCAAGCAGCGGGTGCTGGGCCTGTGGCGCACGTTGCGCCTGCCCAGCCGCCATTACAGCCTGGGTTTCCTGACGGTGGCCGGGTTCCTGGCGGGCATCATGTTCTGGGGTGGTTTCAACACCGCGCTGGAAGCGACCAACACCGAAGCGTTCTGCACCAGCTGCCACGAGATGCGGGACAACGTCTTCGAGGAGCTGAAGACCACCATCCACTACACCAACCGCTCGGGCGTGCGCGCCACCTGCCCCGATTGCCACGTGCCGCACAATTGGACCGACAAGATCGCGCGCAAGATGCAGGCATCGAAGGAGGTCTGGGGCAAGCTCTTCGGCACCATCAACACGCGCGAGAAATTCCTGGACGAGCGCCTGATCCTGGCCACGCACGAGTGGAACAGGCTGAAGGCGAACGATTCTCTGGAGTGCCGCAACTGCCACGACTACGATTCGATGGACCTCACCCGCCAGGGCTCGCGCGCGGCGCAGGTGCACAAGCTGTGGCTCGGCACCGGCAAGAAGACCTGCATCGACTGCCACAAGGGCGTCGCGCACCACCTGCCCGACATGACGGGCGTGCCGCAAGGGTGAGGGCCTACAGCCGCGCGGCTTCGGCGCGGGCGCGGATCTCGGCGAAGGTCCAGTCGCGCAGCAGGCGGCCGTCTTCCCACACGGTGACCATGGCGTCGTCGTAACCGGCGGGCTTCTCCACGTCGTCGAGCGATGCGGCGGCCGGTGGCACGGGCACGGTACGGAAGCCGCCGTACTCGCGGTGCCGCAGCAGCGTCATCCGGCCACGCTTGCTCTGCTTGCCCTTGTCGGTGACGGGATCCTTGTAGACGTCGATCCACTCGCCGTCGACGCGCGCGGCGGAACACTTCAGCGCGAACTTCTGCGTGTCGCGGTCGAGACGCTGCAGCAATGCGCCCCCCATGCCGAAGGCCAGGTTGTCGGTGGCGTAGCCGGCACTGGTGATGCGTTCCAGGATGGCGCGCAGGCTGGTGGGGTTGATGCCGTCGCCCTGGATCACGCGCACATGGTTGAGCACCCGGTAGCCCTTGCCATTGACCGTGTGGCCGAAGGCGTCGTCCAGCAGTTCCAGGCACTGGTGCACCACCGCGACCGGGTCGCCGGAATCGGGGCGGATCACCACCGTCGCGCCCGATGCGATCACCTCCTGCCGCAACGTGGTACCCCAGTGTTCCCTGATGGCATGGAAGATGTCGTAGCTGTCCGACACCACCGCGACGATCGCGCCGGGCTTCGCGAACTGCCGCAGCATGTTGCGGTAGGCATCCACCTCGTGTTCGCGGCCCCAGCTGGTGATCGTGCTGTGTTCGGCCGCCGGGATCGAGAAGCCGGCCATCGGTTCGTGGTAATGCGCCTTCGCCAGCAGCAGGCCCGACACGGTGTCGGTACCGAGGAAGTTGACCAGGTGCGCCGCGCCGCCGAGGGCGGCGGACTCGACGCTGGAGACGCCGCGGCTGCCGAAGTCGTGCAGCTTGAAAGGCAGCTGGCCGGCCGGATCGACGCTGGTGCGTTCGAGGAACTGCCGGATCGTCTGCTTGGCGTGCCAGCTGATGGTGGCCACGGTGATCGGGTACCAGATCCGCAGCAGCATCGTCTCGACGTACGACGGAACCCAGAATGCGTGCGGATCCGTGGATTCGATCGTCATCAGCGCCTGGTGCGTGGGCACCACCGTGCCTTCGGGCACCGCGCGGATGCGGAGGGGCAGGTGGCCGCCATGGCGGTCCACGATGTCGCGCCAGCCGGCCTCGTTGAACGGCTCGCCGTGCGCGGCGAAGACATCGCGTGCCTCGTCCACGTCGGCATGGGTGACGGGACGCGCGAGGTATTCCTTCAGGATCGCCTGCAAGCCGAAGAACACCGTGCGGTCGTGGATGCCGCCGCGCGATTCCACATAGAAGAACGTGGCGTCGGTGCCTGGCGGGTACTGCAGCCAGTGGCTGGCCTTGTAGCTGTCGGTGTTGAGCAGGAGGTTGCTCAGGCATCGCATGGCAGGGGTTCCGCGACCGTGGGGTGCACAGTGTCGCAGTCGCTGCCACGCGATGCCACGCGACGTCGGCAGCGTCCGCGTCGCGGCGCCTACCGCACTCCATCCCGCGGCGATGTTCCGAGTGCATCCCAGCCGCGCGTCGGTTTGCCGTGGGCGACAAGCATCGCATCCAGACGCTGCCGCACATGATCGCGGTCGTGGTCGGCGGCGTGGCCCAGGATGTCCAGCGCCAGCGCTTCGAACTGCGGCCAGAACTGCGCCTCGTGGCGGAGGTGCTGCAGCCAGGGCGGCAGCATGTCCGCCAGACGGTCCAGGTCCGCGTCGAGTTGCGCGCGCGATTTCATGCCGGTGCGCGCGGCCAGCGCGCCTCCACGCGATGCACGCTGCCGTCGTCCACCAGCGCGAACCGGAGACCCGACTGCTCAGTGCCGTCCAACCGCAACGTCGCCGTGCCGGTATCGACCTGCTGCACGGAGATGATGTACAGGCTGGCCCCGAAGCGGTAGCGAAGTTCGTACGCCGGCCAGTCGCGCGGCAGGCAGGGCGCGAGTGCAAGCTCGGCGCCGATGCGCTGCAGTCCCAGCAGCGATTCGGTCAGCAGGCGGTACATCCAGCCGGCCGAACCGGTGTACCAGGTCCAGCCGCCGCGGCCCACATGGGGCGCCACGCCGTACACATCGGCCGCCAGCACGTACGGCTCCACCTTGTAGACGGCGGTCGAGGCGGGATCCTGCGCGTGGTTGACGGGATTGATCATGCGCGCCAGTTCCCATGCGCGCTCCGTGTCGCCCTGGCGCGCGAACGCCATGGCGGCCCACACCGCGGCGTGGGTGTACTGGCCGCCGTTCTCGCGCACGCCGGGCACGTAGCCGCGGATGTAGCCGGGATCCTTCGGCGTCTTGTCGAAGGGAGGATCGAGCAGCTGGATCAGGCCCGCCTCGCGCTTCACGAGGTAGCGGTCCAGCGACGCCATGGCCTGCGTGGCGCGGGCCGCATCCGCCGCACCCGACAGGACCGACCAGCTCTGCGAGATCGAATCGATCCTGCATTCATCGCTCTGGCGCGAGCCCAGCGGCGTGCCGTCGTCGAACCAGGCCCGCCGATACCACTCGCCGTCCCAGGCATGCGCCTCCAGGTTGCCGCGCAGGCGATCGGCGTGCTCGGCGCATTCGTCGGCGAATGCCTCATCGCCGCGCAGGCGCGCAACGGCGATGAAGCGCTGCAGTGTGTCGTACAGGAAGAAGCCCAGCCATACGCTTTCGCCACGTCCCGCTTCACCGACGCGGTTCATGCCATCGTTCCAGTCGCCGGTCGCGATCAGGGGCAGGCCACGCTCGCCGAGCAGGCTGCAGCCACGCCGGAGCGCCAGCACGCAATGCCGGTAGAACGACTGCCGCAGGTACGACGTCGCCGGCATGTCGTAGTAGGACTCCTCGTCGGGATTGACCGGGCGTCCGTCGACGAAGCCCACGTCCTCGTCCAGCACGCTGGCATCGCCCGTCACTTCCAGGTAGCGGCAGGTCGCGAACGGCAGCCACAGGTAGTCGTCCGAACAGCGTGTCCGCACGCCGCGTCCCTGCGGGGGATGCCACCAGTGCAGCACATCGCCCTGCGGGAACTGGTGGGCGGCGCACAGCAGCAGGTGCGCGCGGGTCAGCGCGGGCCTGGCATGCAGCGTCGCCATGGTGTCCTGCAACTGGTCGCGGAAGCCGAACGCGCCACCGGACTGGTAATAGCCGCTGCGCGCCACGTAGCGGCATGCGAGCGTCTGGTACATCAGCCAGCCATTTACCAGCGCATCCACGCTGGCATCCGGCGTGCTGACCTGCACCGAGGTGAGCAGTCCGCGCCAGTGGATACGCACGGCATCCAGGGCATCGTGCGCGCCCTGCGCGCCCTGCACACGCCGCGCGAGCTGCAGGGCTTCTTCATGGTCCTTGCCCATGCCCAGCCGGAACACCGTCTCCGACGCTTCGCCATCGGGCAGGGAGAGCGGCACCTGGATGGCGGCGCAGGGATCGAGCCCCACGCCCAGGCGGCCGGACAGGCGTTCGCGCTGCATCGCCGCCGGAGCGCCCATGCCGCCGTTGCGTCCCAGGAATTCCGTGCGGTCGCCGGTGAAGCTGCAGCCACTGGCGTCGGTGTCGAAGAAGGCGACCCGGCCGCCGAACTCCGTGTTGTACGGGTTGCGCGCCGTCAGTACGCCGCTGCCGGCATCCTGCTCGGTGATGACGTGCATCTGCGATTTCACGCGCAGGTCGCCCAGCACCCATTCCACGTAACCGGTGGCGGAAAGCCGGCGTGCGCGGCCGGACAGGTTGCGCACCTTCAGCACCGAGTACTTGACGGCATCCTCGACCGCCACGTACACCCACAATTCGCTGGCGATGCCGTCCTCGACATGTTCGTACACGCTGTAGCCGAAGCCATGGCGCGTGCGGTACGCGCCGCGTCCCCGGCATGGCAGCGGCAGCGGCGACCACACATGCCCGGTGTCCTCGTCGCGCAGGTAGAACGCTTCGCCACCGCTGTCGGCGACCGGGTCGTTGTGCCACGGCGTGAGGCGGAATTCGTGGGCATTCTCGAACCACGTGTAGCCGGCTATGCTTTCGCTGACGACCGTGCCGAACCGGTCGTTGGCGAGTACGTTTGACCACGGTGCCGGTGTCGGACTGCCCTCGCGCGTGACGATCACGTACTCGCGTCCATCGGCAGCGAACGCACCGGTCCCGTTGTCGTGGAGGAATGCGGTGGCCACCGCTTCGAATGGCCATGTATCGTCGCCTTCGCCGACATCGGCGGGCGGGGGCAGTCCGGTCGACGTTTCCGGTTCCGGCAGCGCCGCGCGCTCTTCCCGCGGCCCCTCGGCCAACAGCGTCGGCATCAGGCGTTCGACCGGTTCGCGACGGCCGATCTGGGATGCCAGCGAGCCCGACTGGTCGCTGACGATCACCCGCGCCACCGATTGCAGCAGGATGCGGTCCTCCTGCGACATCTGGTGGCCGGGGCGCACGAAGATGCCACCCGGCCGATCCAGTACGTTCGCCTCAGGATCGGACGAGATCATGCCCAGGATCTGGTCCTGCAACTGCTGCCGGTAGCCGGCCTGGCTCTCGTTCCAGATCACCAGGTCCGCACGCAGGCCCTTCAGGCGCCAATACGCATGCGCCTGCACCATCTGGCGGACCAGGTCGATGTTGTCGGCATCGGAGATCTGCAGCAGCACGATGGGCAGGTCGCCGGAGATCGCGTGGCCCCACAGGCCGGACTGGCCGCGCTGGTTCTGCAGCAGCACATCGGCATCGGCGCGCAGCAACGGGTGCGCGTACACGATGAGGCCGGCCAGGCGCTCATAGAGCTGCGCGTCGGCCTGGGAGGCGTTGATCTGGCGCCGGACCACCTGGCTGTGGGTCCACGCCAGGTCGAAGACGCGGTCGGCCAGGCGGCGGTCCCGGTACTTGTCGATCAGGTCGGCGCAGGCATCGCGGTCCAGGCCCACGCCGTGGACCATGTCGATCATCGCGGTCTGTCCCGGCGCGAGTTCGATCCGGCATCGGATCGCCACGATGGGATCCAGCACCGAGCCTTCGCTGTCCGAAAGCGCCTCCTGGTCGGTGAGCGCATGCGGCGCGCGCGGCGTGTTGCCACGGCCCAGGAAGCGTGCGCGGTCGGTCTCGTACGAGATCGTGCCGATGTCCGCATCGTGCACCGCCACCAGGTGGAACATCCACGGCGGCACTTCATCGTGCGCGCGCGGTCGGCGCGTGCACAGCAGTGCCTGCTTCTCGCGCACGATCTCTGATTGCACGAACAGGTTGCTGAAGGCCGGGTGCAGTTCGTCGGCGATGGCGGGCGCCAGCACCACCTCGGCATACGTGGTGATCTCGATGGTGCGCGTGCGCCGGCTGCGGTTGCTCAGGCGCAACCGGCGCAGCTCGATGTCGTCCTCGGCGGAGATGGCGATCTCCAGATGGCTTTCGTAGCCGCGCTTGCGTCCGCGGAACTCGGCCTTGGCATCGGAGAAGATCGCTTCGTACTGCTCGACCGGCGCGCAGGTGGGTTGCAGCGAGGTGGACCAGTACTCGCCGCTCTCCACGTCGCGCAGGTAGCAGAAGCTGCCCCAGTTGTCGCGCGTGCCGTCCTCGCGCCAGCGCGTGACCGCCATGTCGCGATGGCGGCTGTACCCGCCGCCGGCGCTGGTCAGCAGGCCGTGGTAGCGCCCGTTGGAGAGCAGCTGCACGGCGGGGCGCGAGGCGCCCGGGTCGCGGAAGATGCGCAACTGGGTTTCCGACTCGATCGGTGCGGCGCGCGTGCCGAGCGTTTCGGCTTCGTGCGGGTGGAACACGCCCGTATGCGGGATGCGTTCCTGCAGCAACAGCAGGGTGGCCTGGAACTCGGCATCGGCCACGAAGCGCCGCTGCATCGGCTGCTGGCGCAGCAGGTGGACGAGCGAAAGGAAGCCCATGCCCTGGTGATGGGCCATGAACGAACGCACCACCACGTATTCCTGTCCGGGCGGAACCCGGGCCGGCGTGTAGTCGATGGCTTCGTACAACCCGAAGTGTCCACCGAACCCCAGCGCATCGAGCCGCTGCAGGTTCTGGCACGCTTCCTCCGGCGCCACCATCAACGCCATCATGCTGGCGTACGGCGCGATGACCAGGTCCTGGCCCAGTCCCCGCTTCAGGCCCAGCCCGGGCACGCCGAACGCGCGGTACTGGTAGTTCATGCGGGCGTCGACGGTGTTGTAGCCCGACTCGGAGATGCCCCACGGCACGTCATGGCGCGCACCGTGCGCGATCTGCGCATCCACGGCATGTCGCGACGTCTGGTCCAGCAGCGTGTCGGGGTAGCTGGGCATGACCAGCTGCGGCATCAGATACTCGAACATCGAGCCGCTCCACGACAGCAGCGTGGCGTCGCCGTTGACCTCGGTCAGCAGGCGACCCAGCGCGAACCAGCTTTCCTGCGGCAACTGGCCCTGCGCGATCGCGACGAAACTGCACAGGCGCGCCTCCGAGGCGAGCAGGTCGTAGAAGCTGCTGTCGAGCCGGTGCTCGTCCAGGTTGTAGCCGATGACGAGCAGGTGGCGCGCGCGGTCGTAGAGGAATTCGTACTCCATCAGCGAGAACTGCCCGGCGATGTGCGCCAGGCGTTCCAGCTGGTGGATCCGTTCGCGCGCGCGCCGGCCTGCCAGCGGGTTGGCCGATCCTTCCTGCAGCTCGCGCAAGGTCGGAATGCGCTGGCCATCGCCGGTGCCGGCGTCGGGGAGCAGGAACTGCAGTTCCGCATGCGCGGATCGGCAGCCTTCGACCAGCGCCGTCGGCCATTGATGCGGGTGGCCGCCGTCGGTATCGGCCGCGGGCCACGCCGACGCGATGTCATCCGCCTGCGTGGCCAACCGGGCCAGCACGCGTTCGGCTTCATCGACGGTCGCGGGCGGCTCCAGCCGCGCCAGTGCCAGTGATGCGCGGAACGCATCCACCGCGCCGGCCAGCGCAGCGCTTTCCGCGGGCACGTCCTGGCGGGCGTCTTCCAGTACGGCCAGGGTGTCGGCCAGGCCGGTGAACGTGCTGGGCGCCAGCACCGGCGCATCGACCAGGGCCAGCAGGCCCTGGCGCAGCGTCAGCAAGTGGCCTGCCAGGTTGCCGCTGTCGACGGTGGAAATGTACGCCGGTGGCAGGGGCTGCAGCGTCGCGGTGTCGTACCAGTTGTAGAAGTGCCCGCGATGGCGTGGCAGCGCATCCAGCGTGTCGAACACCAGGCGCGTACGCGCCATCACGCCGCCGGTCTGCAGATACCCGAAATCGTGCGCGGCCAGGTTGGCCAGCAGCGACAGCCCGATGTTGGTGGGCGACGTGCGCCGCGCCACCACCAGCGCGGGGTGTTCCTGCACGTTGTCGGGCGGGAGCCAGTGATCTTCCGCGCGCACATAGGTTTCGAAGAACGCCCAGGTGCGGCGCGACAGTTTCCCGAGGAACGCCAGCTGCATCGCGGACAGCTTTCCGTCGCGCTGGCCCGGCGGGCGACCCAGCCACGCCATGATGGCCGGCGACACCAGCCAGAGCGCCAGCAGCGGGGCGGCGACCCACAGCGCTGCCGGCTGCTTCAACGCCAGCAACGCGGCGATGGCGGCGGCGATCAGGGGGGCTGGCGCCATGCTCAGCAGTTCGGCCTTGATGCCGCTGCCCAGGCTGCGCTCCACCTCGCTGGAAGGATTCCATTGCAGCAGATGCCTGCGCGTGACCAGCAGACGCCACAGCGTGCGTACGATGGCGGCCAGGCTGAAGAAGGCCTCGTAAGGCAGGCAGGCCACGTTCACCGCGGCGCGCAGCAGTTGCCGCAGGCTCGATCGGCCCACCTGCAGAAGATGCGTTTCCAGTGGCATGTCCACCGGGATGGCGAAGACATCGCGGAGTGCCGGAACCAGCACGGGCAGCGCCCAGAGGCTCAGCAGCCATGCCGTCCACACGAGCGGGTCGGGCGAGAACAGCCAGCCCAGCACCAGCAGCACCGTGGTCGCCGCCGGCACCAGGCTCCGGCGCAGGTTGTCGAGCAGCTTGCCGCGCGACAGCCACGACAGCGGGTTGCGCTCGCGCCCGCCCCCGTGGCGCGGCACCCACGGCAGCAACCATGGCAACAGCTGCCAGTCGCCGCGGATCCAGCGATAGCGCCGTTTCACGTCGGCCGCGTAGCGCGACGGATAGTCCTCGAACAGGCGCACATCGCTGACCAGGCCGGCACGCGCATAGCAGCCTTCCAGCAGGTCATGGCTGAGGATGCGGTTGTCGGGGAAGCGGTCGGCGAGCGCGTGCTCGAACGCATCCACGTCGTAGATGCCCTTGCCGACGAAGGAGCCTTCGCCGAACAGATCCTGGTACACATCCGAGACCGTGCGCGTGTACGGATCGATGCCGGGCTCGCTGCCGAACATGCGCGCATAGCGCGAGTTCGGCCGGCCGCTGAGGCTGGTGCCCACGCTGGGCTGGAGGATGCCGTAGCCGCGCACGACGCGGCGACGATGCCGATCGAATGCTGCCTGGTTGAGCGGATGCGACAGCGTGCCGGCGAACTCGCGCGCGGCATCGCGCGGCAAGCGCGTATCCGTGTCCAGGGTGATCACGTAGCGCACCTGCGACAGCACGCCGGTGTTGCCGGTCACCTGCAGGAACTCGTCCGTGTTTCCACCGCGCAGGAGCCGGTTCAGGGCCGCCAGCTTGCCGCGCTTGCGTTCGTAGCCCATCCAGCGCCGCTCGCGTGCATTCCACTGGCGCGGCCGGTGGAACAGGAAGAACAGATCGCCGCCGCCATCCTCCGCCCGCTCCGGCGCATAGCGCCGGTTGAGTTGTTCGATCCGTTGCGCCGCACGCGCGACGAGGGCCGCATCGCCCGGCAGCACGGCATCGTCCGCATCCAGGAAATCGGTGAGCAGCCCGAAATGCAGGTGGCGGTCGCGATTGGCCAGGAAGCGCACTTCCAGCGCTTCGACCAGGCTGTCCACGCCATCGGCGCTGCCCAGCATGCTGGGCACCACTACCAGCGTGCGCGATGTCGCCGGAATGCCTTTGGAGAAATCCATCCTCGGCAGGGGGCGTGGCGGTACGAGCAAGGTCGCCGCCCAGTTCACCAGGGCGATGCCCAGTTCGCTGAAAGCGAGCAGGGCGAGTGCCGCCGGCAGCCAGACCGGCACGCCCTGGAGCGGGGATCCGGCCTTCAGCAGGCCGTAGGTGAACAATCCGATGATGGCGGCGATGGGCGCCAGATAGGCCAGCAGGGGAATACGGCGCGGACGCAGACGTACCCGTCGTCCGCCGGCGAGGTACTCCGCCACCGCGGCCTGTGTACGGGCAACGCCGTCGTCCACGAGATAGAAGCCGACATGGGCCTGGTAGCCCATCGGATCGGACGCGGCGGCGGTCTGCGCCAGTTGCAGGGCGATGTCCGCCACCTCCTTTTCGCCGACATCGGCCAGGCGGGCGATCTTCTCGACCACATGCCGATAGCTGTCGCGCGTGCTGAAGTCCATCAGCGCGTAGGTGCGGGCCGGGTCTTCGCGCAGGGCGCGCTCGACCACGCTCATGTCCTCCACGAACTCCCGCCAGTCCATGTTCGCCAGGAAGCGCAGGCTGCCGATGCTGTTGCTGATCGATACCTGGTCCGCCGCCTGCTGCTGGCTTTCCAGGTGGACAAGCTCTTCGATGCGATGGCCACCGTCGGCGACCCATTGTTCCAGCCAGGTGATCGGCATGGACGAAACGCCGCCACGCCCCTGCAGGCCGCGCATCAGCTCGGACACGAACGCGCCGGTCAGCGGTGGATCCGAGCGCGCCATGTCGGCGATCACCAGCACGACGTCCTTGGGGCTCTCCGCCGCGGTGCGGTTGAGTTGTCCGGCCCACTCGCTGGCCAGCCTGTGGTCGGCGCCATCGCGCATCACGCGCACCGCCATGCGGCGCAGATTGTCGATCAGTGCGAGCCGCAGCATGATCGGGATGGCCCACAGCTCGCCGAGCTTCAGCGGCGTGATGGACTGGTAGGCGGCGAAGAAGCGGCTGAGGGTTTCCGCATCGATGCGGCCGTCGCCATGCGCGATCGCTTCCAGCGAGAGATCGTAGACGCGCGGCAAGCCGGAAGAATGGCCTTGGCTGAGCGAGGGAAGCTGGCGGCTGTAGCCCTTGGGCAAATGCCGCCGCGCGGTCAGTACCTGCTCTTCCACCAGGTAGTAGTTGTCCAGCAGCCATTCGCCGGCCGGCGTGATGCGCATGTCGTCCTGGACCATTCGCGTGAGCAGCGCGCAGACGTCGTCCAGCAGGCCTTCGTTCTCGGCCAGGCGGTCCAGCAGCCGTTCCGGTCCGGGACGCGCGTGTATCCGGTGCGCGCGCGCAAGGGAGCGGCCGTGCACTTCCATCTGCTCGACATTGAACAGCTGCGCGCGCAAAGGGGCTTCCGCGCCCAGGGGCTTCTTGGTGGCTGCGCGACGCCAGCGCCACAAGCGTCGACGCAGGCGCAACCAGTGACTGAAGACCCTCCAGACCTGGGGCATCGGAAATCCTGTGGGGGCGGGCGACCGACGTGGAACCCATCCTTGCACGCGCCCCGGCATGCCGACGTGAAGGGGGACAGTGCGGGGAGCTAAAACTGCGGCGGCGAGCGCCTGGAGTCTCGATCGGGCCGTTCGCGCCAATCGGAACCGCGGACGTCGGAGCTTGCTTGTGCACCCGTCGGGGACGAGTTCATTGCCGGGAGCAGGACCGTACTCGATGCCCCGGGAACCGATATCCAACAATCCCGCCACGCCGACGCCGCTTCACGGCGCGGCTGGATTCACGTGATGGCTGATGTCCGCTTGTGGCCGAGGCGGGGTAAGAACTCCGACCGACAGCGACTGTCGTGCAAGGACTGTCCGGAAGCGTGGTTCGTGTGCCGTGGAGAATGCGATCTGGGCGGCAACCGGCAGCCAGGCCCGTTTGCGTGGACTACGGCACCGACTGCGTCTGGAGCAGCCGCCTGTTCGACGACGCGCGCACGCTGGCGGGCCATGGCAGGCGTCGCGGTCGTTGCAGGTGCGCGAGTTCCCCGATGCCGCAGCGCCCGTGCTGAAACGCTGAAGCCAGGTGAATGCTGTCGCCGGACCGGTGTGGTGGAGCGTGGCGGCGATGCCCGGGAACGGATCGTGCTCCATGCGGATGACAAGCACGGACATGTTCCGCGTTGACTGCTGTCCCGGCCTTGGCGGCCGAGCATGTTTCCGGCCGGGTCCCGGTGCAGCCCTCCATCCTTTTGAAACGATCCAAATCGAACGTATAGTGCTGCGTCTCCGAACGTGACCCCGGTAGCGGCCGGGTCTTTCCATGGATTCTGCACAGCACCGGAACGCTTGCCTCGTGGCCGACGTTGGGGGCACCCACGCCCGGTTGGGCTGGTGTGCCCCGCGCGACCCGATCGACGTGCGGGACATGGCGATGTACCGCTGCGCGGAGCACGCGTCGCTTGCCGCCATCCTGGAAAACTACCTGCTGCGCCTCCGCTCGACCGCGCCGGGCGTCCGGGTGACGTCCGGTGTGGTCGCCATCGCCGGTTTTCTCGATGGCGAGCGCCTGGTCAATGCCAACCTGCCGTGGAAGGTGTCCGTGCGTGGCACGGCGCAGGAAGCCGGGCTGGGGTCGCTGCAGGTGATCAACGATTTCGAAGCCGTCGCGCGCGCCATTCCCGGCGTGCAGCGCAGCGCGCTGGTGGCGCTGGTCGCGCAGCAAGACCCCGGCATGCAGTCTCCGGCCCTTGTGCTGGGGCCGGGTACCGGGCTGGGCGCGGCGCTGTGCCTGGATGCGCAGGGCAGCCAGGTGTTGCTGAGCGAAGCAGGCCACGCGGCGCTGGCCGCCAACACCGCCGTCGAACTGGACGTGTTGCAGCGTCTGTCGCGGCGTTGGTCGCACGTGGACAACGAGCGTGTGTTGTCCGGCAGCGGATTGATGCATCTGTACGACGCGCTGGCCGATGTGCGCGGCACCGTGCCGCACTGGAAGCAGGTCGCACCGCTGGTGGAAGCCGCGCATGGCGACGATGCACTGGCGCGGGAAACGCTGGCCGTATTCTGCGGCTGGCTCGGTAGCCTGGTCGGCGACCTGGTGCTCACCGTTGGCGCGCGCCAGGCCTACCTGGCCGGCGGCGTGACCCGTCACATCGCGCCGTTCCTGCACCAGGGCGACTTCGCGCGGCGGTATGCGGAAAAGTTCACCGGCGCGCGCACGCCGCCACCGTTGTGGCGCATCGACCATGGGCAGCTGGGACTGGTAGGTGCGGCGATGCATGCGCGCACGCACCGGCCCGCGCGCGCTGAACCAACATATGAGGAGCAGGCATGAACGGCAGAAGAAAATTCCTGGGCCAGGCGGCGTTGTCCGCTGGTGCATTGGCCTTGTCCGGCCGGTCGGCGGGCCAGACATCGGGCAGCACCCCTGCGGGTGCGCGCGTGGTGTCCACGTGGGATTTCGGCGTGCAGGCCAATCAGCCGGCATGGAAGGTGCTGGCCGCGGGCGGTGGCGCACTGGACGCGGTGGAACAGGGCGCCCGCTGGGCCGAGACGGACCTGTGCAATCCCACCGTCGGGCGCTGCGGCAATCCTGATCGCGACGGCATCCTGACCCTGGACGCCAGCATCATGGACGGCGATGGCCGCTGTGGCGCGGTGGCGGCGCTGGAGGACATCGACCACCCGATCAGCGTCGCACGGCAGGTGATGGAGAAGACGCCGCACGTGATGCTGGTGGGCGATGGCGCACAGCAGTTCGCGGTGGAGCAGGGTTTCAGCAAACAACGCCTGCTGACACCACAGGCAGAACAGGCATGGCACGAATGGCGCGCGCGCACGGAGTACAAGCCCGAGATCAATGCCGAGCGCCGGCAGCGGCCCGGCGACCGCGACAACCACGACACGCTCGGCATGCTGGCGATCGACCGCCATGGGAGGCTGGCGGGCGCCTGCACCACCAGCGGCATGGCGTGGAAGATGCACGGTCGCGTGGGCGACAGCCCCATCATCGGTGCAGGCCTCTACGTGGACAATGAGGTCGGCGCGGCCACCGCGTCGGGCGTGGGCGAGGAGATGATCCGCAATGCGGCCAGCTTCCTGGTGGTGGAACTGATGCGGCAGGGCCGTTCGCCGATGGAAGCGTGTCGCGAAGCCATCGCGCGGGTGGTGCGCAAGCGGCCGGAAGCCAGCAAGTCGTTGCAGGTCTGTTTCCTGGCGTTGAACAAGCATGGCGAAGCCGGCGCGTTCGCGCTGCACCCGGGCTTTGTCTACGCGGTCTGCGATGCGCAGCGGCAGGACGCATTGCTGGCCTCCGGGGCCGTGTACGGCGAGGGCGCATGAACGCACGCGCGCCACGGCGGCTGGAGATCGCCGCCGACTCGCTGGGCTCCGCGCTGGCGGCGCAGGAGGCCGGTGCCGACCGGGTGGAACTGTGTGAAGGCCTGTCGTCCGGCGGCACCACGCCGTCGTACGGCACGCTGGCGCTGGCGCGCGAACACGTGCGGATCCCGTTGTTCGTGCTGGTGCGGCCACGCGCGGGCGATTTCCTCTACGACGCGCGCGAAACCGAGGTGATGCTGCGCGACATCGAGATGTGCGTACGGCTGGGCTGCGACGGGGTGGTGATCGGCGCGCTGCAGGCCGATGGTGGCATCGACCTGCCGTTGTGCGAACGACTCGTGGCCGCAGCGGGTCCGTTGCAGGTGACGTTCCACCGCGCCTTCGACGCGGCGCGTGACCAGGCGCAGGCATTGGAACAGGTGATCGCCCTGGGTTGCCAACGCGTGCTGACGTCGGGCGGTCAGGCCACGGCGGTGGACGGCGCTGATCGCATCGCCGCGCTGGTAACGCAGGCCGCGGGCCGCGTGACGGTGATGCCGGGCGCCGGCATCGACGCCGGCAATGTCGCCGCACTGGCGACGCTGACCGGTGCATGTGAATTCCATGCCTCGGCCAAGGCGCCGCGTGTTTCGTCGATGGGCTTCCGCGGTCCGGCCTTGCACGGGCTGGCGCCGGACTGGTCCGAGACCGATCCGGCGCGTGTCCGCGCGCTTCGCGCAGCGCTGGATGCGATGGGTCGACCCTAACGGGACATCGAGTACGGCCGCTGGGCCGGATCGGTGGCCCAGGTGGTGTCCGGTTTCGCCTGCATCACGAAGCGCAGTTCGCCGCCGGCGAGGATCTCGTCATGGGTCAGGTACGCGCGCGTCAGCGGCTTGCCGTTGAGGCTGGCGCTGCCCACGTAGGCATGCGTATCGTCCAGGCCGTCGGCGATGATGCTGAAGCGCTTTCCGTTGGGCAGGTGCAGCGTTGCGCGCGGCAGGAACGGGCGGCCGATGATGTACTGGTTGCTGCCGGGCGTGACCGGATAGAACCCCAGGGCGGTGAACACGTACCACGCCGACATCTGCCCCAGGTCGTCGTTGCCGGCCAGGCCGTCCGGACGTGCTGCGTACTGGCTGGACATGATCTGCTGCAACCGTGCCTGCGTGCGCCATGGCTGGCCCGCGTAGGCATACAGGTAGGCCACGTGATGGCTGGGTTCGTTGCCGTGCGCGTACCAGCCGATCAGGCCGGTGATGTCCTCCATGTGCGCGAACACCGACGCATCCACCTTCGCATCGAACACCGCATCCAGGCGCGCCAGCAGGGCCTCATCGCCGCCATGCGCCGCGGCCAGGCCGGCGACGTCCTGCGGCACGTACCACGAGTACTGCCATGCATTGCCTTCGGTGTAGTCGGTGCCATAGCCACTGGCGCCGGGATCGAAGGGCGTGCGGAAACTGCCGTCGCGCTTGCGCGCACGCATGAAGCCGGTGTCGGGGTCGAACGCATGCTTCCAGTTGGCCGCGCGCTTGTCGAAGGTCGCGGCGACATCGGCCTTGCCCATCGCGCGCGCCATCTGCGCCACGGTCCAGTCGTCGAAGGCGTACTCCAGCGTCTTGCTGGCTGCTTCGCCTTCCTCGTCGATGGGCACATAACCCAGCTCGCGGTACTGCGCGATGCCGTCGTACGGCCCGTAGCTGGCGCTGGCTACCATCGCCTGCAGCGCTTCCTCCGCATCGTAGCCGCGGATGCCTTTCATGTAGGCGTCGGCGATCACCGGCACCGCGTGGTAACCGATCATGCACCACGTTTCCTGCCCATGGAACGACCATACCGGCAGCACGCCGTACGGGCTCTCGCGGCGCGCGGCCAGCAGCGAATTGACGAAGTCGTTCGTGCGTTGCGGCGGTTGCACAAGCGTGGCCAGCGGATGCAGGGCGCGGTAGGTGTCCCATAGCGAGAAGGTCGAGTAGTTCGTCCAGCCTTTCGCCTGGTGCACGGCATTGTCCGGGCCGCGGTAACGCCCGTCGCTGTCCATGAACAGCGTGGGGCCGAGCAGCGTGTGGTACAGCGCGGTGTAGAAGCGGGTGCGCTGCGCCGGGTCACCCTGGGCATCCACTGCACCCAGCGCGTCACTCCATTGCTGTCTGGCGGCCGCGTGCATGCCGTCGAAATCCCAGCCGGGCGCTTCTGCGTCGAGATTGGCGATGGCGCTGTCTTCGCTGACCGGCGAAATGGCCACTTTCACCAGCACGGGTTTGCCGGCGCCCGGGGCCAGATCGAACGCGGCGACCAGCTGCCGGCCTTCGATCTGCGCGCGCTGGCGCGGATCCTTTTCGCCGGGCGGCGGGAAACCCTTGTAGGGGATGTCCTGCTCGGTGTTGTGCAACGCATGGCCGGTGACCGGCTGCGAGAAGCGCAGCGCGAAATACAGCTGGCGTCCCGGCGCCCAGCCCCGCGTTTCACGGAAGCCGGTGACCGTGCCGTCGGCGCGTACGCGCACGCGCGACCACGACACCTTGCCGGGGTAGTCGTACATGCTGGTGCGCAGGTCCAGCACCACGTGCGCAGGCTTGCCAGCGGGGAAGTGGTAGCGGTGCATGCCCACGCGCGGGCTGGCGGTGAGTTCGGCGCGCACGTCGTGGTCGTCCAGGGTGACGGCGTAGTAGCCGGGCTGGGCGGTCTCGGTGGCGTGGCGGAAGCGCGAGGTGTAGCCGCTGCCAGGCTTGTCGGGATCGCCGCGTTCCAGTTTCAGCTCGCCGGTGGTGGGCATCAGCAGCAGGTCGCCCAGGTCGGAATGACCGGTGCCGGAAAAATGCGTATGCGAGAAGCCGACGATGGTGGTGTCGTCGTAGCGGTAGCCCGCGGCCCATCCGTACCCGTCCTTGCGTGGCTGGATACGGGTGTCGGGCGACAGCTGCACCATGCCGTACGGAACAGTGGCGCCGGGGTAGGTATGGCCTTCGCCACCCGTGCCGATGAAGGGATCCACGGCCTTGTACGCGGCCTCGCCGACGTCTGCCGCTGCCGCCCATGCGCTGCCGGCCACCGCCATCGCGCACGCCGCGAGACCCGCCAGCATCATGACCTTCGTCGCGTAACGCGTGTTCATCCTGCACCCTTTTGGATCGGTCGAATTCGGCGAAGCTAGCACACGCCCGCGAGGCCGGTCACTCGGGGTTTCCGGTGTCTGTCGACAGGAGTGCGATGCGCGCTGAGCAGGGCGCCGATGACTTCCTGTTGCGCAGCAGCATGCGTCGCCGCGCCCGGCATGCTACATCTTAGCCACGCAATTGGATCGATCCAAGTCCGGCATATTCGCAAGGCGTGCCATCGGTGCGGCAGGCGCGCCGTGCTCAGCCGTCGGACTGCCGGATCGCCGTTCAAAGGAAAGCACCCGCACGCGCGGGTGGCCGCGCAGGTGTCGAACCATGCACGCATCGACCATCAACCGGGGAGTCCACATGCCGCGCTTCATCACGCACCAGGCGGGTCGCATCCGGTGTCGCGGATGGCAGGTGCATGTCCTCTGCGCTCTGGCGCTGATCGTTGCGTCCTTCCCGGCGATGGCGCAGGCAGTGAGCGAACGCACGCTGGATGCCGGCTGGGAATTCCGGCAATTGCGCGATGGCACGCCCACGCCCGACGCCGGTCCCGTCGCAGCACGGCAATGGCATCGCGCCACGATGCCCGGCACGGTGCACACGGACCTGTTCGACAACGGCCTGATCGTCGACCCTTACAAGGGTGCGCCGGAGGCCGGCCTGCAGTGGATCGGCCTCGCCGACTGGGAATACCGGACGACCTTCGATGTGACCCGCGACACGCGCGACGCCACGCGCAGCGACCTGGTGTTCGAAGGGCTGGATACCTTCGCCGAGGTCTTCCTCAACGGCGAGAAGGTGCTGGATGCCGACAACGCGTTCCGGACATGGCGGGTGCCCGTGCAGGAACGGCTGCGTGTGGGCAGGAACGAACTGCGCGTGGTCCTGCGCTCGCCGATCGCGAAGCTGCTGCCCCAGGTGCAGGCGATGCCGCACCGGATCGCCGGCAATTATCCCTCACCCTACGGCGACGAACCGAAGGACGCGATGACCGCGAACTTCGTGCGCAAGCCGGGCTATCACTACGGCTGGGACTGGGGGCCGCGCTATGTCACGGCGGGCATCTGGAAGCCGGTGCGCCTGCAGAGTTGGGGCCGCGCGCGGATCGACACCCTGCAGCTGCGTCAGGACCGCGTCACGGAAGCGCATGCCGACATCACTGCCGTGGCAACGGTCGAGGCGGCGAACGCCGGCCGCTATCTCGCGCGCCTGTGGCGGACCGCGCCTGATGGCGAGCGCGTGCTCGCGGCGACGCAACCTGTGTCGCTGACGGCCGGCGTCAATCGCATCTCGCAGGCGATCCGCATCGAAAAGCCGCAGCGCTGGTTTCCGGTGGGCTATGGCTCGCAGCCGCTGTACCGCTTCGATCTGGAACTGCTCGACGGCACACGGGTGATCGATGCGCGGGGCGAACGGACCGGCCTGCGCAGTGTCGCGCTGCGGCGCGACCCGGACGCGCAGGGCAGGGGGTTCGCCTTCACCGTCAATGGCATTGCGATCTTCGCGAAAGGCGCCAACGCGATCCCGTTCGACATGTTCCAGCCCCGGGTCACCCCCGCGCAACTGAGGCGCGTCCTGCAGTCGGCGGTCGATGCCAACATGAACATGATCCGCAGCTGGGGCGGTGGTTATTACGAGAGCGATGCGTTCTTCGACATCGCGGACGAACTCGGCCTGCTGGTCTGGCAGGACTTCATGTTCGGCGGCGGCATGCAGCCCGCCTATGACCCCGTGTTCCGCGCCAACGTGGTGGCGGAGGCACGCGACCAGGTGCAGCGGCTGCGCAATCATCCCAGCATCGTGTTGTGGTGCGGCAACAACGAGGAAGAGATCGCCTGGAAATACTGGGGCCACGGCAAGACGTTGAAGGAAGCTGATCCGGTGTTCGCGCAACGCGTCTGGGAAGGCTACGCGCAGCTGTTCGGCCATGACCTGCGCAAGGTCGTGGAGGAGGAGGCCGGCGGTATCGGCTATTGGCCGAGTTCGCCCAGCGACGACATGGCCGAGGCGGCGAACACGCCGGCCAGCGGCGACATGCACTACTGGGAGGTCTGGGGCAATCCCGCGCGTCCGCCCTCGGCCTACCTGGACGTGACGCCGCGCTTCATGTCCGAGTACGGCCTGCAGGCGTGGCCGGTGCAGCGCACGATCGATCATTTCGCGGCGCGCGACGAACAGCGCATCGATGCGCCGGTGATCGAAGCCCACCAGAAGTTCATGGCGGGCAAGGGCAACGAGCGCCTGCTGCACTATGTGCGCATGGAGTTCGGCGAGCCGCGCGACTTCGGCGATTTCGTCTACCTCAGCCAGGTGATGCAGGCCGAGGGCATCGGGTTGGCGGCGCGGCATCATCGCGCCAGCCGGCCGTACACGATGGGCTCGCTGTACTGGCAGCTCAACGATGTGTGGCCGGGTGCGTCGTGGTCGGGTATCGACTGGTTCGGGCGCTGGAAGGCACTGCAGTTCCACGCGCGCCGGTTCTTCGCGCCGGTGACCGTGGCCGCGCTGCGCAAGGAAGGGCGAACCACCGTGAGCATCGTCTCCGACCGGACCACGTCGCGTGCCGGCACGCTCCGTCTGCGCGTCATGACGCTGCAGGGGCGTGTGTTGCGGGATGAGACGCGACGGGTCGAGATCGCACCGCTGTCGGCGTCGCGCCTCGCCACCTACGATGATGCAGAGCTGTTCGGTGACGCGTCGCTGTCGACGACCGTCGCGGTCTTCGATCTGGCCGCGGACGGCGAAGCCGCCGCTCGCGAGGTCGTCTATCCCGCGGTGGCCAAGGACATGCGGTGGCCCGATCCTGGCCTGCAAACCCATCTGCGCCAGGAAGGCGACCATCACGTGCTCGATGTCACCGCCGCGGCGCTGGCCCGCGCGGTGTGGGTCGACTTCGGCCAGGTCGACGCCGACGTGTCCGACAATGCCCTGGTGCTGCTGCCGGGCGAACGCATATCCCTGCGGATCGCCTCCGGTGCGAACCTCGAAACCCTGCGCAGCGCCCTGAGGATACGTTCGCTGGCCGATGCGCTTCCCTCCGATTCCCCCCTTCCCCGGAGCATTCCGACGCCATGACGCAGTCCGTTCCCATGCACGACGACTTCCGCAGCGAAGCCTTCCTGCGCGACCACCTCCGCAGGACCATGGCGTTCTACCATCCGCGCTGCATCGATCCGGCGGGTGGCTTCTTCCACTACTTCAAGGACGATGGACGCGTCTACGATGCCGGGCACCGCCACCTGGTCAGCAGTACCCGCTTCGTCTTCAACTACGCCACCGCGGCCCGCGAGTTCGGCGAGGAAGATCCTGCGCTGCGCGATGTGTACATGAAGGCCGTGCGCCACGGGCTTGCCTTCCTGCGCGAGCGGCATCTCGACCCGCAGAGCGGCGGCTATTTCTGGACGCTGCGGGACGGTGTGCCGGAAGACACCACGCAGCATTGCTACGGTGCCGCCTTTGTCCTGCTGGCGTATTCCATCGCGCTGCGCGCAGGCGTGGAGGAGTGCCGGGCCTGGATGGACGCCCACTGGGAGCTGCTGGAAACACGCTACTGGGAGCCGGAGCATGGCCTGTACCGTGACGAAGCCACGCGCGGCTGGCAGTTCAGCCCGTATCGCGGACAGAACGCCAACATGCACATGTGCGAGGCCATGCTGGCCGCCTACGAGGCGAGCCATGAGCGCCGCTACCTGCAGCGCGCGCTGCAGCTGGCCGACCACATGACCCGGCGCCAGGCCGCGCAGAGCGAGGGCCTGGTCTGGGAACACTACGACGCGGACTGGCAGGTCGACACCGACTACCATCGCGACGATCCCCGGCACCTGTTCCGACCGTGGGGTTTCCAGCCCGGGCACCAGACCGAATGGGCCAAGCTGCTGCTGATCCTGGACGGCCATCTGCGTGATGCAGGCGCGACGCCCGCCGACTGGCTGGTACCGCGTGCCGCGGAGTTGTTCGACCGCTCGATGGAAGCATCGTGGGACGCGGAGTTCGGCGGACTGGTCTACGGCTTCGCCCCGGAGTCGCTGCGCAAGGACATCGCAGGTCCATCGCTGCCCGACGGACGCCATTTCATCTGCGACGACGACAAGTACTTCTGGGTACAGGCCGAGTCGCTGGCCTGTGCGGCGCGCTTGGCCAGGGCCACCGGCGAGGAGCGCTACTGGCAATGGTACGAACGCCTGTGGGACTACGCGTGGCGGCACATGATCGACCACGCACATGGCGCGTGGTTCCGCATCCTGGATCGCGAGAACCGCAAGTACGACGACAACAAGAGTCCTGCCGGAAAAACGGACTACCACACCATGGGAGCCTGTCATGACGTCCTGTCAGTGCTGCGCAGCAATGCCTGACGCCGCCCGCTGCCGCGGTGCATCCGCCCGCGTCCTCGCCGCCCTGTTGCTTCTGGCCTCCAGCGGTGCCGGCGCGCGCGAGGCGCATTTCTCGACATCGTTCGAACCGGGCCAGCCCGTGCCCGTGACGACGGAAGCGGGCGGCCTGCGCCTGGCCGTGGGCAACGGCCCGGAACAGCCCTACGCGGCAAAACGCGACATGGGCTACAGCGGCATGCATGCCTTGCAGTACCGCGGCAGTGCGGCGGCGCGTGCGCGTCTGTACGCGGTCGATGTCGAGATCGGCGAGGAAACCACGCTGTCATGGATGGTGCTGCCCGAGATCATCGACGGCGATGTTGCCACCTCCACCGGCGTGTCGCTGGACCTGGTCTTCGACGATGGCACACGGCTGACGGATACCGGCGCGCGCGATCAGCAGGGGGCAGCGGTCGGTGCGGCCGGCCAGGCGGCGTCCATGACGCTGTACCCCCGGCAGTGGGCGAGGAAACAGGTCCGCCTGGGCGACATGCCCGCCTTGCGCGGGCGACGCATCAAGGCCATCGAGCTGGAACTGGCCCCCGGCTCGCGTGCCGGCGCGAGTGGCTGGATCGACGATATCGCCCTCGCCGAAACGCCGCGCACGCTGGCGCAGCGTCCCAGCGACCTGGTATTGACCAACCGTGGCACGCAGTCCAACAGCACGTTCTCGCGCGGCAACAACATTCCCGCGACCGCAATGCCGCATGGCTTCAACTTCTGGGTGCCGGTCACCGACGCGGGCACGCTGGCATGGCTCTATCGCTGGAGCGAGCACAACGGTGCCGACAACCGGCCGCGCCTGCAGGCGCTGTCCATCAGTCACCAGCCCAGCCCGTGGATGGGCGACCGCCAGACCTTCCAGGTGATGCCATCGTCCACGCGCGGCGTGCCCGATGCCGACCGCGAACGCCGGGCACTGTCGTTCTCGCACGACAATGAGCTCGCCAGACCCCATACCTACCGGGTCGATTTCGACAACGGCATTCGCGCCGAGATCGCGCCGAGCGAACGCGCGGCGATCTTCCGGTTCCGGTTCCCGCGCGGCGGGGATGCGAACCTCCTGTTCGACAACGTGGATGCACGCGCAGGCCTGACGCTGGACCCCGGCACGCAGACGCTGCACGGCTACACCGAGACCCGCAGCGGGCTGTCGAACGGCGCCACCCGGATGTTCGTGTACGCGACCTTCGACCGGCCGTGGGCCGACAGCGGTGCGATCGAGACCGGACGCCCCACGCACTACATCAAGTTCGCGCGTGGCGACGGCGATGAAGTGAACATGCGCATCGCCACGTCGCTGATCTCGGTGGAACAGGCGCGGCGCAATCTGGAACAGGAGATCGGCACGGCGGATTTCGACACCGTGCGCGAGCGTGCGCAGACGGCATGGGATGCGCTGCTCGGGCGGGTGACGGTGGACGGTGCGAGCGAAGACCAGCTGACGACGGTCTATTCCAATCTCTACCGCCTGTTCCTGTATCCGAACATCGCGCATGAGAACGTCGGCAGCGTCGAACAGCCCGACTGGCGGCACGCCGACCAGAACAGCTGGTCCAAGGACAATACCGGCGGCGATGCGCTGCGCACGTCCGCGCCGATCCGTACCGGCAGGATCTACGTCAACAATGGCTTCTGGGACACGTTCCGCACCAGCTGGCCGGCTTACGCGCTGTTCGCGCCCGGGCGCGCCGGCGACATGATCGACGGCTTCCTGCAGCAGTATCGCGACGGCGGCTGGATCGCCCGCTGGTCGTCGCCCGGCTATGCGGACCTGATGGTCGGCACCAGCTCCGATGTCGCGTTTGCAGACGCCTGGCTCAAGGGCGTGCGGGGCTTCGATGCCGGGGAGGCCTACGAGGCCGCGCTGCGCAACGCGACGGTGGTTGCGCCCGTGTCCAACGTGGGGCGCAAGGGGCTGGTGCATTCGATGTATCGCGGCTACGCGGACAATGCCGTGCACGAAGGCCTGTCGTGGACCCTCGAAGGTGCGATCAACGACTTCGGCCTGGCCCGGTTCGGCCAGGCGCTGGCCGCCGATGAAGGCGATCCTGCGCGCGCGCAGCGCTATCGCGAGGAGGCCGAGTACTTCCAGGCCCGCGCCACCGACTATGCGCACCTGTTCGATCCGGCCACCCGGTTCTTCCGGGGGCGCGATGCGAAGGGGGCGTGGGGGCAGTCGGCGGCGGACTTCGATCCGCGCATGTGGGGCGGCGACTACACCGAGGCCAATGCATGGACGTTCGCGTTCACCGTGCCGCACGACGTCGCGGGACTGGCGACGCTGCTGGGCGGGGAAAAGGCGCTGGCGGCTCGCCTGGACGAGTTCTTCGCCACGCCTGAAACCGCGGGCCGCGAGTTCGCGGGCACCTATGGCAACGTCATCCATGAAATGACCGAAGCGCGTGATGTGCGGATGGGCATGTACGCGCACAGCAACCAGCCTTCGCACCATATTCCCTGGCTGTATGCCGCCACCGGGCAGCCCTGGAAGACGCAGCGCATCACCCGCGACGTGCTGCGCCGGCTTTACCTGGGCAGCGAGATCGGCCAGGGCTATCCCGGCGACGAAGACAACGGCGAGATGTCGGCGTGGTACCTGTTTGGCATGATGGGCTTGTACCCGTTGCGCATGGGCGCGCCGGAGTACGTGATCGGCTCGCCTGCGTTCAAGCGTGTCGATGTGCGGCTCGAGAATGGGCGCACGCTTACCGTCATCGCCCACGGCAACGACGACCGCAACGTCTATGTGCAGTCGCTGAAGCTCAACGGTCGTCCGTGGGATCGCGCCTGGCTCCGGCATGAGGACATCGCCAACGGCGGCGTCCTGGAATTCGTCATGGGCAGCACGCCGTCCACGTGGGGAAGCGGAGCCGATGCGCTTCCTCCCTCGATGACCGCGCCGGGTGCGGCGCCTGCGGGCCTGACGGATGCGTCGCGCAACGCGGAGGCCATCGCGCTGGCGGGGCACGCGCCGTCGGCCGTGTTCGACGATGATGCCGCCACCTCGCTGCCCTTGCCGGTACAGGCGACGATCGATGTCCGGTTCCGGACGGCGACCCGCGCGAGCCACTACACCATCACCAGTGGCAGCGCGCCGTTGGCGGGGCTGGGCTGGAAGCTGCAAGGGCGCAACGGGACGGGTTCGTGGGCGACACTGGACGAACGGCGCGCCGAGGATTTCAGGTGGTCGCAGCAGCTCAGGCCGTTCCGTATCGGCAGCCCCGGCGACTTCCGTGAGTACCGGTTGCAGTTCACGAACGGTGCGGTGATCGACGTTGCGGAGCTGGAACTGCTGATGCCGACCACGGTCCTGAGCGTATCCGAGCGATAGGGTGGTCACCGTCCCTTGTCGTGCACCGATGAGGGACGGACAGGGTGCGATGTCAGCGATCCTGGATCGCGTGTCCTGCACGTGTCACCGGAGATGCGGAGGGGATGCTGCGCGGCAGCATGCATGCACTGAAACATTATGGTAATTATTCGCGCGGCGGAATTAGACCGATCTAATTCCGGCATAACTGGCAAGTGGGAGGGGGAGGCGCAGCGGAAGGGTGCGCTTGCCGGATTGTGTGGACGTACTGCCTTCCAAGGAAAACAGATTCATCGAACCGGAATTTTGGATCGATCCAAACAATTTTGCGTCAGCAGCTAATCAATCTTGGGAGAGGGTGATTGAAATGAAAGGCACGCCACACGTACGCATCCGCAATTCTCTATCCGCCGCCATCGCCGTCGCGCTGGCCACCGTCGTACTGCCGGGCGTCGCGCTCGCGCAAGAGGCGACGGCGGAGCAGGGCGGTTCCGCCGCCACGGACCTGGACAAGGTCACCGTCACCGGCTACCGCTACTCGATCGAACAGAGCCTGGACCAGAAGCGCAACGCGAACGCCATCGTCGAGGTGATCACTGCCGAGGATGTCGGCAAGTTCCCCGACAAGAACGTGGCCGACGCGCTGCAGCGCGTGCCCGGCGTCATCGTTACCCGAGACGGCGGCGAGGGAAAGAATGTCAGCGTCCGCGGCCTTTCCTCGGAACTGACCCTCACTCAGCTCAACGGCAACTACATCGCCACGGCCGAGTCCAATGGGGACCCGACCCGGTCGTTCAACTACATGCTGCTGCCGTCGAACATGCTGTCCAGCGCCGAGCTGTTCAAGACGCCGGAAGCGCGCATCGATGAAGGCGGCGTCGGCGGCACCGTGATCCTGCACACGCGCCGGCCGCTGGAACTGGAATCCAACACCGGCTTCGTCTCCGTTGACGGTACCTGGGCCGACACCACCAAGAAGACCGACGGCCAATTCTCGGGCTCGTATTCGTGGCACGACAAGGACGACCGCTTCGGCGTCTTCGTCGGTTACACGCAACAGAAGCGCACCACGCGCACCATGGGCGCCAGCACCGAAGGCTGGCAGTGGTACGGCCGCGACGAAGGCGGCACCGCCGTCGACGTCAATGGCCAACCCTCCGACTTCAACTCGAACTGGTGGGGCGGCACGGGCTTCTGGGACCAGAACGGCAACTATTACACCGGCTTCATGATGCCGACCTCGGTCAACCTCAACGTCAAGGAAGAAGAACGCGAGCGCAAGGGCGGCCAGTTCACCCTGCAGTTCAAGCCGACCGACAACCTGACGCTGACGGCGAACTACTTCCGCTTCGACCTGTCGCAGGACTCGCAGACCAACACGCTCAAGGTGCCGGAATGGAACATTGCGCGCTACTTCGGTGACGGCAACTGGCGGGGCGGCCGCCTGCTCGACGGGCTGAGGTTCGATCCGAGCGGCACCATCGTCACTGGCGCGGACTACAGCCTGCATCCGGGCAAGACGTATTACTGCAGCGAGGACGAGGCCGTCGCCGCCGGCATGGCGCGGGGTGGCTGGGGTTCGGACGACTGCACCGTGCCGACGCCGCAGATCACCGGCAGCTACAACATCGAGGAGTCGTTGTCGCAGACTGCCGACTTCGCGGCCGAGTGGCGTGGCGAGTCGGTGGATGTCTCGTTCAAGGGCGGGCGCACCTGGGCCAAGGGCGGTCCGGAGCTGCAGTTCGCAGTGCCGCTCAAGCCGCGCCGCCAGAATGCGGACGGCAGCTGGACGAACGGCAACTTCGCCAGTTCGTGGGACCTGACCGGCACGCCGACGATGACGTTCTCGCCCGAACTGATGCAGAACCTGCAGAACGGCATCCTGCAGGTCGACTTGGGGTCGACCGGTTCGTCCTGGACCCGTAACAGTACCGAGCAGAAGTACGCCCAGATCGATACCACCTGGTACACCGACGGCAAGTTCCTGGAGTCGATCCAGTTCGGCGTCAAGGGTCGGGATGGTGGCATCCACCGCAGCACCGGCAACAGTTACTGGGTGTGTCCGGGCACCGATCCAAGCGACTATGAGAATCGCTACTGGAATGGCGGCTGCAACAGCATCGCCACCCAGTTCTCGCCGGATTTCCTGTACCAGATGGGCAACCTGGCGGGCGGCATCAATGCCAGCGCCTATCCGGCCATCAACTATCCGGCCTATATCGCCTACCTCAACGGTACGTACGGCCCGATGCAGACCCGGGAGGAGGACAACTTCGTCTACAACGTCGACGAAGAGATCTATTCCACCTACCTCCAGGCCAACTTCCGCACCGAACGTCTGCGCGGCAACATCGGCGTGCGCATCGTGGGCACCAGCCAGCATGCCGACTCGACGGACAAGGTCACGTCCTACAACGACTACTTCTTCGACGATGCCGCCGGCAACCCGCTCGCCTGCCTGCAAGGCGCTACCACACCTGCCGGGGCACCCACAGGGACCTACTGCGGCAGCGAAGGGTACTGGCGGCTTACCGACAGGGTGGGGCGGCCCGAGACGTACGAAATCAACGCGCTCGACCGCAGCTACACCGACATACTGCCGAGCTTCAACCTGGCCTACGACCTGACCGAGAACCTGGTGCTGCGCGCAGCCGCGGCCAAGGTGATCTCGCGCCCAAGCTACGCCGACATCGCCGCACCCGGCAGCCTGAACTACTTCAGTCAGGAGTATGTCGACGACCGCCGCCTGACCGGTGGTGCGGGTGAGTTGGGCTGGTACGGTTCCGGCAGCAACAAGCGACTGGAAGCGTACAAGGCCAACCAGTACGACGTGGGCCTGGAGTGGTACTTCCAACCGGGCTCGGTGGTGGGTGTTGGTCTGTTCCGCAAGGACGTCAGCAACTTCGCCGTACCGGTGATCGCCGACGTGGAGATGGTCATCAACGGCCAGACCGTGACCGTGCAGAACTACTCGACGGACGCCGGCGGTCGCGACGCGGTGTCCCAGGGTGTCGAACTGTATGCGCAGCACACCCTGGATTTCGGTCTGGGCTTCCAGTTCAACTACACCTACAACGACACCAACGAAGCGGCGATCACCCTGGGCGACGGTACCGAGCTCGGCGAGTCGCCGCTGGTCGGCAGCGCCAAGAACCAGACCAACTTCACCGTGTTCTACGAAGCGCAGAATCTGTTGCTGCGCGCCTCGTACAACCGGCGGGGCGAAGTGGTGCAAGGGCTGTTCAACGGCCTGAACGTCTACGAAGAGCCGTACTATCAGATCGACCTGAATGCGGCATACAACATCACCCCGGCACTCAGCATCAGCGCATCGGTGCTGAATCTGACCGAGGAAGAGACGCGCTCGCACCTGGGCAACGACACCAAGGACCGCTTCTACACCAATGGTTATGCGGGCCGCGTCGCTTACCTGGGCCTGACATACAAGTTCTGAGGACGTCCTCCGTGTTTCCCCCCATGCTTTCTCTCCCGCTTGGCGACAAGCGGCGTGGGGTGGACGGCCCGGCTACGGCCGGGCCACTTTCCATTCGTTGCGGCGGCACGGATGCCGCCAACCCTATTCCGGCTTGCGCAGGGATTCCGCGCAAGCCTTCGGTGAACTGCGATGACCTGTGAGCGCATGAAACGAGAAAAGACCCTGACGATGCTGGGCTCCCTGTGCATGCTTCTGGCGCTGGTGGTGCCCGCGACCGAAGCCGCGCCGCCGCGACTGGCCGCGGAGGTCAACACCTTCATCGGCAGCAAGGACGACGGCAACACCTTTCCGGGTGCGTCGGCGCCATTCGGGCAGATCCAGGTCAGCCCGATCGGCTCGCATTACTCCGGTTGGCGCTACGACGACCCGCAGATCCGCGGCTTTGGCCACTCCTTCATTTCCGGCGCGGGCTGCTGGGAACAAGGGGGCCAGGTGTCGGTGCTTCCGGTCACCGGACGGATCGGTCCGGGCGGCGAATTCGACACGGCCGACGCCAAGACCTTCGATCACAAGCGCTACGGTTCGCGCTACCGCCATGACGGCGAGAACGGCCAGGCTGGCTACTACAAGGTCCGCCTGACCGACTACGGCGGCATCGATGCCGAAACGACGGCACTGACCCGTGCCGCCGCCGAACGCTATACCTTCTCCAGCCGCGGCGATGGCCACGTGCTGGTCAACGTGGGGCAGGCGAACGAGCGCCATGCGGTGACCGGCAGCCTCATCAACGTCGTGGGCGACCGCGTGGTCGAAGGCAAGCTGGTCACCAAGAGTTTCTGCGGCGGCCACCAGTACACCACGTGGTTCCGCCTGGAGTTCGATCGCCCGTTCAAGGCCTTCGGCACCTGGGGCGAAGCGGGCGGCGTGGCGAATGCACGCCACAGCATGGAAGGCGAGGGCAAGCCGAACGGCGCATGGCTGACATTCGACCTGGGCGGCAATCCTTCCGTCACGGCCATCTCGGCCATCTCGCACGTCGATGCCGAGGGCGCGCGGAACAACCTGCGCAGCGAAGGCATGCAGGGCGGGCGGCTGCTGGGTTTCGATGCGATGCGCGGGCGCGCGCAGTCGGCATGGGACAAGGAACTGGCCAGCGTGCGCGTGCAGGGCGGCAGTGCGGATGATCGCGCCGTGTTCTACACCGCGCTGTACCACGCGTTGCTGCAGCCGCTGACGGGCAGCGATGCCGACGGCCGCTACCGGGGTTACGACGACCGCATCCATCGCGCCGATGGCTGGACCTACTACGAGTACTTCTCGCTGTGGGACACCTACCGCTCGCAGAACCAGCTGGTTGCGCTGCTGCGGCCGCAACGCGCCGCCGACATCGGTCGATCGCTGCTGGCCATCCGCGAGCAGGGCGGCTGGCTGCCTCGCTGGGGGTACGCCAGCTTCGAGACCAACATCATGACCGGCGACCCGGTGACGCCGTTCCTTGTGGACCTGTGGCGTTTCGGTGCGATGAAGGGGCGCGAAGCGGAGGCGTATGCTGCGCTGCGCGAGAATGCATTCGGCGTACCGCCTCTGAACTCGCGACATGCGGGTCGTTCCGGCAATCCCCACTATCTCCAGCACGGCTTCGTGCAGTACGACCGCGCGTTCCCCTCCAAGGGAATGGATGTGGATCCGCACCACGGCGGCTCGGCAACGCTGGAATACGCGCTGGCCGACTGCTCGCTGTCGCTGATGGCCGACGCGCTGGGTCATGGCGATGACGCGGCCGTGCTAAAGCGGCGTGGCCGCAACTGGCGCACGCTCTGGGATGCGGACATCCGCGATGAGGAGGCCGGCTTCAGTGGCTTCCCGCGTCCGCGCACCGAGGACGGTCAGTGGTACACGCCGGCGGATGGCCGCTACGGCCCGCGTTCGCACCACGGCTTCCACGAGGGCACGGCCTGGCAGTACCAGTGGCTGGCGCAGCAGGACGTGACGGGGCTGGTCGAGGCGATGCACGGGCGCGAACAGGCGGCACGCCGCCTGGACACCTTCTTCGCCTACGACGCGCTGCTGGCCGATCCTGCCGGCGCCGCACGCAAGGAATGGGTGGTGGGGCCCTACAGCTACTACAACCAGTACCGCTACAACCCCAACAACGAGCCCGACCTGCACGCGCCGTGGATGTACACGCTGATCGGCCAACCCTGGAAGACCGCCACGGTGCTGCATGCCGCGCAGCGGCTGTTCACCAACGCGCCCAACGGCGTCACCGGTAACGACGATCTGGGCACGATGTCGGCGTGGTATCTCTTCAGCGCCATGGGCCTGTATCCCGTGGTGCCGGGCACGGGTCAGTTCGTGCTGCATCCCCCGCGTTTCGCACGCGTCGACATCGATCTGGGTCAGGGCCGCACGCTGCGCATCGACGCGCCGCAGGCGGACGGCAACACGTTGCAGTACATCAGCAGCGTGTCATTGCGTGGCCGTGCGCATCCGTCCGTGTGGCTGGATTGGGAAAGCCTGCAGCAGGGCGGCCGCCTGCAGGTGGCGCTGACCGGCACGCCGCCGCAGCAGGGCTGGGGTACGCACCCGGAGGATCTGCCTGCATCACCCTGCGCTGCGGATCCGGCCACGTTGCCCGGGGTGGGTCGATGAGTCAGCGTGCCGTCCCGGTTTGCGTGCTGGCGCCATGGTTTACGCTGGGCGCCTCCACGGGAATGGATCGATCCAGATGAGCCAGAAGCGTCCCCCTCGCGCCGGCGCCACCGGCAAGGCCAAGTCCGCCTCGTCGCGGACCGCCAAGCCGGTCAGCAAAGTGGCGAAGAAGACCCGGGAAGCGAAGGCGGCCACGCCCGAGCGCAAGCGCGACAGCCAACGCGTGGTCACGGTCACCGATATCGCCAATGCCATCGGTGTGTCGCGCGCGACCGTGTCGCTGGTCTTGCGTGGCAGTCCACTGGTGCATGCCGACACACGCGCCCGGGTCGAGGCCGAACTGAAGCGCCAGCGCTACGTCTACAACCGCAGCGCGGCCAACCTGCGCAGGCGCACGTCGTCCAGTGTCGCGCTGGTGATCAATGACCTGTCCAACCCGTTCTTCGCGGAATTCGCCGCGGGCGTGGACGAAGCCCTGGGTGGACAGGGCTTCGTCACCCTGCTGGGCAGCACCGGCGAATCGCCGCAGCGTCAGCAGGCGGTGCTGGCGTCGCTGATGGAACACACGCCTGCGGGCGTGATCCTGTCGCCCGCCGAAGGCAGCGATGCCGCCGAACTGCGTACCGTGCTGGACGCACGCAGCCATGTGCTGCTGTTCAACCGTGAGCTGGCCGGCGCGGACGCATGGGACTTCCTGGCGCTGGACAACGAACGCGGCGCACGCATGGCGGCCGAACACCTCATCGGCCTGGGCCACCGCCGCATCGCCTTCTTCGGCGGCCATGCCGATTCCAGTTCGTGCCGGCAGCGGCGCGCGGGGTTCGCGCAGGCGATGGCCGCAGCGGGTCTGCCGGTGGAGCCGCAATGGCTGATCGAATCGGCGCCCAACCGGCTGGAAGCGGCCACGCGCACCGGTGCGCTGTTCGGTGAGCGCGCCAGTCCGACCGCCGCGGTCTGCTACAACGACACGGTGGCGCTGGGCCTGATGCTGGGCCTGGCCTCGCGCGGTATCCAGCCGGGCCGGGGCTTCGCCGTCACCGGCTTCGATGACATTCCCGAAGCGGCGATGATCACGCCGCCGCTGACCACGCTGTCGGTCGATCCGCGCGAGCGCGGCCGGCAGGCGGCGCGCATGCTGCTGCAGCGCGTGGCCGATCCCGACGCTGCCCCCCTGCGCACGATCGCGCCGGTGCGCCTGTGCATCCGCGAAAGCAGCGGCGTGCCGCGCCCATGACGCTTCCCCTTTCTTCTTTTTCCCCATTCGCCCGTTGAGGTCTACGACCGCATGCCGATCGCACCATCCCCGCACTCCGTGACCTCCCCCCGGTCCGCCTCGGCGGTCACGCCGCGCGCGGCGCTGGCCGTGGTGACCACGATCTTCTTCATGTGGGGCTTCCTGACCTGCCTGAACGACATCCTGATTCCGCACCTGAAGGCCGTGTTCGAACTGAATTTCGCGCGCGCGATGCTGGTGCAGTTCACCTTCTTCGGCGCGTACTTCCTGATGTCGCTGCCGGCCGGCCGGCTGGTCGCGCACCTGGGCTACAAGAAGGGCATCGTGGCCGGCCTGGCCATCGCCGGCGTGGGTGCACTGGGCTTCTGGCCGGCAGCGGAACTGCGCGTGTACGAAGCCTTCCTGGGCGCGCTGTTCGTGTTGGCCACCGGCATCACCGTGTTGCAGGTGGCCGCCAATCCCTACGTGGCGCTGCTGGGGCCCGAACAGACCAGTTCCAGCCGTCTTACGCTGGCACAGGCGCTCAACTCGCTGGGCACCGCCATCGCGCCCCTGATCGGTGGCCTGCTGATCCTCGGCAACACGGTGAAGAGCGCCGACCAGATCGCTGCACTGCCTGTCGCCGAGCAGGTCGCCTATCGCGCGCAGGAAGCACAATCGGTGCAGGGCCCGTATGTCGGGCTGGCGGTGGTGCTGTTCCTGTTGGCGCTGTTCGTATTCCTGTTCCGCCTGCCCGCGCTGAGCGAGACCACCGAGTCCGCCGATCCGGTGCGGCACACGCTGGGCGACGCGCTGCGCCATCGCCACGTGCGTTTCGGCGTGCTGGCCATCTTCTTTTACGTCGGTGCGGAAGTGGCCATCGGCAGCTTCCTGGTCAACTACCTGTCGATGCCGGCCATCGGCGGTTTCAGCGAACAGGAAGCCTCGCGCTACGTGGCGGCGTACTGGACGCTGGCGATGATCGGGCGTTTTGCCGGTTCGGCGATCATGGTCCGCTTCTCGCCGCGCAGACTGCTGGCGCTGTTCGCGGTGGCCAACGTGGTGTTGCTGGCCACGACGCTGTTGGGCAGCGGGGCCCTGTCGCTGTACAGCGTGGTGGCGGTGGGCCTGTTCAATTCGATCATGTTCCCGACCATCTTCGCGCTCAGCATCGAGCGCCTGGGGCCGCTGACCAACAAGGCCTCCAGTCTGCTGATCATGGCCATCGTCGGCGGTGCCGTGGTGCCCTACTTGCAGGGTGTGCTTGCCGATGGCATCGGCGTGCAGGCGTCCTTCCTGCTGCCGCTGGTCTGCTATGGCTACATCGTGTTCTACGGCCTGTCGGGTTCGCGCCCGGCACCGGCCACGCAGGCGCAGGGAGCGTAAGCCATGTCGAAGATCGTCTGCTTCGGCGAGGCCCTGATCGACCTGCTGGCCCAGCCGCCGGCCACATCCGACACGCCGCGTGCGTTCCTCCAGTACGCCGGCGGTGCGCCCGCCAACGTGGCCGTGGCCGCAGCGAGGCTGGGCGCGGACACGCATTTCGCCGGCATGCTGGGCAACGACATGTTCGGCGACTTCCTGCTGCAGAGTTTCATCGCGGCCGGCGTGGCGACGGATTGCATCGTGCGTACCAGCGCCGCCAAGACCGCATTGGCGTTCGTGGCGCTGGACGAACGGGGCGAGCGCAGCTTCAGTTTCTACCGTCCGCCCGCCGCGGACCTGCTGTTCCGCAGCGCGCATTTCGTGCCTGCCTGCTTCGGTGGCACCGGCAGTTTCCATGTCTGTTCCAACAGCCTGACCGAAGCCGCCATCGCCGATGCGACCCTGGACGGCATGGCGCGTGCGCGGGATGCCGGGGCGATGGTCAGCCTGGATCTCAACCTGCGTCCGGCGTTGTGGCCGCAGGACACGGATCCGGCCCCCCGCTTGTGGCAGGCGTTGTCGGCCGCCGACCTGGTCAAGCTCTCGCAGGAGGAACTGGATTACCTGGCGCAGCCGCTGGGTGGCGGCGCCGAGGGCGAGGCGGCCGTGCGGGCGCGCATCTTCGAAGGCAAGGCGCAATGGCTGATCATCACGGATGGGGCGGCGCAGATCCGGTGGTACACACGGCAGACATCCGGACACGCACCGAGTTTCCGCGTCGAGGCGCGCGATACCACGGCGGCCGGTGATGCCTTCGTTGGCGGATTGCTGTTCCGCCTCGGGGAGCTGGGTGGCGATGGCCGGGGTTTCCATGCCTTCTGCGAGCATCAGGAAGGCCTCGCAGACGCCATCCGCTTCGGCGCCGCGGTGGGCGCGTTGGCGGTGACACGCAAGGGCGCATTCGCCGCCATGCCGTCGTTGACCGAAGTGAACCAGCTCCTGCGGGAGCAGCACCACGATTCCGCCGCGCGTGCGCTGAGAGAGGGCTGACAATCCTCTGGAAGCGCTGCGTCGTGGAGCCGCGCGCCGGGATGCAGACACCCGATGAGTGGAGCTTCCGGCAAGGTGCGTTGTCCCCTGCCTCGACCTGAAGCCGGCGCGGTGAGGCAATCACCTTCAATACTGAAACATTGACCGAGATCAAGACCTTCTCGCAGCCGCTGCGCATAGTGGCGGCTCGGCGGTTCATGGCGGGCCGCCACCTTTGCTGGAGAGTCCCATGACAATGCCTACCCGCTGGAACCCGTTTCGCCAGAACAACCGCTTTAGCGTGTTCCCGGAATTCAATGACCTCCTGCGCAACGTCAGTACGCATGGCTTACTGACGCGCCAGGATGAGAACATGCTGGAGATGCGGATGAGCGTGTCCGAGGACGACAGCGGATACCTCGTCAGGATCGACGTGCCGGGCGTCAGGAAGGATGACATCGACATCTCGATCGATGGCAATCAGGTTACCGTCAGCGCCGAGTTCGCTCGCGAGAAGAAGAGTGAGGATGAGAAGCCGCTCTACACCGAGCACTACGAAGGCCAGGCCTACCGCTCCTTCACGTTGCCCTCGGAAATCGACGACACCAAAGCGGAGGCCCACTACGACGGTGGCGTGCTGAGCCTGAGGCTGCCCAAGAAGGCAGGCAACGGTTCACGCAAGTTGGCGGTCAACTGACGCTGCTCACGGCCCCTGCACTGCTGAATCCCGGCAGGGGCACTGGAATGGAGAACGGCGATGCAACGCACCCGAACCCGTCCCGACAGCACACGGCAAGGGTCGCTTCGATCCGGCCTCGAAACCCGCAGCGCTGGCGAGGCGACCACCGAACCCAAGGCCGCGCATGCTCCGGCGGATGCCCCCATGCTGTCGGCGCTGAACCGGGTGCGCCGCTATATCGGTGAGCACCCCTGGATCATCCTCGGTGGGTTTGCCGCACTCATGCTGGTGGCAGGCGCCCTGTCGCGCGGCCGTCCTTAGGGAATGGCCACGATCATCCGCGTGACCGCTTCGACAGGCAGTCGCGACCTCAGGCGATGCTAGGGCTGGCTATCGTTGGGGATGGCGCGCGCACTGGGGCCGCGATGCATCCGATCGGAGCCAGAAGCCACGGACCCAAGTGCGTTGAGGGAGACACGGCGACATGCTGCAACAACCAGCGAGCGGTGCCGTCGGAGTCATTGCTGCACTGGAATGAGGCATTCCCGTTCCCCGGGACGGATCACCGGCGCGTGATGGTGCGGTCCTGACCGCGAGACGCCGGTATCCATGCGGGGCCTCCGTCGAGTCGGGTGTGCGAAGGCCGGATCTCCTGATCAATGCAGGGCTGTAGGGCGGCGATCAGCCTGGCATGTGCGACGAGCGTGCAGTTCCCCTGTTCGTCGTAGCCACGCATGGCGTCCCCCGGAAGCGGGTCGAGTGCATCGGCTGCATCATTGGCCAGCAGGGCCAGGCCGGGATGGGGATCCAGGGCAGTGACCTGGGGATGGCGGACGCCCTGCTTCAGCACTTCGGCAATGAGCGGCGCAGGCATTCTCCTGCGCCTCATGCGATCTGCGAACGAGTCGCGCGCCGAAGGTCCATTCATGCCTCCACGCTCGGCCGCCAAGTCGATGTTGCCGCGAAGAGAGCCTTCGGCCAGCAGCGTGGCCACGGTCATCGCGAACTGCCGTGCCGCTTCCGAACCATAGGGCATCTCCAGCATCCGGAATGCATCTGCCAGGCCGACGAGGCCCACACGGAGACTGCCGACATTGTCACTCCCATAACAAACGAGGGCGTCGTCCAGAAAGCGCGTGGCGAGCGCCGCAGTCTCGACCAGCCGGCTCCGGTCGAAGCAGGGCATGCCCATCCCGTCGCCGCTGACGAAGGCGGCGACATTGATCGCAGCGGCCGGATCCGATAGGCCCCGGTATGCCACGTCCGTTCCCGCGACCCGCAGCAGGCGTTCGTCCGGCAGCAACTGCCATCGGTTGAACGCCGTCACGAAGCGGTGAGCCCACAGTGGAGCCATTGAACCTTCCGCCGCCGCGACCGCATCGGCTACCCGTCGCCATGTCGCGTCGATGGAGGCATCGCGGGATCTCCCGTCCTGCCGCCAGCGGTAGCGCGAATCCCACGCCTCAACGGCAGCCAAAGACGTGAATCTGGTGACCGGTACCATGAGCGTTGCCCCCCGAACCTGTGCATGCATTCTGGTGGCCAGGGCGCTCGGCCTTATTGATCCACGTCAATCCTCTTTTGCCTGCACGCGTCGCTGAGGCTCCGGTGCAATGCCGCAGCGAGATCCTCGCGGCTGTAGGGCTTGCGCAGCGGCGCCAAGGTCGGTGCTTCGATAGGGTCCAGCGCCAGGACATCCTCGTATCCCGACGTGAGCAGGATGCCCAGGCCCGGATGGCTGGCCTTGGCCGCCTTGGCCAGCTCGACGCCGTTCATGCCGCCACCGAGCATGACGTCGGTGAACAGCAGCCGCACCTCCGCATTCCCTGAAAGATGCTCCAGGGCATCTGTGGCGGAACCCACTGCGCTCGCGCGGTAGCCCAGTGATCTGAGAAAGGCCAGAGCGATGTCGCGAACCGCGGGTTCGTCCTCGACCACCAGGACGAGCTCACCGTGGCCTTCCTGGGTGAGTCGAGGGGACTCGTTGCTGGTGGCGATGGCAACGGGTGCCGCGGGGAGGAGCAAAACGACCCGGGTACCGTGCCCCAGGCGGCTGTCGATCCGCAGCTTGCCGCCACTCTGTTCCGCAAACCCGTACACCATGCTGAGTCCCAGTCCGCTACCGCGGCCGGCGGGCTTGGTGGTGAAGAATGGTTCGACCGCACGCGCCATTGTCTCTGTCGTCATGCCGTGGCCAGTATCGGTGACGGAGAACATGATGCAAGGATGGCGCACCGTGACTCGCGAATCCGTTTCGACTTCGAGCTCCGCCTGCCGGGCGCTCAGGCGGATTTCACCACCCTGCGGCATGGCATCCCGCGCATTGAGCACCAGGTTGAGCAATGCCGAATCCAATTGCGCGGCGTCGGCATGGACGGCCGGGATCGTTGGCGGACACTCGACGATCAGCCGGATGGAATCACCCAGTGTCCGCCGCAACATGTGCTCCAGGTCCTCAAGCAGGCGGGGTGGCGACACGGCACTCGGACTGAGCCTTTGGCGACGGGCGAATGCCAGCAGCTTCCGTGTCAGCTCAGCGCCACGACAAGCGGAACGTGATGCGCTGGCAATCAGGTCGGCACTTTCCGGATCACCCGAGGACCGGTCTGCCAGCAGTTGCAGGCTGCCCGACATCACCGTCAGCAGATTATTGAAATCATGGGCGATGCCGCCGGTCAATTGCCCGATCGCATCCAGCCGCTGGGCATGGGCGAGCTGCTCCTCCGTCCGACGGCGCTGGATCATGCCGGCGACCAGGTTCGCGATCGAGCGCAACAAGTGCATGGCATCGTGATCGAGCGCGCGTTGCCCGGCCGAGCGCACCACGATCACGCCCATGGGGTGGTCGCGGTCGATCAACGGGACGACGGCACCGCTGCCTTTGTCGCCTCCCAGCAGCGGCAATGGCAACATTGCGGTCTGCAGATCGTCGATCACCCGGGGACGGCTGCTGCTCAACTGCTGCCAGTGCTCGGGAACCTCGAACAGTCCGCGCGAAAGCGCGGGCGCACCGAAGCAGGCCTGTACCTCCACCAGTGGCTTCTCCCTGAAGAAGGCGATCGCGACCGCATCGGCGCCAAGAGCGGCGGTCAGCAGCTGGGGCAGTCGCGCGATGAGTTCATCACCATCGGCGAGCTCGACGGCCTCCTGACCGATGCGCGCCACAAGTGCATCGTGGCGGGCACGGACCAGTGCCTCCCTCGCGCGCTGGGTTTCGGAGATGTCGCGGATCGAAGCCAGATAGCGTGGCCCTTCATCGGTCTGCAGCGGACTGAGCGCGATCTCGACCGGGAACTGTGCGCCATCGCGCCGCTGGCCGATCAACGCCATGCCCGCGCCTCCCATGGGCCGGATCCGTGGCATTCGCATGTAGCCGCATCGATGGGAGCGATGCCGCTCGCGCGCATCTTCGGGGATCAACTGCTCCACGCCCAGCCCCGTCAAACCGTCTTCGGCGTAACCGAACAGCCGCTCGGCCTGCCTGTTCGCGATCGAGATGCGGCCGGTTTCATCCACGACGAGGAGTGCATCGGGTACAGCGTGGAACAGCTGGGGAAACAAGAGGGGCCCTAACCAGCGGGCGCTGGAGCGGCGAGCATGTAGCCGACGCCGCGGATCGACTTGATGATCCGTGGGTGTGCAGGGTCTACCTCGATCTTGCGACGCAGCCGGTTGACCTGCATGTCGATGGCCCGATCGAACGGTCCCGTTTCCCGTCCGTGCGTCGCGTTCATCAGCTGGTCGCGGCTCAGCACCTGGTTGGGCCTCCTCAGCAAGGCGAAGAGCAGTTCGAACTCGCCGGTAGTGAGCTCGATGTCACAACCGTCACGATCGATCAGGCGGCGAGCCGACGTATCCAGGCGAAGGCCGAAGAACTCGAATCCGCTCTTCGCATGCGGCGCCAGGTGCCCGGGCGGCGGGGTACGTCGCAGCACGGAACGGATGCGGGCGAGCAGTTCTCTCAGGTCGAAGGGCTTGCTGATGTAGTCGTCCGCGCCTAGTTCAAGGCCGACCACGCGGTCCACCGATTCACCGCGTCCACTGACGATGATCAAGGGCCCCTGCCAATAGTGGCGAAGTTCACGGACCAGGCCGAGTCCATCCGTGTCCGGCAGCCCCAGGTCCAGCAGGATCACATCGACTTCAGTCGTTTCGAGCAGTGCGCGAAATCGGGCGCCGCTCGCAGCGACAGTGACCGTCAGGCCATGATTCTCCAGGTAGCGCGACAACATCCGCGTGATCTCGGCATCGTCATCCACCATCAGTACGCGCGGCCGGAGGCTTCCAAGCGCATCGTCGCAATGGGAGATGCGGTCCGGCATTGTAGGAGAGGCCTCTGGACGAAACGGGGAGGGACACACCTATCCCGATACGGCGATTTCACCAAAGATGCAAACACTATCGATATCGACCCGATGAACGGCACAAACAGGGCAACCTGACAAGGCGTGCCTGTACCGTCACCTGGCCCCATCTGCTGAGCCCTACGAACGGGCCAGCACCAACCTCAGCCCGGTTTCATCCCGGATGAGGATGTCGCGTCGATCAACCGAGATGAGGCCCTGGGCATCGAGGCGGGACAATGCGCGTGTGACGGTTTCAAGCTGAAGCGACAGGAAGCTGCCCAGGTCAGCCCGCGTCATGCGCAGCAACAGGTGCTGGGCACTGAAGCCCAGCATGTGCAATCGCGCCGCCAGGTCCAGCAGGAATGCGCCCACGCGCTGCTCGGCACTGAAGCGTCCCATCGCCAGCATCCAGCGCCCGTCCCGCCGTATCTCTGCCGCAAGCATCCCCGTGACATGAGGCAACAGGTCGCGTCCCTCTGCCTTCAGCCACGACAATGGCAGCTCCCAGACCTCGCTCGTATCCAGCGCGACCGCATCGCAGGCATGCACCGGCATGTCGAAGGAGTCGATTCCCAGCAGCGCACCGCGAAGATGGAATCCGGTGACCCGTTCCCAGCCATCCTCGCTGAGGACACAGGTCTTGAACAGGCCCGCATGCACGAGGTACAGGGCACGGCATGGCTGACCGGCGCGGAAAAGCCGTCGCCGGGCCTGTACCAGGCGACGCTGGAGGGGCGCCCTGTGCAGCAACGCGTCGATGCTCTGCAGATCGACATGGCCGACCGGCGGTTGGCCAAGGTCCGGAATCCATGCGGGCGTGCAGGATTCCGCGAAGTCACGAGTATCCAGCATCACGGCAGTCCTGGTGGGGGTGGGACACTCACGCTATGACACTTTCCCCGCTCGCCGACATCCATCCCGTTACGGCCTGTAACAGTGTGTAACAGGCGGAGACCGGGACAGCCCACTTGAAGGACATCGCCCGCCTGACCGTTGCCGCTTGTCATCCGAGCGACTCGACAGGTTGTTGATCCAGGTCAAGTCGCGCGCGCGCGCGTGGCGGTCAACTGGATGACGCCGCGGATCCTGCGGACAAGAGGATAAGAACATGAATGACAAGCAGCTGCGTCAGGCAGTCATCGATGAGCTCGACTTCGAGCCGAGCCTCGACTCCGCCGATGTCGGAGTATTGGCAGAGGATGGCGTGATCACACTGACGGGACACGTGCCCACGTACTATCAGAAGCTGAGCGCCGAACGTGCGGCCTGGCGGGTCAAGGGCGTCAAGGCGATCGCTCAGAATATCGAAGTCCGTTTCGCAAGCGATACCAGCGACGAGGAAATCGCCAAGCGGGCCTTGGGCGTGCTCAAGTGGAGCAGCACCGTGCCATCGGACATCCACCTGACAGTGAACAAGGGGTGGATCACGCTTGAAGGCAAAGTCGACTGGCAATATCAGCGCACTGGTGCGGAGAGTGCACTTCGCTCATTGAGGGGCGTGACGGGCATATCCAACAACATCGTCATCAAGCCCACAGTGCAGGTCCCGGTGGTCCAGCAGCGGATCGAGGATGCATTGAGGCGCAGCGCCGACGTGGAAGCCAAGCAGATCCGTATCGCGGTGAAGAACGGCGACACGGTGACGCTGGACGGCAAAGTCGATACGTGGAGCGAGCGGGTGGCCGTCGAACGGGCGGTGTGGTCGACACCGGGCGTCAAGGATGTGATCGATCACCTGGTGATCACTTGAGCACATGTCCGGGATGCCGCATGAGCACTGTGCTCCGGTCCTGATCGGACCGGAGCATGCTGCTTTGCGCCAGGGCCCTGGGGAGATCCGGGGGATGCTCGGTCATCTTCATTGATCTACAACGCACATGCATGCAAAGGACGCTTCTCATGAACGATACGACGCTGCCCGACGCATCGAAAGAGTCGGATGTCTGGTACGAAACCTTGCGCGATGGCCATCGCGTCCTCGTGCGGCATATCCGACCCCAGGACCGCGAGGCTGAGCGTGAATTCATCGAGTGCCTTTCCAATCAAGCCAAGCACTACCGCTTCCTCGGTGGGGTGCTGCATCCCAGCGAGAACCTCCTGTCTCAGCTCACTGTCCTGGATCGATCACGCGAAGCCGCGCTGGTGGCCATCGAGGCCGGGCGCGGCGACGGTTGCATGCTCGGCGTCGCCCGCTACAGCGCTGGCGCCGGCAGCTTGCGGTGCGAGTGCGCGGTGACCGTAGCCGATGCATGGCAGCACAAGGGACTGGGGACGGTGTTGATGCAGCGCCTGATCGAAGTTGCACGAGCCAACGGCATGAAGACGATCTATTCCATGGATCTTGCCGACAATGCGTCGATGCACGATCTTGTCCGCGGTCTGGGTTTCGATACGCGTCCCGACCCGGATGACGCCTCGCAAGTCATCCACGAATTGCGACTGTAGACTCACGCTGCGAGCGGGCAGAGGATATCCGTCGCGCCAGCCGATGCACCGGCTGGCGCGGCGTTCCTGCCTCCGCGCGCACGCTGCAACCTCCCTCATGGTCAATGCGCGAAGAGGACAGGAAGATGCGCCGCCCGCAACAGGGTGCGTGTCGCGCCACCCAGCAACCATTCGCGAGCACGCGAATGCCCGTAGCCCCCCGCCACCAGAAGCTGCGCGCCCGACTCCCGGCAATGCCGTAGCAGCGTCAGAGCGACCGACTCGACGATCAGGGGCTTGCTCACCATGTTGACATCGAGGTCGTGGCGGGCGAGATGAAGGCTGATGGCCCGGAGGTCGGGGTCCTCTTCGCCCTCCGCTTCCCCCGGGCGCTCCCTTATACGGACCACGTCGACCGATGCCGCCGCTGACATCAGGGGGAGCGCATCGTTCACGGCCCTGGCGGCTTCTTGCGAAGGATGCCAGGCGACGACGACGTGCTGCGCTGCGGACTGAATCGCGGCATGGGAGGGCACCATCAGTACCGGTCGCCCACTTTCGAACAACAGCGCTTCAAAGTACCTTTGGGCCATGCGGGACGGCTCGTTGTCCGGATTCGCGACGCCCACGACAGACAGGTCGGCGTAACGGGCCTGGAGAGCTGCAAGATGGCTCGGTTCCTGGAGCATCGATTCTTCGAGGCGAACCTCCCATGAGATCCCCTCCTTCTCCAGGCGGGTCCGGAGCTTGGCTGCGTTGCGGTTCCCGGTCTCCCGCAGCTCATCGTAGATGGCGAGCATGCTCGGTTCAGGCGTGAGTCCCCATGGATCGATGGTGGGCTGGGGGAGGCTGACGGGTTCCAGCACGGTCAGGTGGGCCTGGAATCGCGACGCCATCGCGATGGCGTGCGTGAGCGCGTCATCGTCGCCGGGCGTCGCGGTCATGGGAAGAAAGATGTCTTTGATCATGGCGGGATCCTCGGGTGGGCTGTGCGTACAGTCGTCCACGAGCCAAGGCTGCGTATTGACCTGGATCAACAGCGATGGTGTCGAGGAACTCGCACCTCATCGATGCGGGGATGCCGGTGGCCTCGATCCCATCGTCCTTGCGATGCCGTCAGCGACGAACAGGAGCACGGGCGGCAACAGAACAGCGACCAGTGTCAATGGCACGGGCGGGGATTCGAATCCTGACCAGCCCGACACGCTGCGCACCTGCGTCGCCACGCCCGTCAGGACGGAAGCGGCGAGGACGATGGACCAGAATGTCGGATTCCGCCGGCGCCACCATGCCTTCCGGCCATGAAGTGTCCGGTTGGCCACGATGAGCGAAAGGTTGCCCATCACCAGAGCGATGAAGGCGAGCGCACCATTCTGCGCCGCCGCGAGCCCGCTACTGCGCCCCAGCATGTAGACGACGCTCACGGCAAGCAAGGCGATCAACCCCTGCGCGAAGCTTTCGAACAGCAAACGGGTGCCGAGCAGGTGGTGCGAGGGGTCCCGGGGCGGACGGTGCATCACATCATGGACGCCAGGCTCCTGTTCGAACACCAGCGTGGAGGCCGGATCGATGATCAACTCAAGGAACACCACGTGCAGGGGCAGCAGCACGAGCGGATCACCCAGCAACAGCGGCAATAGGGCGAGCCCGGTGATCGGTACGTGGACCGACAGGATGTAGCGCACGGCTCTGACGATGTTGTCGTAGATGACGCGTCCATTCCTGATCGCGCGGATGATGGTGACGAAGTTGTCGTCAAGCAGCACGATGGAAGCGGCTTCCCGGGCCACCTCGGTACCCCGCTTCCCCATGGCGATGCCAACGTGTGCCGCCGCGAGTGCCGGCGCATCATTGACGCCATCCCCGGTCATGGCAACAACATGACCGGCCTGGCGGAGTTCGTCGACCATGGCCAGTTTCTGCTCGGGCTTCACCCGGGCGAAGATGTTGGCCTCGCCGCAGATGCCCGCCTGTGCGGCGATCGCGCGGGCGGTCTCTGGATGGTCGCCTGTCAACATCACCACGCGCACCCCTGCAGCGAGTGCCTCCCTTATCGCCTCCGGGACGCCATCGCGCAGAGGATCGGCGAAGCCGATCAGTCCCCGCCATTGCAGCGGACAGTCCTGCAACGTCGCTGGGGCGGCCTCAAGCCCGGTGGCGGTCGCAACAGCAAGCACACGCAGGCCGCGCCGTGCCATGGATGCCGCGCCGGCGAGCAGTCCGGCACGTTGGTCAGGTTGCAACTCGCACAGGGCGGCCACGGTTTCCGGCGCACCTTTGCAGTAGACGTTGACATCCGGCCGGTCCAGAGAAGGGCGCCACGCGTGGCCGACCACGGGCAATGGTCGCATCAAGGGATACTCCCGCACGCGCTGCGCGCCAAGTGGGCGCGCGGCTGAAGGGCGGTCGCCCACCGCGGTCCGCAAAGCGCGCTCCATGGGGTCGACCGGATCGTCCGCACTCGCGGCGTCGCCGCATTCGATCAGGCTCTGCGCATGCGGCGGAAGCGGCACGGGCAGCATGATGTGTCCCTCAGGCGTCAACAGTTCCGCCACGGCCATGCGGTTCTCGGTCAGGGTCCCGGTCTTGTCCGTACACAGCACGGTCACCGCGCCAAGGGCTTCGATCGCGGGCGGGCGACGGACCAATGCCTGATGCCGGGCCATGCGCCATGCACCGAGGGTCAGGAACACCGAAAGCACGACCGGAAATTCCTCCGGGATATTGGCCATCGCCAGCGTGATGCCCGCGAGGGCGGCCTGCAGCCAATCGCCATGCACCGAAAAATGGAGGATGACTACGCTGGCGCTGACGACGAGCGCGAGCAACGCGAAAACGGTGATCGCATGTCGTATCTGCCGCTGCAATGGGGTAGGCGGAGTGCGCACGCTGCCCAGCGCCACGCCGATGCGACCGATGGCGCTGCGGGCACCAGTGGCGACGACTTCCGCCAGCGCGTGTCCGCTCAGGACAAGCGTTCCAGCATGGATCCTGTCTGTTGATGCAGACCCTGCGGCGCGACGTACCGGCATGGACTCGCCTGTCAGCATTGACTCATCCAGTTCAAGCTCAGAGACATGTCCATCGCCTGTGGGCAGCAGACGGGCGTCCGCAATCACCCGGTCTCCTTCCGCCATCAACAGAATGTCGCCGACGACGATGTCTTGCGCAGGAAGCAGCACGCTCTCACCGTCGCGACGCACTCGCGCGCGGGGACTGCTCAGGTCGCGAAGCGCGTCCAGCGCACGTTCTGACCTGTATTCCTGATAGAAGGCCAGCCCGATCACGAGCAGAACCGAAACGGCCAGAACCGATGCCTCGGGAAGATCTCCCAGCACCAGGTAGATCGCTGCGGCCGCAACGAGCAAGGCCAGCATGGGTTCCCGGATGACCCCCGCGGCGATGCGCAGGCTGCTGCGACCTTCGGCTCGCGGCATCAGGTTGGGGCCATTTTCCTCGAGTTTGCGTCTCGCATCGGCGGAGCTCAGGCCAGCGGGCATCGTCTGCCCGGGTCGTGAGTATGACGCCGCCGAGCCTGCGGTATTCACGGGCCCGGTAACCATCGGCGCGGCCTCGTCGGAGCGCGGACGCAAGGTCGCGCTGCCCGCATTGTGTCGCCGCCGCATGCGGCAGATAACCAGGGCGCAGCGAGATGGTCGTGTAGAACCCGAGACCGGGGCGGTATCGTTCCCATACCGATGACGCGTGCCTCAGAGTGTGTCGGAGTTGGAAGCGAGGGCATTGGCAGTCCATCCGGGTGTCATGCGTGCGGACGCGTCGATCCCCATGTGCATACGATCCGGTCGCTACCGGAGACTGCAGATCGCACTGTTGCGATGCGCGACCAGCGGTGGGTAATGGTGGTTTTTTTCATGCGAAGTTCCTGCCAGCCATGGATCCTGAGCCTATCGTCCGACTTGTGTTCCGTTCTTGATCCCCATCAAGAACACTGCGATGAAGCGCCTGCGCATCCGCACCATGAGTCGGGCAAGGCCTTGAGGTGATGCCTCACCGCTTGTTGACCAGGATCAAGAGAAGCACCACGGAAGCTTCTTAAGGTGCGGGTACGCCAATGTCGGCGGACTACGACCTCAAGGAGTAGGGCCATGAAGAAGACAGCGACGACATGCCTGCTTGCCGCAATCTTGCTGGTGGGGGCGACTTCCGCGGTTGGCTCGGAGCGCGATCTGAGCTGCGCACTCGAGTTCAGTTCGAAAGAATGGTCGGCCCTGTATGCCAGTGTCGTGGGCGAGGGCACTGTCACCTGCAAGGATGGCATGTCCATTCCCGTGGCGATTCGAGCGAATGGTGTCGGCATAACGGCCGGGAAATGGAAGATCACCGACGGAACGGGGAAGTTCACCGATGTGGCCAGGATCGATGATGTGTTGGGCCATTACCTGGCATTGAGCGGAGATGTCGGCGTGGTCAAGGCCGGCACCGCGCGCGTGCTGAGCAAAGGCAAGGTATCCCTCGTATTGACGGGAAAAGGCGAGGGGTTCGATATCGGGATCGCGATCAGCGATTTCAGGATCAGCCGGCGGAACCCACGCCCCAGCGAGAAGGGCGACATCTGATTCCGGAGCGCGATACCGGGATCGAATCCGTCCTGCCTCCCGCGGATGAAGCCTGTCGTGCCTGTACGCGGCAGGCCGTGGTGCGAGTCCGGCGTACCCATCGCACACTGGATTGCGTCAGGCATGCCCCGGGTGTCCGAAGATCAACCCGATTTGCGCTTGGGATGCTCCGGAGCAGCGTGTGGCTTCAAGCGTTCGATCCCAAGCATGGCGAGGACGTATTTCTCGATGACAGGCTCACTGGTGCCATGGCGCATCTTGAACAGGAAGTATTTCTCGAAGGCGACCTTGGCCAGATGCACCCAGTGCCCCTCGCGCGTCCAGGTGACGTTGCGCGGCGGGATCTGCGGCAAGGCCACGAACGCGATGCCCGAATCCCCCATGTCGGCCAGGCAGACGGCATTCCACGTACCCTCGAACGTGGCGGGTTTGCCATCGAGTTCGGCCTGGATGTTGCGCACCAGAGTCGTCACCATCGATTCGATCATGAAGCCGGTCTTGGGCGCGCCGGTGGGCACCGGCGTGCTTTCGACCGGAGGAATGGCCACGCAGACGCCGGCGGCGAAGATGTTGCGATGGCGGACGCTGCGCTGGTGGCGATCGACCAGGACGAAGCCGCGCGGGTTGCACAACCCGTCGACGGCCGCGACGGCATCTACGCCCTTGAAGGCCGGCAGGAGCATCGCGTAACGGAACGGCAGGACGTGCTCGTTCTTCGGTTCGCCGTGCGCGTCCACTTCCTCCACCGACATCTCCGTTTCACGGACGCCGCGTACCCGGGCGTTGTCGATCCAGCGGATGTGCCGCTTGCGCAACTCCGATTCCAGCATGCCCTTGGAATCGCCGACGCCTCCCAGCCCCAGGTGGCCGACGTAGGGCTCGCTGGTGACGAAGCACATGGGCACCCGGTCGCGCAGCTTGCGCCGGCGCAGGTCGGTCTCGAGCATCAGCGCGAACTCGTAGGCCGGCCCGAAGCAGCTCGCACCCTGTACCGCGCCGATCACGATGGGGCCGGGATCTTCCAGGAAATGCTGGTAGGCCTCCCAGGCCCGCGAGGCGTGCTCGGTCGTACAGATCGACTGCGTGTACCCCGGTGCAGGCCCCATGCCGGGAACTTCTTCGAAGGCCAGTCTTGGCCCCGTACAGATGATCAGGTAATCGTAGCTGTGCCAGAGACCATCGGCGGTGCGCACGCAGTTCCCGGCGATGTCGATGTGCACCGCTGGCGAAGGCGTGAAGCCGATGTCCTTGTTCTTGAGGGGAGGTGCAGCCGGCAGAGTGAAGTCGTCTGCTTCGCGCCAGCCCACGGCCAGCCACGGATTGGAAGGCGTAAAGCTGAACCGGTCGCCATCGCCGATCACCGTGATGGGATGGTTCGGGCCCAAGGTGCTGCGCAATTCGTAGGCCGCGCTCATGCCGGCCAGGCCGGCGCCGAGGATGAGGAATCTGGCCATGACGCGTGCCTCCCGAGTGATGACCCATGATCGTCGGCGCGTGGCCGCATCCATTGACCGGGATCAACGATGTGGCCGATTCCGGCGTCGGCCTGCAGCCCGCTCAGGCCGTATCGCCGTGAGGGCGTCCATCGGACTGCGCGCGCTCGCGCCGGATCGTCTGGAACTCCTCCAGTTGGCGGCGCAGGGCATCGATGGCCTCGCTGGCGGCCACGTAGGCATCTTCGTGCGCGCGATCCGCCTCGTGACGTCCCCCTCGGATTGGGGAGCGAGGCTCGCGTCGGCCTTGCGGCGTTTGGCGGAATGGTGGTGCGAATTGGGGAAGCCCGAGTTGCGGTTAGCAGAACCTGGAGCTTGTTTGGAGTCTTTCGCTCCTAAGCCGATCTAAAGCCAGGCCACACCTGCCGAGAGCTACTTGCCCTACCCAACAAAAAAACCCGCCTGACGGCGGGCTTTTCTCAACGCGTTGATTCCGCTCGGGAATCTGGTGGCTATGGGTGGACTCGAACCACCGACCCCAGCATTATGAGTGATCGCTCGATTAGGCCAAGTGCCTGAAAATACTGAGAAAAGTCAGTGATTTCCTAAGGCGGATGGCCGACTTACGGGTAGGTAAGCTGGCCGGTAGGGTTGGGCACGCAGCTGCGCGGTCAGCTCTCCGCTCAGGGGTTACTCAGTTGTCCGGGTGTCCCAGCTTGTCGCCCGAAGACGCCAGCCGCGCGTCCCAGAACCATCCGGTGTAGACCTTCGTGCTGCCCCAACTCCAGTCGGCACCTGGCTGGACGTTCCAGTTGACGCCGCAGTCCCACTTCCCTTGGATGCGGAGACAGATACGCACGCTGAGCGGTTCGCGGCACGTGTTGGTGATCTTCCGTGCTGAGCCCTGCGGGAAAGCGGTGTTTGGGGCATCGAAGGGCTGCGTCGCACAGATCGGACGTTGTCCCGTCCCACCATTCGCTGCGGGCGCGGAGGTGTTGTTCGCAGCCTGGCGGGTTTGGCCAGTTTGGTTCGAGCTGTCTCCCGAATACTGGTCGTCGTCACTCTCAGACTGATCGCCAGCATCATTGCGCGACGATTGCCCGTCGCCGGAGTCGCGGCCGGCATACCCCTGATTAGCAGGGCGCCAAGGTTCGAGATCGGTTTGGAAACCAGCCTCCCACTTCTGGATGAAGTTCAGTCGTCCCTGAGCCGCCATAGCAGGGTTTGGCACGGCGGTGGAGCACTGCGACATACGCTGGAGCTTCGACGGGTACTTCCGGTCGATATGAGCCTTCCACGCCGAGGTGTAGTCACCACTACCGTCGACCGGAAAGGTCTCTGAAACGGCGACCACACCATCAATATAGGGGTTCGACGGGTTATCGGTGATCAGTGAAGTGCACAGCGTGGTCTGCTGCGCATGCGCAGCCAGCGGCAGAGCGCCCAGAAGCGTCAGGACGACGATAGTCCGGTTCATGAATTCCCCTGTGTATAGATGGTGAAGCTGCGCAGCCCCCCAGCCGCGCTCCCCATCGCGATTGTGAATTAGAACTGCGGAAAATCAAGGGACAGCGCATCAGGGGGCCTTCACGCGTGACCAAACATCCCTACGCGCCGCCAAGTGCGCCGGCGTGACGCATGACTGGCAAAGCCCGGGCCCGAGATGGGGGAGAGGGGCTCAAGGATGGGGGTGCGGAGAAGAGGCCCCTAAGCCGCCCGGCGCTCTCCCCATTCCATCGACCAACAAGAAACCCGCCTCGCGGCGGGTTCGTTTCAACGCGTTGATTCCGCTCGGGAATCTGGTGGCTATGGGTGGACTCGAACCACCGACCCCAGCATTATGAGTGCTGTGCTCTAACCGGCTGAGCTACATAGCCGCGTGAACCGCGTATTCTTCATTTCGACCCCCTGCCTGTCAAGCCGGGGTGCCGTGCTTGTCGCCTGCGGCAGGGCGTGGCAGAGTCGGGGACAGTAGATTTATGGAGTCCGCATCGTGATCGATCCGGACGGCTACCGACCCAATGTCGGCATCGTGTTGATGCGGCCGGATGGCCGGGTGTTCTGGGCGCGACGCGTGCGCCGGGATGGCTGGCAGTTCCCGCAAGGTGGCATGAACACGGACGAGACGCCGGTCGAGGCCATGTACCGCGAGTTGCGCGAAGAAACAGGCCTGTTGCCCGAACACGTGGAAGTTCTGGGCGTCACGCCGGGGTGGCTTCGCTATCGCCTGCCGCCGCGCGCCATCAGGCGCAACGAACGCCAAGTCTGCATTGGCCAGAAGCAGGTCTGGTTCCTGCTGCGCCTGGTCGGCGACGAAGCGCACGTCCGCCTGGACCTCACCGAGAGCCCTGAATTCGATCACTGGCGCTGGGTGGATTTCTGGTATCCGCTCGAACACGTGGTCATGTTCAAGCGCCGCGTGTACGCCAGCGCACTGGGGCATCTGGCCTCGTTCGCCCGTGGGGTCGCGGGCCCGCAAGCCATTCCCCCGCAGCTGCCCGATCCCCGGGCTTCGGTGGACGGGAACCGCTGGCGTGGCCGTGACCGGCCGGCACGTAAACGGGGCGGTACCGGCGAACCTGCCAAGAATTGACAATCATTCTCATCTTGGGTGAAATGGCGTCGGGCCATCCCGTGCCCGCCGCACTGCCACTGCCACCGTGTACGTCTGCATCTGCAACGGCGTGACCGACCGCCAGATCCGTGAAGCCGCCGCCGCGGGATGCACCACCGTGGCCGAACTGACCATGCGCACGGGCGCGGGCGCCAACTGCGGCAGCTGCCTAGACATGGCGATGGACGTACTGCAGGCCGCGCAACCTGTGTCGCGTGAGCCGCTGTTTCCCATCCTGACGCTCTCGCACGCAGCCTGACGTCCTCGCGACCGCCTGTCGGCGGTGCGGCATCGCTCCAGAATGATCACGATTCGCGTTCCGTCACGGCGCGCGTGCACGGGCTAACCTTTGCCGTCCTTCCGCCCACGGAGCATGGCCATGAAAGGCGACGCCAAGGTCATCGAGTACCTCAACAAGGCGCTCTACAACGAGTTGACCGCCATCAACCAGTACTTCCTGCACGCCAAGATGCTCAAGAACTGGGGCTTCAAGGAACTGGCCGAGCACGAGTACAAGGAATCCATCGACGAGATGAAGCATGCCGACAAGCTGTCGGAGCGCATCCTGTTCCTTGATGGCCTGCCCAACTTCCAGGCGCTGGGCAAACTGCGCATCGGCGAAACCCCGCGCGAGATCCTGGAGTGCGATCTGGCGCTGGAACAGGAAGCGTTGCCGCTGCTGCGCGAGGCGATCGCGTACTGCGAATCGGTGGCCGATTACGTCAGCCGGCAGCTGTTCGCGAACATCCTCGATTCCGAAGAAGAACACATCGACTGGCTGGAAACGCAGCTGTCGGTGATCGACCGCATCGGCGAGCCGAATTACCTGCTGACCAAACTCGAAGGCGACGACTGACCGGTCGCTGGCGTCGGCGGCAACAGCGGCCTGCCGAGCTGTTGCGCCGCGTAGCCCTGCAGCGCCATGCGCGCGCGCGCGTACTCGGCGATGACCAGTGCCACGGCGACTGCCGGGCGCTCCAGCTTGCGGGCGCGGGCGCCCAGTTCCACGCGCTTGGCGGCGGCCGACAAGGCCATCGCGCCCACGTTGGCGCTGGATGATTTGAGCGTATGCGCGGCGTCGCGCATGGCATCCAGGTCGGGCACTGCTGCCGCCTTCTCGAGCGTACCGATCAGGCGTGGCGCGTCTTCCAGGAAGATGGTGATGATGCGCGTGGTCTCGTCACCTGCGATCTCGCGCAGTTCCTCCAGCATGGTCTGGTCAAGCACCGGAAAGCTCGGCGCCGGCGCGCGCGCGGTGGCGACAGCCGGGACCGGCGGCGCCGGCTCTGCGGCAGGCACCAGCGCAGCGTTGCGCAGCACGAAGTTCATACGGTCCGGCAGCCAGCGGTGCAGGCAGCTTTCCAGCTGCTCGCGCGACACCGGCTTGGCGAGATAGTCGTCCATGCCGGCGTCCAGGCAGCGCTGGCGATCGCCGGCCATCGCATTGGCCGTCATCGCGACAATGGGCAGGCGGGGGACGCCATCGGTGCGCTGCGCCTCCAACTCGCGCCAGCGCCGCGTGGCGGCGTAGCCGTCCAGTACCGGCATCTGGCAGTCCATCAGGATGAGGTCGAAATGCTCCACCTGCATGCGCTTGATGGCGATGTCGCCATTGGCTGCGGTCTCGCAATTGAAGCCCAGTGCTGACAGCAGCTTCTGCGCCACCAGCAGGTTGACCGGATTGTCTTCCACCAGCAGCAGGCGGGGCTCGGTGCGCATGGCACTGACGACGGCGGGTTCCGGTCCCGGAACGGGCGCCTCCGCCTCATGCGTTGCGGGAGCGGCCGCTGCTTGCAGCTCACGGGCGTCGGTTGTTCGCGGCAACTCGGGGCCAGGCAGCGGAGCCGGGTTCCCGGTTTCAGGAAATATCTCCTCCATGGCAATGGCGACCACGTCCGGATCATGTTCCGGCGCGGCACCGGTCAGCGCTGCACGGAGGTCCGCATCCGGCGACTGCCGCGACAGCAGCGTGCTGCGCGGGTGCAGTTCGGTCGGGACGGTCTCGTCGCCGTACAGCCAGACCAGGCGCAGCGGATCGGGCGATGGGCGACGTGCGATGGCGCGGTGCAGCGCCAGTGCGGTACTGCGGATGCCGCTGATGTCGGCGAGCACCGCCAGATAATCCTGCTGCGCCTGTTCGCTGACCATGCGCAGCCGGTCCAGCGCTTCCTGCGTGGTTTCCACCGCCATCGGCTGCATGCCCCAGTTGGTGGCCAGCAGGGTGAGGCGCTGCCGCAGTCGTGCATCGGGCGAGACGATCAGCACGCGGCCATGGTCCAGCGCACCGTTGTCGCGCTGGCGCAGGTCGCCGATGACCTTCATCAGCGGGACCTCGAACCAGAACGTGGAACCACGCCCGATTTCCGAAACCACGTCGATGCGGCCACCCATCAGGTCGACGATGCGCCGGCAGATAGCCAGGCCAAGCCCAGTGCCGCCGTACAGTCGGGTGGTGGACGCGTCGGCCTGGCTGAAGGAATGGAAGAGGCGATGGCGCGCGTCTTCTTCGATGCCGATGCCGGTGTCCCGCACTTCGAAGCGCAGCAGATGCTGCGCGGCGGTTTCGCCGAGCCGCCGCACGACCAGCGTGACCGAGCCGCGATCGGTGAACTTGATCGCGTTGCCGACCAGGTTGGTCAGCACCTGGCGCAACCGCACCGGGTCGCCACGGACCGGCAGGCGCACCGCGGGATCCAGTTGCAGGCTCAGTCGCAGCCCCTTGTTCTCCGCGGGGCGGTACATGAGCTGCAGCACGCTGTCGAGCAGCTCGCGCAGGTTGAACCCGGTGATCTCCAGCTCCAGCTTGTTCGCTTCGAGTTTGGAGTAGTCGAGGATGTCGTCCACGATCCGCAGCAACTGGTGCGAGGAGGCGGTGGCTGTGCTCAGCATCTCGCGCTGGTCCGGTGCCAGCGGCGCACGCGACAGCATCTCCAGCATCGGCACGATGCCGTTGAGCGGCGTGCGGATCTCGTGGCTCATCGTGGCCAGGAATTCGCCCTTCGCCATCGCAGCCGATTCGGCGGCCTGCTTGGCGCGCATCAACTCCTGCTCCAGCCGGTCGTGGCGATGCAGGTCCCGTTGCAGGCTGTCGCGTTCGGATTCGGCCATCGCCGCACGCGCCTGCACACCGGCGCGCTGCCGGGCTTCGCTGCGCGATTGCAGTCCGGTGGCGATAGCCGCTGCCAGCCCCGCTGCGCCTGTTCCGAGTGCGACGGGCAGCCAGGGACCCGCGATGCCGGCCCAATGCAGTCCCATCGATGCGACCGACGACGCGGCAAGCGCCGCCGTCACCCACGGCATCACCGGCGTCCGTCCGGTGGTGGGCATCGTTACAGCACCGCGTTGTGGAAGTCGAAACCGAGTTCGCTGCCGACCGCCTGCACCAGATTGCCCTGGATGAAGTCGACACCGCCCATCCACATGGCCGCTGCGGCCTGGGGATCTTCGATCTGCTGCCCGATCACCTGCAGGCCCTGACGGTGGGCGTTGTCGATGATCCCGCGCAGCTGGTCGCGCAGGACCGGATCGGCGTGGGCGCTGGCGTACTTGCTGGAAACACGCACGAAACCCAGCGGCAGCTGCGTCAGCAGGGCGTCGGCTTCCACCCCGGGCTCGAACTGGCTGAGGCAGAACTGCACGCCTGCCGGCATCAGCTGCTGGCAGAACTGCCGCAGCGTGACGGTATGGATCAGGGCGTCGGACAGGCGCAGGTCGATGACCAGCGACGTGCCCTCGATGCCGCGCGCGCGCAGCGCGTCCAGCAGCCATGGAGCATGCGACTCGCGCGCCAGCGAGCGCGGCGACTGCGAGACGAACAGGCGCAACGACGGTCCCACCGCCTGTCGCTCGGCCAGCACGAACAGCGCGTGTTCCAGCACCCAATGGTCGATCTGCGCGATGCCGCCCGCGAGTTCGGCCGCCGGGATCACCTGCGACGCGGGCAGCAGGGAACCGTCGGGCTGGCGCATGCGCAACAGCACCTGGTATTGCGCCTGGTCGCTGCCGGCCACGGCCACGATCGGCTGGTAGGCCAACTCGAACTGGCCATCCTCCAGCGAGATGCGCGGGGCGTCGTCGTCGACCTGGGCCGGGACGTACTCGGCCAGGCTGTCGGACTTCAGGCGGGCCTGCAACACGGCACGCTCGATCGCCTCCAGCGCGCTGCCGGCGTCGGCGAAGCCGAGGGACAACGCGGTGTAGCCGATCGAGCCGCGAAGCTTGAGCACTTCGTTGGGGCGGGTCTCAAAATCATGCCCGGCCAGCCCGTCGCGCAACTGCTGCGCCAGGGCGGCAAGGGTTGCTTCATCGACGCTGTCGGCCAGCATCAGGAAGCTGTTGTCGTTCAAGCGCGCCACCGGGTGTGGCGACGCAGCGGCAGCCAGCTGGCGCCCGGCCTGGTTCATCAGGTGCTCGAACACCGCATAGCCATAGCGCTCGCGCAGGCTCAGCGCGCTGTTGACCTCGATGAAGAACAGCCCGCCACGTCCCTGCCGCTGCAGCGACTCACCGAGTTGCTGCAGCACGAAGGTGCGGGTGGGCAGGCCCGTATCGGTGTTGAGTGAGGGCCGCGGGGCCTGCTGGGCCTGGCTGCGCTGGCGCGCGCGCTGGATGCGGTTGGACACCGCCGCGATCAGGTGGCGGGGCCGGATGGGCTTGTTGAGGAAGTCGTCCGCGCCGCTTTCCAGGACCTCGAACTGGCGTTCCGGGTCCGGGTCGCCGGTCAGGAACACGATCGGCAGGTGCAGGTATTCCGGCTGCTGCCGGAGCAGCATGGTCAGCGACATGCCATCCCGGCCGGGCATGTGCAGGTCCATCAGCACCAGGTCGGGACGGAAGCGGCGCATGGCATCGAGCAGGCCATCGGACTGCATCTGCACATCGGCCTGCATGCCGGCGCCATGCAGCACGCTCTGGGCGAACAGCGCCTGGCCGCGGTCGTCTTCGACGATCAGCACGCGATAGGGCGATTCCGGATCGACAGGTTCAGGGGGTAATTCAGCAGGCGTCGCGGCGACCGGGGCTCGTGGAGGTACGGATGACGCCGGCGGCTCGGGGGGTGTGGAGGACTGGCTGGTCATCTCGACGGGCTCTCCGGCTCCGGGTTCGGCCGCGTCTTCGGGGGCGGCATCGTCCACCCAACGGCGCCAATAATGTGCCGGCGGGGTTTCTGCGCGCAGGCGCGAGCGTGAAGGCTCATCCTGCGGGCGGGATGTGGAATCGATGGCGGACATCAGGCTTCCCCAAGCTGAGCCCCATTATGCGACGAAGTTCACGGGTGAGGCAGACCCATGATCCCCGATGCGCCGACGCCTGTCACGGGCCGGAGGTCGGGGGCGATACGGGAGCTGAAGGCGCTGGCTGCAGCAAGCGTTTCAGTCCGCGCGACACGCTGCGCCAGACCCACCAGACCGCCAGCGCGATGAGCAGCGACACACCGATCACAAGGAACAACGCAATCCAGGGGTGCGCAAAGGCCATCGCGAGGCCGCCCACGACCACGGCGTCTTCCGCCACCGAGGCGGTCCAGTTGCTGACCGGCTCTGGCGAGGTGTTCATCAGGGCACGTGAGCCGCTCTTCAGCAGGTGGCTGGTGAGCGCCACGCCGGCGCCCGCCGCCAGCGCCCCGCCACTGAGCTGGCCATCCGGGGACAGGGTGGCGGCGGCGAGGAACGCGCCTGCTGGCACCCGGGCCAGGGTCTGCAGCAGGTCCCAGCCGGAGTCCACGCCCGGGATCTTGTCGGCGAAGAATTCGGTCAGCGCCAGCGCTCCGGAGGTCCCCAGCACCCACCAGGATTCGGTCACCTGCAAGGCGGGCGGCAGATCCAGCCAGCCCAGCGCGCCGGCGAGGCCCAGCCCGAAAACGGTGAGATAGACGCGGATCCCGGCCATCCATGCCAACAGGATCCCAATTACGAAAAGATGCGCTTCGGACATGCCGGCTACTCCCGTTAGACTCATGGGCTCGCGCCACTGCGGCGAGTATAGGGGTCCCGTCTGGCTGCCGGCTGAGCGCCGCATGCCGTATGTCCGCCATGTCTGCACCTGCTCCATCTCGCTTCAGGGTTGTGCCGCGTGACGCGGCTGTGCGTCGTCGTGGAGCCTCCCTGCTGTTCGGCCTGGCGTGGGCGGGCAGTCTGGCGGTCATGTGGTTCGCCGCCAGCTACACCGCCGCGCCGCGATTGGCGAAGGCCGATGCCAATCGCATACAGGCGGAACGTGAACTGGCCGTGGTGCGTGGCGAACTGCGCAGCCTGCGCCAGCGCGAGTCCACGCTGACCCGCTCCGATCAGATCAGCCGCGCGGCCAATGCCGAAGTGCAGGATGCGCTCGCCGAACGCGATGAAGAGATCGCCGCGTTGCGTGCCGATGTGGCGTTCTATGAGCGTCTGGTCGGTTCGACCAGCCAGCGCAAGGGCCTGAGCGTGCATGTGGCCGAATTCGCACCTGAGGCGGGCGGCACCTGGCGTTACCAGATCATGCTGACGCAGACGCTGAACCGGGGTGCGATCAGCCAGGGCCAGATGCGCTTCGCCGTGGAGGGCGTGCGTGAAGGCAAGCTGGCCGCGGTGCAGTGGGACGAACTGCACCAGCAACGCAGCGCGCCGGGACAGACCTACTCTTTCCGATATTTCCAGCAGTTGGATGGCAACGTGATGCTGCCGCCCGGGTTCACGCCACAGCGCGTCAAGGTGACGCTGGATGGCGGAGACGCGGCGGTGGAGCAGGCCTTCGACTGGAAGACCGCCACAGCCGCAGGAGGCAAGTGAGATGTTCAAGACCAAGCCCATCCGCCCCGACGTGGGCGCCATCGACACGCTCATCGGGCCGCAGGTCACCATCCGTGGCGACGTGGTGTTCAGTGGTGGTCTGTACGTGGAAGGCCATATCCAGGGCAAGGTCATCGCCGAGACCGGCGAGCGCGCCGTGCTGACGCTGGCCGAGCAGGGCAGCATCGAAGGCGAAGTGCAGGTGCCGGTGGTGGTCATCAACGGCCGCATGACCGGCGATGTGCACGCCTTCGACCGGATCGAACTGGCCGCAAAGGCCCGCGTGCAGGGCAACGTGCACTACAAGGTCGTCGAGATGAGCGCGGGCGCGCAGTTGACCGGGCGCCTGGTGCATGCGGATGCCCTGCCTGCGGGCTTGCCGTCGCATGACGGTGCCGCCTTGCCGGAAGCGTGGGCCACGGCCGACGCCTGACGGGGGCATTCAGAGCCCGCTGGGATCGGCCGCGCTATCCTGCGGCCATGAATCCCCAGCCCGTACCGCCAAGTGTGCCGCCGCCCCGGCTGGTGGGGTGGCCGGTGTTGATCGCCGTGTTGGCGATGGCGCTTTCGTTTGGCGGCTGGGGTCTGTGGGAAGTGTTCGCGCGTCATGCGGGCGAGGCTCCCACGGCCGCCCAGTCGCGCGAGCAGCAACGGCGCATCGAGATGCTGGAGCAGCGAAGCGCCACGCTGGCACGCTCGGACCAGATCAGCCGCGACGCCAACCGCGACCTGCAGGCGACGCTGTCCGAACGCGACGAGGAAATCGCCGGCCTGCGCGCCGATGTGGCCTTCTACGAACGTTTCGTCGGCGCCACCGCACAGCGCCGTGGCCTGTCCGTGCACGAGCTCACGCTGCAGCCGCAGGACGAGCAGGCGTGGCACTTCACCGCCACGCTCACCCAGAACCTCAATCGCGGTGCCGTGAACGCCGGCCGCCTGCTGGTATCGGTGGAGGGCACCGAGGCGGGCAAGCTGCGCCGCCTGGGGTGGGCCGATCTGCGGCAGCAGCCCAACGCGCCCGGCGTGCCGTATTCGTTCAAGTACTTCCAGCAGGTCGAAGGCGATCTGCTGCTGCCGCCGGGCTTCAAGCCCGTCCGTGTGATCGCCCGTGTGGTGCCGCAGAGCGGCGCCGCCGTCGAGCAATCGTTCCCGTGGGCGCAGGCGGCGGCCAAGGAAGGCGCGGGCGAAGGCAGCACCGGCACACGTTGAGCTTGAACTGCCTCCCGCGAGCCCCCATTCTTCCGCCATGACCACTGTCGTTTCACTGCCGACCGCAGCCGCCGTCCCGGACTACCAGTCCATCGACCGGCCGCTGAACTTCACGCCTGCCGCGGCGGCCAAGGTGCGCGAGCTGGTCCAGGAGGAAGGCAACGATGCCCTGGCCTTGCGCGTCTATATCCAGGGCGGCGGCTGTTCGGGCTTCCAGTACGGGTTCGAGTTCGACGAGAACCGTGCCGACGACGATGTAGCCGTGGATACCGATGGCGTGTCGCTGCTGGTCGATCCGCTGAGCCTGCAATACCTGATGGGCGCGGAAGTGGATTACAGCGAAAGCCTGCAGGGCGCGCAGTTCGTCATCCGCAATCCCAACGCCAAGACCACCTGCGGCTGCGGCAGCAGTTTCAGCATGTGAATGACGGCCTGCCGCGTTCCGTGACAGGTCCCGTCTCCTCCACCATGCCGCTTACCGGCTTCGCCTTCGCGGGCGATACGCTGGATCGCGCCGACGCGCTGCGCGACGACACCGATGCGCTGACCGCATTGTGGCCGGCCGCCCGCGTGATGCTGCTGGACGATGACGGGCGCGCCATGGTCGACATGGACGGTGCGCTGCTTGCAGCTGAAGGTGCGTCGCTCGGCGGGGGGCCGGGCGCGAGCCTGTTCCTGGGGCTGAAGGATGGCGTGGCATGGTTCGCCGCGCATGCCCGGCATCATGCGGTGCAGGCGCCGTCATGGCTGGATCTGCGGCGCGCGGCCGCCGCGTGGCCCGCCTTCACGTCCGGCGTGTTCGCCATGGCGCGGGCGCTGTTGCACTGGCAATCGTCTACAAGATTCTGCAGCGCCTGCGGCGGCGCCATCACGTTCCGCCGCGCCGGTTACATCGCCCATTGCACGCAGTGCGGAAAGGATCACTATCCGCGCGTGGATCCTGCCGTCATCGTGGCGGTCAGCGATGGCGAGCGCCTGCTGCTGGGTCGGCAGGCATCCTGGCCGCCGCGTCGCTACTCGGTCATTGCGGGTTTCGTGGAACCCGGCGAGACGCTGGAGCAGACCGTTGTCCGCGAGGTACTCGAAGAGACGCAGGTGCGGGTACGCGATTGCCGCTATCTCGGCGCACAGCCGTGGCCGTTCCCGGGCGCGCTGATGCTGGGCTTCTGCGCCGATGCAGAACCGGATCCGCCCCAGGTCGATGGCGAACTCGAGGACGCGCGCTGGTTCACGTTCGACGAGATCGATGCGGCACTCGCGGGTGGAGACGACAAGGCCGGCGATGGGTTGCTGCTGTCGCCGTCCATCTCGATCGCCCGCGCGCTGATAGAACACTGGCATGCCGGCATGCGCGCGGCACGCTACGCCAGGATCCCCGACAAGACCGGGCATTAACAGGCAGCCGCGCTAGAATCCCGGCTCGGAGGAACTGCATGTCGATCACGCTTGTCGCCGTCGTGCTTGCGCTGGTGCTGGGGCATGTCGCACCCACGCTGGTCGCGGCGTTCCGCCAGTACGCATGGTATGGCGCATGGTTGCGCTGGCTGGGTGAGCGTTCCGGCGGTGCGGGCGTCTGGCAGGCGCGCTTCGGCGTTGCGCTGGCCATCGTGCCGGTGTTGCTGGTGGTCACCGTGCTGCAATGGATGCTCGACAGTCCTCTGTACGGGTTGCCGGGCCTGCTGTTCGATATCGTGGTCCTGGTCTATGCCTGGGGTCCACGGGACCTGGATGTGGATGTCGAGGCCGTCATCGATGCGCACGATGCACCCACCCGTCGCGCCGCGATCGCACGGCTCGGTCTGACCGGCGAAGCAGCGGCGCTGGATGGGCCCGCGCTGGTGGAGGCGGTGTTCGTCAACGCCATGCAGCGCTGGTTCGGCGTGCTGTTCTGGTTCCTGTTGCTGGGCCCGGTCGGCGCGGTGCTCTACCGCCTGTCGGTGCTGGCGACGCAGGGCGAATGGGCCTCGGCGTTGCCCGAAGAGAATCGCCTCGGCGCGCGCGCGGTCAAGACCGCGCTGGACTGGCCGGTCGCGCAGTTGATGACGCTGGCGATGGCGCTGGTGGGCAATTTCGATACGGTATTCACGGCCTGGCGCGAAGCCGGCGGCACGCGCTTGCGGCTTGATACCGGATTCCTCGGCTATGCCGCACGTGCCAGCGTGCGCTGCGAACTGGCCGAGGAAGCGGAGGAATATGCCGAGGAAGGCATGGTGCAGGCCATGCGCGAACTGCCCGAACTGCGCGACGCGATGAGCCTGGTCTGGCGCATCCTGCTGCTGTGGCTGGCACTGCTCGCGGTGTTCGTGATCGGTGGCTGGGTCAGCTGACGATCGCGAATAAAAAAGCCCGCAGAAGCGGGCCTTTTCTCGCTTTGACGTAGTGCCCCTTACTGGGACATTGCTGCCATGCCGCCCATCGCGAAGATGAAGATGATGTAGAGCACCACCAGCGACACGCCCGCGATCGCGGACCACATGGCCCACTTCTTCGCCTTGTCCGATGCCTCCTGCGCACCTGCCATGTCGCCCACGGCCAGTTTGCCGTTGACTTGGGCGGCGAACACGATCGAAACGATGCCGAGCGGCAGGCAGCAGAACAGGGTGGAGAGGATCGCCCACACAAGATGGTTGGGGACGTACTGCGAATTCGTGTTCATGTGCTTGGCTCCTTGAGGATGTTGAAAGTTTGGGACGGTGGAAGCGTAGGTGGACGGTGAGCGCAAGGCCAGCGTGCAACAGGTGTCAGCCCGGCGCCAACCAGGTGAACGGTATCCACGGCAGGTTGCGGAGAACCCAGAATCCCGAGAGCAAAAGCAGCCACAGGACAGGGGACGAGACGCGCTGCACGAACGGATGGAGCCACGCGGGACGCCAGCCCAGCGACCAGGCCGCCAGTACCGGAAGGAGCGGCAGCACGGACACCAGCAGGGGGTTCATGGAGAACGCCTTGCCTACCTCGCCGTGCACCAGCGCGTGGAGCGCGCGGGTGGCACCGCAACCCGCGCAGTAGAAGCCGGTGAGGGTTCTGAACAGGCAGGCAGGAAAAGGATTGCCGACCGCGTTGGGGTCGAATGTGCGCAGCAGCCAGACCCCAGCCGCCAATGCCGCCACGCCTGCCAGACCGGCAATGGCGATGCCGGCACGCTGTAGGGACGCACGCGTCATGGCGTCAACGCTGCCGCTGTGCCTGCTCAACAGCTTCCCGGAACATCACTTCGAACTGGTCGATGCCGCCGGCACTGTGGATGCTCCAGGCCAGATACACGACGCACAGCAAGGCGAACCCCACCGTCACCCAGCAAAGGATCTTTGCCACGGTGGCAGCGCTGCGCGCACCGGCCAGGTCGCCCTGACGCAGCTTGCTGTTGACCTGGGTGGAAAAAAAGATGGCAATGGCGCCCGGAATGGCGCCCAAACCGCAGCACGTGCAGAACGTCGCGAAGGCGGCGATCACGGTGACGGCAATCGACCAGCCCAGATGGTTCGGGATGTTCTGGGGAGCGGCGTCTGGAAGAGGAGGCATCGCATTCATCTGGAGATTCCTGTGGGCTTCAGCCGCTCAGTCCGCCCAGCAGACTGACACCGCCAATGAAAAAAACGAACAACAGGTACAGGACCAACGGCACCAGCGCGCAGGCCGCGGATACCAGCGCCCATAGTTTGGCTTTGCTCGACGCGTCCAGCGCCCCCGCCAGATCGCCGGCGGCGCGCTTGCCGTCCACCTGCGCGGCGAACACGATGGAGACGATGCCCAGCGGCAGGCAGCAGAACAGCGTGCTCAAGATGGCCCACACCAGATGATTGGGCACAAAGGGCGCGTGCTGCGACGGCAGCGGCGGCGTGGCACTCATGGTGGTCTTCCGAAGGCAGGTGAAACGGCGTTGATGTTCTCGGCAGGCGACAACGTCATGCCCCTGCAGTCCCCCCGATAGACTAACCGAGCGGCAGGATCGGCGAAACCATCACGCCGCATCCCCGCGCAGCGCGCGTACCCGCGCCTCCAGGACCTCGGCGGTCACGGCGGTGCCCTCCAGCGGCTCGCTGGCCACCACCTCCACGTGCGCGCGGAAACGGCGGGGCACGCGCATGCGCCCCATCCGGGTATCGCGATGGCTCCACATGCTGGCCCACATTCCCTTCAGCGCCATGGGCACGACGGGCACGGGGCGGCGCTCCAGGATCTTCTCCACGCCGGACTTGAACGCAGCTATCCCGCCATCCTTCGTCAGCGCGCCTTCGGGGAAGATGCCGACGATCTCGCCCGCCGCCAGCGCCGCGTCGATCTCCTCGAATGCACGCCGCATCAATTCCGGGTTCTCCCGCGCGCCGGCAATCGGGATGGCCTTGGCCGTACGGAAGATCCAGCTCATCACCGGGATCTGGAAGATCCTGTAGTACATGACGAAACGCACCGGTCGGGGAATCGTCGCGGCCAGGATCAGTGCATCCATGTAGCTGACGTGGTTGCAGACGATCAATGCGGGGCCTTCGTCCGGCACGTGCTTCTCGATGCCATGCAGGCGCAGCCGGTACAGCGCGCGCACGAGCAGCCAGCTGAGGAACCGCATCAGGAACTCGGGCACGATCGTGAAGATCCAGATCGCGACCAGCGCATTGGCGATGGCCAGCGCCAGGAAGATCTGAGGACCGCTCCAGCCCAGCGCATGCAGGCCCAGGCCGACCAGCGCGGCCAGCACGATGAAGCCCGAGTTTTGGATGTTGAGCGCGGCGAACACGCGCGCCATCCGCGAGTTCGCCGTGCGGCTCTGGATCAGCGCGAACAGCGGCACCACGAAGATGCCGGCGAACATGCCGATGCCGACCAGGTCGATCATGATCCGCACGCTGCCGGCCTGGCGGACGAACTCGGCCACGCCCAGACCGGCGGCGGGTGCGGCGGCCGGCCGGGCGAAGTAGAGATCGAGCAGGAATGCCGTCATGCCGAACGCGCCCACCGGCACCAGGCCGATCTCGACGGTGCGGCCGGACAGCTTCTCGCACAGCAGCGAGCCCACGCCCGTGCCGACCGAAAACAGCGCCAGCGCGAACACGTACAGCGTCGACGAACCGTCGGCCGCGCCGAGGTGCAACTTCGCGTAGGCCGGCAGCTGCGAGGTCAGCAACGTGCCGAAGAACCAGAACCACGACACGCCGAGGATGGCGTTGCGCACGGCCAGCTGCTGCTTGGCCATGCGCAGCACGGCCAGCGATTCCGGGATCGGGTTCCAGCGGATGACCAGGTCGGGCGCGCCCGCGTCCATGCGCGGGATCAGTCGCGATACGACGTTGCCGAGCACGGCGAGCAGCACGATGGCGATGGCGGCCGCCTGCGGCCCGTACGCCCCGGCCACCTGGAAGATCATGCCGCCGGCGATCATGCCGCACAGGATCGAGATCGACGTGCCCATCTCGACCAGCCCGTTGCCGCCCGTCAGTTCCTCCGGCTTGAGGATCGAGGGCAGCACGGAGTACTTCACCGGCCCGAACAGCGTTGACTGCACGCCGGTGCAGAACAGCGCGACCAGCAGGATCGGCATGTTCTGCAGCAGGAAGCCCACCGCCGCCAACGACATGATGACGATTTCCATCGTCGTGGTGATCACGATCAGCCGGTGCTTCTCGAGCTTCTCCGCGAACTGGCCTGCGATGGCCGAGAACAGGAAGTAGGGCAGGATGAAGATGGCCGGCGCCAGCGTGGCGTACAGCGAGAGTTCGCCATCGCTGGCGCCCAGGAAGAACAGCAGCGCGATGATCGCTTGCCGATACACGTTGTCGTTGAAGGCGCCCAGCGCCTGGACGGTAAAGTACGGCAGGAACCGTCGTTGTTTCAGCAGCGAGAACTGGCTGTAGCTGGACATGCGCCCTCCATGGGTTGCGCGAAGCCTAGCAAATCGCGATGGCGATGCGAGCCGATGCGCCCGACAGTGTTCCGTCGGTGGCGTTGAAGGGTGGTGGAGGCGGGGGGATAGTGGCGGCCCCACGTCGTCCGGTTTGTTCCTCCATGAGTCGCCTGTTCTCGCCCCTCGATCTGGGGCCGCTGTCGCTTGCCAACCGCATCGTCATCGCGCCGATGTGCCAGTACTCCTCCGAACAAGGCCGTGCCACCGACTGGCATGCTTTCCATTGGCCGAACCTGGCCCAGTCCGGTGCCGGGCTGGCGATCATCGAAGCGACTGCGGTCGACCCGCGTGGGCGCATCAGCTGGGCCGACCTCGGCTTGTGGGATGACACGACCGAAGCCGCGTTCGCCAGGGCGCTGGCAGCGACGCGCCGCTACTCCTCCATGCCGATCGGCGTGCAGCTGGCGCACGCCGGGCGAAAGGCGTCCACGCATCGTCCCTGGGATGACCATGGTGCGCAGATCGCGCCGGATGCACCGCATGGCTGGCAGACGGTGTCCGCATCGCCGCTCGCCTACAGCGAAGGCCAGCATCCGCCGCTGGCGTTGGACCAGGCGGGCATCGATGCCATCGTCGCCGCGTTCGCCGACAGTGCGCAGCGTGCGGTACGGCTGGGTCTGGACCTGATCGAGATCCATGCCGCGCATGGCTATCTGCTGCACCAGTTCCTGTCGCCGCTCAGCAACCGGCGCGAGGATGCATATGGCGGCACGCTGGAAAACCGCATGCGCCTGGTGCTGCAGGTGTTCGATGCGATCAAGGCGGCGGTGCCCGGCACGATGGCCGTCGGCATCCGCATTTCCGCCACCGACTGGATGGAGGGCGGCTGGGACCTGGCGCAGAGCATCGCGCTGGCGAAGGCGCTCGACGCACGCGGTTGCCACTTCATCCATGTCTCCAGCGGCGGCCTGCATCCCGCGCAGAAGATCACCCTTGAGCCGGGTTACCAGGTGCCGTTCGCGGCGGCGATCAAGCAGCAGGTGGCGATGCCGGTGATCGCGGTAGGCCTGATCACCGAGCCGAAACAGGCCGAAGAGATCCTGCTGCAGGACCGGGCAGATGCCATCGGGCTTGCACGCGGCATCCTGTACGACCCGCGCTGGCCATGGCACGCCGCCGCGGCGCTGGGCGCAAGGATCGCGGTCGCGCCGCAGTACCTGCGCAGCGCGCCGCGCGAGTACGCGGCGAGCTTCGTGCAGGCGCGTTAGCCGGTCAGGCGCCCACGCGTTCGCGCGCGATCGCGCGCCAGCCGATGTCGGAGCGGTGGAACTCGTTCGTCCAGCGCACCTTGTCCACGCCGGCATAGGCGTTGCGCTGTGCGTCGGACACCGAGTCGCCGAGCGCCGCGACGCACAGCACGCGCCCCCCTGCACTGACGACGCGGCCTTCCGCATCCAGCGCCGTCCCGGCATGGAAGACCTTGGCCGTCGCGGGGACTTCGTCCAGTCCGGCGATCACGTCGCCGGTCCGCGGCGTGTCCGGATACGGCGACGCGGCCATCACCACGCCGAGAGACGGACGCGGGTCCCACTGCGCCTCGGTCACGTCGAGCCGGCCGTCGATGGCGGCTTCGACCAGGTCCACCAGATCGGATTGCAGACGCAGCATCACCGGCTGCGTCTCGGGGTCGCCGAAGCGCACGTTGAACTCGATCACCTTCGGCGCACCGCGGTCGTCGATCATGAGGCCCGCGTAGAGAAAGCCGGTGAACGGCACGCCGTCCGCGATCATGCCCTGCACGGTGGGATTCACCACCTCGCGCATCACGCGCGCATGCACCTCGGGCGTGACCACCGGCGCGGGCGAATAGGCGCCCATGCCGCCCGTGTTGGGGCCGGTGTCGCCATCGCCGACGCGCTTGTGGTCCTGGCTGGTCGCCATGGGTAGCGCGGTGGTGCCGTCGACCATCGAGATGAAGCTGGCCTCCTCACCTTCCAGGAATTCCTCGATCACCACGCGCGCACCGGCATCACCGAACGCGTTGCCCGACAGCATGTCGCGCACCGCCGCTTCCGCTTCCTGCAATGTCATCGCCACGATGACGCCCTTGCCAGCCGCCAGGCCGTCGGCTTTCACGACGATGGGCGCGCCCTTCTCGCGGACATACGCGAGTGCCGCCTCCACCTCGGTGTGCACCGCATAGAACGCGGTCGGAATACCATGGCGTGCAAGGAAGTCTTTCGCGAATGCCTTGCTGCCTTCCAGCTGCGCGGCGGCAGCGGTGGGGCCGAAGATGCGCAGGCCGGCCAGGCGGAACCGGTCCACCACGCCCGCCACCAGCGGCACCTCGGGGCCGACGACGGTCAGGCCGATGCCTTCTGCCTGCACCAGCGCCAGCAGGCCTTCGATGTCGGTGACCTTGATGGCCGCGTTGCGGCACTTGGCCTCGGTCGCGGTGCCGGCGTTGCCGGGCGCCACGATCACCTCGTCCACGCGCGGCGACTGCGCCAGCTTCCACGCCAGCGCGTGCTCGCGACCGCCGGAACCGATGACCAGGACTTTCAAGGGGTATTCCTCATGGTTGGGCCGGCGCATCCGTCGGCGGTGCCGCGCATGCGCGCGCGGGGAGTTCGACATCGAAGAAAACGGCGTCGTGACGGTCGACGAAACGTCGCACCAGGATGGCATCGGTGTCGACCAGCGGCTTGATCGCCGGTTGCGTGCACAACTCGCGCAGTGCGACCTGCTCGCTTTCCTTCAGCGTGTCGAAACCGGGGGCTTCGCGTGTTCTGGCGGCGCTCCCCTTCGGACTGCGGACCAGCAGCACCAGGCGATCGCCCTCGATGGCGACCGATTCGGTCACCAGATCCTCGAAGTAGGGTGCGGGCAACGTGGCCGCGACCTTCGTGCGCGCCTCCTGCAGGCTCGCCTGCGTGTCTGCGCAGCCGGCAAGCGCGAGGACGACGAGCGCCGTGGCGGGCGTGGCGGCAAAGGCGCGAAGGACTTTCATGGCCGTGGTGATGCTCCGTGCTGGTCAACGAGCGGAGAAGGTTGCCGAGCCGATGATGGCCGCCAGGGCGGCATCATCGTGCGCTGTCTTCAGTGGCGGAAGTGCCGCACGCCGGTAAACACCATCGCGATGCCGTGCTCGTCGGCCGCGGTGATGACCTCGCCGTCGCGCATCGAACCGCCGGGCTGGATCACCGCCTTGATGCCGGCGGCCGCCGCGGCGTCGATGCCGTCGCGGAACGGGAAGAACGCATCGCTGGCCATCACCGAACCTTCGACCACTAGGTTCGCGTCGGCCGCCTTGATGCCGGCGATGCGCGCGGAGTACACGCGGCTCATCTGGCCGGCACCGACGCCGATGGTGCGGTGGTCCTTCGCGTAGACGATGGCGTTGGATTTCACGAACTTCGCCACCTTCCACGCGAACAGCAGGTCGGTGAACTGCGCATCGGTCGGCGCGAGTTTCGTGACCACCTTGAGCTCGTCGCGCGTCACCACGCGGTCGTCGGCGGTCTGCAGCAGCAGGCCGGAGCCGACGCGCTTGGTATCGATGAAGCCGGTCGATGCCGGCGCCAGCGGAATGCGCAGCACGCGCACATTGGCCTTCTTCGCCGCGTAGTCGAGCGCGGCGGGCTCGTAGTCCGGCGCGATCAGCACCTCGACGAACTGGCGGTCGAGGATCACTTTGGCCGTCGCGGCATCCAGTGTGCGGTTGAAGGCGATGATGCCGCCGAACGCGCTGGTCGGGTCGGTGGCGTAGGCGAGTTCGTAGGCATCGCCGCAGGCCACGCCGACTGCCACGCCGCAGGGGTTGGCGTGCTTGACGATCACGCAGGCCGGCGCGTCGAACTGGCGCACGCATTCCCATGCCGCATCGCTGTCGGCGATGTTGTTGTAGCTAAGCTCCTTGCCCTGCAGCTGCGTGAACGTCGCCAGCGAACCGGGCGCCGGATACAGGTCGCGGTAGAACGCGGCCTGCTGGTGCGGGTTCTCGCCGTAGCGCAGGTCCATGACCTTGACGAAGCTGCCGTTGGCCTGCGCCGAGAACGCCGCGCGCACCGGTACGTCGCCCGAGGTGTCGGTGACCGCGGACAGGTAGTTGCTGATGGCGGCGTCGTACTGGGCCACGCGGTTGAACGCGGCCACCGACAGCGCGAAGCGCGTCTGCGCGGAAAGGGCGCCGTCATTCGCGTCGAGCTCGCGCACGATGCCGTCGTACTGCGACGGGTCCGTGGCCACCGCCACGCGGGCGAAGTTCTTCGCCGCCGAACGCAGCATGGCGGGGCCGCCGATGTCGATGTTTTCCACCGCGTCGGCCAGCGTGCAGTCCGCCTTCGCGGTGACCGACTCGAACGGATACAGGTTCAGTACCAGCAGGTCGATCGTACCGATGCCATGCTCGGCCATCACGGCGTCGTCGGTGCCGGCACGGCCCAGCAGGCCGCCATGGACCATCGGGTGCAGCGTCTTGACGCGGCCATCCATCATTTCCGGGAATCCGGTGACCTCGGCCACATCGCGCACGGACAGGCCGGCGTCACGCAATGTCCTGGCAGTGCCGCCGGTGGACAGCAATTCGACATTGCGGGCAGCGAGGGCACGGGCCAGGTCAAGCAGGCCGGTCTTGTCGGAAACGGACAGCAACGCCCGGCGCACGGGCTGGAAATCGAGGGTCATGGGGACGGTGGTACGGATCGGGGCGCGAATTATAACGCGCCGCACCATCACGCCCGGCCCCGGCCGGACAGCCTGTCAGGCCAGTCCGTAGTCCTTGAGCTTCTTGCGCAGCGTGGCGCGATGGATGCCCAGCAAGGCGGCCGCGCGGCTCTGGTTGCCGTCGCAATGGTTCAATACTTCCACGAACAGCGGGATCTCCATTTCGCGCAGCACGATCTCATAGACGTCGTCCGCGTCGCAGCCATCCAGGTCACGCAGGTAGCGGCGGACGGACAGTGCGACATGTTCGCGCAGCGGCGGGCGCGACGTGGCGCGTGGCGTGTCCTGACGGGTGGAGGCAGCGTTCAATCGGATCCCCTGGTGCAACGGACGCAGATGCCCGCCTTTTGCTTTCGGGTATTCGGCGGGGGGACGAGTCTAGCGCCTGATCGTGGCGCGCGCATCCGCTTTTTGATGAATCCGGCGCGCTTAACGGAAGTCGAAGGAGAATGCGACGACGTTCGCGCTCGGCTCGCGTACAAGCACGGCCATCTGGGCGCTCTGCCCGGGGCCGATGGACGATGACACCTCCTCCTGCGGCAGATAGTCGCGCGGCTCCAGCGCGCGCGCGCCCAGGGTGCGGCCATCGGCATCCTTCAGCGTCAGCAGGATCACCGGCCAGCCCTGTTCCCAGCGGGCCTCGTTGCGGAACGTGGCCTGCACCTGCAGTGTTCCCGCCTGGCCGATGACCGGGCGCACGTCGCGACTCAGCATGGTGAACGCACCGGGTTCGTGCCATGTCGGCACGTCACAGCGGAACACGCCGCACAGCACCATCACGACCGGTCGCCATCCCGCCTGTGTCGCGAGGCGGGCGCGATCGGCCAGTACGACCTGCACGCACAGCAATGCTGCAAGTGCACCCACGGCAACCCATTGCCAGCGTGCGCGGGCTGCATGCACCGGCATGGTGCGCGTGCGTTGCAGGAACCGGGGACCCTTTGCCTTGCGCGTGGGCGTGGCGGTGATGACGGGTGCCGGCTCGATGGTGGAAGGCGCTGCATCCTCTGGCATTGCATCGACCGGGATGTCATCGATCGGCGTCGCGTCTTCCGGCGATGCAGCATCTGCCGCGTGCGCGGTGATGTCGGGCGTGCCATCGGCGGGTATCGCCACGTCAGGCGCGTCAGGCGCGATGTCTCGCGAAACGGCCGCTTCCCCTGCCGCCGGTGTTGTCGCGGGCGTGTCGTCCGATCGCGCGTCGGGCAACGCATCCGCGCCCGTCGGCGCAGGATTCAGAAAGGTCGCAAGGCTGGGCGATGAGCCTGTTGCGGGCTGATCCGCCGTCGCCAACGATCTGCCGCAGCGTGGACAGTCTGCAGGCGCCGCATCGGCATGCGGGTCGCGGGCGACCAGGAACTGGCAGTGCGGGCAGGCCGTGAACATGGCCCCTATTCAACCATGCACACCCGCGCGCGTGTTGTGACCGTGGACGCGACGAAGGGCGGTGTCAGCGACGGATGCCGTCGATACGCATCCAGTCGCCGTCCTGCGTGGCCACCAGGGCATCGAACCACGTCGCGTAGCGGGCCAGCAACTCGTCCTCCTGTCCCTTGAGGATGCCCGACAGTGCGATGCGGCCACCGGGTGCGACGCGCGCGGCGAGGATGTCGGCCAGTGCATCCAGTGCCGAGGCCAGGATGTTCGCCACCACCACCGGATAGGTCGTCACCGGTTCGTCCTCGGGCAGGTAGACGTTGAAGTTCGCATCCACCTGGTTGCGCTGCGCATTGTCGGCGCTGGCCAGCAGCGCCTGCGGATCGTTGTCCACGCCCACGGCCTGCGCGGCGCCGAGTTTCAATGCGGCGAGCGCGAGAATGCCGGAGCCGCAACCGAAGTCCAGCACGCGCTGGCCCTCCAGTGCACCGTCGTCGGCGAGCCCGTCGAGCCAACGCAGGCACAGTGCCGTAGTGGGGTGCGTGCCGGATCCGAACGCCAGCCCCGGATCGAGCCGCACGATGGCGGCGTCGTCGCCGGCTTCCGCGGGCACTTCGTGGTTCCAGGGCACGATGAAGGTACGGGCGCCGAAGCGCATGGGCTTGAACTGGTCCAGCCACGCGCGTTCCCAGTCCTCATCCTCGACCTTGCGGAAGCCCACCTGCGTCCAGTCCAGCCCGGGATCGAATGATTCCAGGGCGGCGAGCAGCGTCAGCGCGTCGGCATCCGCATCGAACAATGCGGTCAGCACCAGCGACTTCCACAGGGGAGTCTCGCCGACGCCCGGCTCCAGGATGGCCCGTTCATGGCCGGTGTCGGCATCCGCGTCCAGCAGCGTGACCGAGAGTGCGCCGATGTCCTCGAGGGCGGTCTCATAGCGCGGCTGCTCGGTTTCGGTGCAGCGCAGGGAGAGCTCCAGATAAGGCATGGCAGGGGGCGCGGGAAGCGGAGAGGGCGGGTATTGTCTCACGCGTTCAGGCGCAGACCCGAGCTCAGGCAGGCGACGGAAGGCATGGCGGGTACGCCGAACGTCGCGTTCCTGCGTTGAACCGCTTCGGACGCACCGGGATAATGCGGGGGTGCCCCGGAAGCTGCTACTGCCGATGATGCTGGTGGGCCTGCTGGGGGCGCTGGCGTGGATACCGCTGCGCCAGGCGGGGCTGGCGCCGTTCGCGATCCCGATGGATGACGCGGCTATGGCGCCGGAGGAGACGACGGCGCTTCTGCCGTCTGCCGCCCCCGCTGCGCTGCACCCTGCCGTCGTGCATTCGACGCCCATGCTGTCGCCGCTGCGGCGCGCGTTCGAGGACAGCACCGATCTGTTCGCCTACTCGCGCGAGTTGCTCGCGCTGTCGGCCGCCGGCGATGCCGATGCCATGTGGCTGCTGAGCCTGGTACAGGACTACTGCGCGGGATTTGCGGCCGATCCCGTCGGTTACGCGCAGGATTCACGCGTCATCGCAAGGCTGGGCCTATCCAACGGTGGCGCGATGCTCGCCGCCCGCCAGCGCGTGCAGCAACGATGCGCACGCTTCGTGCCGCAGGACGGATTGTCGTTGCCGACGATCCTTACCCAGCGCCAGCAGGCCGCACGCGCGGGCAGCCTGGCAGCCGAGGCGGCGCTGCTGGCGATGGAGCAGCCATTGCACGACGACGACGACTATCGGCGCGAACTGGTGCAGCGCGTGCTCGATTCGGAGGATCCGTTCGCCTTCTTCGCCATCGCCCCGGTCATGGGGACGAGCGCGAGCGGCCGACGCGACACGCTGGGCGAGATATCGGGCAGTGAACTCAGCGAGATCGCCTGGCGTATCGCCTCATGCGAACTGGGCATGGATTGCAGCCCGGACGGCTCGATGATGACGAACTACTGCGTGAACGGTGGTGTCTGCTCGCAGGATGAATCACAGGATTTCACTTCCTTCGCGCGCGACGCAGGCGTGCCGCGGCAGGGTGCTGACAATGTTGACGAGATGGTGGGCACGTTGTTGTCCCACGCGGGAGCTGACGGATGAAATACAAACACACGCGGCCGGGAGCCAATCTCCTTGTCTGGGGCCTGGTGGTGGTGGCCTATGCGGCCGCTGCCGCCACGATCGTCATCGAGACGCGCGATCCGGAGTACCGGGACCTCACGCGCGTGGGCCACATGACGATCCACGCGCCGGACGATGCACGCCGGCTCGGTGCCAGCCAGGTCGCCGCGCTCTATCGCGCACGCAGCGGCACACCGTTCTCCACGCTGGCGCCAGGCAGCACGATCCGGGTGGTATGGGCGGACGGCTCTTCGGAACTGGTGCGGATCACCGATCCGTCCTCGCCACTCGGCGTGCGGACGGTGCCTGGCACACAGCGGGCGCCTGCGGAGCGCTGAGCCCCAGGCCACCGATGGCCACGGACGATGAAAGGCCGGGATGTCGCCATCCCGGCCTTTCTGTTTTGTGCGGACGCAAGGCATCCGTCGCCGACGGTGTCCTGCAACCGTCTTCGGCCATATGCATCCGCCCCGCGCGGATGCGAGGGGCGATGCATCAGTGCCTCAGACCAGCGAGATCGTCTTGCTCTTGCGCTCGGCCAGGCGCTTTTCCAGGTAGTGGATGTTCTGTCCGCCGGCCTGGAATCCCTGGTCGCGCATGATGCGCTGTTGCAGGGGGATATTCGTCTTGATGCCGTCGATCACCATCTCGCTCAGCGCCACGCGCATGCGGGCGATGGCGGTTTCGCGGTCCGGGCCGTGCACGATGAGCTTGGCGATCATCGAATCGTAGTTCGGCGGCACGCGGTAGCCTTCGTAGATGTGCGTGTCGACGCGCACGCCCGGTCCGCCCGGCGGATGGAAGTGCTGGATCAGGCCCGGGTGCGGCATGAAGGTGTCCGGGTCTTCCGCATTGATGCGGCACTCGATCGCATGCCCGCGCAGCACGATGTCGCTCTGCTTGATGGTCAGTTTCTGCCCGGCCGCGATGCGCAGCTGTTCGCAGACCAGGTCGATGCCGGTGATGCGCTCGGTGACGGGATGCTCCACCTGGATGCGGGTGTTCATCTCGATGAAGTAGAAGCGGCCGTCCTCGTACAGGAACTCGAACGTACCCGCGCCGCGGTAGCCGATGCGCAGGCAGGCTTCCACGCAGACCTTGCCGATCTCCGCGCGCTGTTCGTCGGTGATGCCGGGCGCGGGCGCTTCCTCCACCACCTTCTGGTGGCGGCGCTGCATCGAGCAGTCGCGCTCGCCCAGGTGGATGGCGTTGCCCTGGCCATCGGCCAGCACCTGGATCTCCACGTGGCGCGGATTCTCCAGGAATTTCTCCATGTAGACCTCGCCGTTGCCGAACGCGGCCTTGGCTTCTGACTTGGTGGTCTCGATGGCGGCCTTCAGCGCGCCCTCGACATGCACCACGCGCATGCCACGACCGCCGCCACCGCCCGCGGCCTTGATGATCACCGGATAGCCGATCTCGCGCGCGATCTTGGTGTTGGCCACGATGTCTTCGCCCAGCGGCCCGCCACTGCCGGGTACGCACGGCACGCCTGCCGCCTTCATGGCGCGGATGGCTTCCACCTTGTCGCCCATCATGCGGATGGTGTCGGCCTTGGGGCCGATGAAGATGAAACCGGACTGCTCCACGCGCTCGGCGAAGTCGGCGTTCTCCGACAGGAAGCCGTAACCGGGATGGATGGCCTGCGCGTCGGTCACCTCGGCCGCGGCGATGATCGCCGGGATGTTGAGGTAGCTGTCCTTGGACGCGGCGGGTCCGATGCAGACGGATTCGTCCGCCATGGCCACGTGCTTGAGGTTGCGGTCGACGGTGGAGTGCACCGCGACCGTGCGGATGCCGAGGGTGTGGCAGGCGCGCAGGATGCGCAGCGCGATCTCACCCCGGTTGGCGATAACGACCTTGTCCAGCATGGGGCAGGCCTCAGCCGATCACGAACAGCGGCTGATCGAACTCGATCGGCTGGCCGCTCTCGGCCAGGATCGACAGCACCGTGCCGGAGACGTCGGCTTCGATGGGGTTGAACATCTTCATGGCTTCGATGATCGCCAGCGTCTCGCCGGCCTTCACCGACTGGCCGACGGCGACGAACGCAGGCTTGTCCGGCGACGGCGAGGCATAGAACGTGCCGACCATCGGTGCGCGCACCACGTGGCCGTCGGGCAGGGCGTTGCCGGCCTTGGCCGTGCCGCCGGTGGAGGCTTCGGTGGGCGAACTCATCGGCATCGGCGCGGCGGGGCGCGGTTCGGCATAGGCGGCGGGGGCCGGTGCCGGCACGGCGTAGCCGCCCTTGGGCGTACGCGCCAGGCGTACGGACTCTTCGCCCTCCTTGATCTCGATTTCGGCCAGGTTCGACTCTTCCAGCAGGTCGATCAGTTTCTTGATTTTGCGGAGATCCATGGGAGCCTCGTGGTTGAACGTTGTTCCGCGCGGAACAAAGGGAAAATCAGGCGGGCAGCCGCAGCAGGGCGGCATCCAGCGCATAGCGGTAGCTGTCCGCCCCGAAGCCGCAGACCACGCCGACCGCCTTGTCGCTGACATAGCTGGTGTGGCGGAACGGCTCGCGGGTGTGCGGGTTGGACAGGTGGATTTCGATGAAGGGCAGGGCCACCGCCGCCAGCGCGTCGCGGATCGCGACCGAGGTGTGGGTGAAGGCGGCGGGGTTGATCAGGATGAAGGCGGTGCCATCGGTGCGGGCCGCCTGGATGCGGTCGACCAGCGCGTGCTCGGCATTGGACTGGAACGTCGCAAGCTGATGCCCGGCGACCTGGGCCTGCGCCGTCAGCGCCAGATCGATGTCCGCCAGCGTCGCATGGCCATAGACCTCCGGCTCGCGGGTGCCGAGCAGGTTGAGGTTGGGGCCATGCAGGACCAGCAGCTTCGCCATCGACGCCTCCAGCGGAAGGGCGGCAGTCTGCTTGAAGCCGGCGATGCTGTCCAGTTCGCCGAAGTTTCTATCGTTTTAAGCGTTTGTTTGAATCGGGCGGCCCGGTGCGCGCGCTGCCGGCAGGGGCATGCGTGTACCGGCCTCACGCCGGATTCGCACGCCGGGCCGGGCTGTGCCCTAGGCTGGATGGCCCTACATGGCATGGGCACTCGGGTGTTTACCTTACACGTCGTATGCATGGGCAACCTGTGCCGCAGTCCGATCGCGGCGGCGCTGTTCCATGCCAGGGTGCCCGCGGGCCGCTGCCGGGTCCTCGCCTCTGGTCTGGCTGCCCAGCCTGGCCGCGCCATCGATGCGCGTGCCGGCGCGGTCCTTGAGGCGCACGGCCTTCGCGTGCTGGATCCGGTTGCGCGTCCGTTCGATCCCGCGTCCATCGGACCTGACGATCTCGTACTGGCCATGCAGCGACGGCATCTCCAGGCGCTGCGTGCGCTCGCGCCGGACGCGCGAGCACGCATGCACCTGCTCGGGCGCTGGGGAATCTCGAAGGAGATCGACGATCCTGTCGGCGGGACCCCGGAAGATTTCGAGCGCGCGTTCGCGGTGATCGAGCACTGCGTGTCGGAATGGTGCGCGCGGGAGCCCCGCCTGGCGGGCTGAGCGCCTGCGATTGCTCTCCATCTTCCTGACTGGACCGTTACGCGCCGCAGCCCATTTCATGCGCTCATCAAATTCCTGTCCGTAGCCTCGGGTCACTCAACAGCGCCCCGTGTTGACGCGCAGGATCCCGAACGGACCAGGGTTCCTTGGGGCATTCCAGCCACAGCAACCCTGGGTGACAGATGGAGAATGCAAGGGTCGTCGCGGCGGGCGCCATCGCGCTCGCCGCCACGTTGTTCACCATATTCTCGATGAGGCCATGGGCCCGGCGGGTCGGCCTGGTGGATCGCCCCGCGGGCCGCAAGCAGCACGTGGGCCGGGTCCCGGTGATCGGCGGCATCTGCTTCTTCGTGGGCACGCTGGTGGGCCTGGGCTACCTGGGCTACGTCGACCGCTTCGTGATGAGCCTGATGATGGGTAGCGCGTTGATCGTGGCGATCGGCGTGGCCGACGACATCAGCCACCTGAGCGTGCGTACGCGCCTGCTGGTGGAAGCCGCCATCGTCGGACTGGTGATCCTCAGTACCGGCTTCTACCTCGACCACGTCGGCGGCCTCATCCCGGTGTTCGACCTGCGGCTGGGTTTGCTCGGTATCCCGGTCACCCTCATCGCGGTGATCGGGCTGATGAATGCGTTCAACATGATGGACGGGATCGATGGCCTCGCTGCATCCACGGCGATGGTGTCCATCGCGGCCATCCTCCTGTTCGCGCACGACGGCGCGCCCGGCGTGGGCACGACGCTGATGCTGCAGATCCTGTTCGCGTCGCTGATCCCGTACGTGTTCGTCAACCTGGGCTGGCCCGACGGCCGCAAGATCTTCATGGGCGACGCCGGCAGCACGGTGATCGGATTCCTGGTGGGCTGGAGCCTGATCCACCTGAGCCATCCGCGCGTGGGCAGGCTGGTGCCCGTCGAGGTGCTGTGGTGCGTGGCCCTGCCGCTGATGGACACCGCGGCGGTGATGTACCGCCGCATGCGGCGCGGACGCTCGCCGTTCGCGGCGGACCGCCAGCACGTGCATCACCTGCTGGTCGACCGCGGTGTGTCGGTACAGGCGTCGCTGTGGATCATCGTCTCGATGGGCGCGGCCCTGGCGCTGCTCGGCCACGCGCTGCGCAACGTGGCGCAGCCGCTGAGTTTCCTCGTGTTCATCGCCACCGCCGTGGCCTATGTCGTCGGCTTTCCGCGCATGCTGGAGGTGGTGCAGCGCCGGATGTCCGGTAGCGCACCGGCGCGAGGCATGCGTCGGGGCCATCGCGATGTCCCGGACGATGGCGACCTGAATCATGCGCCGGTATCGGTGCGGCCGCTGGACCCCCGCCCGTTCGAAGCGCTGGCAGGAGGACGCACGACGATGTCCGGCATCGTGCGAGGCGACGATGCGCCCCTGCATGCGCTCTGCCTGGTGAATGCGTCGTGCGAGGGTGCCGGCGTGGCGCCGATCGCACGGCGCCTGGCTGATGATGCGCGTTTCCAGGCAACCGTCTGCCTGGCGGAAGGGCAGGGCGGTGGTGCCGGGCACCTGCTGCAGATGTTCGGATTGGAAGCGCAGGCCAGCGTGTCCGTGGAATGCGCTGGGCCGGTCGCCTATGGCGATGCGCAGGCCGAGATGCAGCAACTGATCGGCGACACGAATCCGGACGTGATCGTGGTTCCCGGCGACGCACCGATGACCTTTGCGATGAGCCTGGCAGCGCACGCACGCGATGTGCCGCTGGTCTGCGTGGACGCCGATGCGCCGGCTTCCGGCACGCAGCATTGGCCGAGCGAGGCGAGCCGGCGCATCGTGCAGTCGCTGGCCGCGCTGCACGTCGCGCCAAGCGAACTGACGGGCCGCCGCCTGAGGGGCGAAGGCGTGCCGCGCGAGAGCATCCTCGTGCAGGCGGACGTGGCGGATGACGCGCTGCGTACCGCGCTGCGCCAGATCCGTCGCGACGCCGACCTGGCGCGCTCGCTGGCCGCAGGCTTCGGCTTCCTGCGCGGCAATGCACCGCTGCTGATGGCCGTCAGCGCGCGTGGCGGCGGGCCGGGACAGGGCGCCTTCTCGGACGCGCTGGCGATGGTCGCGCGCCGCAGGCCCGACGTGGACATCGTCTGGGTCGGCGGGGTGGGGGTGGCGCCCGGCGAAGGCGGCGATCCGCTGCACACGTTCGCCAACGTGCATCCCCTGGACGTCGACGATTTCCTTGCATGGGCCTATCTGCTCGAGCGCGCGCACCTGGTACTGGTGGGGGCGGGAGCGCCACCGCCACGCCGTCTGCTGGGCAAGCCCGTGCTGCTCGCGCAGGAAGAGACCGGCGGCGGGGACGACGCCGTCGCCATCGGTACGACACCCGTGGCGATCGCCGGCCGCGTGCTGGCTTTGCTGGGCGACGATGCGGTCTACGTATCGCTGTGCGATGTGCCGGACCTGGACATCCCCCGCGACGACCGCTGTGCGCCGGTGCTCGACGCGCTGGCAGGCCTGCGCACCGCTAGCGCGCCGCGCGCTGCCCGTTCCGACTTGGGCGAACGGCTGGGCGCCCGGGCCGCGTCATGAAGGCCGTATCCCATCCATCCGCGCGCCGCGAACGACGGCGCGCCCACGACACGACATGCAAGCGAGGTGAATCATGGCGACGCAGTTGATCACGCGACGCGGCCCGGACGGGCCGGTTCCGGCGGCGGCATCCCTGCGCGGCGACGACGTCGACATCCCGGCACTGGTCTCGACGCTGGCGGCCAGGAAGAAGTTCATCCTCTTCGGCACGGCCGCCTTCGTGCTGGCGAGCGTCGCTTACCTGGCGGTGGTCACGCCCCAGTACGAAGCCAATGCGGTGGTCCAGGTGGAGAGCCGCCCGGCGATCCCGCCCGGCATCAGCCAGAACACGGCCATGCAGGCGCCGCCCGCGGTTCCCACGCCCGGTACCACCGAGGTGCAGCTGCTGACCTCGCGCCGGGTGATCGGCGAAGCCATCTCGAACATGGACCTGGATGTCGACGTGAAGGCGGTGCATCTGCCGGCGGTCGGCGACTTCCTCGCCCGGCGCCATGAGCGGGCGAGCCCCGGCGAGCTGGCGGCGCCCTGGTTCGGCCTGTCGAAGTACGGGTGGGGCGGCGAGGTCCTCGACATCACCCGGCTCGACGTGCCGGCGCACCTGATGGGCGTGCCGCTGGAGCTGACGGCAGGACGCGAAGGCGCCTACGTGCTGTCCGCGCAGGGAACCGTGCTTGCGCGCGGCCGCGTCGGCGAACCGGTGAGCGCGGGGGGCGTGGCGATGCAGGTGCGCAGGCTCAGCGCCAACCCGGGCATGCGGTTCCAGGTGACGCGCCATGATCCGTCGGCGGTGATGGCGGCGCTCAAGGAGAACATCACGGCCACCGAACTGGGTCGCAACTCCGGCGTGATCGGCCTGACCTACGCGCATGCCGACCCCGAGCGTGCGCGTCGCGTGCTGGATGAGGTCACCGGGGCCTACGTGCGCCAGAACGTCGCAAGGACATCGGCCGAAGCGGCCAGCCGGCTGGAGTTCGTCACCGAGCAGCTGCCGAAAGTGCGCGAGGATCTGGCCAAGGCGCAGGCGGCGCTGACCGCCTTCCAGACGCGCACCCAGACGCTGGACGTGGAGACGCAGAACCGCGCGCTGCTCGACCAGACCATCGCGCTGGACTCCAGCATCCAGCAGCTGCGCATCAAGATGACGGAGGTGGAGAACCGCTACACGGCGGCCCATCCGACCTACCGCGCGCTGCAGGACCAGATCAGCCGGTTCCAGGGTGAGCGCAACCGCCTCCAGGGCCGGATCCACGACCTGCCGGACACGCAGCAGGTGCTGTTCCGCCTGAACCGCGACGTCGAGGTCACCAACCAGACCTACGCCAACCTGCTGGACCAGGCCCAGCAACTGGAGATCGCCAAGGCCAGCGCCGTGGGCAACGCCCGCGTGATCGATCCGGCCGCCGTCAACCTCAACAGCCCCGCCTGGCCCAAGCCGCTGCCGGTGCTGGCGGTCGGCACGCTGCTCGGCCTGGTGGTGATGGTGGTCGTGGTGCTGCTGCAGCAGATGTTCCGTCGTGGCGTGGAAGACCCGGTCGATATCGAGTTGCTGGGCCTGCCGGTGTACGCGTCGATTCCGCTGAGCAAGAAGGGCCAGGCGCTGACCCGGCGCATGGGCCACCGTCGCCGCGATGGCAGGTCGCGGCTGCTGGCGCTGAATGCGCCGGCCGACCTGGCGATGGAGGCGTTGCGCTCGCTGCGGACCAGCCTGCATTTCGCGCGGATGCGCACCCGCAACAACCTGCTGATGATCTCGGCGCCCAGCCCGGGCGTGGGCAAGACCTTCATCTGCGCCAACCTGGCGGTGGCCATCGCCCAGACCGGGCAGCGGGTGCTGCTGATCGATGCCGACATGCGCCGCGGCACGCTGCACGACGCGGTGGGCGTGCGCTGGGAAAACGGCCTGTCCGATGTCATCGCCGGCCGCATTCCGCTGGACGATGCGGTCCGCCGTGTCGCAGGCGCCGAGAACCTGTCCTTCATCTCCCGCGGTGCGATTCCGTCCAACCCGTCGGAACTGCTGATGCACGGGAATTTCAGCGACCTGCTCAAGCGCGTCTCGGGCGAGTACGACATCGTGCTGATCGATACGCCGCCGGTGCTGGCGGTCACGGACGCGGCGGTCATCGGCCATCACGCGGGGACCTGCCTGATGGTCGTGCGCTTCGGCCTGAACCAGCAGCGCGAGATCGCACTGGCCAAGCAGCGCCTGGAACAGAACGGGGTGGAAGTGAAGGGCGCCATCTTCAACGGCGTGGAGAAGCGTGGTGCGGGCGAGTACGCCTATACCTACTACGAGTACCTCCCGGCGCCGCGCGCCGGTGCGGGCCGGTAGGGAGGCGGCTTCGATGCAGATCACGATGTCGCCGTACTACGGCACGCCGGACTTCTCGGTGCTGGACCGTCACCCGGAGTACCACAGGATCGATCCGGTGTCGGTGGCCGACCTGCTGCGCAATGCGTTCGTGTATCCACCGCATTCCATCTACGAGGGCGTCAAGCTGGTGACGTTCGGGTTCTCGGCGGACCAGGACATGCGCGCCGCGCCGGACTTCCGTTTCAAGTTCCGCAATGCGGGCGAAGTGCCGGAAGTCGCGGACCGGCCACAGGACTGGATCGCGGTTTACCACCGCATGCTGTGCGATGCGATCACCCGCACGTGCGCCGGCATGCGCTCGCCCTGGCAGTTGCAGAGCGGCGGCAAGGATTCCACCACGCTGGCCATCGCGCTGGCCGAAGCGCGCCCGGACGCCGCCTGCATCACGTATCTCGGCGGACGCGAGGAGAACGAACTGGATTCGGCGCGCCAGGTCGCCACCCGGCTCGGGTTGCGCCATGAGGTGCTGGTATGCGACGCCGCGCGCGCATACGACCGCTATCTGGCGCTCGCCGCACGCATGCCGCTGCTGACGGCGGATTTCGCCCTGCTGTCCTATGCCGATCTGGCGACCGAAGTGGCGTCCTGCGGTGGCGATGGCGTCATCGACGGCCTGGGCGCCGACAGCTACTTCGGCACGCCGGTCGATCTGCAGCAGCAACTGACGGTGCGCCTTGCGCGCGGTCTGCGACTGCCGTTCGACGCCACCGGGTTGCCCGGCGTGTCGGGCAGCTTCCCGTTGTGTTTCGCGCTCGGCACGCTGCAGATGACACCCATCGAGCGCGTGTTCCCCGGTTCGCGCTTCAGCGATGCCGAGGTGGATGCGCTGTTCGGTCGCGACATCGCGCGGCATTCGCGGGGGCGGCTGTCGTTGTTCAGGAAGGAAATCGCCTCCGCCACCAGCGCATGGGAATGGCGCGACATGTCGATGTCCATCGCCGGATCGGCCGGCGCCTTCGCCAAAGGCCTGTACACGGCGCATGGCGCCGGTCTCGGCGCCGCGTATCCGTTCTGCGATCGCGCGCTGCGCGAGTGGATCCATCACGAAGTGCCGCGCAGGCAGAAGGTGGACCCGGAGACCGGACTCAACAAGGTCCTCATCCGTCGGCATATCGCGGCGCGCTTCGGGAACCTGCCCTACGTGCAGCGCAAGGGCAGCTTCCGCTTCGATGTCTGCGCGCTGGCGGCGCGGCGGTTCGAGCAGGTGCATGCCTTCGCCGGCCAGGCCCGCGACCTGCTGCCCGGCGCGCCGTCATGGCTGGAGCGCAATCGCCGGCACCTGGACAACAAGTACCACGCATCGAAGTTCTATCTGCTGGCCGTGGTGCTGCCGTGGCTGATGGCGCATGCGTCGCAGGCCGCGGGCAGCGCCACGGCGCCGCGTCGCGAATCGATGGCGGCCTGATGCGGCTGTCCCGCCGCCGCATGATGGGCGCCGGGACGGGCCTGCTGCTCGCCTCGGTCCTGCCCGCAGTCCGCGCAAGGACCCTGGATGCGCGCGACTTCGGCGTGCGCGGCGACGGGATTAGCGACGACACGCGCGCCCTGCAGGCCGCTATCGATGCGTTGCCCGCCGGCGGCACGCTGGCGCTGGGGCCGGGCAACTACGTGATCGATCCCGAACGCAGCCTGCGCCTGCGTTCGCGTACCCGCCTGTCCATGGCGCCGGACACGCGCTTGATCGCGCGCGCGAACGCGGCCCCCCGGGCGTATGTGCTCCTGCTCGAAGGCGTGCATGACGTGCAGGTCAGCGGTGGCAGGATCGTCGGCGACCGCGACCATCACCGTTCCAATGCCGGCGAGTGGGGCCACGGCATCATGGTGCGGGGTGCGGAACAGGTGCTGCTGCGCGACCTCCACATCACCCGATGCTGGGGCGATGGCATCTCCATCGGCGGCATCAGCGGCGCGCGCGTGGTACCCAGCCGGGACATCCGCATCGAGGATGTCGTCTGTGCGGGGAACCGCCGGCAGGGCCTGACGATCGGACGCTCACGCCGCGTCCGCGTCCTGCGGTCCCACTTCCTCGCCACGCACGGCACGCTGCCGGGCTGCGGCATCGATATCGAGCCCGACCCCGGCGACGGCGCGGAGGACATCGGCATCGAGGCCTGCACGCTGCGCGGCAACCACGGGGCGGGCCTGCAGGTCTACGAACGTGGGCGTCGCATCGCCGTCCGCCGTTGCGTCATCCGCGGCAACCGGGGCGACGGCGTGCTGATCCGCGGCGGCGAGCAGTGCGTGATCGAAGACAACGACATCGCCGACAACGGCCTGCGCGGCATCGTGGTACGGGGTGGCGGGCACGACATCGCCGTGGCGGGCAACCGCTTTTCCGGCAACGCCGCGGGCCTGCGCAAGCAGCGGCCGCAGGCGATGAAGGGATGGATGCACGTCGACGTGGCGAAGTCCGCGACGCGCGTTCGCGTGGAACGGAACAACCGGTTCGAATGACCTGTTCCGGGCGCAGGGGCGCTAGCGCATGTACGAAGCGGACGCATCCGTCGCCGCAAGCGGACGCATCCGCTTCGCACAAGCGGACTCATCCGCGCTGGAGAAGCGGACTCAACCACGATCGCGCGCGTGAAGATGCGTGACGGCGTTCGCGTGAAAAGCCTGTGCATGCGGGAAGTGTTTGAAGGGGTTCACAGATACGCCGACACGTTAACCGGTGGTTGCGTATCCGTCGCTATAGTCGCCCTCGTCGCGGGTCGCACGCGACGCTCACATGGCAATTTTTCCGACGGGCACCTGCCCGCGAGGGGTAACGTTTGTGAAGAAGAATGTTCTCGTGCACGACGTGCGCGAGGCTGGGATGCCTCGGCGCGATTTCCTGCGCAAGTCGATGCTCGTCGCGTTGCCCGCCATCGGCGTGGCCTGCGGCATCCCGCGCGCGCTCGGCGCCGTCATGGCGGGCAACATGCCAGCGCTCTCGATGTCGGCGACAGCGGTCTACGACCCGCCGGCGCGTGCACGCGGTACGGCGACGCTGAGTGTGCGGGACTGGGGCGCGGCCGGCGACGGCGCGCGCGACGACACCACCTCGTTCCAGGCCGCCATCGATGCGCTGCCCTCGACCGGTGGCACGATCCACGTGCCGGCCGGCGACTACGTGATCGATCCGACCCGCAACGTGCGCCTGCGCAGCAACATGCACCTGCAGCTGGCGGACGGCGCCGTGCTGCGGGCGAAGCGCAACGACCAGGAACGCGCCTACGTGCTGATGGCCTACAAGGTCAGCAACGTCGAGATCTCCGGCGGTCGCATCATCGGCGACCGCGACAACCACCTGGGCACCACCGGCGAGTGGGGCCACGGCATCATGATCCGTGGATCGTCCCGCGTGACCTTGCGCGACATGCACATCTCGCGGTGCTGGGGCGACGGCGTCTCCATCGGCGGAGCCATGGTGACCAACGCGCCGACCATTCCGTGCAATGACGTGGTGATCGCCAACATCGTGAGCACCGGCAATCGCCGCCAGGGCCTGACGATCGGTTGCGCCAACAACGTGAAGGTGTACGACAGCGAGTTCAGCGATACGCGGGGCATCGCGCCCGAGTGCGGCATCGATGTGGAGCCGGACTCCAACGACGCCCGCACCACCTCGACGGTGCACATCGAGAACTGCCTGATCCGCGGCAACGCCGGCAATGGCCTGCTGCTCTACAAGCGCGTCAAGGGCGTGACCGTCAAGCGCTGCACTATCGAGTACAACGGTGGGCACGGCATCCTGACCATCGGGCCGGAGAGCGGGTACGTGGCGCTCAACACGATCCGGCACAACCATCTTGTCGGCATGATGCTGGGTTCGGGCACCTACAACTACCAGGTGAGCGGCAACGTGTTCCGGAACAACCACACGCGCCTGCATGGCGTGAACACGGTGGAGAACCCATTGGTCGCGTTGACGGGACTGGTGGGTGGCAACAAGGGCAATGGGGCGCATATCGCGAAAGTGTCCACGGCCACCGACATCCGCGTGACGACGAACCAGTACGCAAAGTGATCGGCGGGTGAAGAGCGGATAAAGAGGCGGCGGCAAGCCGCCTCTTCCGTTTTCGTGTTCACGTGTGCGGGTGTGTTGTGGTGAGTGCGTCAATGGGTTTCGGGGAGGCGTTTCCTAGAATCCGGAGATCGACCCGCGCGGAGCCCGTCTTGAAATTCGTCCTGTTCGCCAACACCGACTGGTACCTCTACAACTTCCGTCTGTCCACGGCGCGCGCATTGCAGGCCCGCGGGGTGGACGTGGTGATGGTTTCCCCGCCGGGCGAATTCGGTCCACGCTTCGCGCAGCACGGCGTGCGCTGGGTGCCGCTGCGCATGCAGCGCGCCAGCCTGAATCCGCTGCGCGAGGCGGGAACGCTGGCGGGCCTTGTCGCGCTGCTGCGAGAGGAGCGCCCCGATCTGCTGCACAGCTTCACGCTCAAGTGCGCCGTGTATGGCGCACTCGCCGCGCGCGCAGCGAACGTGCCCGCGTATGTCAATGCGGTGACGGGGCTCGGCTACGTCTTCGCCAGCGACGGAATGAAGGCGCGCGTGCTTCGGCCGGTGGTGTCGGCGTTGATGCGCGTGGCCCTGGGCAGCGAACGGTCGCGCGTGATCCTGCAGAACCCCGACGATGCGCAGGCCTTCCATTCCCTGCGCCTGGCGCCGCCGCAGCACATCCGCCTGATCCGGAGTTCCGGCGTCGACATCGCACGCTTCAACACGGAAGGTCGCCAGGCCGGCGACGGTGCGCTGCGGGTGTTGCTGGCGGCCCGTCTCCTGAAGGAAAAGGGCGTGTGCGAGTACGCCGAGGCCTCCGCGCGCCTGCGTGCGGAAGGTCGCGACGTACGGTTCCTGCTGGCCGGCATGCCGGACGAGGGCAATCCGGGCTCGGTCACGCGCGCCGAAGTCGAAGAGTGGCAGGCGCAGGGGCTGGTGACCTGGCTTGGCCATGTGGACGACATGCCCGCGCTGCTCCGCGGCGTGCACGTGATGGCCCTGCCCAGCTACTACCGCGAGGGCGTGCCGAAGAGCCTGATCGAAGCCGCCGCCTGCAGCGTTGCGCTGGTCACCACCAACCTGCCCGGCTGCCGTGAAGTGGTGACGCGCGATGGCCATGACGGGCTGCACGTGCTGCCGCGCAGCGCGGAGTCTCTGGCGCAGGTGCTGGCGCGGTTGGACGACGATCGCACGCTGCTGCACCAGCTGGGCGCGCGTGCGCGGGAGAAGGCACTGGCCGATTTCGACGAACGCGCGGTGATCCGCCGGACGTGCGAGGTCTACGACGAGCTGCTGCCGCAGCCGCTTGCGGCGGCCGCATGAGCCTGGCCTTGCCCGTGCCGTGGCGTCCGGCGCTCGCTGCGCTGTCCGTGCTGTCGTTGGCGACGGCGGGAGGCGCGGCGATGGTGTTCTTCGCCCAGGTGCTGCTTGCGCGTCACTTCGGCCCGGCGCAGTACGGCCTGTTCGCGTCATCGCTGGCGACGGTCAGTCTGATCGCGCCCCTGGCGGGCTTCGGCCTCTCCCAGTTCCGGTTGAAGGCGCACGGCGCCGAGGGCTGGTCCGCCGAACGTTGGCAGCCCGCATCGACGCGCTTCATTGCCGTCACAAGCGCATTGGCGGTGGGCGGCATCGTGGCGTGGGCCCTCGCCGGGCCGCCGGTGGACGCGCAGACGCGCCACATGCTGCTGGTCCTTGCGCCCTTCATCCTCGGCCTGCTGGCGGTCGAGCAGATCGGCAGCAAGCTGCGCCTGGAGGAGCGGCATGCCGCACTCGCCGGCTGGCAACTGCTGATGCCGGCGGGCCGGTTGGCGATCGCGTTGCTTGCCGTGGCGGGACTGTCGATGTCGATCCATGCCGTCGCCTGGGGCCACGCCATGCTGGCGATCGTCGCGTGGGCACTGGCGCTGCCGCAATGGCAGGCGATGCATCGCTGCGAATGGTCGTTGAAGGGCCACGGTCCGCGCGATGCCACGCTGGCGCGCGATATCGCACCGCCCGACGCGCGGGCGCTCTTCCGTCTGGCGTGGCCGTATGGCGTGGCCGCGGTGCTGTATCCGGTGTTCTTCCAGATCGGTACGGTATTGCTGAAGTACCTGCGCGGCGACGCGGAGGCCGGCGTTTTCGGCATCGCGCTGGCGGTGATGACGGCGATCTACCTGTTCCCCGCCACGGTGTACCAGAAGTTCCTGCTTGCGCGCCTGCACCGATGGGCGGTGCACGATCGCGCGCGCTTCCGGCAGGTATACCGCGCAGGCTGCGTCGGCATGCTCGCGAGCGGCCTGCTGGTCGGGGCAGTGCTGGCGGCGGTGTCGGGTGAGGCGGTCCGCGTGTTCGGCGAACGCTATGCGGGGCTGCAGCCGCTGCTGATGTTGCTGGCGGTATGCGTGCCGGTGCGCTTCGTGTCCACCGCCGTCGGTGCCGTCCTGCTGACAGAAGGCCAGATGGCCTACCGCGTGGGCGCGATGCTGGCGGCCGCCATTGCAGCGGCGCTGCTCAATCTGCTGCTGATCCCCGCGCACGGCGCCATGGGCGCGGCGTTCGCCACGCTGGGGGCGGAAGTCCTGCTGCTGCTGGCGATGTACCACGGTGCGCGGCGCGCCGCCGTGCTGCGGGGTGTGCCATGACGTCGCTGCGCACGGCCTTCACGGGCTACTACGGCATGCGCAACTTCGGCGACGACCTGTTCGGCGTGCTCTGCGCGCGCGCGGCGCGGGCGTACTGGCATGCGGTACCGAGGGTGGTGGGGCCGCCACTGGCGGCGGCGCCCGCGCGCAGCACCGTGCCGCGGCGCTATCCGGCGAACTGGTACGGCGGCACGGGCCTGGTCGGCAAGGCCAGCCGGTGGCTCAGCTTCGCGCGGGGACTCCACGACTGCGATGTGCTGGTGATGGGCGGGGGCTCGGTGATCACAGCGCGCGAATCGTTCCGTAAACCGATGATGCTGTCGGCGGTGGAGCGAGGCGTGCAGCTTGCGGCGGTGGGTGTGTCGATCGGACCGTTCGAGAGCGCGCGCGACGAGGATTCGGTCGCCGGATTCCTGCAGCGCTTCCGCTACCTGTCGGTGCGCGACGAGCGCTCGCATCGTCTCGCGAAGAAGATGGGGCTGGATGCGATCACCCATGCGGGATGCGATCTGGCCGCACTGCTGCCGCCCGTCGGATCTTCGATGGACGACGACGAGCCCGAGAAGGCGGCGGGTGCGCCGGTGCGCATCGGCGTGGCGCCCTGTCGGTACCCGGAGCATGGCGAGTACGCGGCGCCCTTGCGGCGGCGCTGGGAAGAACACCTGATCGCCACCCTGGCAGGGCTGCGACGCTTCCGCGATGTCATCGTCGACGTGTTCAGCCTGAACGAACATCCCCGACATGGCGATCGCGCGCTCGCGCAGCGCCTGGTGGAGCGGCTGCGCAGCGAGGGCGTACCGGCGGAATGGCATGCGTATGCGAGCCAGGATCCGCTGCGCACCGTCGGGGCCCTGGCAGCATGTGATGTGGTGGTGAGCGCGCGCCTGCACGGGGCGATCGTGGCCTACCTGCAGGACGTCCCGTTCATGATCATCGACTATCACCCCAAATGCCGCGACTTCGCCGACGACATAGGCCTGCATGCATCGTTGCGGGTCACGGCAGCGGATACCGACAACCCGTTCAGCGACGCATTGCCCGCCTTGCTCGCAGGCGAACGGCGGCCGGGCGTTTCACGCACCGCTTACGCGCGTCGGGCAGCGGACATCTTCCAATGCGCACCATGGGCCCAGGCATGAACGACCACATCCAGTCCGACTCCAGCGCCGGTGCGACCGCGCCGGTGAGCGTGGTGGTGCCGTGCTACCGCTGCGGCGACACCATCGGCGATGCGGTGGCGTCGGTGGCAGCCCAGGCACGGCGCCCGGCAGAAGTGCTGCTGGTGGACGATGCCAGTGGCGACGACACACTCGACGCCCTGCACCGCGTGGCGGCCGACTATCCCGAAGGTTGGGTGAAAGTGATCGCGTCGTCGCCGAACGGCGGACCCTCGCGCGCGCGCAATCTCGGCTGGCGGCAGGCGGTGCAGCCGTACATCGCCTTCCTCGATGCCGACGATACCTGGGCCCCGGACAAGCTTGCCTGGCAGATGGCCGAACTCGAGCGCGATCCCCGCATCGCGCTGATCGCGCACCGCATGAAGGTCGCTCCCCGCGGTGCCGCGCCGGAGCCGCTGCGCGGCACCGTGCGGGCACGGGTGATCGGGCGCCGCCGGCTGCTGCTCAACAATCCGTTCCCCACGGCCTCGGTGGTCCTGCGTCGCGACCTGCCGTTCCGCTTCAACGAGCGCTTCCGACGGGTGGAGGATTTCCTGCTCTGGGCGCAGATCGGCTTCTCCGGCTATCGCTGCGTCAAGCTCAACCAGGTCCTCGCCTATTGGCACAAGCCCACCTTCGGCGCGGCCGGACTCAGCGGCGATCTGGATGCGATGCACCGGGCCGGCAAGGAAGTGCGCCGGGAACTACTGGCCGCCGGGCTGGTCACGCGTGGCGAGCATTGGTTCGCACGCGGTGTGGGACTGGTGCGGCGCGGACGCCGGCGCATGTTGATGCTGATGCGGCCAGCGGCGACGCGGTGAGCGCATGAAGGCTTCCGGCACTGCGCTCCCGTATCTGCGACCTGCCCGCAGCCCCCATGCGAACGCGGAGCGCTGGCTCGGCGTCGCGTGGCTGCTCGTCGTGGCTATGTTCGGCTGCTGGCTGGTGGGCAGCCGCCCCCTGGACATCGGCTCGGACACGGCAACCTATGCGGGCTTCTTCGAGAGCCTGGACCAGGGCGTCCCGGAGACGCGCCTGGAGCCCGGTTTCGCGTACCTGAGCTACGGCCTGCGCCTGCTGGGCCTCGGCGTGCCGGGATACCAGGCGGTGCTGTTCGCGCTGTTGCTGGCGGGCGTCGCCATCGCGGTGCGGATCAACCACCGCGCATTCCCGCCGACGCAGGCGTATCCCACGCTGCTGTGCGCCTCGCTGCTGTTGCTGTTCATCTCGCCGATGTTCGTCAACGCGTCGATCAACGCCATCCGCCAGGGCCTGGCGGCACCGCTCGTGTTCGCCGCATTGCTGTGCTTCCGGCAGCGCCGGTGGCGGGGGTTCGTGCTGCTCGGGGTGCTTGCCGCCAGCCTGCATGTCTCCTCGCTTCTGTATCTGGCCTGCGCACCGGCGCTGCTGTTGAAGCCCAACCTGCTGCGCGCGATGGCCGTGCTGGCGTTCCTCGCCTACGTCAGCGGACTGTCGATGAAGGCCGTGGGCACCATGTCGCCGACGTTGTACGCGACGGTCATGGAATACACCGCCAACGACAACTACCGTGCGGGGGTGCGGATCGATTTCGCGGTGTTCACGATGTTCTGGTACCTGGTGATGCTGGCGGTGTCCCCCTGGATACAGCCGGCGGCGCGCAGACCGCTACAGGAAAGCGCGTCGGTCTACCTTGTCATGGTGCTGCCGTTCTTCGCGATCGGCTGGGGCTATTTCTCCAACCGCTATCTGCTGCCGGGCTGGCTCGCCGTGTCGCTGATCCTGGCGGCTGCCGGCTGCTACAGCCGGCTCGCGCCGCTGCGACAACCGCTGCTGCTCGGCGCCGGCCTGGGTGCGGCCTGCGGGGTGCTGTTCTTCTATGTCAGCCGTGGCATCGTCATCTGAGGGCCATGCGATGAAAGCATTGGCCGACCTCGTGGTGTCGTTGAGCTACCCGCCGGTGTTTTCGCTGTGCCTGCTGGCAATCGCCGCGGTCGCATGGATGCTGCGGCGGCGCAGGGCCGCCGCCGGCATCGCGGGCATGGCGCTGGCATGGTCGGCGCTGTGGTCGCTCCCGCTTGCGTCCGACACGTTGCGCGGCACGCTGGAGCAGCGTTATGCCGTCCGCGACACGGCGGCATTGCCCCCGGCGGACGCCATCGTCGTGCTGGGCGGCGGCAGCAACTATGCCTGGCTGGATCGCGAAGACGTGGATCCGGCGCGCCTGCGCAGCAGCCGCCTCGCCGCCGGCGCACGCGCCTGGCATGCGGGGAAGGCGCCCAAGGTGATCCTCAGCGGTGGTGGAGTCGGCAAGACCACCGAAGCGCGCAGGATGGCGGACGCGATCGGGCGCCTCGGTGTTCCGGAAGATGCCCTCGTGCTGGAGGAACACAGCCACGACACGCGCGACAATGCGCGCTTCAGTACTGCGCTTGCGGGAGAACATGGCGGGCGCCATGTGCTGCTGGTGACATCGGCGCTGCACATGCCGCGTGCGGCGCTGCTCTTCACGCAGGCCGGCGCCGATGTCACGCCGGTGCCCGTGCCGGAAGGGCGCCCTGCGGTCGGCCTGCGCGAGCGTTGGCTGCCGTCGCGACGCGCGCTATGGCGCAGCGGGCGCGCATTCAAGGAATTCGCCGCGCTGGCGGCCGCATGGGCCGGCGCGCACGCGCATTAATCCACCGTTGGGCTGCTTCCGCCGTTCTCTTCACGCCACCGTTGCGACGATCCAGTGAACGTCCGCATCCCGTGCATGGCATGGGTGCCGCAACCGAAACAGTGAGGTATCCGGTGGTGAACATCCAGCGTCCTGTCCAAGTCCTGCTCGCCGCAGCCATCGTCGCCGCGCTCTCCGCGTGCTCACTCGGTCCCGGCCAGCGCATGATGCGCGGTGCCAGCGTGCCGAGCGGCGAGGGTGAAGCGCAGAGCGATGTCCGCATGGTGCCGATCACGCAAGCGCTGGTCGCCGCGCCGCGCACGGCCGTCGTGCTGCCGCCGGCGCTCGCGCAGTATCGGCCCGAGGCGTATCGCATCCAGCCCGGCGATACCCTGATCGTCACCGTATGGGACCACCCCGAGCTCACGACGCCGGCAGGCAACCAGCAGCAGGCCGCCACCAACGGGCGTCTGGTGCAGCCCGACGGAAGCTTCTTCTTTCCGTACGCCGGCAAGCTCAACGTCACCGACATGACGATCGAGCAGGTGCGCAGCACCCTTGCGAGCCGGCTGAGCCAGTATCTGAAATCCCCGCAGGTCGACGTGAACGTGGTCGGCCATGGCGCACGGGTCACGCTGCAGGGCGCGTTCGAGGACACCACGCCCCAGGAGTTCACCACGGTGCCGCTGACGCTGGCACAGGCGGTCGGCCGCGCGCGCATCGATGTCGAAGAAGCCGATCTGTCCGGCTTCGTGCTGACGCGCGACGGCACCGACTATCCGCTCGACCTGGATGCGTTGAATCGTGGCGGCAAGGTCGCCGCCGACGTGTACCTGAAGCCGGGCGACCGGCTGCACATGCCGTTCAACGATCGGAAGCAGGTCTATGTGATCGGCGAAGTGCTGCGCCCGCAGGCGCTGACCTTCAAGACCACCGACATGAGCCTGACCCAGGCCCTCGGCCGCACCGGCGGACTGAATCCGGTAACGGCCAAGGGCGGAGCGGTCTACGTGATCCGGGGCATGGAGGACGATTCGCACGAGCAGGCGACGGTGTACCACCTCGATGCCGCGTCACCGGTCGCCTTCACCATGGCGGACCGCTTCCCGCTGCGACCGGGCGACGTCGTATGGGTGGGCCCGGCAGGCGTGACGCGCTGGAACCGCTTCCTGACCCAGCTGCTGCCCTTGTCCGGCATCATCAGCAATGCGGCCGCGGCGCAATACAACTTCGACCGCGGCAACTGATCGTGGGCCGATGCGCATCACGCATCCAGTGTTTCTTCCTCGCGCGCGTAGGGCAGCGGGCCAGAGACCAACGACGGCGCGGGTGAAGGCTGCGTCTGGCGCGCGACGGGGCGTTGCGCGTTCCGGCGGGCCGCCAGCACGCGCAGGCGGTCGGCGCGCGACAGCGCCCAGCGTGCCGACCAGCGCATGCCTGCCGGCACGGAGCGTACGGCGACGTTGGCCTGCGGCTGCCGGGGGTCGTCCAGCAGGACGACCACCAGCCAGCCGCCACGGCATGCACTTACTTCCAGTATGGGATGTCCATCGAGATCCAGGCGCGCGCCGCTCCAGTCGTCGTCGGGCGTTGCTTCCACCCACTGGAAATCGTCGGGGAGTTTCATGGGGACAGCCTTGGTCATGGGAAAGACCTTCTCGCTTGCACGGGGGGAAAGGCGATCGCAGGGCGCGATCAGGTCCGTCATCGACGGACGCAACAGGGTGGTTCGCGGAGAAACGCGGACATGCGTGTTTGTCGTGTGCCCCGATCATAAAGAGTGCGAGAGCGTCACGACGATTTCGGCTGAGTCCGCTTCAGCAACAAGCCAGTGATGTGGGCATGCGTGCACTGCGTCACATCGAGTCATGTGCGTGAACGGCATTCACATGCTCATCGCATTCGACGCGATGCGTCACGCGGTCGCGTTCGCTTGTCCGTCCGGTTGCGATGGCTGACAAGAAGCGCAGATGGGGATTCGCGCTGCTTACGCCGGAGCAACGCAAGGAGATCGCACGCAAGGGCGGCCGTGCGGCGCAGAAGCGCGGCCACGCGCATCGGTTCGGCAGCGAGGATGCGCGCGAAGCCGGCAAGAAAGGAGGTGCGAAGGTCAGTCAGGACCGCGCGCACATGGCGCGCATCGGCGCAAAGGGCGGTCGCGTGCGGCCGAGCGATCGCCGGACGCCGCGCGATGAGGAAGAAGAGTGAGCGACGCGCCGCGCGTCGATATGGTCAATCCACCCAACCACCGATCTCGCCGTGGGTGAAGGGGCCGACTTTCTGTCGCGCGATGCGGCCATCGGCATCCACCAGCACGGTGTAGGGCAGTACGCCCTTGGCGTTGCCCAACCAGACGCTGGCGTCGGCCGGGCCCGGCGTATCGAGCACGATCGGATAGCGCACCGGGATCTTCGCAGTGAAATCGCGCACGCCTTCCGGCGTGTCCAGCGCAAGACCGATCACCTGCACGCCATCGGCGCCCTGTGAAGCGGCGAAGCGATCGAGTTCCGGCATCTCCTCGATGCATGGTCCGCACCAGCTCGCCCAGACGTTGATCAGCAATCGCCTGCCCGCATAGCGCGTGCGCAGGTCGACGATCGCGCCATCCAGCCCTGGCAGCGCGATGGCCGGCATCGGATCGCCGATGCCCGCGGGCGTGACGCCGGCCGGCGGGGCGGGCGCGGTGGCGTTCGTGGCCGCGTGCAGGGCGCGCTCGCCCACCTGCGTGCGCCAGAACGGATTGCCGTTGAACCAGAGGCTGGCCAGCAGGCCCAGGCCGCCGGCGGCCACCGCCACCAGCAGCACGCGCGAGGTCGTCGCCTTCATCGCGCGGCGCGCTCGAAGGCCCGGCGCATGCCGTCCTGGGTCAGCACGGTCGGCAGGACTTCGCCGGCACCGCCGCCGCGCGGATACATCACGTACAGTGGCACCCCGACCGCACCGTGTTCCTCAAGGAAAGCGGTGATGGCCGGGTCCACGTTCGTCCAGTCGCCCGTCATCATCACGGCATCGTGCTCTGCCAGCAGGCCGCGGAAGGCGTCGGTGTTCAGCACGGCCTTTTCATTGGCCTTGCAAGTGACGCACCAGTCGGCGGTCATGTCGACGAACACGATGCGACCCTCCGCACGCAACGCCGCCAGGCGTTCCGCCGAATAGCCCACGTGGCCTTCGGACGTCGGGGCCGCCGCGATCTCCGCCGGCAGCCGGTGCAGCATCGCCAGCGGCACCAGTGCGGAGACAGTGAGTGCCAGCGCCAGCGCGCGCTGCAGCGGCGGAGCGGCGAAGCGCGCGCGCTGGAACCACCACAGCCCCAGCGCCAGCACCACCAGGCCAACCAGCGCCAAGCCCACCGCATCGATGCCGCGCTGCTTGCCCAGCACCCACAGCAGCCATACCGCCGTCAGGTACATCGGGAAGGCCAGCATCTGCTTCAGCGTGTCCATCCACGCGCCGGGACGCGGCAGGCGGCTCGCCAGCGCCGGCACGAAGCCGATCAGCAGGAACGGCAGGGCGAGCCCCAGGCCGAGCACCGCGAAGACCAGCAGCGCCAGCGGCGTGGGAGCCGTGAACGCGTACGCGAGCGCCACGCCCATGAAGGGTGCCGTGCACGGACTGGCCACGACCACCGCCAGCACGCCGGTGAAGAAGTCGCCGACCGGGCCGCGACGCGACGCCAGTCCGTGACCGGTTCCAGCCAGTCGATGCCCGATCGCGAACACGCCCGACAGGCTCAAACCCACCGCGAACATCACGTACGCGAGCAGCCCCACCACCCACGGCTGCTGCAGTTGGAAGCCCCAGCCCAGCGCCTGGCCCGCTGCGCGCAGCGCGATGGCCAGCGCGCCGACGGCGACGAAGCTAACGAGCACGCCGGCCGTGTACCAGAGCGCGCGCCGGCGGGCATCGCCGCCATCGCGCCCGCTTTCGGCCAGCGACAGCGCCTTCAGCGACAGGATCGGCAACACGCACGGCATCAGGTTGAGGATCAGGCCACCGGCCAGCGCGAGTGCCAATGCGACAAGCAGCGAGGTGGCGCCGCGCTGGTTGCGTGCCAGCACGTCTTCGGGCGGGCGCGTGCGTTCCACGTCGGTCGCGATGGACGCTGTCGACGTCGTCGCATCCGGAGTGGCGCCGGCGTCGTCGACCGGTGCTGTCGCGGTCGGCAGCGGTGCGACGGTGGCCGGCGCGGGCATGTCGGGCGTGCTGGCGGGCGTGATCGTCCCGGCCGGGATCGACAGCGTCACCCGTCGCGTCATCGGGGGATAGCAGATGCCGTCCTTCTGGCAGCCCTGGAACGTCACCCGCAGCGTCGCGGTGGCGGCACGGGCGTGATCGCGCTTCAGCGGCACCGGCACTTCGGCCTGGTCGAAGTAGACGGTGACGTCGCCGAAGTGTTCGTCGCGATGTGCAGCGCCCTTCGGCCAGCGCGGCGCCTGCAAGGCGATACCGTGCGCACCCTCCAGCGCCATCGAGGTGCGGTCGCGGTAGACGTAGTAGCCGCGTGCCGGCGTGAAGCGCAGCAGCAGTTCGTCGCCGTTGAACGTGATCGCCTCGAAGGCGAACGCCTGTTCCGCCGGCAGCGGCAGCGCGTCGATGCCGGCCTGCTGCTTCTGGCCGAGCAGGTTGCCGGTGAGCGCGCCCGATCCCAGCGGCACGAAGGCGCTGTTCCCGGCGGGAGGCAGCGCGACGTTCAGCGTGCGCGTCTGCGGTGGGTAGCAGATGCCGGCGTCGGCGCAGCCCTGGTACTTGATCTTCAGCGTGATGCTGTCGGTGGTCGCCGTCGGCCGGCCGGGCAGGGTCGCAAGCAGCTCGCCGCGGTAGGTTTCGACGTCGCCGAAGAACTCGTCGCGATAGGCTTTGCCCTTCGGCAACTGCAGCGGCTGCGCGGCGAAGCCCGCGTCGGCCTCCACGCTGGTGCGATGCCGGTAAAGGTAATACCCGTCGGTGATCTTCCAGCGGATCTCGATGCGGTCGCGTGCAGGCGCGCTGGCCGTCAGCACGAAGGCCTCGTCCACCGGCAGCAGGTCGTCCTGGGTGATCGCGGCGGATGCGGCGGGCGCGATCAGCGAGGCGAGGGGCAGCAGGCAGGCGAGCAGGGTACGGATCAGCGTCATCGGGTCACTCGGGGGCACGGGCATCGGCCCGGGTTTCGACAGCGACCCAGTCCAGGTAGGCGGGCAGGCCGGCGGTTTCGACCGCCAGGATCTCCGGCAGTTCATACGGGTGCAGTTCGGCCAGCCGGGCCATCAGCGCATCGCGCCGGTCGGCGCTGGTCTTCGCCAGCAGCTGGACCTCGTTGGCCTGTTCCACCCGGCCCTGCCAGCGATAGGTCGACACCACGCCCGGTAGCACGCTGACGCAGGCGGCCAAGCGCTCGTCCACCAGCGCCCGCGCCAACCGCTGGGCGGTATCGGCATCGGGACAGGTCGACAGGATCAGGAAGACGGGCATGGGGCGGCGATTATCGCAGACCCCGCCCCGGCACCCGGTGCGACGGATATGCGCACACCCCCTTGAAACCACGCCGGGCACCCCGATATCCAACGCATCCCGGCCTGGCCGGGTTTTTGTACCCGTGGCGTTGGCAGTCTCCGTGGGGGAGTGCTAACATCGCCGCCCCTTTCCCAGTCCAATCAATCACTTAAGAGGATTGAAATGAGCAACATCAAGCCGCTGTATGACCGTCTGGTGGTCAAGCCGATCGAAGCCGAAGAAACCTCCGTCGGCGGCATCATCATTCCCGACGCCGCCAAGGAAAAGCCCACCAAGGGTGAAGTCGTCGCCGTCGGCGAAGGCAAGTTCATCGACGCCACCGGCGGCGTGCGCGCCCCGAAGGTCAAGGTCGGCGACAAGGTGATCTACGGCCAGTACTCCGGTTCGCCGTACAAGTACGAAGGCGTCGAGTACAAGATCATCAAGGAAGACGACGTCCTCGCGATCCTCGGCTGACGCCGAGGCGGGATTCGGCCTGCGAGATCCGGGATTCGCAACAGCGACACTCGCTGCAAGCGCCCGGTCCGTCCCGAAGTCCCGCTTTCCATCGAATCCCGCATCTCCAATCTCGAATCCCGGAGTTAAGCAACATGGCAGCCAAAGATATCCGTTTCGGTGAAGACGCCCGTACGCGCATGGTGCGCGGCGTGAACATCCTCGCCAATGCCGTCAAGGCCACCCTCGGCCCGAAGGGCCGCAACGTCGTGCTCGAGAAGAGCTTCGGCGCCCCGACCATCACCAAGGACGGCGTCTCCGTCGCCAAGGAAATCGAACTGGCCGACAAGTTCGAGAACATGGGCGCGCAGATGGTCAAGGAAGTCGCTTCCAAGACCTCCGACAACGCCGGTGACGGCACCACCACCGCCACCGTGCTGGCGCAGGCGTTCATCCGCGAAGGCTCCAAGGCCGTCGCCGCGGGCATGAACCCGATGGACCTCAAGCGCGGCATCGACCAGGCCGTGAAGGCCGCCGTCGAAGAGCTGAAGAAGCTCTCCAAGCCCACCGCCGACGACAAGGCCATCGCCCAGGTCGGCACCATCTCGGCCAACTCCGACAGCAACATCGGCGACATCATCGCCGAGGCCATGAAGAAGGTCGGCAAGGAAGGCGTGATCACCGTTGAAGAAGGCTCGGGCCTGGAGAACGAACTCGACGTCGTCGAGGGCATGCAGTTCGACCGCGGCTACCTGTCGCCGTACTTCATCAACAACCAGCAGTCGCAGCAGGTCGAATTCGACGACCCCTTCATCCTGATCCACGACAAGAAGGTCTCCAACGTCCGCGAACTGCTGCCGGTGCTGGAAGGCGTCGCCAAGGCCGGCAAGCCGCTGCTGATCGTGGCCGAGGAAGTGGAAGGCGAAGCCCTCGCCACGCTGGTGGTCAACACCATCCGCGGCATCGTGAAGGTCGCCGCCGTCAAGGCGCCGGGCTTCGGTGACCGCCGCAAGGCCATCCTGGAAGACATCGCCACGCTGACCAACGGCACGGTGATCTCCGAGGAAGTCGGCCTGCAGCTGGAGAAGGCCACCATCAACGACTTGGGTCGTGCGAAGAAGGTCGTGATCTCGAAGGAGAACACCACCATCATCGACGGCGCCGGCGATGCCGAGCGCATCCAGTCGCGCATCAAGCAGATCAAGGCGCAGATCGAAGAGACCTCTTCGGACTACGACCGCGAGAAGCTGCAGGAACGCGTGGCCAAGCTGGCCGGCGGCGTGGCCGTGATCAAGGTCGGTGCCTCGACCGAAATCGAAATGAAGGAAAAGAAGGCGCGCGTCGAAGACGCCCTGCACGCCACGCGTGCGGCGGTGGAAGAAGGCGTGGTCCCGGGCGGCGGCGTCGCGCTGATCCGCGCGCTGCAGACCATCGGCAACCTGAAGGGCGCCAACGAAGACCAGAACCACGGCATCCAGATCGCCCTGCGCGCGATGGAAGCCCCGCTGCGCGAGATCGTCACCAATGCCGGTGAAGAGCCGTCGGTGATCGTCAACCGCGTCAAGGACGGTTCGGGCAACTTCGGCTACAACGCCGCCAACGGCGAGTTCGGCGACATGATCGAGTTCGGCATCCTGGACCCGACCAAGGTCACGCGCTCCGCGCTGCAGAACGCGGCTTCGATCGCGGGCCTGATGATCACCACCGAAGCGATGGTGGCCGAGGCTCCGAAGAAGGACGAGCCGGCGATGCCGGCCGGCGGTGGCATGGGCGGCATGGGCGGCATGGACTTCTAAGAAGTCGGCTTCCCGCGTCACCGTTCCACGAAGACCCCGCCGCGAGGCGGGGTTTTTTGTTTGCCGGTCAGCCGGCGATCGAGCGCAAGGCGCGCAAGGCTTCATCCACTTCCTCCGGCGTGTTGACCAGGCTGGGTGCCAACCGGGCGTAGCTCACGGCGTAGGGGCTGGTGCTGGCGATGATGCGCCGCGCGAGGAGTTGCTTCACCACATCGGTCGGCGCCACGCCTTCGATCTCGAAGGCCACCAGTCCGGCGGACAGGGCCTCCGACTGGGGGGTGTGCAGCCTGACCTTGGGCAGTGTCGCCATGCCGGTCTTGAGTTGCGTGTTCAGCGCGGCAATGCGTGACGCGACACGCACGCGGCCCATCCCGCGATGCATGCGGAACGCGGTCGCCAATGCCCACTGGTGCTCGAAGGCATGGAAGCCGCCGGGTGACATGCGCGCCGCGTTGCCGGGGCTGTTCGGCGCGCGGTCCTCGGTCCAGGCGGTGTAGCTCTCCAACTCCGTGAAGTTGGGCACCAACGGCTGCAGGCGTGCCCAGTTCGCCGCGTTCGCCCATACGATGCCGGTGCCGCGCGGCCCGAACATCCACTTGTGCGTACCGGCACAGAAGTAGTCGGCGCCCATGCGAGCGATGGTCTCGTCCGCGGCGCCCAGTCCATGCACGCCATCGACGACAAGCAGCGGGGCTTGTGGCAGGTTGCGCAGCATCGCGCTGATCTCGCGGATCGGCAGGCGGATGCCGGTGCTGGAGTGCACCCACGTCACGCCCACCACTTTCGTCTGCGGGCGGATGGCGGCCTCCAGGTTGCCGACGATCTCGTCGACGCTGGCCTCGCGTGCCTGCTTGAACAGTGTCGCCTTGCGCATCGAGGCGCCCGCCCGCGCGGTCGCCAGGCGGATCGATTCATGGTGCGAATAATGGTCGTGCACGGTGGTCAGTATTTCGTCGCCACGTTGCAGCGGCAGGCCGTGGTAGACCAGCGCCAGCCCTTCGGTCGTGCTGCGTGTCAGGCAGACATCCTCGCCGCGCCCGCCCAGGTAGTCCGCCACTTCCGCGCAGACCTGCAGCGGCAGGTTGTGCGCGTCGTCCTCGAACATCGCGCGTTCCACGAACAGGAACGGATTGGCGTCGATCGCGCGGCGGTAGCCCTCCAGCGCCTCGCGCACCGGTGCGGGATGGCTGGCGATGAAGAACGAGGCGAAATGCAGGTAGCCTGGGTCCAGTGCGAACTGGGCGCGCACTGCGTTCCAGTCGGCAAGGTCGGGCAACGTCGGTGTCTGCGCGGCCACCGCCGCCAGCAGGCCTTCCGGCAACAGCGAGCCGGCGGCGAGTGCGGCCGGCGCCGCAAGCAAGTGTCGACGGGTCATTCCCATGGCGCACCTCTGAAGGCGTCGTCCTCGATGCGGACATGCCGACCAACGCCGCAATGCCGGCGCATCGGCCACCGCCGGTCGTCCCGCCGCCGCCACGTTGCAGATGAAACAGTCGCCATCATGGAAACGGCGTGTTATCTCTAGCCGCGAATGAACGCGACCCGCACCCGCTATTGGTTCTGGTACTACGGCTTTCCGATGCCGACGGCGGAAGCGAGGATGTGTTCATTCTAGGTAAGACACCAGAAGAATCCCCTTGAAGCCGCCAGCGAACCTGGCGGCTTTTTTGTTGACCCGGAGAACCCCCATGCCCCCCCATACCGACGACCTGCGCATCCGCAAACTCGATGAGCTGGTGACGCCCGCCGCCGTGATCGGCGAACTGCCCTGCGACGATGCGGTGTCGCAGACCGTGTCCGACGCGCGCGGCGCGCTGCACCACATCCTGCACGGACGCGATGATCGCCTGATCGTGGTGATCGGCCCCTGCTCGATCCATGACCCTGTATCGGCGATGGAGTACGCGAACCGGCTGAAGCCGTTGCGCGACGCGCTGGCCGGCGAGCTGGAAATCGTCATGCGCGTGTACTTCGAGAAACCGCGCACCACCGTGGGCTGGAAGGGGCTGATCAACGACCCGGCGCTGGACGGCAGCTTCGACATCAATCGTGGACTGCGGCTGGCGCGCGCCCTGCTGCGCGACATCAATGCCCTCGGCCTGCCGGCGGGTTGCGAATACCTCGACACCATCTCGCCGCAGTACATCAGCGATCTGGTGGCGTGGGGTGCGATCGGGGCGCGCACGACCGAAAGCCAGGTGCACCGCGAGATGGCCAGCGGCCTGTCGTGTCCAGTGGGGTTCAAGAACGGGACCGACGGCAACGTCAGGATCGCGGTGGACGCGGTGGGGGCGGCGTCGCATCCACATCATTTCCTGGCCGTGACGAAGGAAGGGCGTTCCGCCATCGCGGCGACGGCGGGCAACCCGGACTGCCACGTGATCCTGCGCGGCGGGAAAACGCCGAACTTCGATGCCGACAGTATCGAGGCGGCGAGCCAGGTGCTGGCCAAGGCAGGCCTGCCGGCGCGCCTGATGGTCGATGCCAGCCATGCCAACAGCGGCAAGAACCCCGACAACCAGCCGGCGGTGATCGACGACATCGCCACCCAGCTGCGTGCGGGTGAAAAGCGCATCGTCGGCGTGATGGTGGAGAGCCATCTGGTGGGCGGACGGCAGGAACTGGTCGCCGGCAAGCCGCTGGTTCATGGGCAAAGCATCACCGATGGATGCCTGGACTGGGAGGCCTCGGCCGACGTGCTGCAGCGGTTGGCGCTGGCCGTGCGGTCCCGGCGCTCGCTGGCCAAGGCGGCGTAACGCAGCGCCTCGAACAGTGTCCTTTCCGGCACCGCCGCGGCGATAGGGTCGATGGGTCCTGTCGCCGCAACGCCGGTCTTCGCCGCGTCGTCCTCAGGCCCAGCGGGAGAGGGATATGCCGACGTTGTGGGAGGACGTGCGCAGGTGCTGGGCGCTGCCCGATGCCGATGCGGAAGCGCAGGCGGTGCTGCTGGATCGACAGCTCCGCCATCTGTTCCGGGTAGTCCCGTGGTACGTGGCCTCCAATCTGCTGACCGGCGCGGGGGTGGCTTATGTCATGGCGCCGTTCCTTGCCGGACATGCATGGCAGGCATGGGTGCTGTGCCTGCTGGTCACGCACCTCGGATGGGCCGGGCATGCCGTCAGTCGCCTCCGGCGGGCGGATGGCAGGGACAGGACCGCTTTCACGAACGGCGACCTCGGGCTGTCCGCGTTCTGGTGCGTCCTGTGCGCGTGCGCATGCGGCGCCGGCCTGTATCTCGCTGCGCCGCTGGCAGCGAGTGACGGCAGCCGACTGCTGCTGGCCGCGTACACGCCGGGTCTGATTGCCACGGGCGTGCTGGTGGGCATCACGGCGCCGCTGGTGGCATTCCTGTGGCTGGTCATCCTGACCGTCGCGGCCTGCCTGATGGTGGGCCAGCTGGAATTCCTGGCGCAGGGGATGACCATCGCGCAGTTGTGCTGCTACGCCGTGATGCTGACGATTGCCTTGTTGTTCATTTCGCGCACGCTGGTGAGGCGTATCGAAGCCGAGATGGCGGCCGAACGGCAGCAGCAGATCATCGGCCTGTTGCTGCGCGAGTTCGAAAGCAATGCGAACGACTGGCTGTGGGAGAGCGACCGGGAGGGCGTGCTCGTCCGCGTGGGGCCACGATTGGCGCAGGTGCTGGGGCAGGCGGGCGGCAGACTGGAAGGACGCACGCTGCCCGCCCTGTTCGCACCGCGACGGTTGCTGGAGGTGGGCAGCGACCGGCATGTCGGCGTGGATGCGCTGCAATCCAGCCTGCAGTCTCCGCAGGCCTTTTCAGGGGTGGTGGTGGAGGCCGTCGTCGGTCGCGAACCGCGCAGTTGGAGTATCAGTGCGCGGCCGGTGCACACCCAGGCAGGCACCTGGACCGGTTGGCGTGGCGTGGGCTGCGACGTGTCCGACGCGAGGCTGCGCGAAGTGGAGGCGCTGCAGCGCGAACGGCATCTCCACCACCTCGCCCATCACGATGCGTTGACGGGCCTGCCCAATCGCCGGCAGTTCCTCGCACAGGCGCCCCGGGGCCGCGACGATACCCGTGCGGCGCTGGCCCTGATCGATCTGGACAATTTCAAGAACGTCAATGACAGCCTCGGCCACATGGTGGGCGACCAGCTGCTGTGCACCGTCGCGCGGCGCCTGCAGCAGGTGTGCCGTCCGGGCGATGCGCTGGCGCGCCTGGGAGGCGATGAATTCGCCCTGCTGCTGCGCGACCTGCCGGCGGCGTCGGCCGCGCAGGTCGCGCTGCGCTGCCTCGACCATGTGTTGCAGGTCCTGCGCCAGCCGGAGTGGGTCAACGGGTTCAGGATCGATGTCAGGGCGAGCATTGGCGTAGCGCTGTTCCCGGCTTCCGTCGAGCCGCTGGATGAACTCCTGCGGCGTGCCGACACCGCCCTGTATGTCGCCAAGGGCGAAGGCCGCGATACCGTCCGCCTGTACGAGCCGCGGATGAGCGAGCACGTGCGCGAGCGCCTGGCGCTGGTCAGCGACCTGGCGGTCGCGGCCGACAACGGCCAGCTCGAGATCGACTACATGGCGTTGCATGCTGCCGATACCCTGCAGGTACGTGGTTACGAAGCGCTGGCGCGATGGAGGCACCCGCTGCATGGGCGCATCAGTCCCGCGGATTTCATTCCCGCCGCCGAGGAGTCCGGCCTGATCGTTCCCATCGGCATGTGGGTGCTGGAGCGCGCCTGTCGCGATGCGCTGGCCTGGAGCAGCACCACGTCGCTGGCGGTCAACGTGTCGGCCGTCCAGCTGGCATGGCCACCCTTCGTGCCCTCGGTGCTCGACATCCTGCATCGCGTGGGCTTGCCGGCGGACCGGCTGGAACTGGAGATCACCGAATCTGCGCTCGCGAAGGATCCCGCCTCTGTCCGGCAGGCCCTGGCGCGGCTCAGGGGGGTTGGCATCCGTATCGCCATCGATGATTTCGGCGTGGGCTATTCGTCGATGGCGCAACTGCGCGAGTTGCCGTTCGACCATATCAAGCTCGACCAGTCGTTCGCGGCCGGACTGCAGCAGGAGACCCGCGACACCACCCGGTCGATCATCGCGGCGATCATCCAGCTCTCGGATGCCCTGGAACTGTCGGTCACGGCGGAGGGCGTGGAGAACGAACAACAGCTTGAAGCCCTGCGTGCGCTGGGCTGCATGTCGGTGCAGGGATTCCTGTTGGGCCGGCCCGTGGCGGCGCGGGAGCTCGGGATGGCGATGCAGGCATGAGTGACTTCCGGCAGGTCCGACGGATGACGGGTGGCAACTGACACGGCGTGGGCACGCCTCGCAGACTGGCGCCACATTCCCGCCGCCGGAGTCCGCCATGGACCGCTTCGCCCGACACACGCTCATCTTCGCCACCCTGATCGCCGCCAGTGCCTGCGCGCCCGGCGCCCTGGCCGCCGACCTGACCGTCGTGCTGCGCGATGTGCGCGCGCAGACCGGTTTGGTGAAAGCGGCCCTGGTCGATTCTTCGGAAGGGTGGGACGGCAAGGCGCGGCCGGTGCAGGCGACCACTGCGACGCCTGCCGGTCCGCAAGCCACGTTTGTCTTCAAGGACGTCAAACCCGGCACATACGCGGTGATGGTCACGCACGACGAGAACGGCAACGGCAAGCTCGACAGCAACATGATCGGCATGCCGACCGAAGGCTACGGCTTCAGCAACAATCCGCGCGTGATGCGCAAGCCGACCTGGGACGAGGCCCGTTTCGACATCGGTACGCAGGATGTCGCCATCGACATCGCGCTGCACTGAGGAGCGAGGCCATGGAACGCCGTCGCTTCCTTCGCAACCTCCTGTCCGGAGCCACCGCGCTCGCCATCGCGCCGGCCTTGCTGCGCGGCCAGGACGCGCTGGCCGCCGATCCCGCCCGCTTCGCCGCCGGCCTGCGGGAACACCGGTGGCTGGCCGGCTGGAAGTCGGTGCAGTCCGAAACCCTGGGCCCGGAAACCGTGCAGGTCGAAGGACGGCTGCCGACGGGATTCAGCGGCACGCTGTACCGCAATGGGCCCGCCTGGACCGAGCGCGCGGGCTTCCGCTACGAGCACTGGTTCGATGGCGACGGCATGGTCCACGGGTGGCGCTTCAACGGTGATGGCACGCTGACCCATCGCGCGCGCATGGTGGCCACGCCCAAGTTCACCCGCGAACAGGCGGCCGGGCGGTTCCTGTACCCCGTCGCCGGCACGTCCGTTCCGGACATGCAGCCGATCCGCAACAACGACGATGCGAACGCGGCCAACACTTCGGTGACGATGATCAATGGCCGCCTGTTCGCGCTGTGCGAGGCCGGCTCTGCGTTCGAACTGGATCCCGACCAGCTGACCACGCTCGGCCCGGTGACGTGGCGGGCGGACCTGGCGGCGATCCCGTTCTCGGCGCATCCGCTGGTGGACCGAGACGGCTCGGTGTGGAATTTCGGCTCCATCTCGATGATGGGCGGCAACGGCCTGGTGGTGTGGCACATCGGCCGCGACGGTACGCTGGCGTCGGCCGACGTGCTGGAGACACCCGTGCCCGGCTATCTGCACAGTTTCGCGATGACCGATCGCCATCTGGTGTTTGTCCTGATCCCGTTCCGCTACCTGGACGGTGCCGGTGCGTTCTTCGAGCGCCTGCGCTTCAGGCCGGACCAGCCGCTGCGCATCGCGGTGGTGGACAAGCACGCGCCGGCGCAGGCGCGCTGGTTCGAGGCCGACTTCGCGGCGATCTATCATTTCGGCGATGCGTACGAGCGCGATGGCCGCATCGTGCTGCGCGCTGTGCAGCATCCGGATGTGGAAGAGGCACGCTCGCCCTTGAAGGCGGCGATGAACGGCGATGGCGATGTGCATGGCGGAAAGGGGCCGTTGCGTGAACTCGTGCTCGACCTGCGCCGTGGCGATGCCCGCTGGCAGGAGACGGGCGTCGCCGGCATCGAGTTTCCCGTGTTCGATGCGCGCACGCTGTCCCGCGGCCCCGCGCGGCTGTACGCGCCCGTGCACGCGAGCGCTTCGACCGCGCCGTACTTCAACGGCGTCGGCGCTTTCGATGTGGCGCGTGACCGGCACCAGGTACATGACTATGGTCGCGACGTGCTGGTGGAAGAGCACCTGTTCGTGCCGCGTCCCGGCAGCACGCGCCCCGACGACGGCTGGCTGGTGGGCACGCTGCTGGATGCCGCGCGTGGCCGCAGCGGCATCGCGGTGCTCGATGCGGGCCGCGTGGAAGCGGGACCTGTTGCCCAGGCGTGGCTGCCGTATACCGTGCCGTTGGGCTTCCATGGCCACTTTGCCGCCGCTTGATTCCATGCCGCTGTTCTTGCCGGGGCGTGGATGCGGCATCCTGTGCGGATGGAAAGGACATCCCTTCGCGGTAAACCCCTGTGCTGGCTGCAGTGGGGGCTGCTGGCCCTCTTCGCTCCTTATGCGCTCTATCTGCTCGCAGGCAATGTGTTCCTCAACACGGCGCTGGGCGAAGCCGCCCTGAACCGCAAGCCGGAACGTTTCCGGATGCAGTGGGCATCCGGCAGTACCTGGTGGCCGGGGCGGGTGAGCCTGACCGATGTCACCCTGCAAGGTCAGGCGCGGCGCATCGCCTGGAACGCGCAAGCCACGCGCGTGGAAGGCCGCATCGCATTGTGGCCGCTGCTTTCGCGCCGGCTGCATGTGCCCGAGGTGCGCGCGGACGACGTCCGTGGCGCAGTCCGGCGTGCCGCAGGCGAACTGGCACCGCCACCACCGCGCGCGGGCGGTTGGGAGCTCCAGTTCGACCGCATCGCCAGCGATTCGGTGCGTCGTGGCGCATTCGATGCGTGGGTGCTCGAAGGCGAAGGCCGCGCCCAGGTCGGGTTCTACAAGCAGTTGCGCGGTGGACCGATGGAACTGACGCCCTCGACGTTCGACATGACCGGCGCACGGGTGACCCGCGAGGGCGCCGAGGTGTTGCGCGAGACGACCCTGCATGCCGGCTTCGCCCTCGATCGGCATCGGCGCGAGGAGGCCGCCGGGCTCGACAAGCTGCTCAAGACGCGGCTGGACCTGAGGCTCGGCGGCCGCACGTCCGGTTTGAACGTGGCCGTCAGTCCGCGTGGCGAGGTGGCGGTCAGGCTGGTGCCTGGCGAAGGCAGGGCGGACATCGCCCTGGCGTTCGAGCGTGGCCTGCTCGCGCCGGGTGGCCGCGCGCAATGGACGATGGCCGTCGCCGGCAACGACATCGCGGGCGCGGTGCGCAATGACATCCTGGGCATCGATGTGGCCGTGGACCAGGACATCGCGATCAAGGCGACGGTGCCGCCGCAGGCCGATGGCAGGCTGGCGGTGGAGGCGGACGTGCGTCTGCGCGGCCGGCGCGTGCCTGTGCGCGACTTCGCCAGTCTCCTGCCACGTACCTCGGGCCATGTGATCGGTGCCTGGCACTTCGATTCGCTTCGCTGGTTGTCCGGGCTTTTCCCGCAGGCGCCATGGCTGAAGCTCGACGGTGCCGGCGCGATCAGTGCCGACGTGCAGGTGGCGGACGGAAAGCTCGCGCCGGGCAGTCGCATCGAAGTGCCGGGCGTGGACGCGGTCGTCGACGTGATGGGCAACCGGATCCGTGGGCGCGCCCGCGCGGACATCCGGCTTGATGCCGGCGACAGCGGCGAGCTGCTGCCGCGGCTCAAGGCCGTGATGGAGACGTTCGACGTCGCCGCCGTTGAAGCACCGGGCAAGCCGTACGTGCGCGGGCGCAACCTGCGCCTGTCGGTGAATGCCGACGACGGCAGGCGGGTGCGCGAGACGCTGAAGGCGCGCGTGGTGTTCGACGATGCCACGGTGCCGGACCTGCGGGTCTACAACCCGTTCCTGCCGCGGCGCCACATGCGGTTCGACGGCGGTGCCGGCTATCTCAGCGGTGACCTGTCGCTGGATGCCGCCGGCGAGGTGGGGCGGGGTTCGCTGCGCATCGCCGGGCGGGGCACGCGCATGTTCCTTGCCGGCATCCAGCTTCGGGGCGATGTCGATCTGGCGTTGCGCCTGCACCGGGCCGACCTGAAGCGCCATCTGTTCGTGGCCGACGGCAGCACGCTGCAGGTACGCAACGTCAGTTTCCGTGAACCCGATGGCGATACCCGTACGGGGTGGTGGGCCCGCGCCACGCTGGGGCGCGCCCGGCTGGACATCGATCGTCCACTCAGTGCGGGCGGACTTGCCGACGTGACGATGAAGGACGTGGGCTTCCTGCTCGCCCTGTTCTCGCGGAAGAAGGAATACCCGGCCTGGGTCTACAGACTGGTCGATGCGGGACAGGCACATGTCGACGGGCGCGTGCAGTGGCAGGACGATGTGCTGGTGCTGGACCGCCTGCAGGCACGCAATGACCGCTATGAAATGCGGGCGCGGATGCGGCTGCAGGGGCCCCAGCGGCAGGGTGACCTCTATGCCAAGTGGCGTGCGTTGAGCGTCGGCGTGGAGATGCAGGGAGCGCAACGCAGGTTCCACCTCGTCCGGGCCCGGGCCTGGTACGACGGCCGCCGCCACTATCTGGAATAGCCCGGCTCGCGCGGTCGTTGCGCGCCCGGAAAGGATGTCGCCTGTTCAGGTAAATGCAGTGAAGAACGTAACCGGAATTCCTGCACAGTGCCCCCGAATTGGTCTGATATCGGTAACACGCAGCAGTGGCGCGGGTTTGGCGTCCATTCATATTTGTGACATGACACGGGTATGCGCTGAACTGTCCGGTTCTGTTTTGCAGTGCAGCGTGCAAGACGCGTAACGGACCCTTCACGATGGCTCCGCATCCCGACGTGGGGGAGGGAGCAAGCCCGCAGTGGCCTAGCCATTGCGGGCTTTTTTGTGCCTGTCGCCCAGACATCGAGGACCCCGGGCCCGCTACGCAATGCCGGCCCACGCGCGATGCAGTCATATCGCCTCCCGCCGTGACCCAGGGCCTCTGCCCGGGCGTCGTTCCCATGCGTCGGGAGGTGGATGACATGAGGTGCCCCGAGGGCGAGAGGCGAAAGCGGTAGAATTGGCCCATGACCGATACCCCCGCACGCGTTATTCCGCTCCAGGTCGTCAGTTCTTCGCCTGCTCCCCTGGAGACGGGCGCCAAACAGCTGGGGGGCGACAAGATCGGGCGTTCGCCGGTCCAGTTCGCGGACGCGCCGGTACTTCGCAAGCCGTCATGGATCCGGGTCCGCATCCCTTCCGACGGATCGGTGGCCAAGCTGAAGGCAAAACTGCGCGAGAACCGCCTGGTCACCGTCTGCGAAGAAGCCAGCTGCCCGAACATCCATGAGTGCTTCGGCCATGGCACGGCCACCTTCATGATCCTCGGCGAAGTCTGCACGCGGCGCTGCTCGTTCTGCGACGTCGCCCATGGCCGTCCGAAGCCGCCCGACGCGTCCGAGCCGCTGAGCCTTGCGCATACCGTCGCCGACATGGGCCTGAAGTACGTGGTGGTGACCAGCGTGGATCGCGATGACCTGCGCGACGGCGGTGCCCAGCATTTCGTCGACTGCATCGCCGCCATCCGCGAACACTCGCCCGCGACCCGCATCGAGATACTGACCCCGGATTTCCGCGGCAAGGGCCGCATGGACCGCGCGCTGGACATCCTGGCGGTGAATCCGCCGGACGTGTTCAACCACAACATCGAAACCGTGCCGGACCTGTACCCGAACGTCCGCCCCGGCGCCGACTACCAGTGGTCGCTGACGCTGCTGCAGCGGTTCAAGCAGCAGCACCCGCACCTGCCCACCAAGTCCGGCATCATGCTGGGGCTGGGCGAAACCATGGAGCAGGTGCAGGCCACGCTGCGCGACCTGCGCGCGCACGACGTGGACATGGTGACCATCGGCCAGTACCTGCAGCCCACGGCCCACCACCATCCGGTGCTGCGCTACTGGACCCCGGAAGAGTTCAAGGAACTGGAGCTGTACGGCAACGCGCTGGGCTTCAGCCATGTGGCGTCCGGCCCCCTGGTCCGTTCGTCCTACCACGCCGACCAGCAGGCCGCGCAGGCGGCCCACGCCGCGCAACAGGCGGGCTGAGCCCCGTTCCGGAACCGTGACGCCGACCCTCCTGGCGGCGTCGCCGTATCCGCATCCAGGCCACGGCACGGCCACGGTTCACCTTTTCCTACGTTCCGGCCTATAGGCTGCCCAAAGGCAGATGACAACGCACGCAACTTTGTGCACTGTCGGCGTGTCGAATCCGCAATCCGTTCCAGCCTGACGGGCCTCCCGGCCATGAGTACGCAATGACACTGAAGAAAGCCCCCCTCCTGCTGTTGGCCCTGGCCCTCTCGACCCCGCTTGCGCTGCTTGCGCGCGGCGACGGCGGCGCGGTCGCGGTGGCACCGACCACCGACCAGTCCAACACGTCCAAGCTGGTCTACGGCCTGCTGTCCGACAGCCGCTATGCGTACCGTCCGCGGCCGCTGGACGACACGCTGTCGCAGGATGTCTTCAAGCGCTATTTCGAAGCCCTGGATGGCGGCAAGCAGTTCTTCACCGCTGCGGACGTGGAGCGCTTCTCGCCCTACAGGACCAAGATGGATGATGCGATCCGCAGCGGCGATCTTGCGCCGGCCTATGAGATCTTCACCGTCTACAAGCAGCGGGTCGGCCAGCGCGTGGCGTTCGCACGCGCGCTGCTGAAGCAGGACTTCGACTTCAACGGCGACGAGCGCTGGGAGTACGATCGAGAGGATGCGCCGTGGGCCGCCGATGGCAAGGCCCTGGATGCGATCTGGAAGAAGTCGGTGATGAACGACTGGCTGCGCCTGAAGCTGGCCGGCAAGAAGCCCGATGACATCCGCAAGACGCTGGACAAGCGCTACGCCAACCTGCAGCGCAGCATCAACGAACTGAAGACCGAGGACGTCTTCCAGACCTTCCTCAACGCCTACACCAGTGCGATCGATCCGCACACGGATTACTTCACGCCGCGCACGGCGGAGAACTTCAACCAGTCGATGTCGCTCTCGCTGGAAGGCATCGGCGCCGTGCTGCAGCGGCAGGACGACCTGGTCGCCGTCCGCGAGATCGTGCCGGGCGGTCCGGCCGACCTGAGCGGCAAGCTCAAGGTGGGCGACCGCATCGTCGCCGTCGGGCAGGGCAAGTCCGGGCCGCTGACCGACGTGATCGGCTGGCGCATCGACGATGTGGTGGCCCAGATCCGCGGCAAGAAGGACACCCAGGTCCGCATCGAATACATCCCGGTCGAGGCCGGCATCGATGGCAAGCATGCGCAGGTCACCATCACGCGCCAGAAGGTCAAGCTGGAAGAGCAGGCCGCGAAGGCGGAAACCATCACCCTGCCCGCCAGCGCGGGCGAGGCCGAGCGCCGCATCGGCGTGATCAAGCTGCCGGCGTTCTACCAGGATTTCGAAGGCCGTCGCCGCAACCCGAACGACTTCAATTCCGCCACCCGCGACATCGCCAAGCTGCTGGTGCAGTTCAAGGAACAGGGCGTGGATGGCGTCGTCATGGATCTGCGCAACAACGGCGGTGGCTCGCTGGACGAGGCGGTCGAACTCACCGGCCTGTTCATCGACAAGGGTCCGGTCGTGCAGGTGCGCGAGTCCGGTGGCCGCGTGACCGTCAACAGCGACCGCAAGACCGGTGTGGCCTGGGAAGGTCCACTGGCGGTGCTGATCAACCGCGGTTCGGCCTCGGCTTCGGAGATCTTCGCCGGTGCCATCCAGGATTACGGCCGCGGCCTGGTAATCGGTGAAACCAGCTTCGGCAAGGGCACCGTGCAGAACATGGTCGACCTGGACCGCTGGCCTGCCAACGAAGCGCCGCGCTTCGGTTCCGTGAAGCTGACCATCGCCCAGTTCTTCCGCGTGGCGGGTGGCAGCACCCAGCACAAGGGCGTGGTACCGGACATCGCGTTCCCGGTCAGCGTGGACGCCAGCGAGTACGGCGAGAACACCTACGACAACGCATTGCCGTGGACCCGCATCGCCGCCGTGCCACATACGCAGTACGGCAACTTCGCGCCGTTGCTGCCCCGCCTGGAGGCCTTGCACGCGGCGCGTTCGGCCAAGGACAAGGAGTTCCAGTGGTGGTCGGAAGACGTGGCGCAGTTCCGTGCCGAAGCGGCGAAGAAGTATGTTTCGCTCAACGAAGCCGAACGCCGCGCGGAGCGTGACCGCCAGGAAACGCAGCGCAAGCAGCGGCAGGCCGAGCGCAAGGCGCTGGGCCTGGCATTGGATCCGCTGGCCGAGGACCTGGCCGATGACGGGCTGGGTGCTTCCGAGCGCGACATCGTGAAGGATGCGCAACGCGAGAAGCTGGCCGACAAGCGTCCGGACCCGCTGCTGCGCGAATCCGCCGCCATCCTCTCCGATGCCATCAGCGTCCTGGGCCAGGACCGCAAACTGTCGGCGCAGGTACTGCCCGATTCGCCGGGTCCGGGTCGCTGGGCGGAGTGAGGTAGAGCGGAGCGTGCTCCGCTGCCGTTGCCGCGGTTGCAGGGAGAGTCGAGCAAGCCCGACGCTCCCGGCGCCGGGGCGCAAGATCCGGATAGTCCCGCCGTCGCGCGCGCCGTAGTCTGGGCGCATGGACACCATGTCGCGCCGATCACTCCCCGTTCCCACCGCCATCGCTGCCGATCCGCTGGATCGGGCGCGTCGCCTGCTCGACGAGGGTGAACCCTCGCTGTCGGATCTGGCCACGCACACCGGCCTCAGTGCTTCGCATTTGCAGCGTCGTTTTCGCGCGCGCTTTGGCCTGAGTCCCGCCGAGTATCTGGCCCGCAAGAAGCTGGGCACGCTGAAGAGCGCCCTGCGCGAAGGGCGCGATGTCACCACCGCGCTGTACGACGCCGGCTATGGTTCGCCATCGCGATTGTACGAGCAGGGTGCGGCGAAACTCGGCATGACGCCGGCCATCTACCGCGCAGGCGGCCGTGGCGTTGCGATCCGCTGGACACTCGTCGACACCGTGCTCGGCCGCACGCTGGTGGCCGCCACCGAGCGCGGTATCTGCGCGGTGGAACTGGGTGGCGACGACGATGCACTGGAACGACGGCTGCGGGAGGAGTTTCCTCTGGCGCAGCTCGAACGTGTCGAGGCGGGGCGCGACGACTTCCTCGCACCGCGTCTGCGTGCGGTGGCGGAACGGTTGGCGGGTGGCGACGCCGAGGTGCCGGTGGACCTGCTGGGTACGGGCTTCCAGCAGCGCGTGTGGGACGCGCTGATGAAGATTCCGGCGGGCGAGACCGTCAGTTATGCCGGGCTGGCGGAATCGCTGGGCGCGCCGCGCTCGGCACGCGCCGTGGCCAGCGCATGCGCGCGCAACCGCATCGCGGTGGTCGTTCCCTGCCATCGCGTGATCCGGGGCGATGGTTCGCTCGGTGGCTATCGCTGGGGCTTGCCGCGCAAGCAGCAGTTGCTGGCGCGCGAGCGTGGCTGAGCCGGCATGCACTGTGGGAGCGACGCGAGTCGCGATGCGCGCCCGGGTCGGAGAGCTTGAGGGGTCGGGAAGTCCAGCCGTGGGAGCCTCCGTGTTGCGGTCGGGCATCGGGCCTGTCCCGCGCTTGCCGCGACTGACGTCGCTCCAACAACCGGGACCACCGGTTCGACAACAGGCTTGAACGCAATTCAAGCCGGGCCGGAAAGGTTTCAATCGGACGAGGACATTTTCGCCACGCCTTCGGTCCGCGCCTGGCCTAGAATTGCCTCATACCGCACTCCCCACGGTTCCCCCCATGACCTCATCCGTTTCCGCCGCCGCGCCTGCGCGTGGCGGGTTAGCCGTCGCTGCCGCCCTGGCCATCGTCTATGTGGTCTGGGGCTCGACCTACCTGGGTATCCGCTTCGCGCTGGAAGGCGGCTTTCCGCCGCTGCTGATGGTATCCGGCAGCCGTTTCGTCGTTGCCGGCCTGGTGATGTTCCTGTTCCTGCTGTGGCGCGGCGTCGCGCCTCCCACGCGTGCGCAGTGGAAGAATCTGCTGGTGATGGGCGCGTTGCTGCTGTTGATGGGCAACGGCATGGTGGTGCTGGCCGAACAGACCGTGTCGTCCGGCCTGGCCGCCGTCGCGGTGGCGTCGATGCCGTTGTGGATGGGGCTGTTCGGTGCCATGCGTGGCCAGCATCCGACGAAGGGCGAGTGGTTGGGCATCATCGTCGGCTTCGCCGGCGTGGTGTGGCTCAATGCAGGCAGTTCGCTCACGGGTTCGCCGGTCGGCCTGGTGTTGCTGCTGATCGCGCCGATCGCGTGGGCCTACGGCTCGGTGTGGTCGCGCGGCCGCGACCTGCCGTCGCCGTTCATGACGGCCGCGGCACAGATGCTGGCCGCGGGCGTGATGCTGGTGGTCGCCGGGCTGCTGCACGGCGAACGTTTCCACACGGCGGACTGGACGCTCAGCGGCGCGCTGGCGGTCGCGTACCTGGCGGTGTTCGGCTCGATCATCGCGTTCACCGCGTACGTCTGGTTGCTGCATCACGCGCGTCCGGTGCTGGTGGGCAGCTATGCCTACGTCAACCCGGTGATCGCGGTGGCGCTGGGCGCCTTCATCGCCGGCGAGACGTTCACCACGCATGACATCGGCGCCATGGTGGTGATCCTGGCGGGCGTGGTGGTCATCACCCTGGCGCGCGCGCGGCAAGCGAAATGAGTACGGCACCCATCGACCGCAAAGGACTGGCGATCACCGCCGGCACCTTCCTGATCTGGGGCGTGGTGCCGCTGTACTGGCATCTGCTCAAGGCGGTGCCATCGTTCCAGATCATCGCGCACCGCATCGTGTGGAGCGCGGTGCTGGTGATCGGCTGGTTGTTGCTGAAGAACGGACGCGGCTGGTGGAGGCAGGTGCGTGCGCAACCGCGCGCCGTGCCGTGGCTGGGTGTCAGCAGCCTGCTGATCGCCTTCAACTGGGGCCTCTACATCTGGGCGGTGAACGCGGGCCACGTGGTGGAAACCAGCCTGGGTTATTTCATCAATCCGCTGATCAACGTGGTGCTTGGGGTGCTGGTGCTGCGCGAGCGCCTGACGCCTGCGCAGTGGGTCGCGGTGGGTTTCGCCCTGGCCGGCGTGGCCTGGCTGACGCTGCAGGCGGGCTCGCCGCCGTGGATCGCGCTGGGGCTGGCGTTCTCGTTCGGCCTGTACGGACTGGTGCGCAAGCTGGTCGCGGTGGATCCGGTCGCCGGGCTGGGCGTAGAGAGCCTGTACCTGTTCCTGCCTGCGCTGGCGTATGTGGTGTGGGGCGAGTTCGGCCACGGCGGTGGCTTCGTCAGCGGCTATGGCTGGAAGAACGACCTGCTGCTGGTGTTCGGCGGCGTGGTGACGGCGGTGCCGCTGATCGGTTTCGCCTATGGCGTGCGGCGCATTCCGTTGTCGGTGGTCGGTCTGTTGCAGTACATCGCGCCGAGCATCCAGTTCCTGATCGGCGTGCTGGTGTTCCAGGAAGCATTCGGCATCGCGCGTGCGATCGGCTTCGCGTCCATCTGGACGGGGCTGCTGATCTTCGCCAGCGACGGCCTGTGGCGCGCGCGTCGCCGGGACATGGCGGCGGCATAGCGCGGAGCTTGCACCTCTGCTCGTGGGACCGAGGATGTGAGCCGGGCAAGCTCGGCTCTACGAGGGCGCCGGAGCGCCTGAGTCCTAGCCTTGCGTAGCCGGCGCGGGGCAGGGTCCACCCGCATCGGCCCAGGTCTTGAATGCGGCAACGAACTGGTCGTGCGGTACCGGCACCGGCGCGCGTTCGCCGCCTGGGTTCCAACCCCAGAGCACCAGCTTGTCTTCCGCCACGTGCTTGGTGAGCGCGGCGAAGTCCCGGCCGCCGTTGCGCTTCTTGTCCTGGATCATCGCGCACAGCTGGTCGGCGGGCAGGCCGATCCACGCCATCTTATGGTCCGGTGGCGGCAGCTGCCAGTGCGGGGCGCCGGGCGGCGCGTGCGGGCCGTAGCTGGCCGGCGCGTTCTGCTCGGCGTGGCAGGTGGAGCAGGGCAGGCCGGGGGCGCCCTTGCCGTCGGGTCCGCGCGCGACGTTCATCGCGTGCGGTGTCTGCGCATCGAACTGCAGCGGCTGGTCGCCTGGAATGTGGCAGTTGCTGCAGCGGGGGTGCTGGAACACCTTCTCGACGGTGGCGAAAGCGGTGAGCGCCTGCGCCTTCTGTTCCTCGCTGATGCGCGGGCCGCAGGCGGTAAGCAGAAGCACGGTCAAGGCCATCAGTGCGATGCGCATGGGCGGTCTCCTCAGGCGGTCGGCGTGGGGGTGGCGGATGCGACGGGAAGCTGCAGGGGCAGCTCGCGCAGGCGCTGACCGGTCAGGGCGAACACCGCGTTCGCCACGGCCGGCGCGATCGGGGGCGTCCCGGGTTCGCCCACGCCGCCCATCCGGTCGGTGCTCGGCACGATGTGGACCTCGATCTTCGGCATCTCGTGCATGCGCAGCACGCGGTAGTCGTGGTAATTCGATTCCTGCACCTGGCCCTCCTTCAGCGTCAGCGCGGAATGCAGCGTCGCGCCGAGTCCGAACACGATGCCGGACTCCATCTGCGCTTCCACCGCGGACGGATTGACCGCTACGCCGCAATCGATCGCGCACACCACGCGGTGCACGCGGATCTGGCCGTCCTCGACGGAGACCTCGGCGACCTGCGCGACGTAGCTGCCGAACGACTCGTGCACGGCGATGCCGCGCCCGCGCCCCTGGGTGGCGGGCGTCGACCAGCCCGCTTTCTCGGCGGCCAGGTTCAGCGCGGCGAGATGGCGCGGATGGTCTTTCAGCAGGGCGCGCCGGTACTCCACCGGATCCTTGCCCGCCGCATGCGCCAGTTCGTCGACGACGCTTTCCATCACGAAACCGTTGACGCTGTGCCCCACCGACCTCCACCACAACACGGGAATGCCGGTCCTGGGCGAATGCAGGTCGACGCGGTGCACGGGCGTGCCCAGCACGTAGGGCGAATTGGCGACGCCTTCGGTCGAGGTGGCATCGATGCCGTCCTTGACCATCATCGCTTCCATGAAGGTGCCGGCCATGATCGACTGGCCCACCATCACCTGGTGCCATGCCGTCGGGAAGCCGTCTTCGCCCAGGCCGACCTTGATCTTCTCGACGAACGCCGAGCGGTAGTAACCGCCTCGCGTGTCGTCCTCGCGCGTCCACACCGTCTTGACCGGCGCTTTCGCAGCCTTGGCCACGTGCACGGCTTCGGACACCACGTCCGAATCGGGCGTGGCGCGGCGACCGAAACCACCGCCGAGGAAAGGTGTGTGGATGCGGACTTTCTCGGGGGGAATGCCGAGGATCTTCGCGGAGCTGTTCTGGTCCAGGGTGGGGAACTGCGTGCCGCACCAGATATCGCATTCGCCGTCGGCGATCCTGACGGTACAGTTCAGCGGTTCCATCGCTGCGTGGGCGAGGTAGGGCACGGCGTACTCGGCGTCGACGGTCTTCGCGGCCTTGCTCAGCGTGGCGATGACGTCGCCGGCACGCGCGGCGGTCGGCCCGTCGGTGGTCGCCAGTTGGGAGAATTCCTGCCGCAGCGTCGCGCTGTCGAGCTTGGCGCCGTCGCCGGCTTCCCACACGACCTGCAAGGCGTCGCGGCCCAGCTTCGCCGCCCAGAAGTGGTTCGCCACCACGGCCACGCCGCTGGGCACCTGCACCACGTCGCGCACGCCAGGCACGGCGCGGGCGGCGGTGGCATCGAACGATTTGACCTTGCCGCCGAACACCGGTGATCGCAGCACCACGGCGGTCAGCAGGCCTTCGAACTGGATGTCCATGCCGAACACGGCCTTGCCGGTGATCTTCTCCGGCGTGTCCAGCCGCTTGGTCGCCTTGCCGATCAGCTTCCAGTCCTTCGGGTCGCGCAATGTCAGCGTCTTGGGATCGGGCGGTGCCAGTTTGCCTGCCGCATCGGCGAGTTCGCCGTAGCGCAGGCGCTGACTGCCGGACACCACGGCGCCATTCTCGGTGCGCAGTTCGGTCACCGGCACGTTGAGGCGCGCGGCGGCGGCCTGCAGCAACAGGGTGCGGGCGACGGCGCCGGCCTGGCGATAGCGGTCGAACTCGGACCACGTCGTCGTCGAGCCGCCGGTGCCCTGCATGCCGAACACCGGACTGGTGTAGGCCTTGTCGGCCGGGCCATGCTCGACACGGATCTTCGACCAGTCGGCATCCAGCTCTTCGGCGATCAGCATCGGCAGCGTGGTCCAGATGCCCTGGCCCATCTCGGCATGCGCGAGCAGCACGGTGATCGAATCGTCGGCGGCGATGCGCAGGAATGCGTTCGGTGCGAACGCAGCGGCCGACGCTGCCTGCGCCTCCTGGGCCCAGGCGAAGCGTCGGGCGCCGGGCACGGCGATGGCGACGACCAGTCCGCCGCCCACCAGGGCGGTGGAACGCAGGAAGCCGCGGCGCGAGGATTTCAGTTCAAGGTTCACGGGCACGATCTCCGTCGAACATCGGATCGGAGCCACGGCATGCCTTGCCGTGGCGGTGTGGGATCAGGCCTTGCCCAGTTCCGCCGCGCGGTGCACGGCGGCGCGGATGCGCTGGTACGTGCCGCATCGGCAGAGGTTGCCGGACAGCGCGTGGTCGATGTCGCTGTCGGTGGGCGTGGGCACCGCGGCGAGCAATGCCACCGCCGACATGATCTGGCCGGACTGGCAGTAACCGCACTGCACCACGTCCAGTTCCGCCCATGCCTTCTGCACGGGATGCGAGCCATCGGCGGACAGGCCTTCGATGGTGGTGATCTTCTTGCCGGCGACAGCGGATGCGGGCGTGATGCAGGCACGGAGCGGCGAGCCATCGACATGCACGGTGCAGGCACCGCACTGGGCGATGCCGCAACCGAACTTGGTGCCCGTCAATCCCATCAGGTCGCGCAGGACCCACAACAGCGGCATGTCATCCGGCGCATCGATGTCGCGCTCGGAACCGTTGACGTTCAACTTCATGGTGTCTCCCTGGCGGCGGCGTGGGACCGGATGACGATACTCCGCGGCCCTGTGGCGTGCCAGTGGAACCGGAGGCCACGGCTTGCACGATCCTGCGCCATGCTTGCCCGATGCCCCCGAGGGACTGCCGACCGTTGCCTTCTGCCGGGTGCTTGCGCCATCGTGGTGCGCATGTCGGTCCATCGCCATCCGCTGGAAGTGTCCGCGCGCGCCAGTGATGAAGGCGACGGCAGCGCGCTGGTCGTCGTCGTCGCCACCGAAGGTTCGACCTATGTGCGGCTGGGGGCGATGGCCGTGTTCGCTTCCGATGACACGCAGACCGGCTGGTTGAGCGGCGGTTGCCTGGAGCCGGAAATCGCGCGCCGCGCGCGGCATGCGGTGGCCGGCGGCCATCTCGATGCGATGGAGATCGACACGCGCGACGACGAGGACCTGTTCGCGGGCTCGGCGGTCGGGTGCCGCGGGCGGCTGCGTCTGGTGTTGTTGCCGCTGGACCGGCTGCCGGGTTGGTCGCAGCTGGTGCAGGCGTGGTGGCAGGGCGCGGGTGCGTTGTCGTTGCGGCTCACCGCCGACGGCGGCGTGTCCGCGCGTGCAGGCGGCACGCAACGGACATGGACGCTACCTGTCGCGGCCTCCGTCACGGCGGAGATCTTGGGCGAGGTGACGGTGCCGCCCATATCGCGCGTCGCGATCTTCGGTGCCGGCCCGGAAACACGGATGCTGGTGGCATGGCTGAGCCAACTCGGCTGGCATGTCACCGTGGTGGAACGGCGGGCGCGCTGGATACCCGCGGATGAGGTGGCGGACGAGTGGCGGATGCAGTCGCCCGACGAGGCGCTGCGAACACTGCACCCCATGCCGGATGCCGCGCTGGTGATGCACCACCACTTCGAACACGATCGCGAAGCACTGGTGGCGCTGGCGGAGACGGCGATTCCCTTCATCGGTTTGCTGGGCCCGGTGCGGCGGCGCGAGGATCTGTTGCGGGTGATTCCCGCGCACCTGCATGCGCTGCTGTCGCCGCGGCTGCGCTCGCCGATCGGCTTGAAGCTGGGCGGGCAGGGTCCGGAGGCGATCGTGCTGAGCATCGCGGCGCAACTGCAGGCATGGCATCACGGCGAGCCGGCGTGAGCGGATCGCATGCGGCGGTCGTGCTGGCGGCGGGCGGCAGCACGCGACTGGGACAGCCGAAACAACTGCTGACGCGAGATGGCGAGGCGCTGGTGCACCGTGCGGCGCGTCTCGCGCTCGCGTCCGGTGCGAGCCGCGTGCTGGTGATCGTCGGCGCGCATGCGAAGGAGGTGCGCGCCGCCCTGGGCGACCTGCCGGTGGAGTGCCTCGTCAACACGGCGTGGCAGGCGGGCATGGCCGGGAGCGTGCGGCTCGCGGCTGAAGCGTTGGCGCGGGATGAGGGCGCGACGCTGCTGATGGCCTGCGATCAGCCGGCACTTGAACTGCGTCACCTGCAGGCGTTGCAGTCGGCCGCGCAGCACTCCGTTGCGGGAACCGCGGCCACGCGCTTCGGAGACCGGATCGGCATTCCCGCGCTGGTGTCGCCCGCGATGCTGCGCCAGGCGTGGGCACTGGACGGCGATCGCGGATTGCGTGACGTGCTCAATGCGGCCGGTGCGGACGTCGCCGCCTGCGAAGCGCCCGACCTGGCGCACGACATCGATACCCCGGATGACATCGTCGCAGCCATCGCGAAGGGATGGCTGGATCCGGCGATGCGCTGACGCGGTGAGGGTGCCGGCCGTGCCGGCACCCTCGGGACCCCGGGTCAGATCGCCCGCAACGCCTGCGTGATCGGCAAGCGCGCTGCCCGCAACGCGGGGAACAGGCCGCCCACCAGGCCGATGCCCAGCGCCCACTTCAGGCCGCTCCACAACAGTTCCGGCGTGACCTTGAACTGGAATACCACCTGGCTGAAGTTCGACCCCAACGTCGCCACGCTGTAGCCATTGAAGATGGCCCAGGCGATCAGGCCGCCCAGTACGCCGCCCAGCAGGGCCAGCAGCATCGTCTCCAGCATCACCGCCATCACCACCGGCAGTCCGCGGAAGCCGATCGCCCGCATGGTGGCGATCTCGCGTGCGCGTCCGGCGACCGCCGCGTACATCGTGTTCAACGCGCCGAACACGGCACCCACCGCCATGATCGCGCCGATGACGATGCTGAGCCAGGTGATGATCGTGGTCAGTTGCCGGGTCTGCTTGGAGTAATAGTCCTGCGTGGTCTGTACGTCCAGCTTCAGCCGCGGGTCGTCGTCCAGGGCGGCTTTCAGCTTCGCGAAACCCTCCTTGCCGTCCAGTCCCACGGTGACGGACTGGAAGGCACGCCGGTCGTACGCCGACGAGAGCGTCTCGATATCCGTCCACAGCTCCGAGTCGAAGGCGTCGCCTGCGGCGAACACGCCCACCACCGTCCAGTCCTGATTGCCCAGCTTGATGGTCTTGCCTACGTCCAGCCCGCGATACTGGCCTTTCGCGCCCTGACCCACCACGATCTCGCGCACGCCCACGTTGAACTTGCGGCCCTCGATGATCCTGATGTTCGGTCGGATGGTCCATGCCGCATCGCTGACACCGCGGAACTGCGCGTTGGCATCCTCACCGGTGCTGGCGGTGGGCAGGTTGACCACCTGCGACAGCTCGCCCGACACCACCGCACGGCCCTGCGCATCCTTCGCGATGCCGGGCAGACTGCCGATCAGCGGCGACTGGTCGCGGGTGATGACGGAATTGGTCTCTGCCTGTGAACCGCCGCGCAGCAGGATGGCGGTGGTCTCGTTGCCGGTCTGCTTGAGCGTGGCTTCGAAGCCCGCGCCCATCGCCAGCATCGCCACCAGCACGCCGACCACGCCGGCAATGCCCACGATGATCACCGACGATGCGCCCCAGCGCTGCGGCAGGCTGGCGATGCCGATGCGGGTCGCCGCCAGTGCGACGCGGCCGGTGCGGGTGAAGGCCAGCCACAAGCCCAGCAGCACGACGACGCCCAGCACGCCCTGCCAAGGCAACATGATCCACGCCACCAGTCCCAGGACGATGCAGACCACCGCGATCAGGTTCCCGATCCAGAAATTCTTCTTCATCGCGTTCTCTCCTCAGCGGCCGGCCAGTGCATCGACGATCTTCAGGCGCATCGCGCGCAGCGAAGGCAACGCCCCCACCACCAGGCCGATGCCCACCATCAGGGCCAGGCCCATCACCCATGTCTCGACAGGAATGGAACCGATCGGCAGTGCTCCGCCTGTCAGCGCCGCCAGCACCGGCACCATGATGGCCGCCAGTCCCATGCCGATCAGTCCGCCCAGCACCACCAGCAGCACCGACTCGGCCAGCACCAGCGCCAGCACGCTGCCATTGGTGAAGCCCAGCGTCTTCAGGATGGCCAGTTCCGGCACGCGGTCACGCACGGCCTGCGCCATGGTGTTGCCGGTCAGCAGCAGCAGGGTGAAGAACACCGCGCCCATGATGGCGGTAACGATGAAGCCGATGTCCGCGAACTGCTTGAGGAAGGACTGGTTGAACGCCTGCTCGGTCTGCGACTTGGTCTCGCGGTCGGAATTCTCCGAGATCGCATCGATCGCCTTCGCCACCCGTGTGGCATGGTCCACGTTGTCCAGCTTGACCATGTACCAGCCGACCTGGCCGTTGACGTACTGGTTGGCTTCGTCGAAATACTTCCAGTGGAACAACAACTGGTTCTCCTCGCCCTTCTTCTTGTCGTCGGCGACGACGAACGTGCCACGCAGCGTCAGCGGCCACGCGTTGCTGCCATCCTTCTGCGGGAAGATGGTGGCCTGCAGGGGAATGGTGTCGCCGACCTTCCAGCCGAATTTCTTCGCCAGTGATTCGCCGACGATCGCGCCGGTGCGGTCGTTCTGCCATGCCTTCATCTGCGCGTCGGACACCACGTATTCCGGATACAGCGACAGGTAGTTTTCGCTGACGGAGAAGTTGGGGAAGAAATTCCGCGGGTCCTTGTAGATGCCGCCGAACCACGCGGCGTAGGCCACGTTCTTGACCCCGGGGGTGGACGCGATCTTCTGCTCCAGGTTCAGTGGCAGCATCTGCGTCAGCGACAGCCGCGACGACACCACCAGGCGATCCGCGCCGGCCACGCCGCCGCCGGACGTGAACGCCACGCGCACCGAGTCCAGCAGCCCGAACAGCAGGAACGCCGCCACCACCGACAGCAGCGTCAGCGCGGTGCGCGTCTTGCTGCGGAACAGCGCGGCCCATATCAGCGAGAAATATTTCATGACCGCCTCCGTCAGTGCGCGGCCGGTGTATCGGCCAGTTCGCCCTTGTCCAGGTGGATGGTGTGGGTGGCGTACTCGGCGGCCTTCGGGTCATGGGTGACCATGATGATGGTCTTGCCGTGTTCCTTGTTGAGCATCTGCAGCAGGTTGAGGATTTCCTCGGCCGAATGACGGTCCAGGTCGCCGGTGGGCTCGTCGCAGATCAGGAACGTGGGGTCGGAGACGATGGCGCGCGCGATGGCCACGCGCTGTTGCTGGCCGCCGGAGAGTTCATTGGGGCGATGCGACTTGCGGTCTGCCAAGCCCACCAGTTGCAGCGCGATCTCTGCGTTGCGCTTGCGCTGCGCCGTGCCCAGCTTGGTCAGCAGCAGCGGCAGTTCGACATTGCGCTGCGCGGTCAGCGTGGGCATCAGGTTGTAGAACTGGAACACGAACCCGACATGCGAGCTGCGCCAGTGCGCGAGCTGCCCATCGTTCATCCGGTCGATGCGCTGGCCTTCGATCTCGATCTCGCCGCCGGTGGGCGTATCCAGGCCGCCGATCAGGTTGAGCAGCGTGGTCTTGCCGGAACCGGACGGGCCCATCAGGGCGACGAAGTCGCCGTGCGGGATGTCCAGGTCGATGCCGTGCAGCACCTGCACCTTTTCGGGGCCGCGCTGGTAGGTCTTGGTGAGGTTGCGGAGGGAGACGAGGGAGGACATGGGTGGTTTCCTTCGGTGCGGTTCGGGATGTGGCGCGGGCAGGACGGTGATCGTTGCGGACGATGAGGGCGGCTTCTGACCTGATCGACGGACGGTGCGCGGTCTTTCGTGCGACGAAGCGGGGAGGCGGCTTTCGACACGTTGGCGGTGGTTGGCTGGACGTGGTTGATGTGGGTTGCTGCTTGGCTGATGCGGCTTATCGTTCTGGTGCGCTTGCCGCGGGGCCTTACTTTTCTTTGCTTGTGCAAAGAAAAGTAAGCAAAAGAAACACACCCCGGCGGTCCGCCCGTCGCGTAGCGACGGGTGCGCAGTCCCGGCAGGAATTTCCGGAAGACACATCCTGTGTCATCCGGAAACGGCGCACGTCCTGTGCGCCGCCCCTGCGGGGTTTGACCTGCCGTGCCTGCCGGACCTCAGGGGCCCCGGCAGAGCAAGAGCAAAGGCAACCAGCAACTACCCGGTGATTCGTCGCGGCGTGGGTTTCCTCACGCGCGCCGTTGCAGCGGGGCCTTACTCGGCTTCCTCGGCCAGCTTCACCTTGGCGCCGTCCTTCAGTTCGGCCGGGGCGTCGATGACGACGGTCTCGCCGGCGATCAGGCCGTCGGTCACCTGGACGTCGTCGCCGAGCTTGCCGCCGACCTTCAGCGTGCGCTGTTCGACCGTATCGTCGTCGCCGACCACGAAGGCGACCTGGGCGCCGTCGCGCTCGCTCACGGCGGCGGCCGGTGCGCGCACGCCCTTCGGCGCCTGCGTGGCCTGCGGTTTGGCCGATTCCAGAAAGCTCACGCGCACGCCCATGTCCGGCACGACGCGCGGATCCTTCACGTTCAGCGCCACGCGCACCTTCACCGTCGCCTTGCTGCGGTCGGCGGTGGGAATGATGGCGATCACTTCGCCCGGGATCTGCCAGTCGGGGTAGGCGTTCAACGTGGCCTGGATGGGCATCTTCGGCTGCACGCGGCCGATGAAGGATTCGTTGACCTCTACTTCCACTTCCAGCGAATCCATGTCGACGATGGTGCCTATGCCGGTGCGGGTGAAGCCGCCGCCGGCGGACAGCGGCGAGACGATCTCGCCCGGCTGCGCGGCCTTGGCGATCACCACGCCGGCGAACGGCGCGCGCACGACGGTGTTGTCCAGGCCGATGTCGGCGATCTTCAGGCGGTCGGCGGCGGAGCGTTCATTGCGTTGCGCCGTCAGCACCTGGGCACGCAGCAGGTCGCGTTGCGCCACTGCCTGGTCGTACTGCGCCTTCGACACCAGTTGCTGCGCGGCCAGTGACGAAAGCCGGCGCGCATTCGCCTCGGCTTCCACCAGTTGCGCCTGCACGCCACCGGTCTGGCTGCGCGCGGCCTGCAGCTGGCTCTGCGCCAGGGCACGGTCGGCATCGGCGTCGATCGGTTCCAGGCGCGCCAGCACCTGGCCGGCCTCCACCCGCATGCCTTCCTCGATCAGCACTTCCTGCACCTTGCCGGTGACCTTGGCCGACACGGTGGCCATGCGGCGCGCGACCACGTAGCCCGAAGCATCAAGTACCGTGGCGGCGGCGTTGCCATTGCCCAGCGCGGCGACCGGGGCGGTCTGCACCTCGATGGCTTTCTCTCTCCCAAACACCGCCCAGCCTGCGGCAGCCAGCACCAGCAGCGCGACGATCACGCCCAGCGTGATCCACAGGCCACGGCGCGACGGCGGGGCCGGCGGCGGCGCCTTGCGGTCGATGCGGAGTTCCTTCAGCAGGTCGGCAGACGTGTTCATGCGTATCCAGACGGTGAATGCGGGGAAGTGTGACCAGCAAGAGTAACGGAAGCCTAGTTGCCGGAAGTCACTTCATGCGGCGAAGGCGGATCCCGACCCGCCAGGTTGCACATCCTGCGCTGGCGTCAGCCCTCATCCCAGTGACACCTGTCACCTGATTCGCCTGAGAGGGCGCACTCATCACGGTCGGCGCACAGGGGCACGATGGCGACACCTTCCGATGGGATCCTCGCATGAACGTGGCAAGCCTCACCTCCGCCCCGCTGGCCCGCCTGCGCGGCGTGCGTCACCACTACGGCAGGACGCTGGCGCTGGATGGCCTGGATCTGGCGCTGCCTGCAGGCCAGGTGCTCGCACTGCTCGGTCCGAACGGCGCCGGCAAGACCACGGCGATCAGCCAGCTGCTCGGCCTGCAGCGTCCGGATGCCGGCACGGCCGAATTGTTCGGCCTGCCGCCGCAGGTGCTGGAGGCGCGCCGTCGCACCGGGGTCATGCTGCAGGCTGCCGCCGTGCCCGACACATTGAAGGTACGCGAGCTGATCGACCTGACGCGCAGCTATTACCCGCAGCCGCGCAGCGTGGCTGATCTCATCGCGCTGGCGGGGCTGGATGGCCTGGCGCAACGCCGATACGGCCAGCTGTCCGGAGGCCAGCAGCGCCGCGTGCAGTTCGCGCTGGCCGTCTGCGGCCGCCCGGACCTGCTGTTCCTCGACGAACCCACCACCGGGCTGGACATCGATGCGCGGCAGACGTTGTGGAAGGCGATCCGCGAACTCAGCGCGCAGGGTTGCGCGGTGCTGCTGACGACGCATTACCTGGAAGAAGCGGAAGCACTCGCCGACCGCGTGGTGGTGGTGAATCACGGGCGTGTCATCGCGGAGGGGTCGGTGGCACAGATCCGCGCCACCGTTGCGCACCGCCGCATCCGCTGCGTCAGCGCGGTGCCGGTGGCTCGCGTGCAGGCATGGCCGGGCGTGCAGGCCGCGCTGCACGATGGCGAACGGCTGGAGATCGTCGCCGAAGCCGCCGAGCCCATCGTGCGCCGCCTCCTGGCCGAGGACGCCACCCTGTCCGACCTGGAAGTACAGCGCGCCGGCCTGGCCGATGCGTTCCTTGCCCTGACCCGCGATGCACAGAAGGAAGCCGCCTGATGGACACCATCGCTCCCGTTCCGTTTTCCTCCACCCGCGCGTACGTGCTCGAAGCGCGCTACGAATTCCTCCGCCTGCTGCGCACGCCGTCGTTCTCGTTGCCGTGCCTGTTGTTCCCGCCCGTGTTCTACCTGCTGTTCGGTGTGCTGCTCGGTGGCAAGGGCGGTCCGGCCGCCGCGCAGTACATGCTGGCGGGCTATGGTGTGTTCGGGGTGATCGGCGTGGCGCTGTTCGGCTTCGGCGTGACCGTGGCGATGGATCGCGAGCAGGGCCTGCTGACGCTCAAGCGCGCGCAGCCGATGCCGCCGGGCGCCTATCTGGTGGCGAAGATGGCGATGGCCCTGCTGTTTGCCGCGATCATCCTGGCGCTGCTGGCCACCCTCGCGGCCGGCGTGGCGGGCGTGCAGCTGTCGACCGCGCAGTGGATCGCATGGGCCATTACCTGCCTGGTCGGCGTGCTGCCCTTCAGCGCGCTGGGCCTGTGGCTCGGCACGCTGGTCAGTGGGCGCGGCGCCCCTGCGCTGATCAATCTCATCTATCTGCCCATGGCGTTCCTGTCGGGCCTGTGGGTGCCGCTCACGATGCTGCCGTCGGTGCTGCAGACCATTGCGCCGGCATGGCCGGCGTATCATCTGGCGCACATCGCGCAACAGGCCGTCGGCGCGGGCGCGGGGCGTCCGCTGGGGCTGCACGTGGCCGTGCTGGCCGCCATCACCGCCGTGTTCTTCGTACTGGCCCGCCGCCGCCTGGTGCAGTGAGCCGGAGCACCGGCGCAAGGAGTCGTCCATGAAGCAACTTTCGTCGCCCCTGCTGTCCACGCTGACGCGCCTGCGCGACCGCCTGGTGCCCGAAGCGCTGGGCCTGGGCTGGATGCCCATCTTCCTGCTGGGCTACCTGGTGTTCCTGTTCATGCCTGTCCTGGTGCCCTCCGGTGGCGACTGGGGCGGCAACCTGCAGTGGCGCCTGTGGCCGACGCTGGCATCGATCGCGACATTCCTGCCGATGTACTTCCTCGCCTACCGTGGCAGTGCGATGACGCGGATGCTGTGCACGTTCGGCATCGCTGCACTGGGCTGTGGTTTGATGGCGTACAACGCCTTCTCCAACACCTACATCATCTACGCGGCCGCATTCGTCGCGCTGCTGCCCGGCGCAGTGTGGCTGCGGCTGGCCGTGCTGGCGGCATTGCTGGCCACTTACCATGGCCTGTCGGTGTGGCTGGGGTTCCCGGTGTTCGTACCGGTGCTGACCGCCATCATCTCGGTGGCCGTGTTCACCGGCAACTACTTCCAGTCCGAAACCGTGCGCAAGCGTGCCGAGCTGAAACTGTCGCACGAGGAAGTGCGCCGGCTCGCCGCGCTGGCCGAACGCGAGCGCATCGGCCGCGACCTGCACGACCTGCTGGGGCACACGCTGTCGCTGGTGGCGTTGAAGTCCGACCTGGCCGGCCGACTGATCGACCGCGACCCGCAGGCCGCCCGCAACGAGATCAACGAAGTCAGCCGC